>NZ_JAKZGB010000003.1:0-374753 GCF_022549545.1 Acinetobacter sp. ANC 3882 | reverse complement strand
TGTCCTGCGGTGCCGAAACCACCAATCATGATGGTTGCTCCATCTTTGATTTGTGATAGCGCCTCGGTTAATGAGAGCTTGCTTTTATCAATCATCTGACTACTTCCTGTACTCTGCATCACCCAATTTTTCATCCTGAAAACCAATGAAACGAAGTTGAGTGTTTTGTTCGGGTTTCTTCTATTTATTCTTGATAAATTCTGCCGTCAGTTCTAGGTTTAAAAGTTCATTTTGTTCGATGATTAATTTTTATGTTCGATGATCGAACATTATCCAAGTAAAATAGTCACCTTTCGCTTAGAATGTTTTTATAAGGAAACCGTTTTAGAAAGGATGTCTAAATAATGGAACAAGATCAGAATCAAAACCCACGCTTAATTCACCATAGTGAAAACAAAAAAATGATTCGGCATGAAGACTATATTGCAGGTATCGCAAAAGGTCTCAGCATTTTGGAATGTTTTGGTCCTGACCGCCATCGTCTCAACATGAGTACGGCAGCTGAAAAAACAGGAATGACACGTGCGGCTGCACGACGGCATTTACTGACGCTAGAATACTTAGGCTATTTAGATTTTGATGGACATTATTATTATTTATCTCCAAAAATTCTGAAATTCTCAGGTGCCTATTTGGATGGCTCACCACTTCCTAAAATTTGTCAGCCTTTATTAAACCTTTTGACCAATCAAACCTCTCTGATTTATTCAGTCATGGTTTTAGATGGATATGAAGCGATTACCATCGCCCGTAGCGCAGCCCACCAACAAACCGATCGAGTCAATCCTTATGGTCTACATTTAGGTAATCGGCTCCCCGCTCATGCAACCTCTGCGGGAAAAATTTTATTGGCACATTTAACACCTGAAGAACAAAAACGCTGGTTAGAGAAATATCCTCTAAAACGTCTCACCAAATATACTCATACCGAGAGCGAGGCATTTTTACAATTACTGCATGAAATTAAAGAACAAGACTGGTGCTATTCGTGCGAAGAACATGAGCTGGGTGTGCATGCGGTGGCCGTACCCATTTATGATTCCAATGCCACAGTGGTTGCAGCCCTCAATATTGTATCTCCGACCATGCGCACAACTCAGGACTATTTAATTACCCATATTTTGCCATTGCTACAAGAAACTGCCCGCGATTTGCGACAAGTGATTTAATTCCAGATGGCTGGAATTCCAAACAATATTGAATGCAAAAAAAAAGCCACATCTGGAAATGTGGCGAAAGGTGTACTGCTACTACGGTTATTTCCGTCTTTATAAATTAATCGTGCTAGCTTAAATGAACATTAATTTGTTAAACGTTCATTATATTTCTTTGCTCCCCTAATAGAGCCTTCAATTTTTCAGTGTGTGGACATGTAATAAAAATATTATTTAATCAAAATGTTAAATTCAAAACTAAACTTGTAGCAGTTTAAAATTAAATGCCTGACTGATAAAAAATTGTTGGGATACCGCATAGATTTTGCACTTTTATATCCATTATGACCATTGATTCACAAAATATAAGTCTTGGCCTAAAGTGTTATTTTTTGTATAGAAAAACAACAACGTGTAACAAACACTTTGATTTTTAAGTTTTCCCATTGCTCACATAAGTACATAAAAAAACAACTTATTGATATATAAATATTTTATAAAAAACAAACTCTTAAAATCCAGTCCATTTGTATTCATTACAGAAGCATAGTATTTTAAAAAACACATGAAAAAATAAATAAATTCAAACCTAAAGATAGATCGAATAATAAAAGTGAGATCGAAAAATGATTGAATGGTTACAAGGTGAATTAAAACATAGCCCAGAAATTTTATTGTTCCTCTCCTTGGCAATAGGTTTCTGGATCGGTCAATTTCAATTCGGAAAATTTCAGTTCGGTGGTGTAGCAGGCTCTCTCCTTGTTGCAGTAGTGTTAAGTCTAATCGGTGTCCCTGTCGATAATGGCGTCAAAGCCATTCTGTTCGCATTATTCATTTATGCTGTTGGTTTTGAAAGTGGTCCCCAATTCTTTAAATCACTTGGTCCCCAATCGATAAAAGAAATCCTGTTAGCCGTATTTATGGCAGTCAGTGGTTTAATTACCGTTTTAGTCATGGCTAAACTTTTCCACCTCGATAAAGGCTTAGCAGCTGGATTGGCTGCCGGTGGTATGACCCAATCTGCAATTATTGGTACAGCTGGTGATGCGATTTCACGACTCGACCTCCCTTTGGCTGAGATTCAAAAGCTTCAAGCCAATGTCGCAATCGGTTATGCTGTGACTTATATTTTCGGTTCATTGGGTGCCATCATTGTCTGTGTGAATATTTTGCCCAAATTTATGGGCAAAGAAATTCATGATGATGCTTTAAAGGCTCAATCAGAACGCCTTAAAGGTGCTTTCGAGTTAGCACCTGGGCAAGAACTGGCCATGCCCGAAATTGTTGGTCGAATTTATAAAGTTAAACAAGCGAATGGTCAAACGGTTGCAGAATTAGAAGCTCGAGAACCCAGCATCACCATAGAAAGACTAAAACGTAAAGATCAGTTTGTGGATGTTGCGCCTGAGGTTATTTTACAAACCGATGACGTACTGTTACTGGTCGGACGTCGTGCCAGTGTGGTGGCTGTTTCAGAACAAATTGGCTCTGAATTACAGTCGTCACAAGGTATGGAAATGATTATGGATACCACGGATGTGATCCTGAGAAATTCCAAATATATCAATCGTAGTTTGGGTGATATTAAAGCCAATACCCCTGCTTATTTGAAACACGGGATTTACGTTCTCGCGATTAAACGTAGCGATGAAACTCAAAGCTTGAGTGATGAGACAATTTTACATCAAGGAGATGTGATTACTGTTTATGGCACCAAAAGCGATCTAGATCGTTTAGTTAAAGAAGCAGGTAAAGCACTACCAGAAAGCTTAAAAACTGACTGGATTTTCCACGGCGCAGGTCTTGTAGTCGGTTTGCTGATTGGTCTTTTTGTCATCCGTTTAGGCGATGTTCCATTGACTCTGGGTGCTGGCGGTGGTGCCCTGCTCTCAGGTCTTTTATTTGGTTGGTTGCGTAGTCGTAATCAAGTTCATGGCAACATGCCTTTAGCTGCCTCGCAATTGCTTAAAGATTTAGGTCTTGCAGGGTTTGTCGCTGCTGTAGGTTTGCAATCAGGATTACAAGCCATTCAAACCATTAAAGACAGTGGACTTTCATTATTTATGATTGGTGTCGTAGTCACCTTGGTCCCACTGATTCTTTCCATGCTTTTTGCACGTTATGTGCTGCGTTATGACAACGTTGCGGTTATGGCAGGCGCCTTGTCTGGTTCCCGTAGTGCCAATCCTGCCTTTGGTGCCATTTTAGATAAAGCAGGAAATTCCATTCCCACGGTTCCTTTCGCCATTACATATGCACTGGCAAACGTATTCTTGACCTTGCTTGGCCCACTGATCGTTGGCCTTGCTTAAATATAATTTGTATTCAATCACTTATTGCTTCAACTATAATTAAGGAGACTTCCCATGGGGAACGTTGATTATTCAAAATACTCAAAACTTAGCCCATTCGAACTAAAAGACAAATTAATCGAGCTTGCCCAAAGCAGAACAGACAGGCTGATGCTCAATGCAGGACGTGGAAATCCGAACTTTTTAGCCACGGTTCCACGTCGAGCATTCTTCCAATTGGGGCTGTTTTCAACTACAGAATCAGAGTTTTCTTTTTCGTATATGCCTGAAGGTTTAGGTGGTTTTCCTCGCCCTGTCGGTTTGCAATCCCGCTTCGATAATTTCATTATGCACAATCGGGATAAACCCGGTGTCGTCTTTCTCGGTAAAGCCATTTCCTACGTCAGAGATCAATTGGGCTTAGATCCCGATGCTTTTTTGCTGGAAATGGTTGAGGGCATTTTAGGCTGTAATTATCCGGTTCCTGATCGAATGCTACGCATTAGTGAATCGATTATTAAAGAATATATTCTTCGTGAAATGGGCGTCCAAGGTATGCCTAAGGAAGGCTTAGATTTGTTTGCTGTCGAAGGTGGAACGGCAGCAATGGCTTATATTTTTAACTCATTAAAAGAGAATAAAATTATTGCCAATGGAGATCGTATTGCAATTGGTACTCCAATTTTCACACCTTATTTAGAAATCCCGAAACTGAATGACTATCAACTTGAAGAAGTATTGATCGAAGCGGACCCGAAATTAGACTGGCAATATCCAGAATCTGAATTGCGGAAACTTGAAGATCCATCGATTAAAGCCTTCTTCCTCGTCAATCCAAGTAACCCACCCTCAGTAAAACTGAGTGATGAAGGCTTGGCAATATTGGCCGATATCGTTAAAAAACGACCTGATCTGATTATCTTGACCGATGATGTTTACGGTACTTTCGCAGACAATTTCAAATCACTGTTTGCGATCTGTCCAGACAATACCATTTTGGTGTATTCATTCTCGAAATATTTTGGAGCAACGGGTTGGAGACTGGGAGTTATCGCTCTTTCAAATAATAATATTCTGGATAAAAAACTCGCCGCACTCTCTAAAAAAGACAAGAAAGAACTGGAAGAGCGTTATTCATCTTTAACCACCGACCCAGCCAATATTAAATTTATTGACCGTCTGGTCGCGGATAGTCGTAATGTTGCACTGAACCATACCGCAGGCCTTTCTACACCACAACAAGTGCAAATGGTACTGTTCGCGCTTTTCAATATGATGGATTCACAACAGAACTATAAGAAAGCGGTCAAATCCGTGGTGCGTGAGCGTGATGCAGCACTATATCGACAATTAGGGGTTGAAGTCCCTTCTGATCCGAACTCTGTCGATTACTATACCTTGGTAAATTTGGAAAATACCTCTCGAACATTGTACGGAGATGATTTTGCCAATTGGGTGATGAAAAACAAGAACCCAACCGAACTTCTATTCCGTGTAGCAGATGAAACAGGTGTAGTGCTCTTACCCGGTTCTGGTTTTGGTGTACAACATCCTTCTGCCCGCGCATCACTAGCCAATCTGAATGAATACCAATATGCTGCCATTGGAGATTCATTAAGACGCTTTGCCGAAGAAGCCTATCAAGAGTATTTAAAAACCAAGAAAGCTAAAAAATAAATCTGAATTAAGTTTTCAGTAAATAAAAAAGCAGCTTAGGCTGCTTTTTTATGGTTTTAAAATCATAACTGAACATTTAAAGATCAAGGACCAGCTTTTTACCTTTAGCACGTGACACGCAGATCATCATGGACTGCTGTGATGCTTTTTCATCATCACTCAGATATTGATCAAAATGTTCGGCTTCACCTTCAAGAATCATGGTTTCACACGTGCCACAAACTCCTTCACGACATAAGCATTCCACGTCAAGATTGAGGAGTTCAATCGCCTGTAAAATAGTTTGGTTGCCTTGCACTTCAATTTCTTGATTGGATTTTGCCAACACCACGGTAAATGCTTCACCCTCCTCTGGCACGGTAGAAGCAAATTGTTCCCAATGGATATATTCATCGCGATAACGGTGGTAATTACAACGATCAATTACTGCATCAATCATCGGTTTTGGTCCACAGACGTATACATGTGTACCTTTCGGTTGAGCACCAATCAGTTGATCGAGGTCCAGACATTTTCCATCTGAGTCAACATAGTTAAAAATATGTTCAGCATGATTTTGCTTGAGTTCTTCTAACAACGCCGCATGTTCTGGGGAACGATAAGCATAATGCAATTCATAGTCTGCACCACGTGCAGCCAACTCTTCCATTTGTGGTACAAACGGGGTAATCCCTATGCCACCAGCAATTAAAATATGCTTCTCACCCGCTTCCGCCAATGGAAATAGGTTTTTGGGTTCAGAAATCTGAATTTCACAGCCTTCATTGCACTGATCATGCATATAAACTGAGCCGCCTTTACCTTCAATATCTTTACGAACACATACTTGGTAAGTCGAAAGATCTTGAGCACAGCTCATCAGTGAATAGGCATTGGACAGTTGATCATTCATTTTTACAATGATATGGCTGCCACCATTAAATTGAGGGAAATTTTGTCCGTCCTGACGTTTAAATGTGAACCGTTTAATCAGTGGGGTCAGTTGCTCTACACGAGTGACCACTGATGGGAACATTTCATAATGACTAGCCATGTCTAAATCCTCTTTACCGCATGCTGCTCATCTAAGCATTTTCTAATTTTAAGCGCATATTGCTTGCCTGTTGGACCGTCAATTTAGAACGTCCTCACAGGCATTGTTGCTATAACCCCAAACACATGTATTTAATGGTCATAAACTCTTCTAGACCGTATTTTGAACCTTCACGACCAACACCAGATTGCTTAACACCACCAAATGGCACGACTTCATTGGAAATAGCGGTTGAGTTCATCCCAACCATGCCATATTCCAGCTGTTCAGCAACACGCCAGATCCGTGAAATGTTTTCGCTATAGACGTAGGCCGCTAAACCAAAAATCGTATCATTGGCTTGCGCGACCACATCCGCCTCATCGGTGAAGCGAATTAAAGGCGCTACAGGACCAAAAATTTCTTCCTGAACAATGTCCATATCACGCGAAACATCGGTTAACACGGTCGGTTCAAAGAAGGTTTGTCCAAGTGCATGTTGTTTACCACCGCACGCCACTTGGGCACCTTTGCTACAGGCATCATCAATTAACTGTCGGGCTTTAAGCACAGCCTTTTCATTGATTAAGGGGCCAATCTGTACATTTTGTTCCAAACCATTACCAATTTTGAATTTCTGTACTTCTTGTACAAATTTCTCGGTAAATGCCTGATAAATCTTGTCATGTACATAAATTCGATTGGCACAGACACAGGTTTGCCCTGCATTACGGAACTTGGCAAAGATTGCGCCTTGAACCGCTTTATCCAGATCAGCATCATCAAATATGATTAATGGTGCGTTGCCACCCAATTCCAGAGCCAGTTTTTTGATGGTATCTGAACATTGCTGCATCAATAAACGTCCGACAGGCGTAGAACCTGTAAAAGTCAGTTTTTTGACTTTTTCATGGCGGGTAAATACCGAACCAATTTCTTGCGATTTACCTGTAACCACATTGATGACGCCTGCTGGAATGCCTGCCATTTCAGCCAGTTTAGCAATTGCAAGCGCACAATATGGGGTTTCATTGGCAGGCTTAATCACGATGGTACAACCCGCCGCCAAAGCAGGTGCCGCTTTACGGGTAATCATAGCAATCGGGAAATTCCATGGCGTAATCGCAGCCACCACACCCACAGGTTCTTTGGTCACAATAAAACGCTGCTGACTATTGGTGGTCGGAATCACATCGCCATAAACGCGTTTGCCTTCTTCCGCAAACCATTGGATAAATGAAGCAGCATATTTCACTTCACCCAATGCTTCGGCTAAAGGTTTACCCTGCTCAATGGTCATAATGCGTGCCAGTTCATCGGCATGGGCCAGAACCAGTTGATACCAAGCCAATAACAGGTCTGCACGCTTTTGTGCCGTTAATCCTTTCCATGCCGCTAAAGCCTGATACGCTACTTCAACCGCTTCTGTCGCTTCCGCAGCACCCATATTCGGAATCAAGCCAATTTCTTCTCCTGTTGCAGGATTGGTCACAGCAATGGTGGCACTAGATTGCGCATTAACCCACTGGCCATTAATCAATCCGCGTTGTTGAAATAATTGACTTCCTTGCAAACTTGACATGTCATCATCCTATCAATTGAAAGCAAGGTACGGCTTTTTCCACCGTACCCTTAATGAGCCTGATACAAAATTACTTGTGATACTGCGCAACAAGATTCTGGAAATAAGCAATACCATGCTCACTGATTCCTGAACGTTGCTTATCGGTCATGATGCGGCCCTGACCGCGATAACCCCGTGATTTCAAGCCACGTTGTACACTTTCAACCAGTTCAAGGTCCTCAGGACGGAATACATTGCGATACCATTCGATCAAATCTTTCTGATCTTGGGTCAACTCTTCATTGGTAAAGAAAATATCGTAGTGCTGCAAAGTGGTTTCCGCATCCATCGGAAACTCATAGATCACCGTCATGAAGTTTGCACCTGGTGGCACGTTAAACATGGTGCAAGGCCAAGTCCAGAAACCACTAAAAGTCGGATCTTTGACTGATGGATCAAGCTTGAAGGATTTTTCTGAAGAACGTGCATAACCATATTGCAAGGTCCAGTTTTGATGGGTGGTGTGCCAGTATTTATCGACCTGTACCGAGTCTGCAAAACCAGGATGCGCTGGGCCACAGTGATAACATTCTAAATAGTTATCCACGATCACTTTCCAGTTCGCAGGCGTTTCCGTGACAAAACGCGCAGCCAGTTTCAAGTCTTTGATCACAGCACAAGCTTCATTCAGTTTCTTTGCAAATTCAGGCAATTGATCTTCAACACAAGTGGCATTTTCATCCATATTGATAAAGACAAAACCACCATATTCCTCAACTTTTAACGGCACCATGCTTGAGTTTTGCTTGTCGAAAGACTCAACATGATCACAGTTACGTGCCAATGCCAAACTACCATCCAGCTTAAATGTCCATGCATGATACGGACAGGTAATGACATTTTTCGCTTTGCCGCTACCGCTTAACAACTCATGACCACGATGCGGGCAGACATTATAAAAGGCACGTAATACGCTGTCTTTGCCGCGAATCACGATAATATTTTCACCAATTACCTTACGGGTAATATAGTCATTGGCTTGGGCAACTTCACTGCCATGTGCCACGCAAATCCAGCTTTTCGCAAAAATTTCTTCTTTTTCACGCTCAAATACCTGAGATGAGGTATAGAACACTTTTGGAAATGTCCACGCCACATTTGGGTTTGAACAGAAATCTTCTGGTAATTTTTCAACTGCATTCATGGTTTTACTCCATTAAACTCTTTTGTCCTAACGACCGTTTGATCAAAATTGGCTGATGTTCAAATCACTTGAACATTTGCTTTAACGAACTCAGCATGTGCTGATATAAATCCTGCACCACAGGACAATCACGTACTAAACGTAAACTGCCATGCAGTAATCCTTTGCCGAGATAAAACTCGGCAGCAATATTGGCTTGTTTTAACTTGTCCACAAAAATACGCCCGTCGTCACTCAGTGGATCGTATTCAGCGACCGCAACAAAGCTACGTGGCATGTCGGAAAAATCCTGTGCATTCAGTGGCGCTAAACGTGTATCTTTCCAGTCACTTTCATTCGGTGCATATTGTTTTAGGTAATAATGCATTTCCTCTAGCGTGAGTAACGGTGCATGTGCATGCTGCTGGCAAGACGCTGTATCAAAACTGCTGCCCAAACATGGGTAGATCAAGGCCAAACCACAAGCCTGATTACCTGTATGCTGTAGCTGAACCGCCAGTGCCGCGGCTAAATTGCCTCCTGCACTGTCGCCTGCTAACGCAATCTGCGCTGGGTTAATGTTCCAGTCTGCGCCATGCCCGCGTAGCCACTGATAGACCGTTTCACAATCTTCATAAGCGGCTGGAAAATGATGTTCTGGCACCAAACGATAATCGACACTCAGTACCGCAACATTCAGATCACGACATAAATAACGAGTGATAAATTCATGCGAATCCAGATTGCCCAGCATCCAGCCACCACCATGGATAAACAGAATACAAGGCCAACCCGCTTCAGGTGCCTCACCCAGTGGTGAATACAACCGAACATTGACGGGATGAGTGGCATGCGCAACGGTTTTATCTTCAATATTGACCGTACCATCGCGTGGCAAGGTGTAATGCAGGCACATTGCATCGTAGGCTGCACGAATTGAATCAATATCGTTATCCGCTGCTGAATAAATGCTGCTCCAATACACCAGACTTTGCATTTCTTCGCTTAACTCATAGCGCGTGTTCGGTTGCTGTGTCATAACAATTCCTTTTGACTGCTTTTATGTGCAAGTGGTGTTGCAGCAATATCAATCTGCATCTGTTGATTTGAATCAGTATGCTCAAGGGCTTCCAGCTCACTAAAGCTACTCTGCTCGATCAAATGCGATGGCACCTTGGAATAATCCTCAATCAGCCACTTCACCAAACCATAAGTCTGCACCAGAATAATCACAATAAACGGCAAGGCAGTCACAATCGTCGCAGTTTTCATGGTGTCTAACGGCGCCTTAGAGAAAATCATCGCAATCGGCACCAGTGTTAACATCACACACCAGAATAAACGCGCATTTGGAGACGGATCCTGCCCTTCACGCAAACCGCGAGTACAAGTTGCAGAGACGGCATAGCCAACCGCATCCATATGTGCTGCAAGGAAAATCACCATAATGCCAAGGAATAACCACATCATCAGCTTGCCTGCAGGCAATAAGCCCAACAGTTGACCAATCGCCACTTCACCGCCTTGCTGACTCAAGATTTGCGGGACATTGACCATACCGTGAATAAAGCTATAGACACTGTAATTCTCAAACACACCGAAGATGAACCATAAACCAACGCTACCACCGATGACCATGGCAAGAATCACTTCTTTAATGGTACGGCCTTTTGAGACACGTGTTACGAATAGCGCGACACCTGGTGCATATGAAATCCACCATAGCCAATAGAATACGGTCCATTCACGGGTGAATTTTCCATCCCCCATCGGGTCAGTAAACAGACTCATATCCACAAAATTGGTCGCCATAAGGCCAAAACTCATCAATGAATTATTCATAATGAATTGGGTTGGGCCAAAGCACAGCACATAGATCGCGAACAGCACCACACCCAAACACACCATATGACTCAAGCGTTGCATGCCTTTATCCATACCAACATAAGAGCTCAGCGCGAATAAGATGGATACCGCAAAAATGATGATGACTTTGGTCATAAAGGTATTTGGAATACCGGTTAGTTGCGACAGAATGTTGGTAAAGGTCACAGCCGTCAGTACCAATGAAATGGTCAAGGCACCAAACATGCACAGCAAGAACATCAGATCGACCACACGCCCAACTGGACCCGTTGCTTTAAAACCTGTCACCGCTTCAATCACCGATGCCAAGCTCAAGCCTTTATTCTTTCTGACATGATAGCTGTAGCACAGTGAAATCGACGCCAAGGCATAGATCGACCATGCACTCAAACCTGAGTGAAAGAACGAGTAAGCCACACTGTATTTCAGTGCTTCTGCAGATTCTGGTGCTAAATTTAAACCTGGGGTTTGGTAATAATAAGCCCAGTCCAAAAAGCCCCAGTACAAGGTGGAAGATCCAATCCCCGATAAAATGAACATGAAAATCCAAGACATCGTGCTGTATTGAGGTTTACCTTCACCGAGCTTGATTTTGCCGTATTTACTAAAGGCCAAACCGAAGGTAAAAATAATTGATAAAAAAGCAAATAAAAGTACTGGCGTGGTAAACACCGAAGTGGTCCACTGCATCCATTTTGCAGCCAGTTGTATCGATTCAGAGGAGTAGATTGCCAAACCAGCCACCGATGTAAATACAACGGCAAGACTGGTGATCGCAAGCGTCTTATCTGTATAAGGTTTTGTAATTTGATTATCCATATCTATTCAATCCATCTTGGATAGTGATTATTCCATCGCGAATAAATCCATTTTTTGCTCAGTCACACAGGATGCAATCGCATCACCCACCTCGTAGGTTTTTGCAGTTCCACCGACATCTGGTGTTTTTGGGCCATGCACCAAAACATGCTCGATCGCCTGCATGATTTCCTGTCCTGCCTGAATGACCTGTTCATCACCGTCTGCCAAGAAATCCAGCATCATCGCACCCGACCAAATTGCAGCAATCGGATTGGCAATTTGTTGTCCGTAAATATCTGGTGCTGAACCATGTACAGGTTCAAACAATGATGGAAACTTACGTTCGGGGTTTAAGTTTGCCGAAGCCGCCAAACCAATCGTGCCCGTACATGCAGGTCCTAAATCCGACAAAATGTCACCAAATAAATTCGATGCCACCACCACATCAAAACGCTCAGGTTGTAATACAAAACGTGCCGCTAAAATATCGACATGCTGTTTATCTGCCTTGATTTGTGGATATTTTTTTGCCATTTCATCCACACGTTCGTCCCAGTACGGCATACTCACTGCAATGCCGTTAGATTTGGTTGCAGCCGTGATTTTTTTAGCTTCACGCTGATCAGCAAATTCAAACGCATATTTCAAAATGCGATCGACGCCATAACGGGTAAAAACTGCTTCCTGCAAAACAAACTCACGGTCTGTGCCTTCGAATGCTTTTCCACCAATCGCAGAGTACTCACCTTCACTGTTTTCACGAACCACATAAAAATCGATATCACCAGGTTGCTTGCCAGCCAGTGGACATTTCACCCCAGGCATTAACCGAACAGGACGTAAATTCACATACTGATCAAAACGGCGGCGGAACTGCAGCAATGATCCCCACAGTGAAATGTGATCAGGCACCTTTTCAGGCCAGCCCACTGCACCAAAGAAAATTGCATCATATTCCTGCAGGACTTCAAACCAGTTATCCGGCATCATTTTGCCGTGTTCAAGATAGTAATCACAGCTGGCCCAATCAAAGCTATCCATTTGAAGTTGAATGCCATATTTGTCTGCCGCTGCCTTTACAACCTTGATTCCTTCTGGTAGAACTTCTAAGCCAATTCCATCGCCCGCAATCGTGGCAACTTTATACTTTTTTGCCATAACGCTCCCTTACACCTTTGGTTAATATCCTTAGCTGTAAACATGCTGTTTTCAGCAACAATGATCAATAAGAAAACTATCACCCCAATGGACACGGATCGTGAATAATCTACCTAACCTATCGGATTTAAAGGTTTTTTGCACAGTCGCCAAACGCAAGAGTTTTGTCGATTCAGCTGAGGAGCTGGGTGCTTCACCTGCATTTATCAGTAAACGCATCAACATTTTAGAAACCAACCTGAACTGCAAGCTGTTTCATCGCAGTACCCGTCATGTCAGTTTGACTGAAGATGGCAAACTGATTCTGGATCGAGTCTCGAATATTCTGGACGAATTCGATGAAATCAGTGAGCTGGTCAATAACCCCTTAAGCACGCCTACTGGTCATCTCGACATCGTCAGCAGCTTTGGTTTCGGCCGTAAACATGTCGCACCTATTCTGTCTAAACTGTTGACCATGTATCCAAAACTTGAGATCCAATTCGATACCATCGACAACACCAAAGATCTGATTCAGCACAGCATTGATTTGGATATTCGGATTGGTAATGACATTGCACCGAATATGATTGCCAAAAAACTGGTTTCAAATTTTCGGATTTTTTGTGCAGCACCCAGTTATTTGTTGAAACATGGCATGCCTGAAAATCTTGAGGATTTACGTAACCACGATTGCCTGACCATCAGTGAACGCGATCAGTCCTCAGTATTGTGGAAATTACGTCATATTTCAGAAGATATGTCTGTACATGTGACACCACGTTTCATTTCCAATAATGGCGAGATTATTCATCAACTGGCAATTGAAGGACATGGCATTATCTTACGTTCCATCTGGGACGTTGCCGATGAACTAATTAGCGGTGAGTTGCAGCATATCTTGCCTGAATACTGGCAAGATGCCGATGTCTGGGCGGTATATCCTTCGCGTTTGAAAAGTTCATCAAAATTACAGACCTGTATCCTGTTTATTCAGAATGAACTGATCAACCGTTTACAGCATGTCCAGAATTTGACACGTGGGACGCTGATTCAACCGATTGAGCCAATCAATCCAAATGCTGAAAAAGTATTTCTATAATCGCGATAAGCTGCCTGCTTTCTTTTTTCAACAACATCATGCACATTAACGAAATCATGAATCGACAGGCAGCCTATGAGCACGGCAATATTTGTCCTTATTTTAATCGCAGCGGCATGTCATGCCACTTGGAATGCCATTGTAAAAGCAGGGACAAATAAGTTTTTAACCACTGTGCTGGTCATGGCCTCAGCAGCAGTTTTAGCAGCGTTATTATTGCCCTTCTTTCCAATGCCGCGCAGTGATAGCTGGCCTTATATTTTGACATCAACGGGAATACAAATTCTCTATTTTGGCATGGTTGCCAGAATCTATCGCATTGCCGACATGGGACTGACCTATCCACTGATGCGTGGTACTGCACCACTGATTGTGGCGATTCTAGGCACTTTTTTGCTGCATGAGAAATTACAATTCAACGCATGGCTTGGCATTATCACTATTTCCGTCGGTATCTTATCCATGATCTTGGCAGCCCCAAAAGCTGGACGTAAAGGCATTGGTCTGGCCCTAGTGAATGCAGTGCTGATTGCAGGTTATACCTTGCTGGATGGTCATGGGATTCGCCTATCTGGCTCACCCATTGCTTATATCTTATGGAGCTTCGTACTTTCAGGTCTGATCTTTTTTATGTTTGCCTTGAGAATGCAATATCGCCAGATGGGTACATATTTCCGCATGAATTGGCATCTAGGCTTAATGGGTGGCCTTGGTTCATTCTTCTCTTATGGTTTGGCACTTTGGGCGATGACATTTGCGCCTGTTGCCGTTGTGGCGGCACTTCGTGAAACCTCAATTCTATTTGCCACACTGATCTCAATCTTTATTCTAAAAGAACGCATCAATGCAATACGGATTATTTCCTCATGTCTCATTTTAATGGGTGCTTTGATTTTAAGAATTGCCTAAACGAAAAAGCCAGTCCATGGCTAAAAGACTGGCTCATTTTCGATATTGAATTTAGAAATAATAACCCAGCGATAAATAGAACAATTTATTCCATTGATTGCTGTCACCTTGCGCCAGTCCATCTGCGCCACTACCCGTCATCGGGTCATTACGACTCCAGATATATTCACCCTGTATGCCGACTTTTTTATAGTTAAAATACAGACCTGCGATTAAGCGATCTGAATCTTGATAGCCTGATTCATCTTTATAAAAACGACTATATGACACATAAGGTTTAATATTTTCTAACTGATGAAAAGGCTTGGCAAAGGTGTAGTTAATTTCATTGGCCATATATTTACCTTTGTTGGCCACCTGATAGGGATAATCAAATGCACCAATGGTCGAGCTTTTCGGCAAAACATCGTCTGCATTTTTAATATTCTGCTCACCTGCCAAAAATAGCCATTGCCATGCCTGATAGTTGGTGGTGCTAAAGATGCTCCAACTACTGCGATGCCCATCTTGATGAGTACGGTTATTTTCCAGTTCTGAATACCAGTAAGAGCCACCAATTTCCGTCGAGAAATTCTGTGATTGATCGATATCAAACTTTCTGGATAAACGCGTCACCCACATATTCTTTTCATCAATATCGGTACCTTGGATCAAATCATCTGCCCGGACAAAGTTACCGCTATAACGACTTGAATCTTTGGATGTGCCTTTATAATTACCGCCATCGGTTGGATAAAAACCGAGAATGAAATTGTATAGATTGTCCTTAAACTGATACTTCACCCCCAAATTTTGAATGTCTTCCAATCCAACCGTGTTGAGTAAAGTTTCATAATAACTATTACCCCACAGTCGCCCAAAGCCAAAATCGACCGATTGAAAACCAACCGTAACCCGTTGCTGATCTGAAAATTTATAACCAGCCCAAGCATCTTTTAAAAATAAGGCATCACATAAGCGATCATATTGGTAGCAACGCACATCCATTGAGGCAATCCAATTCGGATTTTCATAACTCAATACTGCTTTGATATCCGCCAATCGCCAGTCATCGTTCTTGGAGCCTTCATTGGCCTCAACGATATAATCTTTATGAATATAGCGGGTACGGATTGCCCCTGTAAGTTTGAGTTCACCCGATTGTGTTTTCGGGTCACCAATACTTAAATCGGCGGCCAAGACTGGCGTATTTGCCAAAATACCGATTGAACCTAAGAGAAATAGTGCTTTTTTCATTGTTGTACGTCCTTGTTTAACCTCATAAGAAAATGAAGAAATTCAAGGTGACAAACAACGGCTAAACTATAAAGTCGGTCTTTACGGAGTGTGTTTAATACTGATCGATTAAAGCTTAATAAATAAGTAATATCTATCTCCCTTTTTTTAACTTGTGAAATAACATCGAGATAGATGAAATTCTAAATTAAAGTTAAAAAGAATAAGAACGATAAAAAAAGCTATAGATATTCAGCAATCCGATAAATAACAATCAAGCCCTGCCTATTTGTTTCCAAAGCCACTGTGGAACTGGGAAACTTGTCTCAATGCTTGGAGATCCGTATCACTTTTGCATAATGGATTGGGTCAAGCCGAGTCATGAGTATTGCCACGACCAGTACCATACTCAAGTGCCAAATCCAGCCGGCTGCATACGTTCCAGTCATATCATGCAATACAGCCACTAACCAAGGCGCCATGGCTGCAAGTAGAAAACCGCCACCTTGCATTAAGGCAGAAAGCTGTCCTGCATGTGCTGGATCGGATAAATGATCTAACACCACAATCATCAACAAAGCAAAACAGCCACCCAAACCCATACCCACGGTTATTGCCCATAAATATGGCAAGGTATCAGGCATGAAAGCCAATCCTGCAAAGCCAATCAGTTGCAAGATAAGCGTTAATCCAACCCACACTCGACGATCTTTGTTTTTACGCGATAAATAAGGTAACAGTAATGCCGCCCCCGCTTGACTCAGCGTCAACACAGCCATCAAATTTCCACTGGCTGTTGCAGTCCAGCCCTGCGCTTGAAATGCAGGTGCAAGCCACGCAACAATCGAGCTATAACCTCCATTAATTAAGCCAAAACAACAGATTAGCAGCCATGTTCTCGGTTGTTTTAACAGCATCATTACAGCAGGGATTTTTCTTGATTGATGCGGTACTCTCGTCAAAAAACAAGATGCAAAGACAATGGCAAACAGTGCTGGAACAGCAAAAATAGATAGGCCTATTTTCCAGCTACCACTGTTATTTGAAACAACAGGTGCAATCACAGCACCAAGCGCCCCACCACCCATCAACATTGCTGAGTAGAGTCCCATCATTGGACTGAGATGATCCCTAAACTCTCTTTTAATCAAACTTGGAAAAGTCGCTTGCACAACTGCCACACCAAAACCAATGATGGCGGCGGTGAATATTAAAGTCCATCCATTGGGTACAATGAAACGCAATCCACAGCCTAAGAAAATCATTCCCAAAGCACTCAGAATAGCTCGACGTTCACCAATCGCATTGAGTATGGCAGGACCCACAAAAGCGATCAGTCCCATCAGCAACATTGGCACAAGTGTTAAAAGTGCTATGCCTTGTAAACTCAGTCCAGTTGTTGTTCGAATCTGATTTGCCACAGGGCCAATGCTGGTCATAAATGGCCGAAGGTTCAAGCCGACCAATGCGACCGTTGCCACCAAAAACATTCGGTTATTTTGCATGTTCATCTTTTCCCATCACACTGTTCAGGTCATCGATTTCCAGTAAGCATATAAATCTGGTTTTTCTTCTATCCGAACTGGAACATAACGAATATCCATCGACTGTTCTGCAAAGGGTTGAGCAAGGTCAGCATAGATCGCTGCTGTTGATAAACCGAATGGCGCACCATCTTCATTGGAATGCGCATAGCTCACAGCCTGAATTCCAGCTAAACGCATCGCTGCCATACACATTGGACAAGGATGTCCACTTGCAAACACAGTACAACCATCAAGATTGGCTGTGCCTAAATATTGACTTGCAGCACGTATTGCCAATAACTCGGCATGTGCTGTTGGGTCATTGCTTTTTAAAATTTCATTGACGCCTGTGGCAATCACTTTTCCCTCTTTCACCACCACGGCAGCAAAAGGACGGCCGCCTTGTTCGCAATTTTGATAAGCCAATTCAATTGCTTGGCGTAGAAAATCTGTTGTTTCTGCCACCTTATTGCTCCTTAAATTTTGTTTTCGCACCTGCGGCTAACAATGCTTTCTCAATAGATGTATAGCCACGGGCATGTGCATGCTCAAGTGGCGTTATGCCATCAGCATCTGCAATATTGACATTGGCACCCGCTCTGATCAGTAGATCAACAATTTGCTGATAAGGTTTGCTGCCATTCCCTAAAATGATGGCTTCCAATAACGCAGTCCAACCTAAATTATTGATGTGATCCACATCTACACCAGCAGTGATTAGCGTACGTACGGTATCTACATGCCCACGTTCAGCCGCAGGAATCAGTGCCGTTCCTCCATAACGATTGGTACTTTTCAGATCTGCACCATGCGTTAGGGTCATATTCAATATTTTTAAATACCCACGTGCTCCAGCATAAAGATAAGGGCTATCTTGAATCCGATCTTTGGCATTTACATCTGCACCCGCATCTATCAAAAATTGCGCAGCATAGACATTGTTTGCACGCGTTGCGACCATTAAGGCTGTCGCACCAGATGCATCACGGGCATTAATCTGAATCTGATGAGAGAGTAACCGTTCAATTTGCGCCACGTCATTTCGGGCAGCCGCAGTATGTAACGCATCTTCTTGCATAGGATCTCCTGAAGTTGCGTGACTACATGCCATCACTGCAAGCGTAAATACCGCGGACATCAATGGTTTGTGCATCTAGACCCTCCAAGGATTTACCTGAATAAATGAATAATTGTGCCTAGGATAATCAGATTTATTGATATTTAAAAATTAAATTATTTAATCAAATGTATTAAGATAATGAATAGTTGGATGACTCAAACCACTTAACACAATTGTATTCAATGGCTGCTTTTTATGTTTGATCCGCGCTTACTCCGAGCCTTCGTCACTATTTTTGAAGCAGGCAGCTTTACCTTAGCTGCTGAACGCTTGCACATGACTCAATCTACAGTCAGCCAACAACTCGCCAGATTGGAAGAATCTGTGGGTAAACAATTGATTGATCGAAATGCTCGACCCTTACAACTGACAAGCTCAGGTGAATATTTAATTAGTTACGCACGGCGGATTTTAGCCTTACAACAAGAGGCCCAAAATATTCTTGGTGATCCAGCAGGTACCATTCCAATTCGAATCGGCTTGCCAGAAGATATTATGAATACCGACATGGCTTTGGCATTGAGTGCATTTAGCAAGGAACATCGTACAATTCGACTGGATGTGACAGCAGGACTAAGCCGTGATCTGATGGAGCGCTATCGCAGCGGGCAGTTTGATATTGTTGTGGTTAAAGAAATGGCGGCAAGTTCCGATCATCATGCAACATTTCCAGAACAAATCGCATGGTTTGAAAGTATTGATCACAGTAAAGAATGGACTGATCCCATCCCATTGGTAACCTTCCCTCAAGGCGGACTGTACCGTGAGGAAATGTTTGAACGTATTGAGCGCGAACGCAAACATTGGTATATCGCTTTTACTAGCAATAGCTTGGCTAGTGTACTGGTTGGTGTAGAAACGGGTTTAGGTCTATCCCTGCTGCCTGTCGCAACAACAAAAGGTCATCGGGTTCGTGAATACCATGCTTTAGGTAAGGCACATCAGATGACTGTTTCAATCTACGCATGGGACAAAGATGGCCTTATCTCAAAATTACTGCAACGTATGACTGAAGTACTTCAACAGCGTTTTGATCGATCAAAAGTTTACTGACTAAAACGGGTAAACGATCAAATACATGCAAATTAAACAGTGCATAACTGTCTTTAAATGCCAAGCAATATGCTGGATGTGCCAAAAGCATCTCGCATGGCACAAGAAGTTAAATCCTCTTATCCACTGTCAAGACATCCCTGTATCTGCTTACTAAGATTCAATGAAATAGGCTTATTTCATAAGTAGATAAACATGAAACATGATACCCAGATGAGATATACCGAATATCGTCGCAATGATTTGTTATTCAACGTGATTGATTCAGGTCCAATTGATGGAAAACCCGTTATTCTTTTACATGGTTTTCCTGAAACAGCACAAAGCTGGCAAGCCACCAGTAAAATTCTTAATCAGCACAGCTTTCGCACCTTTGCAATTGAACAACGTGGCTATAGCTTGACTGCTTCTCCAAAAGGACGTTTTCAATATTCGATTGATGAGTTGGTTGCAGATGTCAAAGCCTTCATCGATTTATTAGGGCAGCCAGTTTATGTCATTGGTCATGACTGGGGTTCAATCGTTGCCTGTGAATTATCACTGCAGTATCCAGAATTAGTGAAGCACCTCACTCTCGTTTCTGTTCCGCATACAGGTGCATTTTTAAAGTCGATGCTCAGCAGCACACAAATCTTTAGCTCTTACTATATCGGCTTTTTCCAACTGCCTTTTATTCCTGAATTGTTATTTAAGCGAGCGAAATCGCTCCGTCATTTGTTGTTAAAAAATTCAGGCATGAGTGCTGAGCAAATCAGTGACTTCAACCAACATTTCATTCAGGAAAACCGTATTGGCACAGCCATTAACTGGTATCGAAGTATGCCTTTGGCGCCTATTGGCTCCAGCTTTAAAAAAGTAAAAGTACCCACCCTATTTATTTGGGGAAATAAAGATATCGCCATTGGCAAGAAAAGTGCAGAACTGAATAAACAGTTTTTTACGGGCCAATATCAAGAAGTGCATATGAATGCAACGCATTGGATTCCTGCCCAAAATGCCGAACAACTCAGCCATTATTTTATGAATGCCGTGAATTAAGGAGAAGTGTTATGCATCCCCAACAACGACTAGAAAATCATTATTTGCACCAACGTCGCGTTCAATTCGATTTTAGCAACACGCCTGAACATTGGATCTATGACAACCCTTTTGCCACTCATTTAATTAATGCCGTTCATTTAATTTTGCCCGTAGGTGAATTATGGATGTGTCGCTCCTTTAATGAGGCACTTCCCTACGTCAAAGATAAAAAGCTTCGTGCCGATGTGAAAGGTTTTGTGCATCAGGAAGCACATCATGCCTCTGCACACAAGGTCGCCCAAGAATATTTACGTCATTATGACTATGATATTGATGGATTTCTTGCATCTTTAGACAACATCTTTAAGCAAATCAATACAGCGCCTTTTGGCTTAACCCTATCCAGTCCCCTAGAGTATCGTTGGCTCACAATTCGCGTAGGTATAGCCGCTGCAGTTGAACATTTCACGACGATGCTAGGAACTTGGTGTCTCGATGATCAACCATGGCAAAATAAAACTGCTGATGAAATGATGTCTGACTTAATGACATGGCATCTGGCTGAAGAGGTTGAACACCGCAGCGTGGCTTTCGATTTATATATGCATTTATGTGGCGAAAATAACAAAGCCTTTGCCTACCTGCAACGCCAAACGATTATGCTAGCTGTTGCTCCACTATTCACTTTCGCCATTTATCATTGTTTTAAAAAACTGGCGCAACAAGACCAGCGTGCAGAACCTTATAAAAACTACGGACTGATTCGGGCATTAAGGCACACAGTGATTGAAAATTCTCGCAGCAAACAAGTGCCAAGTTTTTTCGCGATGATTTCTAGCTTAAGACATTGGGTTAAACTGAGTTATCACCCTTATCATGAGGGAGATACCAACAAAGCACTACAGGTATTAAATCATTCTCCTGCTGTGAAAGCCCTGACCAAACTTCGTGCCAGCTAATCCCTTAAATTAGAAACTTTCCTCTTTTTAGGCACTGATTTAGTGCCTATTTTTTCGACTAGAAAAATATAAAAAAAAGACCTTATATCAATATAAAGTCTTTTCAATATCAATTATTTGAGAAAGGTATAACAATAACTATCAAATTCAGCCATATCATTTTTCATGTACTGCATGGTCCATGGATAATTGGCAACGTTCACTTGATGACTATCCAGATAATAACTTGCACATCCGCCTTGATTAAATACGGTGCCATTCAGTTTATTTTGCAATTTCTGGTTAAATTGACCATCTGCAAATGCACTGATTTCAAAACTACTTAATTGATTATCCAACACAAATCGAATTGCTTTAAGTGCATAGTCAATTTGATTTTCAGCTGCAGTAATTAATGAATTATAACTAATACTATTGGGTCCAAGTAACATAAATGCATTCGGTAAATCTTTCACAACACAGCCCTTGTAGGCTTGTACCGTATTTTTTTGCCACACCTCATCTAACAAAATTCCCTTTTTAGTCACAATCCGTTTGGCAATTGGTGGTTTTGCCACTTCAAACCCTGTTCCCCAAACGATGATATCGACTTGAACTTCTTGACCATCAACCAAAATTCCATTCGGTTTAATTTCCTTTACCCCTTGATTGATCAGCTCCACATTGTTTGCTGCCAGTGCTGGATAGTAGGTATTTGAAAATAAAATCCGTTTGCAGCCCAGTGTAAATGTAGGCGTCACTTTGCTACGCAATACAGGATCCTGAATCTGATAATGCATCCAATGAATCAAACCTTTGCCCAATGCATCTAAAGTCTTTGGTTGATTGACACTTGAACTAAACATATCCATCGAAATATGGGTCAATTTACGAATGGAATTCAGGGTAAACGGTACTTTTTGCTGTAGATTTTTAGAGGTGTTGTTCATCATCATATTCGGCTTCGGAATTACCCACGGTGCGGTTCGCTGAAAAACATAGAGCTGCTTCACGATCGGCTGAATCGCAGGAATAATTTGAATCGCAGATGCACCGGTACCAATCACGGCAACACGTTTGTTGCTCAGGTCAACTGAATGATCCCACTGTGCAGAATGAAAAATATGTCCTTGAAAACGATCTAAGCCAATGACATCAGGTGTGGTCGGTTCACTTAAAGGACCTGTGGCAAAAAAAATAAATTTCGCCTTATATCTTCCATGACTGGTTTCAATCAGCCAAGCCTGCTGTTCCTGTGACCAAGCAGCCTGATGCAGCTCTGTATTGAATAGAATATGCTGATCCATTTTAAAACGTCTTGCGACATCTTTAATATATTGCTGTATCTCTTTCTGCTTTGCGAAAACATGACTCCAATTGGGATTAGGTGCAAATGAATAGGAGTAAATAGAAGATGGTACATCGCACTCACAACCTGGGTAGGTATTCTCTCGCCAAACACCACCGACCTCATGTGATTTTTCAATAATAATAAAATTATTGATTTTTTCTTGCTGAAGTTTAACTCCTGCTGCAATCCCTGAAAATCCAGCACCAATAATCACAACATCCAGTGAATAATCATCCACAACTGTATCTCGATCTAAATCTGACATTTCCCACTCCAAACTGATAAAATCTTGTCAGTAGAATCTCTCAATCCTTTTTTAATGAATTGAAAAACATATCTGTGGAAAATAATAAGATTCAGCACTAAAGGCTTGACCTTGAATGCCACCGTGAAATAACCAAAGTCAAATGAATGAACTACGCTTAAATCATGTTTTATTTTATTGATTATTAATGAGAGATTTTAATGTCAAAGCTCATGATTCTGTCCCTTGATGATACAAAAACTTTGAAATGGATCGGCTAAGATAAAAAGGTAAATCAACAACGTTATAGCTGCGATGATTTATCTATAATTGGGTTAAAGGATTTGACTTCAAAACTAGTAGAGTAATTATGACTGAAATTCCAAGTATTCCATCGGTGCTGTTAGAACTCATCGACAAGTATCTACAGCAACAAAATATTTCGAATAGTCAGCTCAATGAACTTATGCAACTGTATGCCAATCAACCGAGAATGCCATTACACAAATGGTGGAATCTGCTCGAAGAAATCTACCAGCAACACCCTACCCCTGTTTTGGGACATTATATTGGTGAACTGTCGGAACCTCACCATATTCATATTTTAGGTTACTTGGCATTATCCAGCCCCAATCTGCTCAGCTTTTTGAATTGTTTTAAGAATTTCCAACCCCTTTTACAAAACTCTGCTTCATTTTCCATCGTGCAGAAAGAAGATCGTTTTTGTATGTGCTGGACGCCTGTCGTGCATAAAAACTCTCAGCTTTCAAATGAAGTGCTGCTTTCAGGCGTATTGCGTACCATCCGAAAGATTTTACACCAGCCAGATATTCGTCCTTTAAAGATTGAGTTCTCTGCTGTTGCCCCGGCCGATACCACACCTTACCCACAGATCTATGGCTGTCCCGTCAGTTTTGATGCTGATGTTTTAAAATTATGGCTTCCACTGGAAATCTTGCATTTGCCCATCCCAAGTAGTGATCCACATCTTAAAAAACTGTTGGATCAACAAGCAGAGGCATTACTCAAGAGCATTCCAAATCCTGATACGTTCTTAAAAGATTTACAGCTACTGATCGTCAATATGCTCAAGATTGGTGAACCCTCTGCGGAGAATATTGCCAAACAGATGAATCTGTCTTTAAGAAGTTTTTATCGCAAGTTGAGTGGTTATAACCTGCAGTATAGTGATCTCGTAAAAAGTATTCGTTTAGAATTGGCGAAAAGCTACTTGATCAAATCAGAGCTGTCACTCACTGAAATTGCGCTATTACTGGGTTATGCCGAACAAAGTGCATTTAGCCGAGCCTTTAAACAATGGGAAAAGCTGACACCATCAGAATATCGAAAAAGTCATCTCAACTAAAAGTCTCTCAAAATAAAAAGAGCGAATCATCAACATGACTCACTCCTTTTAGAAAAATGCTGATTGGAAATTTAAAAACTAAATCCAATATTTAAATTGATGCGGTACAACCATTGATCGCTATATGGAGACACCGTTGAGGTGAACCCCGTTGCATTCGATGCGCCACCAATAATGTTGGCATTTTTACCCCAGGTATAATCTGCCCAGACCATAAATGGCGAAGCAATAAACATCATCCCTGTGGTATTCATTTGTGAATCTGACCAATCATCACGTTTCTTGTCCATATAACTATAGTCATTATAGAAACGAATAGCTTTAAGTTTGCCCATATTCTGCATAGGTAAGGTATAAGCCAAGTTTAAACTAGCCACTGTTGCTTCGGAAGCAATGAAATATGCTGGGGTAAAACCATTGTTACCCATCAAGGTCATGTCATTATTCACCCCATCTGGATTTTTGGCATCATATTGATAATGAATCACAGAGCTTTGTAAATTAAAGCGTTTGTAATTATTATCGGTATGCAAACCGACCGCATAATACTGACCATTTTTATCAGTGGTTGTATTATGCAATTGCGCGATCGCACCTGATACACCAAATTCTTGCTTGCCAAACTCGGTTTCTAACTTACGGACAATACGGGTGTTAAATTGATGGCGCTTTTCATTTTGATAGGCTTTCTGGGTCGGAAATGCATTGTCCGTCAGATCATCATAAGTGGCACTTTCAGGCGAGTAACGTAGGCTAGTATCCAACATTTGCGGATAATAGCCGAGTTTCACATCCCAATCCTTGTTGTGAAAATTCCAGTTCAAACCAGGTGCAATGTTATTGCCATAGCCCAAGAAAAATGGAATATGATAAGTCCAGCCATTTTGCGGGTAAGGATAAATGGTGAATGGCTTATAGACAAAACCAGCTTCTATACTATTATTTTCATTGAGATTATAGCCAAAATAAGCTTTCTCAATCGAACGTTTCTCTTGATCTTGAAATAAATAACTGGCATTGAAATAGGCATCATCAAATTTGCCTTTCAGATCGACCCTGAAAATATCAAAATAAAGTTTACCAAAACCGCCATTTGGCCCCTCCCAATTTTCATAGCGTTGGTTCAAGCGCACCACGCCACCCAATTTTACCGAATCCGTTCCATCTTCACTTTTCCATTCGAGGGCTGAGCTTTGCGCAAAAGCATGGGATGTCATACCCAAATAAAATGCAGCAAGCATCGCGACCATTGATGTCTTTTTCATATCTACTTCCTTTGCCTTCGTCCCAACGATCCTGTTGGTCTTGTTTTTGTTTTACCTATGAAACATAGTTTTTATCGCTTTATGGGCAAAAAAATTTGCCCATAAAACTGTCTTCACATCAGCACGGACTGCCAATACTCAGCGGGATTAGTACAATTTCTTCTGTGGTGGACCCGCGAAGTTCAGTGGACCAATTGAATTCATATCCAGTTCAATCACGCTTGGTCCCTGAAAATCAACCGCTTCCTGAATCACCGTCTTGAATTCATCAGCACTGCCCACTTTCCAGCTTTTCACGCCCATTGCTTCACCGAGTACTTTATAGTCTGGGGTATGCAATTCATTGAAATACTGGCGACCACCGAAGTAATTCTTCTGGATACCACGCATCACGCCATAACCACCATCATTCATGATCATCAGCACCATATTGGTATTTTCTTGCGCCATGGTTGCAATTTCACCAATACCTAACATCAAACCGCCATCACCGACTAAACCAATGACTTTCTTGTCAGGATTGGCAATCGAAGCACCAATCGCAGTTGCTAGACCAAGACCAATAGCCCCTGCTAAAGAGTGAATGTTCTGATTCGGTGCTTGCACTGGGAATAAACGACTGCCCCAGGTACTACCTGACATCGTAATGTCTCGTACAAAAATGCCATCTTGCGGTAATGCAGCACGTAAGTGATCACAGATCAAGGCATATTGATCCAACTGCGTACGTAATGCCTCGATTGCGGCCTGTTTTGCCTTCACCACAGCTGCATCATATTCCGCATCGACTTTGGAGATACCTTGCAAGCCCGTCAATACGCGTTGCAACACATCTTTGGCATCGCCACAGATGAAGTTACGAACTTTGTAATTACGCTGTTGCGCGACAGGATTGGCATCGATTTGAATAATATTGTCAGAGAATTGCACTGAATAGGTCTTGGTTTCATTACTACGTAAACGTGAACCCACCACCACCAATAGATCAGCATCTTTAAGCAACTGCTCAACGCCAGCCGAGTTATGGAATGCGCCTAAACTACGTGGATGATCATCGGCTAATACGCCACGCGCATGTGTTGATGACACTACAGGAATACCAAGATCAGCGATGGCTTTGACTTCTGCAACACTATTCAACGTACCGCCACCGATCCAGAACACTGGACGTTTGGCTTTTTTCAGTTCTTCAACGATTAAGTTGACTTCGACCTGTTCAGCTTGTGGCAATTCAAGGGCTTTTACTGGCCCTAAGTTCAGCGGCAAATCGATTTCTGCTGCTTGCACATCAATCGGTAACTCAACACTCACTGGCCCCATTGGTACTGTCGTTGCTACACGAATCGCTTCACGAATCACACCTACCGCATTGTCAGGGCTGGTAATACGAAATGCAGCTTTGCTCGATGCTCGTAAGAAAGTCAGCTGATCTTTGGTTTCATGAATAAAGCTTGCATCACGATCCAAATATTCACGCTCAACTTGCCCTGTTAAATGTAAAACAGGACTGCCTGCATTCATTGCTTCAATTAGTGAACCGACTGCATTGCCTGCACCTGCACCAGTACTGGTGAGCGCCACACCGAGTCCTTTAAAGCGTGAGTGACCATCTGCCATAGTGACCGCACCTGCTTCACCGCGAGCCGCTACAAACCGGATTTTTTCACGGCGACCAACTGCATCGGCAATCGGCAAGTTATGGATCGAGATCACTCCATAAATACTGTCTACTTGATGTGCTTCTAAAACACGGGCGATGGCTTCGCCAACATTTACACGTTCTGTCATTTGTATATTCCTCAAAAACTGTTCATTCCATGAATGTATTAATTCGCCCAAGGATTTGGCTGCTCGCTTAATCCCATATAGATGCTTTTTTGTTGCATGTAAGACAAAATGCCTAAACGACCTTTTTCACGCCCGATACCGCTTTCTTTAAAGCCACCAAATGGCGCAGAAATCGAGAATTTCTTATAGGTATTGATCCAAACCGTACCGACTTCTAAAGCACGGGCAATTTGCCATGCCTTACGATAGTTTTCAGTCCAGATCCCTGCTGCAAGGCCAAAACAACTGTCGTTGGCTTGTGCAAGTAAATCAGCTTCATCGTCATATTTCATCACCACTAATACAGGGCCAAAAATCTCTTCCTGACAAGTTTGTGCTGAATTACTTAAGCCTGTAATAATCGTTGGCAAGTAATAGCTACCTTTGGCAAATTCACCTTCGGTTAAGGCATGACCACCGACAAGCACTTGCCCACCTTCTTGTTTCGCGAGCTGTACATAGTCATCGACAGAAGCCAAATGCTTCGGGTTAATCAAAGACCCGAGATGTACGCCTGCGGTTTCAGGATGTCCAACACGCAAGCCTTTGGTAATTTCAACCAGACGACTGAGAAATTGATCATAGATACGGCTGTGTACAAACAGACGCGAACCTGCAATACAGGCTTGTCCAGCCGAACTGAAAATACCGTAAGCCACACCTTTTGCAGCCAATTCAATATCTGCATCTGGCAATACAATCGTTGGTGATTTTCCACCAAGCTCCAAAGAGGTTGTGATCAGTTTATCGGCAGCTAAATGTGCCAAATGACGACCAGTCGTGGTTCCACCCGTAAATGAAATCTTACGCACCAAAGGATGCTTTACGATTGCATCACCAATCACCGAACCACGTCCAACCAATACACTGAGCAAACCTTTCGGTAAACCCGCTTCTTCAAAGATTTTTGCGAGTTCCAACGCAATCAAAGAAGTTACTTCTGCTGGTTTTAGAATCACTGCATTACCGCCAGCAAGCGCTGGTGCCAATTTCTGTACCTCACTGGCAATCGGTGAGTTCCACGGGGTAATTGCAGCGACTACGCCCACTGGTTCATGCACGCTCATGGTCATGAAATCTGCGGCACGTTGCGTGGTCAACTCATCGTTCAAGGTTTCGCAGGCTGCTGCCACATAACGCGCAGTTGCTGCCGCACTCATCGTCAAGGCACGGGTTTCAGCCAAGGGCTTGCCATTATCACGGGTTTGCAACTTTGAAAGCTCATCCACACGCGCTTCAATAATGTCGGCCACTTTATATAAAATACGGGCACGTTCATGCGGCATGCTGTTACGCCACTCGGCTTTACGCCAAGCCGCATCTGCCTTTTCAATGGCTTCATTGACATCATCCAAACTCGCCGTTGAGATTTCAGCATTCACCGATTGATCTGCTGGAAATAAACTTTGAATCGTAGCGCCTTTACCTAATCGCCATTCACCAGCGATATAAATTTCCTTTACCATGATCAAATCCTTTTAAATCTGAATTGCTTCAACACTATTGCGGCAAGCGCGAATCACGCTTAATGCAGCCAAGGTTGAGGTTTTTGGATTACTCGCCAATGGCACACCGACCAATTCAATGGTCATTTCACCGAATACACCTTCTGCCACAATGGTGTGCTTGTTTTTGTTGATACTCGGATCAACCGTCAGCTCAACCATGGTCTCATCCATACCCAGTCCTGCCAGTGCAATCGTGGCTGCCACATTGGCATTGGCTGGAAACCTCAAGGCTGCTTCTCTGGCTGTACCACGGAAAAAAACTGTTGCTTCACTGACCTGATCGAGGTCAACCAATTGTTCCGCATAGCTACCACGCCAGCTTTTTGGACTTTTACAGCCCTTATAGGTGACCTTTTCCAAACCACCTTCTTTGGCTGCTGAGATACCATCGATCCCAGCAATGGCACCTGCCAATAAATGTAGGTGCGCATCATGTTGTTCAGCGGTTGTTTTGAGCTGAATTAAAAATTCGTTATCCGCCAAAGTGCCCACTGAAATCAGGCCAATGGTCCAGCCTTTTTCCAAGACTTTTTGCGCGTGTTCTTTCACCGCAGCTTGGCCTGCCACTTCAATCACATAATCAGGTGTCCCCTGACACTGTTCGATTGAGCTAATCACTTGTACTCCAGCAGCAACCTGCGCCTGTACTTTTTCTACACTGCGTGCAGGGACCACAATCCATTTAAGTTGCAGGTCTTGTGGCATGTGGGCATACACTTCTGCCGCCATCGCTCCAAAACCGATCATCATCAACTGTTTCATGTGAACACCTTATAAATGTTTATTAAATCCACCAGAGACATCCAGTGTCGAACCTGTGGTATACGATGCCAAAGGCGATGCTAAAAACACCAAGGCACGTGCTGGCTCTTCTGGCTTGCCTAAACGTTGCATTGGAATGCCACGGTTTTTGGCAATATTGCCTGTCCACTGTTCCCATGTTGCATTTGGGTCTGAACGGGTTTCAAAACGGCGTTTCCACTGTGCTGATTCCACCATGCCCAACAGGATTGAATTGACACGAACACCGTACTGGGTAAATTCATGTGCCAGTGAATGGGTTAGATTCAGCAATGCTGCACGTGCAGATGAAGTCGCAATCATGTGCGGTTCAGGTTGCAGTGCCAGCAAAGAATTCACATTGGTAATCGACCCGCATGCCGAATGTTTTAAATCATTTAAAAAAGCACGTACTGGATGTAATACACTGAAATACTTCAGTTCAATTTCTTTCATCCAGTCTTCGTCTTGGGTATTTTCAAAATTAGATACGCGCCCCTGACCTGCGTTATTGATCAGCATGTCGACATTGCCCAGATTCTGATTGACCTGTTGTGCAAAGCGTTTTACATCTTCTTTATCCAAAACATTGCAAATACTGGTGAAGATGTTGGCATGCGGATATTTTTCTAAAATATACAGTTTTGATGCTGCCAAACGCTGCTCATCTCGACCACACCACGCCACCTTGGCACCTTCAGCAACTAAAATTTCGACTGCAGCCAAACCAATGCCTGACGAGCCACCTGTTACAACTGCTACTTTTCCTTCAACTTGGAAGCTCATATCCATATCTCTCGTTTAAGTCTTAATGTGCCGATAGAACAATGTCGTTAAACTGTTCAGGTTGATCGACATAACTCAGATGACCTGCATCTGTAATGAGATGACATCGGCTCAATTGCATTTCTACAGCAAGTTCCTTGATTGCTTGTGCAGGCGTAATTCCATCCTTGTCGCCCGCAATCACCACACAAGGAACAGTAAGTTTGGTTAAATAATTTCGAATTTCGTCATACGCCAACAAATAGGATGCTCGGGTAAAACCATCTAATGTCAGTTGCCCCATCACCTCACTGACCAAAGCCAGTGCCTGAGGTTCCTGTTTATAGATCAAATGCGGTCCACGACTGGCAGCCATGCCTGCATTGCCCAAGCTTTTCAACATATTCGGGCGTTTTTGATAGACCTGTGCTTTGGTTTCTTCATCGGAACGTTGATAACCTTGTGCTGCATTGGCAATCACTAAAGTCTGTACCCGTTCAGGATGAAGGTGGGCAAAAGCACTGGCCTGTAATGCGCCCAATGAATGACCAATTAAAATAGCTTTTGAAATGTTCAACGCATCCATCAAGCCCAGTACACGTTCCGCATAATCGGTTGCCTTGGGTTGATCTGTGGTTAAGCCATCCGATAAGCCATAACCTGGTGCATCCCAGGCAATGACATGAAAATGTTGACTGAGTGTCTCTAACTGATTGATCCAAGAGGCTGAACCTGAACTAATTCCATGTAGCAAAATCAAGGGCTGACCTTGGCCTGCCTCACGATAGGCTTGCAGGTAACCATTTACAGCAACGGTTTTGACTGGATATTGGGCTAAGGTCTCAATCAGTGTCATCATGTCATTCCTTCAACGTTTATAAGATCAATCGGATTAACGTTTGATTTGAGACAACGGATGCTCAGGTGGATAATTCGGAATGGTTGGTTTACCCGCGCCCAACATCACACACATCAAGGCATCTTCCTGACCAGGATTGAACAGACCACGATAAATACCCGGTGGAATTGAAATCAGGTCACGTTCTTTCAGTCTGGTCTCGAATTTTTCACCGTTATGTTCAATGAACAGGTCAATCTCGCCACGTAACATGAAAAATACTTCTTCAACATCGTGATGAATATGCAAAGGCCCTTCACATTGCGCAGGTAAAACCATGGTTGAGAAGGTAAAGTTTTCAGCTGGAACCGTATTGCCATCATTGACCACACCTGTTGCGCCAGTGCCCATATAGCGCATTTGTGCACGACGATATTTCGGGTCGTAGTCCGCTTGGAACTTCAAAGCATCAAAATCATATTTACGTGTTTCAAAGCGTGCGATACGTGTATTCAACCAATCTTGTAAATTTGTACCTTCAGGTTGTGTCCATGATTCGAATTGTTGAGTAGTCATGTTTTAACTCCTAGGTTTTTGATAAATAGTTGGATTAATAACGTTTCAATAAAGGAAGCAAGAAGAACGATCCGATTACAGCGACGGCTGCCAAGAAGGTTATTCCTAAATTAAAACTGTGTGTTTGCATCACGATATAACCGATCAGAACAGGTGCAATTGCACTGGCAAAATTCCCCATCCCATTGAAAATTCCACCCGCAGTTGCCCCAACATCAGCAGTTGTTACACGGGCAAGTAACGCGAATACTGCTGCGACACCGAAGCCCCAAGCCATTGCACTTAAAGACATCGCTGCGATCACGAGAATCGGATCAGTCATAATGACCATGACATACATGAAGATGCCTGCCACCAATAAACCGCTAAAGACTTGAATGGCACGGCGACCTAACTTGTCCGAAAGGAATGCGCCAATCACTTCACCAATCAACATGGCAATAAATGGAAAGCTTGAATAAACGCCAAACTCTTTTAGGTTAAAACCTTTATCTTGAATCAGATAAGAAGGCACCCAACTGTTTAAGCCCCATAGATAGGTCATCAATGCAATATTGAAGATACAGACCAACCAGAAAGCACGATTCTGTAATAGCACTTTGGTGTTATGAATATGACCTTTGAAATTGACACGTTTGCTGGTCGATTCCAGTTCAATGGTTTTCTTAAGTTGTAAATTGCGCAAGCCAAAAGCAATCGCAAGCAATGCAATTACGGTCAAACCTGCCATTACAAAGAATGTGGTGTGCCAATCATGCTTTGCTAAGACTGCAGCAGTAATTGGAAAACCCAAGAATGCACCAATCGGTGTTCCTAATAAAAACATGGTCGAAGCACGTGCTTGCTGATGATCAGTATAAGTTTGTTTCACGATGGCATAAGCCAATGCAAACAATGGTCCCTCAGCCAAGCCAAGCAAAACTCGCAAGATCAACATGCCTGTATAATTTGTGGTAAATCCCATACAGAACATGAGCAAACCCCATGATGCGACGCTCCAAAACAGCATTTTCTTCGGATTAAAAATATCGCCCAAAAAGCTTAAAAACACCGAGGAGAATCCATAAGCCAACAAGAAGCTGGTCATGAGCCATCCGAGTTTTGCCTTGTCTTCTGCAATTCCCATCGCACCTTGAAAGTGCGGGTCAGCAAATAAAACCGCGATACTAATTTTGTCGAAAAATGCCAGAACGACACATACCATCAGGACAAAAGCAGGAACCCAATGCTTTAATCCACTTTTCTCTTCATTACTCATACTTCATTCCTTCGATTGAGTCATGAACCGGATCTAATGTTTATGGTTTTAATTTCATGACATTAAATTCAGGGTCTGCTAATAATTTTGGGTCTAACTCGGTATTGGACTGCATCCAACGCTTTGCCAGCTTGACCAGTTTAGAATCATTAATCGCAATCATGTTCAGCAAATGGTTTTGATCATCTAAATACAAATAACTGCATTGATCATCTGCGCTTTTGCGAACCACAATCTGCTCGGTTTTTTCCGGTTGATAAGTGCCTAATATCTGAATATTGAAGTGATACTGATCTGACCATAACCATGGAATATCGGTATATTCAGTCTCTATTCCCAGCATTGATTTTGCTGCGGCAATCGCCTGATTCTGTGCATTGGCCCATGACTGGATGCAATAACCCAAACCTGGATGAATGGCAACATCACCGGCAGCATAAATATCTTGGTCAGAGGTTTGACCAAAGCCATTCACCACAATGCCATCTTTTACATCTAGGCCAGCATTGACACCAAGCTCTTTGGCAATATCAGCACCTGCGCCGACAACAACACAATCAAACAACTCGCTCGCATTGGGATGATTCACCACTTCAACTTTTTGCTGACCCGCTTCAATCAAATGCAAATTTTTACTGTCTAAATGAATCTGTGTCCCTTGTTGCTCATGCATGCTTTTTAGAAAAGCAGATACATCAGGGCTAACACTACGAGCACAAAGACGATCGCCATATTCAAAAATATGAACTTCTTTGCCTTGTTTACGCGCTGTCGCTGCAATTTCAAGACCGATCCAGCCACCACCAATCACCGCTAACTTTTGCGAATGCTGCAAGATCTCGGCTAAACGCTCGCAATCTTGAACATTACGTAAAGTCACGACATTGGGAATAAACTGCCAGGTATTCACAGGAACACGGGCACGACTACCTGTTGCGATCAACAATTTGTCGTAAGGTAAAACCTGACCGCTTTCCAGAACCACATGCTTCTGCTGGCGATCAACCTGAGTGGCAACCGCTGGCTTATGCCACTGAATGTTAAAGTCCTGTACCTGCTCTGGAGAAAACAGATGCAAGCTTTCATAAGTGGCTTCTTTTGAAAGCACCTGTTTTGACAATGGTGGGCGTTCGTAAAACACACGGTCTTCATTTGAGACCACATGAATTTCACCTGAATATCCATTTTGACGCAAAGTACTAACTGCCCAACCTGCGGCTTGTCCTGCACCCACGATTACGATTCTTTCCATAGCTTAATCTCCCTGCTAAATCTGTACTTATGCAGGTTTGACTTGACGACGAGTATGATCATCCAAACCGCCTTCAATCGCCCACTCCGTAAAGAGTTCTAGACGATGTTCTTCGATACGTGGCTGCCATTCTTCTGTCAAAAAGTCATCATTGGTATAGTATTCAAATGCGCCACCAAGTGGTGAGTTGACATACCAAAAATAGGCTGAAGAAATTGGATGACGTCCTGGACCAATAAAGGTTGACCAATCAGAACGGTTCATGTGCAATCCACCGCCAATTACTTCATGAATATCACGAACCACGAATGCCACGTGATTGAGACCTGCTGGTTTATTCGGAACAGAAAGTAAGAATAAATCATGGTGGAAACCTTGGCCTCGACAGCGTAAGAATGCACCACGGTTACGATAAGCGTCTGACAGATGAAAACTGAGCTTCTCACGATAGAAATTTTCAGTTGTTTCTAAGTCTGGGGTAAAAAACACCACATGACCAATCGCAACAGGTTGTCCTTTTTCATACACAGGACTTGCTGCATTGACACGTTGCACATTGCCATACTGGTTAATACCTTCTGTTTTTAATGCAGGCAACTCTTGAGTAAAGCTTTTCTGGAAGCGAATGGTCATGCCATTCGGATCTATGCATTGCACCATATCAGCACTGGCTTGATAACCCTCTACATCATTTAAGCGAAGTGCAAGCTGAGCCAAATCATGGGCTGCATCATCCAAACCCCAAGTCACTTCACGTAGGGTTGAACCTGATTCAATTGCTTTAGGTAAGCGAATATCATCACAATCAAATAAATAGATCTTGCTACCATTTTGGGTTTGGTAAAGATCTGCCCCTTCAATATCTGACTGGCTTTGCTTTAGACCGAAATCTGCCAAAAACTTATTCGAAGCAGCTCTGTCCTCAACGCCAAATTTTAAAATCTCAATCCCTGTAATCATGAGATTACTCCTTAATTAAAGACAAAACCGCCATTTACTGGAATATTCTGTCCTGTCACAAATGAGGACAAATCCGACAATAAATAAAGGGCTGTTCCGTTCAAATCCTGTGGTAATTGCTGACGTTGAATCGCACGACCATTGACATATAAATCGTGACGTTCTTGCGGCACATAGGCTGTTGCTTCAACCAGAGTCAACCCTGGTGAAAGCGTATTGATACAGATATTGAATGGTCCAAGTTCTCTTGCCATCGAACGCGTCATTGCAGTCAAGGCACCTTTGCTTGCCACATAGGCCATCAAATTCGGCGCACCCCATAAAGCAGTATCTGATGCCACATTAATGATTTTGCCTGCATGCGACTGTTTAAGGTAAGGCACCGCAGCCTTAGTCACTAGCCAAGTACCTTTCACATTAATATTCATGACACGATCCCAAAGATCCGCGTCATAGTCCATCATGCTCTTACCACCCACATTGGTTGCAAGCGCAGCACAATTGACCAATCCATCAATACCGTCCATGTTTTCAGCTGCTTGCTGTACCGCTTGCTGGATCGAGTCAGAATTTGCCAAGTCAATGCTCACCGCATCAACCTTTAAACCTTGTGTTCGCAAAGCTGTTGCTTCGCTTTGCACAAGATCGGTTAGGATATCAGCCATGACCACATGAGCACCTGCTTCAGCAATGGCCTGAGCAAAGTCCCGTCCTAAGCCTCTCGCTGCACCTGTGACAAAGACTTTCTTGTCCTGCAACAATGCGACGTTAACCATGAACTTCTTCCTGCATTTCAATACGGTTTGACGTATTTAATGCGGCAATTTTCTTTAACTGCTTTTCCGCTTCTTTTTTCATGAGGCGGCGTAAACGAGATAAACCGACATCATGTTGATAGAGAAATTCATGGCGACGTGCATTGGGTGCAAGATTTTCTAAAATAATGCGATCCTGCTCCAATACATCCCAGTGCAATTTTTCTAAATGATTACGGTAAAGGAAACGCCAAACATTACGTTGCCAACCACCGACTTTACGACAGCGCCAGAAGAACACACGGGTATTTTTTTCATCAATTGGTGTTGCATAGCCAACAATCCAAAACTCACCACCTGGCCCAAAATCTTTACGATATGGAATCGAAAGACGTAACCAGCTTGCGCCTGTATTGGCATATTCAACCCAGTCAAAATTCACTCCGACTTGACCTTCTTTTTCAAAAATAAAACCATGTTCAGTCGAACGATGTTTCATTTCCGCAGTACGATCACCCTCAGCCATCGAATGTGAAGTGCAATGCAAGTAGCTGCCATGCATTGGGTCCATCACATTATCAATTGCATATTGATGATTCACTTCCCAATCTGCCTGACATAGGAATGAACTCCATTCCTCACTCGCCAACTGCTCTGGAAAATCCAGTGGCTTCGGCGCTTCTTTGGCATCGATGCCAAACCACATGAAAATTGCACCATGTTGTTCAATCACAGGATAACTTTTTACACAGGTCGTACCTTTCATTGGGCAATCATGTACCGCAGGCACATCCTCTACCACACCATCATGGCGAACTTCGACACCGTGATACCAGCAAGCAACTCGATTACCCAGATTCCAACCTAGAGAAAGACGTGCGCCACGATGCGGGCAGCGATCTTCCAAAGCATGAATTTGACCTTCGGCATCACGCCATACCACGATGTTTTCGCCCAAACGAGTGATCCCGACAGGATTCGCTGCAACTTCCCAACTTGCTAAAACGGGGTGCCACTGATCACGCAAACCCAGATCCAAATACTCTTCTACAGTTGGCGTAACTGATACTGCTGCGTTCATAACTGTTCTTCCTTGAATCAATAACCCAAACGTTGCATTTCTTCTGAAAATGCTTCAGAAGTCCATAGCTCACCAGACTCGCAACGGAAGCCCTGCTGATTTAAAGATTGAACTAAATCACCAAGCTCTGTTACACCTGTCGAAAAGGCCTTGATTAAGTGCTGAACAAAATCCTGTTCGTAGACTGTTGGCTCTTTATAACGCGTCTGCCAAACCAGAAGTTCTGACTGTCCTGGTATTTGAATATTGTTAATCCCTGCTTCGGTCGCTGGCGTGGCATGAATCCAATTCGCTAGCTTCTCATTAAAAGTTTTCATGAGATTCCATCCTTATAAATAAGACTTATAGTTGAATTTGAACGTCCTGCCCTTCAACACGTACGGGATAAGTGCATAAATCACGACATCCCGGACCACTTTTTAGCTCACCCGTTTGAATATCAAAAATTGCCTCATGTAATGGGCATTCCACTGTTTGATCTTCAATAAAACCTTCTGTTAATAAGGCAAAAGCATGTGGGCAAACATTCTCGATGGCAAAATAATGATCATCGATGAAAAAAACGCCTATTTTCTTACCGTCGACTTCAATGGCTTTCGGCTCATCTTCGGTGATGTCGTCTTGCTGACAAACTGAGATCCAACTCATCCTTGCATCCTCATTTGTTTTATATATAAAACAATATTTGATATAACAAACTTTAATAAAGAATACTCCTATGCAGTTTTTCCTGTCAAATTAAATATATCTTTAAAATTCAGCATCTTGATTTTTATTACACATTATTTTACGTTTTACTGAAAAAATTTTGTTTTATATATAAAAATATATTTTATAAATCTATTTGCAGTTACAATACAAACCGAAGAAAACGAAATGTACAAATTTGTGCTTTTTTGATAGGAAAATTAACTCAATGAATTCGAAAGTTGAAACAGACTCCCAAGAATCTGATGCAATAAAAAATGATGAGCGTTATTTAGTCCCTGGCTTAGTTCGTGGCTTGGCAATCCTGCAAGCCTTTAATCAACAAACCCAAGAAATGACCATCACAGAAATTGCCGAGATTTTAGATGTAAACCGTTCTAGTGCATTTCGACTGATCTATACCTTGGAATCTTGTGGTTTTCTGAGAAAGGCATCGCAAAAAACCTATGCACTAGATTCAAAAGTCATGGAGCTTGGCTTTAATAGTCTATCTAGACAGTCCCTATTAGATTTAGCGACACCGCTCATGAAAGAGCTTCGCGATCAAACCCAGCTTGCTGTCCACCTTTCTATATTGGAAGGGACACATATCGTCTTTATTAACAACATTCAATCCAATGGAACATTTACCAGTAATATTGGGTTAGGTACACGTTGGCCTGCCCATGCGACTGTCATTGGGCAAATGCTGTTGGCCGATTTACCTGAAACTGAGATCAGGGATCGTTATAAAGGTTTTAGTCAGTGGGACACTTTTTCTGAACTAACACCTAAAAACCTCAAAGAATTACTACAGCGTCTTAGCTATGTAAAAACACAGCACTCCATGGTGAGTTGGGGTCATTACAACCATGATATGGCAGCCTGTGCTGCACCGATTTATAAACAATCAACCAATAAAATGGCTGCTGTTCTCTCTGTGAGCTGTCCATTAGGCAGTTATGATGAGCATCATTTTAGAAATGAAATTGCTGAGACGGTGATCCAAACGGCAGATAAAATCTCTAAATTCATCTATTAATCTATAAAAAAAGCAGCTTCAGCTGCTTTTTTTAATCGATAAACCAATCAATCATGCTTCATCAGTCTTTAGTTTCTTCTTTAAGCGTTGATCCATTAATTGGAACAGTGGCCGTGAAAGATTCATTGCCCAAGTCGGTGCAGTATTTAGTAAGGCATTTGCAACAAGGCCCGTTTTACTACTGACACGATAAGATTTTTTCTCAATGGCTTTCACAATCCATCCCGCTGCTGCAGGTGTATCCAACATCTTCATATGTTTATATATTGCTGTTTTAGAAGACATTGGTGTTCTGACCATTGGAAAATAAACAATACTGACATCAATTCCTTTTCCTTTTAACTCCATCGAAAGCGAACGAGAAAAAGACTCAAGTGCCGATTTACTGGCCAGATAGGCTGAAAATAAAGGAATTGGAACCTGCGTTGACATGGTTGAAATATTGACGATATGACCCGAAGCATTGGCTAGAAAATGAGGTAATAAATGCAGTGTCATATTCACTGCGGCAAAATAATTGATCTGCATGGTGCGTTCATAATCGTGTAAGCGATCAAGTGATTCCAAGATCGGACGCCTGATAGAGCGCGCTGCATTATTCACTAACACATCAATCTTTTGATGTTCAGACAATATTTTATCTAAACACGCTTTGAGCTGCTCAGCATCAGTGATATCTGCTGGATAAATAGAGACTTGCCCCGCTTGAGCTTGAATCGTAGCCTGAACCTTCAGTAATTCATCAGCACGACGTGCAATCAGACAAACCGTTGCTCCGGCTTGAGCAAGTTGAATCGCTGCCTCTGCGCCAATTCCACTTGAAGCACCTGTAATAATGATCGTCTTTTTGCTTAAATTCATTATGCTTCCTTAAATACAATATTGCTGAAATTTTGATGTAGAACATCTAACAGCAGTGACTGCAGATCAATATTGGTGTCCATTTTTTATTAAAATGCCATGTAGTAAAAAGTTACAGCGCTTTAATCTTAAATTGATTCATTTGAATTGCAATTTTTTTCAAACCATATGTAGCCGAAGACTTAAGCTGCATAAGCGCAATGTTTGTCACCAAAGGAATCTTGCTATCCAACCAAATGCTATAGGTTAAATTTGTACATTCACCAACCTGCTCAAATTCCAATCGGCCTAAATGATAAGAAAACAGACTATTTTTTAACATTTTATATTCAATCAGCTGGTTGGATATGCTTTGGGTAATTTCTTCTTGGATTGGTTTTAACGGGCCGATTCCCATTTTTCGAATTGAACCGATCCCATCAGTATTATGAGCATCATTAGAAGTTTTTATCACTACGGATTGCAGCGGCCACAACACGGTATTGAATGTTCGGTGTTTAGAAAAAAGTAGAAAAATAAAGTCGATAGGTGCATTAAAAGTTTGCTTCATGACTACACATTTAGGCATCGGATCTATTCCTTTTCAAAACATGCTCCATACACGGTTTCTTTAACCATGAAATTGATGTAATGCTCCTTAGTATTGGATAAAACTTATCGATTCAAGTTTAACCATGGATTTTTACATCTAAATTTTGGAACTATTTAGATTTTTAAGTATAAAGCCCTTGCCTGATATAACTTGACACTTTGCTTAATTCTTTGACTTTGCGTGCCATTTTCAATATATAAAATATAAGAAGTTTCGTGTTACTTGGTTGGGCACTTACACGCACCAAACATGTTGTATACAAAATACACAGGAGCATCTTCGGGGTAAACATCAATGTCTTTGACCATACATAAAAGTCCCTCACTGAGGATAATCAAAATATCCTTGTTTCGACTAACAACCACTCCTTTCTTAATTGTTTTATTCATATTATCGACATGATGTATAAAAAAGACCTTTCGACCTGATTTAATATGACTTGGAATAATCTTTTTGTACAAACCACAACTTTTACAAATCCATTTCTTCACTCTTAAATCTCAAAAGACAAAAGAGTCATCATATTAAAAATAAAGAAAGATGAATAAACATTAAAAACACTAAAAATTAACATCAATATCTTTTTTTTGCACTCAAAAAAGCACTAAAACATATAAACACATATGAGTCATAAAACAAAAACAAATTGGGACAAAATTTTGAATAAACAACAACTCTCCCACAAAAAACCATGATCATACAATAAAAAATATAGAGATTAATTTTGTTTCTAAAATTGAGAACATATCTATATTTATGGTAAAACGATTAAAATATCTCTCAGCAAAAAAGATAAACTATCATGAAACAGAGCAATACTTTACCAATGACTTTCATTACATAAGTAAAGATCAAAACATTAGCTCAAATACGATCTATCATTTTTTGTAAAACTTGAATAGTAATGAATGTAGATATGAAGTCCAAAAAATTAAAATATTATCAAAAAACATTTATTTAATTCACTTAAATTGCATTAATAATAGAATAAAAAAAATTTACCACAACACTATTCTTATTCACGGCGTGTCGATTTTAATCATAAAAAGAATTGAGAATCGATATCTTATCTCAGATGCAATTGAATTTAATAATGAGCAAAGTTCTCCAATTTACTCAGTCTTAAAAAAATTCAGTTAAATTTATATCAAGAAAATTCTATTTACCCTTTTCTTAATCAATAGCTTAAATAATAAAAAAGACCTAAAGCGTGGGTCCTACGCATTTAGGTCTTTAACTTTTGTCATTTATGAAATATCAACGCACATATATTTAAGCTCTAAATATTCCTCAATGCCGAATTGAGAGCCTTCACGGCCTAGACCTGATTGCTTGATTCCACCAAAAGGCGCAACTTCATTTGAAATCAATCCCGTGTTCACACCTACCATCCCATATTGCAGGGCTTCACCGACACGCCATTGACGTGCCACATCTTTGGTGAAGATATAACTGGCCAAGCCGAACTCGGTATCATTGGCCATCGCGATGGCTTCAGCTTCTTCATTGAAACGGAATAAAGGAGCCAATGGGCCAAAGGTTTCTTCCTTGGCAACCTTCATCTCCTGTGTCACGTCTCTTAAGATGGTCGGTTCAAAGAACGTTTTACCCAATGCATGTGGTTGACCACCGACAACAATTGAAGCGCCTTTACTGCATGCATCGGCAATATGTGATTGCACTTTTTCGACTGCATCTTGATCAATCAATGGGCCTTGGGTCGTACCATCTTCACGCCCATCACCAACACGGAGTTGCTGCTCAACCGCAACTTTCAAGCGCTCACAAATCGCCTCATAAATCCCTGCTTGAACATAAATACGGTTGGCACAAACACAAGTCTGTCCACTGTTACGGAATTTGCTGACCATAATGCCTTGCACTGCACGCTCGACATCCGCATCATCAAAAATAATCACAGGGGCATTGCCACCCAGTTCTAGTGAAAGTTTTTTAATGGTTGGCGCACATTGTTTCATTAAGATACGACCAACATCGGTAGAGCCTGTAAAACTGAGTTTACGTACCGTATCGCTTGCGCATAGGGTTTGTCCGACTGCTACCGCATCGCCACTAATCAGAATAAATAAATCCGTAGGTAAACCTGCCTGTTCAGCAAGAACAGCTAAAGCATAGGCAGTTAATGGTGTTTGTTCTGCGGGTTTAACCAACATCGAACAACCCGCAGCCAAAGCAGGTGCAATTTTTCGGGTGATCATGGCTGCTGGAAAATTCCACGGGGTAATTGCTGCAGTCACCCCAATCGCTTGCTTAAGTACAATCAAACGCTGTTGAGATTGAACTGGGGTTAACACAGAACCATCAACACGGCGTGCCTGTTCTGCAAACCAGCGAATAAATGAAGCGGCATAACCAATTTCACCACGTGCCTCGGCTAAGGATTTGCCTTGCTCTGCTGTCAGAATCTGCGCCAAAGCTTCACGATGTTGCAAAATCAACTGATACCAAGCCAATAGAATGTCGGCGCGGACCAAAGCAGTTTGCTGCTGCCATTGTGCTTGAGCGATGGCTGAACGAGCAATAGCGGCTTCCACATCAGCTTGTTCAGATCTCTTCACCCAAGCCAAAGCCTGCCCTGTTGCAGCATCATCCACTACAAAGTATTTTTCTGTCGAAGCTGAATCAAAGCGAATATCTGGATGCTTTAATAAAGCCTGTAAACCAAAATCAATCATGCTTCAGCTCCAACAAGCTTTTGCGATGCAGGTTGTTGTGCAGCAATAGCATCTTGAATAATCACCAATGCTTGATTGAACTGAATTTCAGGAATGGTCAATGGATACAAGAAACGAATCACATTGCCATGCTTACCACAGGTTAAAAGCAATAAGCCCTGCTCCATTGCATATTGCTGAATGGCTTTCGCCACTTCTGGTTTCGGTTGGCCCGTTGCATGATCACCAAACTCAACCGCAACCATCGAACCCAAAGCGCGAATATCAATGATATCTTTGGCATGTTTCTGTGCTGCTGTGAGCATCGCCACTAATTCTGAACCTAAAGTATTGGCACGCTGACATAGCTGTTCATCTTCAATCACGTCAATCACGGCATTGGCTGCTGCAATCGCCAGTGGATTACCTGCATAAGTACCGCCTAAACCACCTGGATTTGGTGCATCCATCACTTCGGCACGACCGACAACACCCGACAGTGGAAAACCACCACCTAAGCTTTTTGCCATCGTAATCAAATCAGCTTTGACGGGATAATGTTGCATGGCAAACAATTCACCTGTACGTGCAAAACCCGTTTGGACCTCATCGGCAATTAAAAGAATACCGTGTTCATCACAAATCTTGCGTAATTGCTGCATGAATTCTACAGGTGCGACATTAAAACCACCTTCACCTTGTACAGGTTCGAGCACAATGGCTGCCACATCGTGTGCTGCAATATCCTCACTAAAAATTTCTTCTAAACTAATCAAGGCATCTTTAACCGTAATGCCTTTTGAAGCAACAGGATAGCGTGCATGAAACACTCCAGCCGTCATCACCCCAAAATCACGTTTATAAGGTGCTGTTTTTCCCGTCATGGCCATGGTCATAAAAGTACGACCATGAAAACCACCGCCAAATGTAATAATACCGTGACGACCTGTCGCAGCACGTGCAATTTTCACTGCATTTTCAACCGCTTCTGCACCTGTGGTAAAAAATGCTGTTTTTGCAGGCCCCTCAATAGGCGCTCGTGCATTGATGCGCTCAGCCAGTGCTACATAACTTTCATACGGTACAATCTGGTAAGCCGTATGCGTAAATTTATTCAATTGCTCAGCCACAGCTGCAATCACTTTCGGATGACAATGTCCTGTATTTAAAACTGCAATTCCACCTGCAAAATCGATATATTCATTGCCTTCCATGTCCCATAAAGTCGCATTGCTCGCACGTTCAGCATACCATTGGCACATGACGCCAACACCACGTGGTGTTGCTTGCTGTTTACGAGCATTTATTGCAATATGCTTTGCATCCATTTTTTACCTCTACACGACTAAACAATAATCTTTTGGAGCATTTAAACGGCTTCATCGAAAAAAAACTTGCTGAAACAACGTTAAAATGCGCTATAGGTACCTAATGTGTACCTTTTATAGGGAATAGACGAGAGCCATTTTTGGACTAAAGGAGAGAGCCAATTGCGTACCTTGTTAGGCGACTACCTGTTACAGCACTTACAGCAGATCAGTGAAGGGACCTTACCTGCTCGGGTTTTTCATTGTCTAAGAGAGGCCATTTTAGAAGGGGTTCTTGCACCCAATACTCGTCTGCCCGCTTCCCGTGATTTGGCCAATGAACTACATGTTTCACGTAATACAGTACTCAATGCCTATGAACAGTTACGGGCTGAAGGTTATATTCAGGCACATACAGGTCGAGGCACTTGGGTTTCAGAAAACCTGCCTGAAAGCTATACTCAAGTTGGTACAGCAACCATTCATACTGCAACAACTAAAATCGATCCAAATGGCACACTCTCCAAACGCGGCGCAAGTTTACTTCAACATGCAGCAGCCTCCCCTTATCAATGGGGAGCTTTTGTGCCTGGTGCACCTGATGTCACAGAATTTCCACATGCCGAATTTAATCGAATTAAGTCCCGTCTAAGCCGCCAGCCTGAAATTGCCAATTTGATTTATAGCAATGCTGGAGGATGTACTGAATTACGTCAGGCACTGGCGGACTATCTGCGGATTGCCCGCTCAGTCAATTGTGAAACCGACCAGATCATTATTACTGAAGGCATCCATCAGGCGGTTGATCTGGTATCGCGTGCTTTGTGTGACTTGGATGATCATGTCTGGATTGAAAACCCTGGCTATTGGGGTGCCAAGAATATTCTGCGTATCAATGGCTTAAATATTATTCCTATGCCAGTTGATGCGGAAGGAATTATGCCTGAAGAGCAACCTTCAACCCCGCCTCGTCTAATTTTTGTCACCCCTTCACATCAGTATCCTTTGGGTTCACACCTCAGTTTGCCTAGACGTAGGAAATTGCTTGATCTGGCTAAACAGTGTAACAGTTGGATCATTGAAGATGATTATGATAGTGAATTCCGTTTTTCGGGTCAGCCCTATCCATCTTTACAGGGTTTGGAAGATAATCCACCCGTAATCTATATTGGTACTTTTAGTAAAACGATTTATCCCGCCTTACGTATTGGTTATATGGTTGTTCCCAAACAATTGGTGCAGCCTCTACGTACCATTTCGGCTGAGCTTTATCGTGGCGGCCATCTATTGACTCAACGGGCCTTGGCCGAATTCATTCGTGAAGGACACTATGCAGCACATATCAGACGAATGCGTCTGCTCTACAGCAAAAGACGTAAATTCTTGATTGAATTGATTCACCGCTATCTGGGTGATGTGTTTTTACATGAATTTAATCATGATGCTGGCTTGCATTTAGTGCTGAAGTTACCAGAACATGCCAATGATATTGAAGTCTCGGCACTGGCACTTTCTCGTGGCGTCAATGTTCGTCCACTCTCTCAATATTACTCTGGTACGGATACGCCAGTTCAACCCGGTTTATTGCTTGGATTTGCCTGTGTTCAAGAACAAGATATGACGTTTGCTTTTAGTATCTTGCGTCAATGCTTAATCGAAAATGGCATTGAACTTTTTCCACAGAACCGTTGATCACACAAAATCATGCTGGGTTGAGGAATGATGCCAACTCAACCAAGTGAAGCCTACCCATCAATTCAATTTAAAAGCATAAATCCAAACTGACTTTGACCCGATCTAAAACAATTAAGGTTCGATAGGTCTTGACGTCATTATTGTCTGCAAAATGCCTTCTAACCAAAGTTTCAAAATGCGATAAATTATTGGAGATCATAATGATGATAAAAGAAACACCGCCATTAACGAAATAGCATTGTTGAATTTCATCGACTGCCGCAAAGTACTGCTTTGCCCGATCCATAACCACTGAACGATCTTCAGCGAGACGGACTTCAATAATAGAAGTGACCTTCTCACCAAACTTTTTAGGACTCAATACCGCACAATTTTTTTCGATAATGGATTCTTGTTCCATTCGGACAATACGTCGTTGTACCGATGCTTGGGAAAGACCGATTTGATCTGAAATCTGTCGATGTGAGGTTTTATTATCCTGCTGTAATATTCTCAAAATTGCATAATCGAAATGATCAAGTGAAATCTCAGCCATGAATTAATTCCTCATCTTTTGCTAATAATAGAGTGAATAACTCATTCACTTCAATGAATAAGCAGATTTTAATCACGGGTCTAGAACTAAAATCTCATGATCCATCTCTTAGTCATCGACATGATTTCTTCTGCTCACCCTAAACAAGAACTGGCTTTGGCCGCAGCCTGCTTATCCCTGATCTCTGTTCAGATTGGTGCTGCGATTGCAAAAACGTTGTTTCCAATCTTCGGAGCAGAAGGCGTTGCGGTCATTCGCTTAAGTTTCTCCGCTATTTTGTTATGGATTATATTTAAACCATGGCGTACTTTTCATGCCGACCTGCCTTGGAAAAACCTTTTTATTTATGGACTCGTGCTCAGCTGTATGAATCTTTTAATTTATAGAGCATTTGCCCATTTATCTATTGGTATTGCCATTTCAATTGAAGTTTTAGGCCCTTTAACTGTCGCGATATTCATGTCAAAGCAGAAACAGGATTTAATTTGGGGTGGTCTCTCATTGATCGGCTTAATACTTTTGCCTTTAGGGGGGAGTCATCAAAATTTTAGCTATCTAGGCATGGGGTACGCACTCGCGGCAGCATGCTGTTGGAGACTTTATATTGTCTATGGCGCCAAAGTTGCAAAAGGTGGCGGAAATACCGTCGCAATTGGAATGCTGGTTGCCAGCTTATTTGCACTCCCTTTTGGCATTACCGATATAAGTAATATTCTGCATTCATACTGGATACTATTGCTCTGCATTTTAGTTTCGCTACTTTCCAGCACGATTCCATTCTTATTGGATATTTTTGCAATGAAAAAACTAGAGCCCAAAGTCTTTGGAATATTATTGAGTGCTTCGCCTGCGGTCAGTGCCATTGCGGCTTGGTTAATTCTGGGAGAGCAGCTCAATCTTTATCAGATTCTTGGTATTGCGATTATTATGACTGCTTGTGCAGGTTGCTCATATTTCGCCTATAAAAAATCAGGCCTCAGCATTCAAACAGAGACCTGATGCTTTTTTAAATTTGAACTAATCTACACGTACTGCGACTGGCCTATTACTTTTCTGCTTACGCGTCACAATCAAACCGCAGATCACGACACCTATGGTTACACTCAAGGACAATGTTGTTTCATGACTATATTGCGGTGATAAGAACATATATCCCAACACGCTCATAATCACGATAATTACAAACCATGTCAGCCAAGGAAATAGCCACATTTTAAAAGGAACAGTTGCCCCCTTTTTTTCTAACTTGCTTCTTAAGCGTAACTGAGAAAATGCGATCACCAGATAAACCAATAGTGCAATTGAACCCGTGGTTGAGAGCAAGAAACCAAAGACTTGACCTGGAAACAGATAATTGACAGCGCAACAGATGACACCAACAAAAGTCGATGCAAATACAGCAATGGTGGGTACACCTGCTCCATTGATTTTAGTGACAAGTTTAGGTGCTTCATGACGTGCACCCAACGCAAACAACATTCGGGAGGAGGTATATACAGCTGCATTCATACAACTTGCAACAGCGATAAATACCACGGTGTCCATAATCAGCTTGGTTTGTGGAACATTGAGACTGACCAACACATACTGAAATGTCCCTAATTTCTGTAAGTCTGGCGAACGCCAATCGACCAAGGCAACGGCAAGAAAAATAGACACCACAAAGAATAAAATAATGCGATAAAGCACCAAGTTGGTGGCTCGTTTAATCTTTTCTTCTGGATTTTTAGATTCTGCTGCCGCGATCGACAAAATTTCAATACCAAAAAATGAAAATGCCGAAATTAAGATGGCTGATAAAACCCCACCCATGCCATGTGGCATAAAGCCGCCATTTGAAAATAGATGACCAACACCACTAACATCTTTAGCTAGAGGCCAAAACCCAAAGACTGCCGTGACACCAATCAAAATAAATACAATAATTGCAATCACTTTGATTAAAGCAAACCAGAATTCAAACTCACCAAAACTTTTGGTGCTAAAGAAATTCGCCAAACTCAGCAGAATAATAAACGCGAAAGCATAAATTGCACTGGAAACCTGTGGAAACCAAGCATGTAAAATTTCAGCACCCGCAATCGCTTCGATTGGAATCACTAAAACCCAAAACCACCAATATAACCATCCAATAGTAAAACCAGCCCAAGGGCCAATTGCTTTACGTGCATAGGTGGAAAATGAACCTGTATCTGGTTGTGCAACGGCCATTTCACCGAGCATACGCATGACCAGAAAAACCAGAATACTGGTAATGATATAAGCCAATACCGCAGCGGGCCCTGCTTTGGCAATTGCAGCGGATGAACCGACAAATAAACCTGCACCAATAACTCCACCAATACTGATCATCGTGATATGGCGGTTGGAGAGTCCTTCACCTAATTTTGTTGTTTTCGTACTATTCATATTTTATTCCTTAAAAATACGTATCAAGCCGTTAATTACATTTTTCAATTCCTACAAAAAATAAAAAAGGGAAAACCGGTTGTTTTCCCTAAGTGCAAATTAATTTAAAGTTGGCATGGCAAATTGTTTTGCCTCACGAATTTGTGTCGATGGCCAACGTTGTGTAATCGTTTTACGGCGCGTATAAAAGCGTACACCATCTGGACCATAGGCATACAAATCACCGAATAATGAACGTTTCCAGCCCCCGAAACTATGATAAGCAACAGGAACTGGTAGCGGCACATTTATACCGACCATTCCCACTTGAATATTGTTGCTAAAATAACGTGCTGCTTCACCATCACGGGTATAAATACAGGTGCCATTACCATATTCATGATCATTGATCAGTTGCATGGCTTGTTGCATGGTTTCAACACGAATCACTTGTAATACAGGTCCAAAAATTTCTTGCTGATAACTGGTCATTTCTGGAGAAATTTGATCAATCAAAGTCGGTCCAACAAAAAAACCATTTTCATAACCAATAGGTTTAGCATCACGGCCATCGACCACAATTTTAGCACCTTGTTGCTCTGCACTTTGAATATACGCTTGTACCTTATCTTTATGTGCTTGCGTAATGAGTGGGCCAAAGTCATTACTTGCATCGGCATAATGTCCAAACTTCAATTGCTGCATTTCTTGCTTGAGCTTTGCGATCACCACATCGGCAACTTCATCACCGATAGCAACGGCAACCGATAACGCCATACAACGTTCCCCCGATGAACCAAAGGCGGCACCCAGTAATGAGGTCACTACATTATCAATATCAGCATCAGGCATGATAATGGCGTGATTTTTTGCACCCCCCAGTGCCTGACAGCGTTTCCCGGTCGACGTCGCCGTACGATAGATATATTCGGCAATCGGCGTTGAACCGACGAAACTAATCGCTTGAATCTTTGGATGATGGAGTAAAGCATCTACCGCTTCTTTGTCACCGTTCACCACATTGAATACGCCATCAGGTAATCCTGCCTGCTTAAGCAATTCAGCCAGATATAATGCGGCTGAAGGGGCCTTTTCAGAGGGTTTTAAAATAAAGCAATTGCCACAAACAATGGCCATCGGGAACATCCACAACGGCACCATCGCAGGGAAATTAAAAGGTGTAATTCCTGCAACTACTCCTAAAGGCTGAAATTCACTCCAAGAATCAATATCTGGACCAACATTTTTTGAATATTCACCTTTTAAAAACTCAGGTGCAGCACAGGCATATTCCACATTTTCAATGCCACGCTGTAATTCACCTTGGGCATCATGACAAATCTTGCCGTGTTCCTGTCCGATCAGCTCACACAGCTTCTCAGCATTTTCTTCCAGTAATTGTTTAAACTTAAACATTACCCGTGCACGTTTAATCACAGGCGTATCACGCCATGCAGGGAATGCCTGCTCTGCAATCTGTACCACCTGATTGACCAATTGTGTATCTGCCAAGGCAACCTTTTTGCTGATTTCACCTGTTGCAGGATTATAAACCGCTTGTTTTCTGTCGGACTCCGTGACCAGACCACCTTGAATGAAATGCCCAAGCATTTGAGTTGCTGATGATGCTTGAGTTGAATCTGCATTGCTGAACTGATCAGCATCAAAATGTTCTAAATTATTCATTTGTATTCCTTCTCTCTGTATTATTTTCCATGTACTTCGAACTGTGTTACAGCCCAGCCTTATTTCACTTGATATAGGGTCTCACCCACGGCGTTCATCAACCGTGATAATTGAGTTTCAGTACTATTAAACATTGGACCAAATTGAATGGTGTCTCCACCAAAACGTACATAGAAACCTGCTTTCCACAGTTTCATACCAATTTCAAATCCACGAATGGTGGCATCGCCATCTCGTGGTGCCAGTTGTAAGGCACCGATCAAGCCACAATTGCGAATATCAATCACATTCGGTGCGCCTTTTAATTCATGCAGCAACTTTTCAAAACTTGGCGCTAAGGCCGCAGATTGAGTAATTAAGTTCTGTTTTTCCAGTACATCTAATGTGGCTAAAGCAGCAGCGCAAGCGACTGGATGCCCTGAATAGGTATAACCGTGGGTAAATTCAACTGCATGTTCAGGCAAGTCTTGTTGCATAAAAGTGTTGTAAATTTCACCACTTGCCACCACGCCACCCAATGGAATGGCACCATTGGTAATTTGTTTGGCGAAAGTAAGTAGATCAGGGGTAACATCAAAATATTCAGCCGCAGTCCATGTGCCCATACGGCCAAAGCCAGTAATCACTTCGTCAAAAATCAGCAGAATATTATGTTGATCGCAAATTTCTCTCAGGCGTTTTAAATAGCCTGTGGGTGGCACAATACAGCCTGCTGAGCCTGAAACTGGTTCAACAATCACAGCGGCAATATTTGATGCATCATGTAGCTCAATCAGTTTAAGCATCTCATCGGCCAGTTCAATGCCTCCCGTTTCGGCACAGCCTTTGGTAAAGCTTAGATGTGGCTGCAAGGTATGCGGTAAATGATCAACATCCATCAATTGACCGAACATTTTACGGTTGCCACCAATCCCGCCTAGGCTTGTGCCTGCCACGTTAACGCCATGATAGCCGCGAGCGCGCCCAATCAGCTTGGTTTTGCTCGGTTGACCTTTAATACGCCAATAAGCCCGTGCCATTTTGACGGCAGTATCTGCAGACTCAGAACCCGAATCGGTAAAGAAAACATGCTGTAGTTTTTCTGGCATGTGCTGCACAATTTTTTCAGCCAACTGAAAAGCTAAAGGATGTCCAAACTGGAATGCGGGGGAATAATCTAGTTTTGCCAATTGTGAACTGACAGCTTTTTGAATTTCAGGCAAGCTATGCCCTGCACCACAGGTCCATAAGCCTGACAAAGAGTCATAGATCTCACGTCCGGCACTATCAACCAAGTGTGCTCCTTTTGCAGCTACAATAATGCGTGGGTCTTTGTGAAAATTACGATTGGCAGAAAATGGCATCCAATGCGCTTGATAATTTAAGCTCATTTGAATATCTGACGGATTCGCTTCCATTGCCTCATCTCGGTCATTTGAGGTATCGATATCAAACATAATCACTCTTCTTGTTTTGGGGTTATGCTTGGAGTGTACAGAGCGATATAGTTTTGATAAATTCAAATTATCTTGAGTTTAGATATAAAAAAGCAAAACTAAATGAAACCGAAAAAATTAAATCAAGTGACTGATTTTGATATAAAATTACTAAAAATATTTAAAACAGTGTGTGACTGCCACAGCTTTAGCTCTGCTGAAAGCATCCTTGGAATCAGCCGCTCTGCGATTAGTCTGCATATGAGTGATCTGGAAAATCGGCTTGGTATCCGCCTGTGTCAACGAGGTCGAGCAGGCTTTGCTTTAACAGATGAGGGTCGGGAAATTCTGGAATATATCGAAGTGCTTAGTGCTTCGATTGAAGACTTTCGTGCCAAAATCAATCAAATGCACAATCAGCTCAAAGGTGAGTTTAATATCGGGATTATCAACAATTTGGTGACTATGCCCAGCGCTTATATTACCAATACCCTTGCTGTATTGGCGGAAGAAAACAAAGAAGTTGTGATTAATATCAGCATGAGCACCTTGTCTGATATTGAATGTCGTGTTTTAGACAATCGCTTACATGCCGGTGCGATTCCTTTGGTTACACCTCTATCTGGGCTGAATTATTTTGATTTATATCGTGAAAAATCTTTTCTGTATTGCGGCAAGAACCATCCGCTATTTCAACATTTAGGTGAAATCAATACAGCGGATTTAAAAAACTGGCAGGCTGTTTTACCTAACTATGCGATTACTGCTGAAGCAACCCAATTACACCAATTACTAGACTGTTCAGCCACCGCAACTGACCGTGAAGGCATTGCCTTTCTGATCTTAACAGGGAAATTTCTTGGTTTTTTACCCGATCATTATGCCAAGAAATGGGCGGAAGATGGTTTGATGCAGCCTATTTTACAGGATGTGATGCATTACAGTACCCCGATTTGCCTGATCACCCACAAAGGCAAAAACTACAATATGATTTTAAAAACCTTTATGAACATTTTAAAAACCAGAATCATGCCCTTGACTTCGTCAAGCTAAGGAATACAAAGTCGATGAACTGAGCCCATCGACTTTCTTGTATAAATAATGATGATGACTATGCTTCACCAGTCTCGGCAATGTTCGATGCTGAATTCACCGTGCTTTTACTGCCGTTATCAGATTCATGCTGCTTCAGCATCAGTACCGCAAAAATTGCAATGATGGCTGGTATGGCAATCATCACAAAATTTAGTTTATGTGGTAAGCCTAAAGTCAGTAGCATGCCAGTTAAGATCGGCCCAACGATAGCGCCAATCCGCCCAACCGCAGAAGCACAGCCGATCCCTGTCGAGCGTACACTTAAGGGATAGTATTGTGCTACATAACTGTACAGCAGGATTGAAGTCCCAATGGTTGCAGCACCTGCAATCGTCACCAAGCCATATAAAATGTAGGCTGGAGAGTTATAGCCGAGTCCAACCAGTGCAAATACCCCTGCTACAAACATAGTTAAAATTACGGGTTTTAAATGGAATTTATCGGAGAGGATTCCACCTAGGATTGCCCCAATCATAGCACCGACATTTAATGCCAGTAGGAATAAAATACTTTTTCCTAATGAATAACCCGCTGCCAACATCAGTTTTGGTAGCCAACTGCTCAATGCATAAACCATCAGCAAACACATAAAGAATAATAGCCAAAACATCAAGGTACTCAAAGCACGGCCATGCTGAAATAAGGCTTTTGCAGAACTGCCTGTACTCAGATTATCGTCATTCAAACATAAGCGTGTATCAGTACTTAATGCCTGATCTGGTGAGATTTTTTGGATAATGGCATAGGCTTGTTCAGTCTTGCCACTTTTTACTAAAAAGGTCAGTGACTCAGGTAAGAATTTCCATAAAATCGGTAACAGCAATAATGGGATGCCAGCAATCAAGAACATGATTTGCCAACCTTGGCTTTCCACCAGATAGCTTCCTAACAGCGCTGAAATAATCCCGCCAATGGCATAACCGCTAAACATACTCCCCACCAAAGTACTGCGCATCCGCTTTGGCGCATATTCAGAGGTTAAAGCCACAAGGTTTGGCATAACGCCGCCAATCCCCAAACCTGCTAAAAAGCGTAAAAGACCGAACTCAAACGGAGTAGAGGCAAATGCACCCCAAAAGGTAAAACCACTAAAGAAAGTCACACAAATCAAGATCACATTTTTGCGACCAATTTTATCTGCCAAAGCCCCGAATAGCATGGCACCAAACATCATTCCACATAAGGCTGTACTGGCCAGCATACCCGCCTGTACTGCTGTGAGTGACCACTCCTGCATCAATACGGGTAAAACCACACCGTAAATGACCAGATCATAACCGTCAAAAATAATAATGAGTAAGCACCAAAGCAGAATGCTCCAGTGAAAAGGGGTAAATTTTGCTTGGTCAATAATTGCATTGACATTCAACGTCGATGTTGCCATTTAATCATCTCCTCTATGAGATAAATTCTTGTTTAAAACGACATACTGCACCCTAAAGAAAAAACAGATTATTCAAGGTCTCAATTAAAAGTCGTAACTCGCCATCATATTGAAGCGGTTATCAATTCCTTTACGCCCCTCAAAAGTTTCACGCTCGCCATAGACGTATTCCACGCCCAAAGTAATGGGTTTATACGGGTTGTACATAGCATTGATCCAACCTTGCCAAAGCTCTTTATTTTGAGTCAGGTTAGTTTTTTGGATTTGGGCAAAAGTATTGTCATCTTTAGCTTTCATATAGCCATAACCCAAGGTTGAGCGAAGCTGTGAATTAAATTGATGAGTCAGACCTGCTGAAATGGTATCGAATTCATTGCTCTGAATATGGTTCTTATCATCAATCACATAACTGTTATTGGTCCATAATAGAAAACGACCATCACCTTTGACATGGTAATAGTCCGCTTTTAAGAAGGTTTGTGGCGTTAACTGATATTTACCCCCTAGCCCCACACCCCATGCCCATTCTTCGTCATTACTGGTTTTTTTCTCAGCCATAAAGGTTCGGCCAGACAACAAGGAACCATTCTCAAATTTATGATTCAATCGGCCCACCAAAGCAGGCAAACGCATTTCATTATCAGGGTCTGAAGTTGCGGTATATTTTGGATCCTCAATCGCCACAGCAAAACTGGTATTGGCTGATAGATTGTCGCTATAACGAACCAATGGTGAGCGTTGTAATGCGCCACCAACATAAGTCCCAGCATCAATCGTTTCTGGATAATATTCAGGGGCAATAAAAGTGGACCAAGTCTGACCAATCAACCATTTATCAAAGGTTAAATATGCATGGCGAATACGGAATTGATCGCGTGTGCTGCCACCAAAGAAATCCATTTCCAACTTGCCACCCACATCGCCAGCGGCTGTCGGCGTTTTAAAATTCAAACCTAAACGGGTGACGTTAACCGTTGAATGCAAACGATCTTTTTGTTGAGCTTCCTCGGCAGTATGTTCCAATGGTACGCCACTGATATTGTTATACATGGTCGATGCACCTTTGGCCTGATAAGAAGCATCGGCACGGATATAGCCATATAAACTAACTTCTGCTCCCGCTTTACTGATATTCAGTTTTGGCGCCTGTGTTTCAGCCACTTGCGGCGTAGCAGCTACGGTGACTGGAGCCATAGACTGGGCCGGAACAGGCTGCTTTACATACTGTTGCAGCATCGCTCGCAACTCTTGAACCTCCTGTCGGAGCTGGGCAATTTCAGCACTTTCAGTTCCCGAATAAGCAGAGGACATGGCCGTTAAAACACCCACAGCCAACATGCTTTTTTGTACCGTTAAAATAAAATTTTTCATTCAAATCAATTTCCTTTTCAACTGATCTTAAATACCGTTTTAAGATCATTCTTTGTTTGTGTTTTATCCTTTGTCGTACAGAAGTACCACATCACATTTTTTATTCTAAAAACTTCAAACCATTGATTTATTTAATCTTCACCTCCTATTTTCAATCTACTTTCGTTCACTTTGACTTTTTTTCAAGACAGCGAAGCCTAGCAGCAGCGATATGGGCCACTGTTAAAAAACGTTTTTTAAACTAAATATTAAATTGGTATTTTCTGTTGAATTCCTTGTTGAGTAAGCACCGCATTATCAAAATCTGGCAAGCTCAATACTTCATCCTGCTTTTTCTGGGCAATCAGTCCTTGATACGTTAACACTTGGCTAAAACAATGTACCTGTTCAAAACCTGTACGCTGAAGCAGTTGCTGATAATCGTCAAAAGAGAGCGTAAAAAAGTCTTGTCCTAAACGCTCCATCATGGCTTGGCTCTGTTCTACACTTAAGCCATTGCTTTGACATAGCAGTGGCAAGGCTTTAAATTGTTGAGGATTTTCAACTGCCATTAGATCGTAAGTAATTAGAAGTCCTTTGGCTCTTAAGCGCTTTGAAATCTCTGCAAAAAAATCTGATTTCAGCTCGTGTGGAACAAAATGCGCAACCAAGATCGACAGTGCCGCATCAAATTTTGGCTGTGTCGGCAATGCTGCTGTTTCTCCATGAATGAATTGCACACGCTCTGACTGTCCAAGCTGCTGAATCAGTGCTTGTGCTTTCTGCAACATGCCTAAAGAAGGATCAACAGCCTTAAATGTCCAAGTCGGATGCCTATTCAATAAATATTCAAGTTCATAGCCTGTGCCACAACCGACAATTAAAATCTGTGCATCAGAACTTAGAACCGACTGTAAAAGAGCATCGACTTGTTGATGCATCAGCTCATAACCTGGAATCAGTCGGCGGATATGATCATCATAGCGTTCCACCACTTTCTGACTATTAAAATCTTTCGCCATTTGATCCTCTACTTTTAAAAAGCTTTAAACGGTTAGCATCGCATCAACTGATAACTGCTTTATAGAAGGTTTGCTTGCTTCTATTTTTAAGCCTAGTTTTTGAAATAAAGCTTGGTCACGACTTTCACCGGCATTGGCAGTGGTTAACAGTTTTTCACCTGAAAAAATAGAATTAGCACCGGCCATAAATGCCAAGGCTTGATCGGAATCGGTTAATGCTTCGCGCCCAGCCGAAAGTCGAATGTAACTTTGCGGCATAAGCAATCGTGCTACAGCAATGGTCCGAATCCATTCCGTTACATCCAGTTTCTCCACCTGAGCCAAAGGTGTCCCTTCGATCGGGACCAGCATATTAATTGGTACAGACTCAGGATGTAGTGGCAAAGTTGCCAGTTCATGTAAAAGACCAATCCGATCCTCACGACTTTCACCTAAACCGACAATACCACCGCTACAGACTTTCAACCCTGCCTGACGAACATGCTCTAGTGTATCCAGTCGATCATCAAAGGTTCTGGTGCTGATAATATGGGAATAATATTCCCGCGAAGTATCCAGATTATGGTTGTAATAATCCAGACCAGCCTCTTTTAAACGCTCCGCCTGAGAAGCATTCAACATGCCCAAGGTCATACAGGTTTCCAGTCCTAAAGCTTTGACCTCACGCACCATGTCCAATACATAAGGCATATCGCGCTCATGCGGATTGCGCCATGCGGCACCCATACAAAAACGAGATGCGCCTGAAGCCTTGGATTTTTGTGCCTCTTGAATGACTTTCTCCACTGCAACGCGTTTTTCTGCTTCCAGTTTTGAATCATAACGCGCTGATTGCGAACAATACTTGCAATCTTCGGGGCATTTGCCAGTCTTAATAGAGAGCAAAGTACTGACCTGAATACTATTCGCAGCAAAATATTGTCGGTGTAACTGTTGTGCCTGAAACAGCAAATCTAAAAAAGGCTGCTCATACACAGCCTGTATTTCCGCACGTGACCAATCATTTCTAATCTTCATTTCTTGATCCTGACATCCTATGTTTAGATAACAACCACGACATCAAAGCTCCTCCTCAATCTCAATGTACAAAGGAGGAATACGTTTTTAATCAAAAATTTCAGCAGTCAAATTCAGCTCTGCCCGCATGATTTCCTGCAATTTAAATTTCTGTGCTTTGCCTGATGCGGTCATCGGGAACTCAGCAAAAAATTTAACGTAACGTGGCACTTTATTATGTGAAATATGCTCTTTGCAGAAACTTCGGATACTGTCTTCATTGCTTTGATGATGCTCGTGTAAAATGATGCAGGCACAGAGCTCTTCACCATAACGCATGTCGGGCAAACCAATCACTTGCACATCGCAGACATCGGGATGGGTATATAAAAAGTCTTCGATTTCTTTTGGAAACAGATTTTCTCCCCCGCGAATGACCACATCTTTAATTCGGCCTTTGATTTTGACAAAGCCTTCAGCGTCCATTTCAGCAATATCACCCGTGTGCATCCAGCCTGCTGCGTCGATGACTTCTTTGGTTTTTTCAGGCTCATCCCAATACCCAGCCATGACTGAATAGCCACGTACACAAAGTTCACCGAGTGTCCCTAGCGGAACGATTTCACCCTCTAAATCAACAATTTTAACTTCCAAATGTGGATGAACATGCCCCACCGTGCTGACTCGTTTATCAATTGAATCATCAATATAACTTTGCACACTGACTGGAGAGGTTTCGGTCATGCCATAACAGATGGTAATTTCTGACATATGCATGCGGTCAATCACACGCTGCATGATTTCTCTCGGACATGGGCTGCCTGCCATGATACCGGTACGCAAACTGCTCAAATCAAATTCGGCAAATTGCTCATGTTCCAAAATGGCAATAAACATGGTCGGCACACCATAAGCCGCCGTACATTTTTCCTGCTCAATGGTTTTTAAGCTTTCCAAGGGATTAAACACGGACGCAGGATAAACCATGGTAGCACCATGGGTAATACAGGCCAGATTGCCCATCACCATGCCGAAACAATGGAATAATGGCACTGAGATACAGACGCGATCTTGGGGCGTTAAGCCAATCCCTTCACCGACAAAATAACCATTATTCAGGATGTTATGGTGGGTCAACATGGTTCCTTTCGGATTGCCTGTTGTGCCTGAAGTAAATTGAATATTGATAGTTTCATCAAACTGCAACTGCTTGGCTAAGCGCTGTAACTCATCAAGCTGAGATTGATTCGGCGTTTCGAGTAAATCACGAAAACGATGGATACCGGTATGTTGCTGCTCATCAATTTTGATCACATATTTTAAATGTGGTAAACGGGCTGAATGGAGCACTTTATCGGAACTAGATGTCAGCTCAGGTGCAATCTTAGTGAGTAATTCTTGATAATCTGTAGTCTTGAACTGTGAGGCAATGATCAAGCCTTTGCAGGAGACTTTATTGAGTACATATTCCAGTTCATGACTTTTATAGGCGGTATTCAGATTCACCAAAATAATGCCAGCTTTAAACGCGGCAAATTGGGTCACGGTCCATTCCACACAATTCGGCGACCAGATCGCCAAGCGATCCCCTTTTTTCAAACCGAGCTTGAGCAGACTACAGGCAAACGCATTCACTTCATGCTGTAGCGCTTTATAGCTTAAGCGTCGGTTCTGATGTGAACTGACAATCGCCTCTTGCTCAGCATATTGCTGGCAGGCTTGATCAAATTTATCTCCAATCGTCATCCCCAACAGGGGCTGTGAGCTGGTTCCAGAGGCATAGCTTAACCGTACGTGTTGCATTGAATCATTCTCCTTGATTCTTTTTTAATTCTGTTCTTACCTGATCTAATTGTTGTGACTGCAACTACTCTTCAAACTGCCTATTGTTGTGATGTTAAACCGTTCTGTCTGCCCTACTTTTTCTGTACTGCATCCACACAAAAGTCAGCAATCTGTTTAGAAAAATAGTCTTTGTGCGTCTGATCAAACTTGGTATTTTGAGCAGGGTCTAAAGGTTCAACCACCACATAGGTCATTGCCCCAACCACACACATGGCGGTTATGTTTAAGTCATCCAAAACAAACTCGCCACTTGCATTTCCATCTGCAAGGATTTTTTTAATACTTTGTTTCATCAGCTGCTTTACCCGAAAACGCTCATGTTCCACACTTGAATCCACAGGTTCAAACATCAGTGAATAGGCCAACTGCGGGCTGTTGAGTGCCCGTTTGACAAAGGTTGCAACTGCTTTATGCAACTTCTGTTGCGCGGTCAGATCACTTTCTGTAATGGCATCAATCACCAACAACTCGGTGTTGATGGCTTCTGACAAGACTTCAATCAGTACCTGACTTTTATTGTCAAAGTAGCGATAAACCAAACCACTTGAGACTCCTGCTTGCTCAGCAATGGTTTGTATCTGTGCGTCTTTGAATCCTCCTTCTGAAATTAATTTTCTGGCTGAACTCAAAATCGATTTGCGATTTTGTTCCATCCGCTCCTGCATTAAAGTTGATCGTTTATAGCTCATAAATTTTATTCTCTAACAAATAAAGTGAATTGTAAATCATTTTATGAATCTCTATTCACTTTTTTAAAAATTCATTGTAAGGTAGTTCATAAGCACATACAACAACGCTTAATGGAACAACAAATATAACCAATGGGATGACAACACAATGAACCTACGTAGCTTGAATTTTGGTCTGGATGAAACGTTAATTGCTCTACAAGATTCAGTTGCTGCATTTTGTGCCAAAGAAATTGCACCAATTGCTCAGCAAGTTGATCAAGACAATATATTCCCAGCCCATCTCTGGAAGAAATTTGGTGACATGGGACTCATGGGCTTAACTGTTTCTGAAGAATATGGCGGCACCAATCTCGGCTATTTGGCGCATATCATTGTGCTACAAGAAATTTCACGCGCATCCGCCTCTATTGGTCTTTCTTACGGTGCACATTCTAACTTGTGTATTAACCAGATTAACCGCAATGGCAGTGAGCAACAAAAACAGAAATATTTACCCAAGCTGATTTCAGGCGACTTTGTTGGTGCTTTGGCAATGTCTGAACCGAATGCAGGTTCTGATGTCGTGAGTATGAAGCTGCGTGCTGAACAAAAAGGCGATCACTTTGTTTTAAATGGTTCAAAAATGTGGATCACCAATGGTGGTGATGCTGATGTATTGGTGGTTTATGCCAAAACCGATCCACATGCAGGTGCCAAAGGCATGACGGCCTTCCTGATCGAAAAAGACATGCCAGGCTTTAGTCATGGCAAGCATTTAGACAAGCTTGGTATGCGTGGTTCCAACACTTATCCGCTATTTTTTGACAATGTTGAAGTCCCTGCTGAAAACGTACTCGGTGGTGTTGGCAACGGCGCCAAAGTACTGATGAGTGGTCTGGATTATGAACGCGCGGTCCTAAGTGCAGGTCCTTTGGGCATTATGGATGCTTGCCTAGATGTGGTGATTCCCTACTTACATGAACGTGAACAATTCGGTCAGGCCTTGGGTGAATTCCAATTGATGCAAGGCAAACTGGCAGATATGTATTCCACTTGGCTCGCTTGTAAAGCCTTGGTTTATGCGGTTGGCGCAGCCTGTGACAAAGCTGACCATGACCGCAGCTTACGTAAAGATGCAGCCAGTGCCATTTTATATGCCGCAGAAAAAGCCACATGGATGGCAGGAGAAACCATTCAAACCCTCGGTGGTAATGGTTATATCAATGAATTCTCGGCAGGTCGCTTATGGCGCGATGCCAAACTTTATGAAATTGGTGCAGGAACTTCAGAAATTCGCCGCATGCTGATTGGCCGCGAACTGTTTAATGAAACCAAATAATAACCATAAATCAGGATGCAGCTTATGAACCAATTACACAGCAAAATTAATGTGCGAAGTGAAGACTTCAAAACCAATCAACACGCCATGCAAACATTGGTCAGCGATCTGAAACAAGTGGCTCAAAAAGTAGCGTTAGGTGGCGGAGAAAATGCCCGACAAAAACACTTAGCCCGAGGCAAATTATTACCACGTGATCGTATTGATCAACTAATTGATGTCGGCACAGCTTTTTTAGAAATTGGACAATTGGCTGCTTATAAGGTTTATGAAGATGATATTCCTGCTGCGGGTGTGATTGCTGGCATCGGCCAAGTCAATGGTGTGACCTGCATGATCGTCGCCAATGATGCAACCGTCAAAGGTGGCACCTATTATCCGCTCACAGTGAAAAAGCATTTACGTGCACAGGAAATTGCCGAGCAAAATCACTTGCCGTGTATTTATCTGGTGGATTCAGGGGGTGCTTTTTTACCGATGCAAGATGAGGTATTCCCTGATCGAGATCATTTCGGGCGTATTTTCTATAATCAGGCGCGGATGTCGAGCCAAGGGATTGCCCAAATTGCGGTGGTGATGGGTAGTTGTACCGCTGGCGGTGCTTACGTCCCTGCCATGTCAGATGAAACCATTATTGTGCGTAATCAAGGTACGATTTTTCTGGGTGGCCCTCCCTTGGTAAAAGCAGCCACTGGCGAAGTGGTCACCAGTGAAGATTTAGGGGGGGGTGATGTCCATACCCGTCTTTCAGGGGTTGCGGATCATTTGGCTGAAAATGATGAACATGCGCTAGCAATTGCACGTAACATCGTTGCCAATCTGAATAAAAAACCAACCGCATTAAATAAGCAAATCGATGAGCCGCTATTTGATGCATCGGAACTTTATGGCGTTGTTCCAAGTGATGCACGTAAACCTTTCGATGTACGTGAAGTCATTGCACGTATTGTCGATGGTTCACGCTTTGATGAGTTTAAAGCCCGTTTTGGCTCAACCCTCATTACTGGTTTTGCTTCGCTTTACGGTATGCCCGTCGGCATCATTGCCAATAACGGGATTCTCTTTTCCGAGTCTGCACAAAAAGGGGCACATTTTATTGAGCTGTGTACCCAACGCAATATTCCATTGTTATTTATCCAAAACATCACTGGCTTTATGGTGGGTCGTCAATACGAAAATGAAGGCATTGCAAAAAATGGTGCCAAATTGGTGATGGCGGTTGCGACAGCCAATGTACCTAAACTGACCCTGATTATTGGTGGTTCGTTTGGTGCAGGTAACTATGGCATGTGTGGCCGCGCTTACTCGCCACGCTTTTTATGGACATGGCCAAACTCCCGTATTTCAGTGATGGGTGGTGAACAGGCTGCTAGTGTCCTTTCAACTTTAAAACGTGATCAGATTGAGCAAAAAGGTGCACAGTGGTCAGCACAGGAAGAAGATCAATTTAAACAACCGATCCGTGAACAATATGAGCATCAAGGCCATCCGTATTATGCCTCTTCCCGTCTTTGGGATGACGGTGTCATTGACCCTGCTCAAACCCGTCATGTGCTTGGTCTGAGCCTTGCTGCAGCGCTCAATGCACCCATTCAGCCAACCAAATTTGGCGTGTTCCGCATGTAAGAGGTGTCTATGAGCTATCAATTTTTACAACTGGAACAACAAGGTCAAGTTGCCTATGTTTGGCTGAATCGCCCAGAACTGCACAATGCCTTTAATACCACAGTGATTGAAGAATTACATACTTGCTTTAACAGCTTAAATACGCGTGATGATATCCGTGTGGTGGTCTTGGCTGGACGAGGTAAAAGCTTCTCGGCAGGTGCTGATCTGAACTGGATGAAACAGGCAGGTCAAGCTTCCTCAGCAGAAAATGAAGCCGATGCTTTAAAACTTGCACAAATGCTGAATGCACTCGCGACCTTAAAGCAACCGACGCTTGCTCGTGTGCATGGCATTGCCTTTGGTGGTGGCATGGGTTTGGCATCGGCCTGTGATATTTGTATTGCCAGTACCGATGCTAAATTTGCAACGTCTGAGGTCCGTTTAGGTCTTGCCCCTTCGACTATCAGTCCCTATGTAATTGGTGCGATTGGAGCACGACAGGCTTCGCGCTACTTCTTAACCGCAGAACGGATTTCTGCGCGTGAAGCCAAATCTATTGGCTTGGCACATGAAGTGGCAGATGCAGAAGACTTAGACCAGAAAGTTCAAGAAATTATTGATGCCCTGTTACTTGGTGGCCCGCAGGCTCAGGCGGCATCAAAACAACTGATTCAAATGGTGAGCAACCAGACCATGAGCAATGACTTGCTGCAACAGACGGCACAACATATTGCTCAAGTTCGTCAGGGCAGCGAAGCCAAAGAAGGACTGAATGCCTTTTTAAATAAACAACAGCCTGCATGGGTTTCTCACTCGAATAACAACAATTAAGGACGATCATCATGTTTGAAAAGATTTTAATTGCGAACCGTGGCGAGATTGCCTGCCGCGTGATTCGTACCGCAAAAAAACTCGGTATTGCAACGGTTGCGGTATATTCTGATGCAGACGCCAATGCACAACACGTCAAACTTGCAGATGAAGCCATTTATATTGGTCAGTCCCCTGCCACGCAAAGTTATTTACAGGTAGAGCGTATTATTCAGGCGGCGATTGATACAGGCAGCCAAGCGATTCACCCAGGCTATGGTTTTCTTTCAGAAAATGATCAATTTGCACTCGCTTGCCAACAACACAACATTTGCTTTATTGGCCCACCCGTCGATGCGATTTTAGCGATGGGCTTAAAAGCCACCTCTAAAGCCTTGATGGAAAAAGCAGGTGTGCCATTAACCCCTGGCTATCACGGGACCAATCAAGAGGCCGACTTTTTAAAGCAACAGGCAGACCAAATTGGCTACCCTGTTTTAATTAAAGCCAGTGCTGGTGGTGGTGGTAAAGGCATGAGTCTGGTTGAGCGTAGTGAAGATTTCCTGCATGCCTTAGCCTCATGTAAACGTGAAGCCAAATCGAGCTTTGGTAATGACGATGTGTTGATTGAACGCTATGTAATTCAACCGCGACATATTGAAGTGCAAGTGTTTGGCGATACACATGGTAACTATGTGCATTTATTTGAACGTGATTGTTCGGTACAACGCCGCCACCAAAAAGTACTCGAAGAAGCCCCTGCACCACAAATGCCAAGCGAAAAACTGGATGCCATGCGCCAAGCAGCGATTGATGCTGCCCGTGCGGTGGACTATGTCGGCGCGGGTACGGTTGAGTTTATTGTGGAGCAAGATGGAACCGCGTATTTCATGGAAATGAATACCCGTCTGCAAGTCGAACATCCTGTTACTGAAATGATTACAGGTGAAGACCTTGTAGAATGGCAACTACGCGTCGCAGATGGTGAACCTTTACCGAAACTGCAACATCAATTACAGATTCATGGTCATGCGCTCGAAGCACGTATTTATGCAGAAGAACCCGAAAAGGGCTTTTTACCTGCCATCGGCAAAATTGACTATTTACATTACCCAACGCAAAACCAATTCGTCCGTGTCGACAGTGGTATCGTTGAAGGTGATGAAATCACCACCTACTACGATCCAATGATTGCCAAACTGATCGTTTGGGGTAAAAACCGTGAAGCGGCTTTGATTCAAATGCAACATGCACTCAGTCAATTCCACGTCGATGGTCTAGGTAATAACATTGCCTTTTTGGAAAAAATTGTTAGTAGCGACTCATTCAAACAAGCCAAATTAGATACCAACCTAATCCAACGTGAACAAGATTTTCTGTTCCATCCAGAACAGATTAAGCCTGAGTTGGTGGTTAGCACAGCCTTTATCGAATTCCTGAGCAAACTTAACAACAATCGTTCTAGCCAAAAACAATTATGGCAAGCACAACCGTTATGGCGTTTAAATATTGCTTTCCAACAAATCATTAAACTGAACTATTTAGATCAGAGCATTCAAATCAAAATTAGCTCGGCTGAACAAGGCTTTAATGCTGAATATAATGGGAAGAGCTACCCTATTTCAGGACAATTGCTAGATGCGCATACAGCTGAGATCCATATCAATGGCACACAACAAAAACTAGCCTTCAACCAAAGCACGCAAGGCATCACGCTGTTCCATAGCGGACAAAGTCATAAATTTGCTTATATTCGCCAAGATTATAATCAAGTGGATAGCCAAGCGGATCAAGGTCATCTTAAAGCACCGATGCCAGGTGTGGTGACCCAAGTGCTGGTCAGTGCAAATCATAACGTCAAGAAAGACGATATCTTAATGACGCTTGAAGCCATGAAAATGGAATACACCATTCGCGCACCACAAGATGGTGTGATTGTGGATTCCTATTTCCAAGTGGGTGATCAGGTCAAAGCTGGCGATGAACTGGTGGAATTTCAACCTGCGCAGGAGGAAGTTGCATGAGTGAATTTGTCAAAATCGTGGAGGTCGGTCCGCGTGATGGCCTGCAAAATGAAAAACAGGCTTTGACCGTCCAACAACGTTTAAACTTTATTCACGATTTGGTTAATGCTGGCTTGAAATCGATTGAAGTCGGCTCCTGTGTATCTGCAAAATGGGTACCGCAAATGGCGCAGAGTGATGAGCTATTTAAACAATTACCCCAAACGACCGTTGTGCAATTTAGTCTGCTTACCCCCAATATCAAAGGTTTTGAAACTGCTCAAGCTGTAGGATGCAAAGAGGTTGCGGTATTTACTGCAGCTTCTGAAAGCTTTACCCGTAAAAATATTAATTGCTCGATTGATGAAAGTTTTGAAAAATTTAGCGATGTGATGACCGCAGCCAAAGCGCAGAACATCCGTGTCCGTGGTTATGTTTCTTGTATTGTCGATTGCCCTTATGAAGGTGCGATTGCACCTGAGCAAGTGCTGAAAGTGGTTAAACGGCTCTATGACATGGGTTGTTATGAAGTATCTTTGGGTGAAACCATTGGTACAGCCACACCAGATCGTGTCGCAAAAGTCTGGCAAGCTTGTCTGGCTGAACTCGACAGTAAGGTTTTGGCAGGACATTTTCATAATACTTATGGCATGGCGATTGCCAATATTCATCAATCTTTACAGCAAGGCATTCGTGTATTTGATTCTTCGCTGGCTGGTTTGGGTGGATGCCCTTACGCCAAAGGGGCTTCAGGTAATGTAGCCACCGAAGATCTGTTCTATTTGCTCTCGCATATGGGCTTTGAGACAGGAATCAATTTAGAAAAACTGATGCAAGCCAGCCAAAATATCAGTCATGTACTTAACCGAAAAAGCTTATCGAATTATGCCAATGCGTATTGGCAAAGCCGTTGTATCTAAACAACTCAAATATAACTCTTAACTGTAATCTGGTGAATCAAAGATCACTTTTAAACTCACAAAACTGATCACCAGACATTTTTCTCTTGTTTCATTGTTTATTTGAACAACACAGGTTTGTTGTAGTTATATGATACTCGGAGACGTCATCTACAACCTGCGTGATATCTGTAAGATTCTGTTTTTGCAATCCATCTATTTAATTGAAAGAAATGAACAGGTTTTGTAGATGACAATGCCTTTGCTTACTTTGGGCGAAACCAAAGTAAGGCGAACCTGAACGAGGGTGAAATATATTTCAACTGAAGTGCAAGACGTAGTGGTTATTTCTAAAAATAGGATGAGAGCACTACATGACTCTGGCATAATTATTTATTCTTAATAGTTTAAAAATAAACATAATTAAATTCAGATAAATAATATATTCAACAACCAATTTATAAAAAATAATCCGTATCTTGCTGTATTTTTGGAGAAATATGCTGCTCGACCCACTCCAGCCATGCTCTTGTTTTTGCATCCACAAAATGACGTGATGGCAATAAAGTATAAACCCCAATATCAGGTGACCGCCAAGCAGGTAAAATACGGCGTAATCGCCCTGCCCGAATCGCATCAATCGATGAGAAGGTCGGCAATAAAGCAATGCCCATATCCTGCTGTACCACATCCAGCAGCAATTCAGGTGTATCTGCAATCAACGGTCCATTGATATCAATCTGATAAGAACAGCTGTTTTCACTGACCAGATGCCATTGTGGGGTAATCGATGGATTGACTAAACGTAAGCAGGCATGCGTTTGTAAATCATCCAGTGATTGAGGTTCACCATGTTTTTCCAGATAGGCAGGCGAAGCGCATAACACCGAAAAAATCGTCCCAATTCGGCGCGCGACAAATCTTGAATCTGCCAAGGACTCAGTCAAATACAAGCTGACATCAATACCTTTACCTAAAAGATCAGGTACGTTTTGCGAGGTTCGGTATTCAACCGTAAGTTCAGGATAAGTTTGACAAAATTCCGCCATCATCGGCGCCAAATAATGATGCCCGAAACTGGCCATACTCAGTACACGTAACCGCCCTTGTGGTCTGGTTGCCATCCCCATGGCCTGTGCTTCGGATTCCTCTACCATCGCCAGCACTTGGCGACACTGCTCTGCATAGTTTGCACCAATTTCAGTCAAGGCATGTTGGCGAGTTGATCGTTGTAGTAGTTTTGTACCTAACCGCCCTTCTAATTCGCTAATTAATCGCGAAACTTGCGCAGTTGTCAGTTCCATCTGCTCCGCGGCAGCCGTAAAACTGCCGCTATCAATGACTTTCAGGAAGGCATGCATCGCATGTAACAATCCACCATCAAGATTTTTGCGCATAACGTAAATATCTTTTTCTAAATTACGCATTGTTGCACCAGTCTGGATCAACCACAATGACAAATATGTACATACATTGAGCAGCTTTTTTTAAGTTATACAGCCACTCAATCTTTTTCTTTAGATGTACTTACTCCAAATATTCAACCGGATGTTGAAAAAAGAAAGTAGTCAAAACTACATACAATTCTAAGGAGACATAAATGAATATAGCGACAAAAGTTACTCCAAAAATGATCGCTACTATGGATGTATCACTGGACGACAAATATATCAGTGATGACGGTTCGGCCTATATGAGCGGTATTCAGGCACTGGTTCGGTTACCTCTAGCACAAACACGCCGTGATGAACAGAATGGGTATCATACCGCTGGTTTTATTTCAGGCTATCGTGGTTCCCCTGTCGGTAACTATGATAATTTCCTTTGGCAAATTGGAGGCATACTTAAAGATCACAATGTCGTGTTTCAACCCGGTATTAATGAAGACCTCGCGGCAACGGCCATTTGGGGCACGCAGCAGGCGAACCTTGCAGGTCAAGGAAAATATGATGGCGTCACTGCATGGTGGTATGGTAAAGGTCCTGGTGTAGATCGTTCAGGCGATGTATTGCGTCATGCCAACCTCGCAGGAACCGCCGAACAGAGTGGCGTAGTTGCTTTATTTGGTGATGACCATTCCTGTAAATCTTCGACTGTTCCACATCAATCCGAACACGTGATGATGGGTTGCGGTATTCCAATTTTCTATCCAACTTCGGTGCAACACATTCTCGATTTAGGTGTACATGCAGTTGCCATGTCACGCTTTGCTGGTGTTTGGACCTCGATGAAACTGGTCAGTGAAATTGTTGAAACCTCTGCTTCAGTCAATGTTGATCTAGATCGTGTCACGCCTGTTTTGCCAGAAGTTGATTTACCTGCCGATGGTTTACATATCCGTTGGCCTGATCATGGTATCCAACAAGAACAACGCCTGTATCAATACCGTTTACCTGCAGTATTGGCCTATGCACGCGCCAATCAACTCAATCAGACCACGTGGCCATGTGATAATGCCCAGATTGGGATTGTTGCCAGTGGCAAAGGCTATCTCGATACCATTGAAGCCTTACGCATTTTAGGCATTGAGAATGAAACAGCACAACTGCTTGGGCTACGTGTTTACCAAGTTGGCTTGATCTGGCCTTTAGAACCTCAAGGTATTCGCGAATTTGCTGAGGGTTTGCAAGAGCTAATCGTGGTTGAAGAGAAACGCCCTATTCTTGAATCACAAATCAAGGATGAACTGTATTCCCTGCCTGATGAGCAACGTCCACATGTGATCGGCAAAGCACCGCATGGGAAAGGTGAATGGAGTACCTCCATCGAGGAAGCACCGCTAATTGGTCATTACGAGTTCCAACCAGAACCGATTGCCAAAATGCTGGCGGCACGTTTTCTACAACTCGATTTACCTGGGAATTTAAGACAACAAATTCAGAATCGCATCGATTTATTGCAAAAAGCAGAACAAGAGTCACGACGCGTGCTGGATCTGGCAGAGCGTAAACCTTATTTCTGTAGTGGTTGTCCGCATAATACCTCCACAGTCGTTCCAGAAGGCAGTCGCGCCTTAGGTGGCATCGGTTGCCACTATATTGCGGTATCACTGGATCGTGGCACAGAAACTTTCTCGCAAATGGGCGGTGAAGGTGTCAGTTGGGCGGGTGCATCGCACTTTACCAATGAAAAACATATTTTTGCCAATCTCGGAGATGGAACCTACTTCCATTCAGGCTATTTGGCAATTCGACAAGCCATCGCAGCCAATATCAATATCACTTATAAAATTCTGTACAACGATGCCGTTGCCATGACCGGTGGTCAGCATGTGGATGGACATTTGAGTGTGGCGCAACTGACCCGTCAGCTTGATGCAGAAGGGATTAAAAAACAGGTCATTGTGACTGATGAACCTGAATTAATTCATGCTGAAGAACATCTTGCACCCAATGTAGAAATCCGACATAGAAATGATTTAGACACCGTGCAACGTGAATTGCGTGATATTTCAGGCGTCACCGCTTTAATCTATGTTCAAACCTGTGCCAGCGAAAAGCGTCGCCGTCGTAAACGCGATATGTATCCAGACCCAGCTGAACGTCTATACATCAATAGCGATATCTGTGAAGGTTGTGGCGATTGTTCAAAAAAATCAAATTGTCTGTCGATTGAACCAGTAGAAACGACATTGGGCACCAAGCGTCAAATTAACCAAAGTAGTTGTAATAAAGATTTCACCTGTGTAGAAGGTTTCTGCCCAAGCTTTGTCACTGTGCATACACGCGATATGAAACGTCCCGCCAAGTTTGAAGGTTTTGCTACGGGTTGGCCTGAACGACCAATAATTCCACAACTTGGCGATACACCAAGTCGTATTATGGTCGGCGGTGTGGGTGGAACAGGTGTGGTCACTGTCGGGGCTTTATTGGGTATGGCAGCTCATTTAGAAGGAAAAGCGACCCGTGTCATGGATATGGCAGGACTAGCACAAAAAGGCGGTACGGTTTATTCCTATATTCAAGTTGCGACTGACGATAGTCAAATTTCTTCCACCAAAATTCCTGAACATCAATGTGACCTATTGATTGGTGTAGATGCAATTGTGGCAGGCAGTCATGCAGCGCTATCACGCTTAAAACAAGATGCGATGGTGCTCGTCAATGAAGATAGTGCACCTACATCTGACTTTATCAATAAGCGTGACTGGTTTGCCCCAGTTACGGACTTGATCAATCGTCTTCGTGGTCGTGTCGAGCAAGGGAAACTGGTCTCCTTACCTGCCGCACGGATTGCCACAGAAGTCTTAGGCGATGCCATTTTTGCCAATCAGCTCTTGCTAGGGATGGCATGGCAATCAGGTCAAATTCCATTATTGCGCGAGAGTATTGAAAAAGCCATTCAACTGAATGGTACGGCGGTTGAAAAGAATCTGGAAGCTTTTCGCGTAGGCTGCCATCTTGCAAACGATCCAGATCTGGCGAAGCGCCTACTCGACAGTTTGCCAAAACAGAATGCACCACAGACATTGCCTGAACTCATCAATGATCGGACTTCACGCTTGCAAGACTATTGGAATGAAAGCTATGCTAATCAATACCGTATGCTATTAGAACAGGTATCGAAATTACTACCTGAGGCATTGGCAATCACGATAGCGACGCAACTCTATCGTGTGATGGCATATAAAGATGAGTATGAAGTGGCACGTTTGCTCACTGGTACAAACTTTAAAAAATCAATCGAGTCACAATTTGGACGTGGTGTGCGCCTTTCCTACCACCTTGCACCACCAACACTTGGCACCAATGTCCGCAAACGTATCTTTGGTTACTGGATGCGTTTCCCAATGATGTTGCTTGCTCGATTACAATGGCTTCGCGAAAGCTTCCTTGATCCATTTGCACGTCAACAAGAACGCCAACATGAGCACGCATGGCGAGACCGCTATATCGCCTTCGTTGAAACTCTCATTTCATCACCCAATAGCTATAACCTGTCTATTGCAGAACAAATTGCCGAGCTTCCTGCTGAAGTACGCGGATTTGGTCATATCAAAATGCAAGCGATGCAAAGCGCAAATCAACGTTGGGATGAGCTATCAAAAGAGCTCAGTAATAAAGACTAAAATCTTCAAATAAACCACTGACTGGGCATGTTAAATAACAAAAGATATGTTCAGTCAGCGGATTAACAATTAAAAGTCGGTATGACTGAATGATAGCTTGAACTGAGGATATTCAGACACTAATACCCCTTCAAAGTGTCCACTTGATTTAACAATGCTTGCCCTTGAATAACACGCTGATCATTTTCTAAAATTTGGTTCACCACAACCGACCATGGTGCATGTGAAGCAACATGTGGCGTGATCACCACTTTTTCATGTTGCCAAAGTGGATGATTTTCAACTAAGGGTTCTTTTGCAAAGACATCCAAAATTGCACCACGTAAACGTCCAGAATCCAGATAATTTAATAAATCCTGCTCAACCAGATGCTGACCACGACCACAATTGATAATACAGGCCTGTTCAGGAAGCTGATCAAATAAAGATTTTGATAAAATACCTTGGTTACTTTCCGTGAGTGGCAATAAATTAATCAGAATTTCAGCCTGCCCCAAAAACGTGTCAAAGTCTTCATCACCTGCATAACTGCTCACATGTGCAATATTTTTCGGGCTACGAGACCAACCAAATACTTGATAACCGAGCGCAGCAAATTGCTTGGCCATATATCCGCCCATTTGCCCCAAGCCCATAATTCCAATTTTCAATTCAGCATGTTCTCGCTGTGGATACTGCCGCCAACGTTGTTGCCGCTTTTGTACAAAGGCCTGATCAAAAAAACGTTGGTAATACAAAACACCCCATTGCAAATAGTCAAACATCCCCTTTTGATGAAGCTAATCAACCACCCGACACACTTTATATTGTGTGCCAATTCGATCTAGATTGAGGTGTTCAACGCCCGCAGCCATTGAATGAATCAATTTTAATTCAGGCAATTTTTCTAAATGATCAAGATCTGGAAACCACGATACAGCAGTTGTTGCATGCCTAGCCTGTTCGCTGTCGGCTAGGCAATACGAACCTTGTGGTGCGTATTGTAAAAATGCATCTTCAAGCCATTTTTGAACTTTTGGTACAGTGGTCGCAATCACAATCATGCGCAGTATTCCTCACGCTGCTGTTCAATTAAAGACAAGGCTGCATTCCAGGCATTTAAAATAATCTGTTCCACACCTTTTGATTCGAACTGCTTGGTTGTATGTTCACAAACCAGTTCGGAAGGAAAATGCAATTCCGCCCCACCGGCAAGTGCCTTAATTTGTGCCTGACATGCTCGTTCTAAAAAATAAATTTCATGAAATGCACGCTGTACACTATCGCCTGTTGCCAACAATCCATGGTTTCTTAAAATCATGACACGATGATTACCCAGATCCTGCACCAGTCGTGCCCTCTCTTCGGTCGATAGTGCGACCCCTTCATATGCGTGATAACTGACTTTTTTATAAAATTTTAGTGCGTGTTGTGATATTGGCAACAAACCATGCTTCTGAGCTGCAACTGCAATTCCATCTGCGGTATGGGTATGAATCACACAGTGAATGTCGGGACGAGCTGCATGCAATGCTGAATGAATAACAAAACCAGCAACATTAACCGTTTTACCTGCATCATAATGCTCTACGATATTGCCTTCACCATCAATTTTAACCAAATCAGAGGCTTTCATTTTTTCGAATGGAATACCGTAGTGATTAATCAGAAAATGTCCCTTATCATCTGGTACACGTAGACTGATATGGGTATCAATAAGATCTGTCATCCGATAGTAAGCAATTAACCGATATAAGGCTGCTAACTGACAGCGAGCATCCCATTCATTTGTCGATACAATCTCTTTTAGACTCATGTTATATCCCTATTTGAAGTACTTCCGACTTAATGTACTGTTTTCATTTTCCAGAACTAAATATTATTAATATCTAATACTTCTAGCTAAAGTCTGGTTTTCTCTTTTCCATAAAGGCAGTCACTCCTTCTTTATAGTTATCTGATTGTCCTGCGATACGTTGAAATTCACGCTCCAGCTGCAATTGCTCAACAAAGCTGTTGTCTGTTGCGCAGTTTAAAGCTTTTTTAATCAATGCAATCGAACTACTGGGCTGCTCAGCTAACTGTTCAGCCAATGTGGTAACACTCGCTTCGAAAAGTTCATCTTCGTAAACCTCCCAAATCAATCCCCAATTCAAGGCTTTTTGAGCAGATAACTTATCACCCAACATAGTGAGCCCTTTTGCACGGGCCAAACCGATCAAATGCGGTAAATTCCATGTGCCACCTGCATCAGGAATTAAACCAACTTTGCAAAAAGACTGTATAAATGAAGCAGATTGTTTCGCCACCACCAAATCACAGGCTAAAGCCAAATTCGCACCAGCACCAGCAGCCACACCATTCACCGCAGCGATTACAGGTTTGGTCACATCTGTAATTTTAAGTACCAGCGGATTATAGAATTTTTCTAAAGCCGCGCCTGCATCATAATCTGGTGCAGCAATGACATCATGACTTCTTGATCTTAAATCCTGTCCAGCACAGAAACCTTTGCCTGCGCCAGAAATCACAATAACTTTTACTTCCTTAGAAACCGCCCACAGGTCTAAAACTGCCGCAATTTCAAGGTGCATTTGTTCATTGAAACTATTCAGCACTTCTGGGCGATTAAGCGTCAAATAACCGACACGGTTGTGTTGACGAATCAAAATATGTTCAAAATCCATTTCTCGCTACTCTCTGAAAAAATTTACAATCCGTGGAGCAGACTCAGAATGAAAAAGCATCTTCATCAAGTTCCATCACTGACTCTGCTCCAGAAGCAATAGAAGCTGCATGTGCTTGTGTACGATGTAATAGCTTCTGAAAGAAGAACTTCGCTGTGCTGAGTTTGGCCTGATAGAATTTTTGTTCTTGCGTGCCTTCAGCCAGTTTTTCATGGGCAACTTGTGCCATACGTGCCCAGAGATAGGCGAATACCACATAGCTAGAAAAATACAGATAATCGACTGAAGCAGCACCAATTTCTTCAGGATTTTGCTTGGCTTTTTGTGCAACGTCTTCGGTGATAGATAACCACTGCTGCTTCAATTCAGCCAGTTTTTCCGTATAAGCAGACAATGCTGTATTTGCTTGATTCGTCACAATAAACTGCTCAATTAAATCGGTCATGTTTTTTAGCAGTTTTCTATCAGACTTCAATACTTTACGCGCCAGTAAATCTAAAGACTGAATTTCGGTCGTGCCTTCATATAAGGTGGATATCCTTGCATCACGTACAATTTGCTCCATCCCATGTTCAACAATAAACCCATGCCCACCAAAGACCTGTACCCCATGCTTAGCTGATTCATTCCCCGATTCAGTTAAAAACGCTTTGGCAATTGGAGTTAAAAAGGCCAATAACTCATCCGACATTTTCCGCTGCTCGGGATCATCTGAAGTCTCAACAATATCGACATGCTGAGCCAGAAAATAGGCTAATGCACGTCCACCTTCTGAAAATGCTTTTTGAGTCATTAACATGGAACGTACAGCAGGATGAACAATAATGGGGTCTGCATTTTTATCAGGACATTTTGCTCCAGATAAAGAACGCATTGCCAAGCGATCTTTCGCATAAGCTAAAGCACCTTGAAATGAAATCTCAGAGGCAGCTAGACCTTGTACAGCAGTCCCAATACGGGCGGTGTTCATAAAGGTAAACATACAGTTAAGCCCACGGTTTTCAGGGCCAATTAGATAACCTTTTGCAGCATCAAAATTTAAAACACAGGTTGCGTTACCATGAATCCCCATCTTATGTTCAATCGCGCTACACCCTACATGATTGCGCTCTTGCACATTCCCTTGATCATCGACATTAAATTTCGGCACAATAAACAGAGAAATCCCTTTAGTGCCTGTCGGCGCATCTGGTAAGCGAGCCAACACAATGTGGATAATATTTTCTGAAAGATCATGTTCCCCTGCGGAAATAAAAATCTTTTCTCCGGTTATGGCATAACTTCCATCTGAATTCGGCTCAGCCTTGGTACGAATCAAGCCTAAGTCTGAACCAGCATGAGATTCCGTTAAGCACATGGTTCCTGTCCAGACACCACGAATCAGCTGAGTTAAAAATGCCTTTTTTTGCTGCTCAGTGCCGTGATGTTCAATGGTTCGCATCGCACCGTGCGACAAACCAGGATACATTGCCCATGCCCAGTTCGAACCACAAAGCATCTCTGAAATCGCAATACGGAGCAGTGTAGGTAAGCCTTGCCCGCCATATTCTGGATCAGCTGTTAGTGAGGTAAAACCAAGCTCCACATATTTATCATAAGCTTCTTTAAACCCCTTCGGGGTGGTCACAATACCTTGATCTAAATGACAACCTTCTTGATCACCATTTTGATTAATTGGAGCCAATTCATTTTCACAAAAATCTGCTGCTGCTTCCAAATATTGATCCACGAGTTCACGACTGACGACATCCTGATATTTAGATAATTTTTGGTAGTTTTGTTCAGTTTGAAGCAATTCATGTAGTACAAATTGCATATCGCGTTGAGGAGCTTTATATAAAGGCATGATTTTTTCCTTGCATTTCTTCCCTTAAGAGACAGCACTGCTCTTGAGAGAATTTTTATTTTTCCTGATCTCAAAAATAGCAAATAAATTTCTTATTGCAAAATTTATTTTCATTTTAATAATGTTTATTTTGTAAAAAACACCAGTACATTTCCACCATAAAACATAGTTTATTGTATTTTAATAACTATTTAAATTAAAAATGAGTAACAACAATAATTAAAGATAATTTAAAAATTTTGTTTTGCGAAATAATATTCCGTAAAAAATTAATTTATAGTATTGTGATGAGATTGCTTAAACATCCAAGGACGATTTATGGATAACCCGAAATACACTGGTCTTGAATTTTTAACGGCTTTAAAAAATGGAGAGGTGTCTGCTTCTCCTATGGCTCACACACTTCCTATGGAACTCATTGAGGTTTCAAAAGGAAAAGCAACCTATAAAGTGATGCCTGGACAGGAACATCGAAATATACAAGGCGGTGTGCATGGCGGTTTTTGTGCAACAGCTCTGGATACCGTTACAGGCAGCGCAGCGCATACCTTATTGGAACATGGGGTTGGTTATGGCACCATCGACCTAAATGTAAAAATGATTCGTCCCATGCAAGTTGATACTCCTTATTATGCACAAGCTGAATTGATTAATGCTGGACGGAATATCATTACCACAGAAGGCAAAATCGTAGATGAGAGCGGCAAGGTCTATGCTTTTGCTTCTGCAACCTTAATGATCATTCGCAAAACATAGCAAGAGGAATATCAAACTCCTCTTTATAGTGCTTTTTTCTGCGCCTCTGCGTTATTCATTGCATGAAAATCTAGGCGATCAATCATAAAACTGATGATTGCCATCATTATTCCAAGTATCACACATGCCATCCACCCCCAATGTTTCCATGCATATACGGCAATAAAGGAACCTAGAGCCGCTCCGCCAAAATACAATGTCATATAAATCGAATTAATACGAGAACGCGCTTCCGCCGAAATTCGATAGACTAGATTTTGATTTAAAACATGCAATGCCGATAAGCCAAAATAAGCGAGAATAACGCCTATGGCATAGGCAAATAACGAGTGCTGAGCAAAACACAGCGGTATCCAGGCAATCATCAGTAACCACATACAGATCAGCGCAACCTTATTTTCCCCACCAGCTGCGATTTGTCGACCTGCCCAAGGCGTTGCAAAAACACCTGCCAAACCCACGATTCCAAATAAACCAATCTGGAAATCGTTAAAGTGATAAGGTTCATTCGCCAAAATAAAAGTCATCGTGGTAAAAATCAGTGCCAAAATACCAAAGCCAATACCGCCCGCCAAACCACGGCGCAGTAAATGTGGTTGATGAACTGCCAGAGAAAATAAAGAACGATAAATTTGTAGAATCGTTAATTGATGCGATTTTCGGGCATCAGGTAACTTAAACCACATCACCACGGCAAATACTAAAATCAGCAGACCACTCAACAAATAGACTGCATGCCACGACCAGATTGTGGATAACAAGCCTGCAATCGATCTTGCCAACAAAATTCCAAGAAATAACCCGCTCATGAGCGTACCCACAATTTGTGGACTTTTTTCAGGACTTGCCAATCCTGCAGCAAAAGGAACCAAGACTTGTGTTGCAATTGAAAAAAAAGTTGCTAAAAAAGTAAAACCATACAGTATGGGTAGAGACTGACTCAGTGATAAGCCTACTTGGGCAAAGCCAGTACAGCACATCAACAAACAGATATATCGCCGCTTTTCAAAAAAGTCACCTAATGGAACCAAAATAAAAAGACCAACTGCATAAGACAGTTGGCCAATGACAATGGTTAAAGCAACCTGCTCCGCATTCACCTGTAATGCATCTGCTATTGAATAAATCAACGGCTGGTTATAATAGTTTGACCCTGCACAAATACCACATGTCATTGCCATGATAAAGATAAAACTTTTTGACAGGAGATGTGCTGTATCAGGACGAGCTATTTTATCCATGTTCCATTGCCTTATTGTTAAAACTTATACATCGACACGAAGTTCAAACGCGATACATCCGCCGTTCTGCCATCAAATACCTCTCGTTTTCCTTGATGATATTCCATACCAATATCGATTTGCTCCGCAGGTGAATAGAAGACATTGACGGCGTAATCGGTTAAGCGTTTGTTGGCATCCTGATTTAGCTTGGCATATTCAGTGTTATCATCATATTCAAATAGCGAAGCTGATACATTGGCACGCCATTGATCATTGAATTTATACGAATAACCGAGATTAAAACTATTCAGCTTATTCATGAGTAAATCGGTTTTATCCTGATCTAAAGAGAAATCCCCCGCTGCATTCAGTGCCGTAGCATTCGCTAATCCACTTTGGGTGGTATAAGGCATGAACTTCTGATCACCTACAATATATTGATAGTTCGCCTGAACAGATTGTTGTGGATCAAGTTGATATTTGAGACCCGCACCCGCACCCCAACTCACTTTTTTAACCGTATCTTTTGCCACATCCACAGATTTCTCATTCACAAAGCCTTGAGCTAATGCCATTAACGGTCCTTGCTTGAAGGTATATCGACCAGTCAATGTTGGAAAAGCTGAAACACGTGACCCCGTATATTCAAATGCCACTTTCAAATCATGATTCTGATCAATTTTCCAGTCATAACGAACTTGAGGGGTACGTGTATACGACGTACCAATAAACTGAGTGTAATCGACCGATTCCGTTCGGGTTTCCATATTAGACATCAGTGACCAAGTTTGACCAAAGGTCCAGTCTTTATAGGTAAAATAAGCATGTCGAATACGGAACTTACCATCACCAGTCCCCATATTGGAACTATCAAAGAAATCAGCCTCCACATTTCCTTTAATCGCCTTGTCTGGACTGTTGAAATAGACGCCGATTCGGCTGGCATTTATGCTTGCATCCGAACGGGAATGGTTTGAGCGTTGCGCACTTTCAAATGGAGTCCGATAGATACTGCTGGTGGTTCTGCCACCTGAATCTGGAGAAGACTTAAAATCAACTGCTGCATCCAGTCGGGCAATTCCATAGACTTTAACATTATCCGTCCATGTCACCCATGAAGGCGCGATCGGCTTAGCCGTCTCGGGAATAATATTTTTTCCTACGTTTTCTTCAATTTTTGCCTGTTTAACCTGCAAGCTATTTTGAGTGAGCTTTTGTGCTTCAAGCTCTGCCTTTAATTTTTGTAATTCGGTTTCTAACAAATTAATTCTTTGTTCTGTCGTTATTGGCGAATTGGCAAAAATAGTCCCTGAAGCCACAGCGCAAGCTGTAGCTAAAATTAATTTTTTCATCTTTTAATCCTTTAAGAAGCTTTTTTCCGTGGGGTTAAGGTTGAGCAACTCTCGCGTCAATCAATGGACAAGCTGTTAGCGCCTGTAATTCATCAAAACTTAAACCCGATACCATTTCCTTGACATAGGCGTTCTGATCTTTGAGCTCAATAATGCATAAATCAGTATAAATACGGTCTACGCACTGTTCTCCTGTCATTGGATATGTGAGTACATCAACAATTTTTGCCTCACCATTTTTAGTCACGTGTTCCATATAGACATATATACTTTTTGCACCCACAGCTAGATCCATTGCACCACCTACCGCAGGGATATCATCAGCTTTCCCAGTGTGCCAGTTCGCTAAATCTCCATTGACAGCCACCTGAAAAGCACCAATCACACAAATATCCAAATGCCCGCCGCGCATAATGTCAAACGAGTCACCATGATGCATAAAGCATCCGCCATCCAATAAGGTTACTAACTCCTTACCAGCATTGACCAAATCCTCATCTTCTTGCCCTGGTTGTGGTGGGGGCCCAAAAGCCAGAACGCCATTTTCAGAATGTAAAAAGATTTCTTTATCCTTAGGCAAGTACTTGGCCACATTGGTCGGCAAACCAATGCCCAAATTGACATATGAACCTTCAGGAATATCCTGCGCAATCAACATGGCAATCTCTTCACGCGAGCGTTTTTGAACTGACATTAGATATCTCCTAATTTCACAACATGTTGCACAAAGATTCCTGGTGTAATAATGCATTCAGGATCAAGTGTTCCAATCTCAACCGTATCGTTGACCTGAACAATTGTGGTTTTTGCAGCTTTGGCCATAATTGGACCAAAGTTTCGTGCGGCTTTGCGATAGGTTAAATTGCCCCAACGATCAGCTTTATCGGCATAGATCAATGCGAAATCAGCATCAATCGGATATTCAAGTACATAGTTTTTACCATTAATGGTTCGGGTTTCTTTGCCTTCAGCAATTTTGGTTCCGTAACCTGTCGGCGTAAAAACTGCACCCAATCCTGCACCAGCAGCCTGAATACGGCATGCCAGATTACCTTGAGGTACCAGTTCTAGCTCGATTTTTCCAGCGCGGTATAAATCCTGAAATACAGTTGAACCTGCTGACTTTGGAAATGAACTGATCATCTTCTTGACACAACCAGCAATAATCAACTTGGTCAAACCCCGATCACCTGAAGCCGCATTGTTATTCACAATGGTCAGCTCTTTTTTCCCCAGATCAATTAAGGCTTCGATTAATTCAGCTGGCTGGCCTGTAACACCAAAACCACTGGTCATGATGGTGGCGCCATCAGGAATCGCCTTTAAAATCGGTTCAATATTGCTGGTGATTTTATTTATCATCTCACTTATCCCTTTTCATCCTTAAATTGAATTGACAGATCAAACCGTCACTCTGCTTTTTGCGGGTTAAATAACCGGTCTTTAATAAATAGCAATGGAATTAAACCGCAGATAAAATAAGCACCCGCCATCACTAATAGCCCTAAACCAATCGAACCGTTTTGTGATAGATAACCAATGGTTAATGGAGAGAAAATAGAAAGTACTTTGCCAATGTTATAAGCACCGCCCACTGCCGAACCGCGAATGGAAGTTGGAAAGCTTTCCGTCATATAAGTGGCGTTGATTGCGTATGGAATACCGTAAAGAAAACCGAAGAACAGCATCATCCATAAAATATTGGTTGGTGTATTTAAATAAACAATAACTGGAATAAATAAAGCAGTCCCAATGGTTCCAAAAGCAAATACAGCACGGCGTCCTAACTTATCCGCAATAATCCCTGCAATCACTTTGGCAAACATCATAATTAAGAAAGTACCGACCATATACATGGCCATTTCTTTAAACTTGATGCCTAAATCAGACTCTAAATAAGCAGGTAACCAGTTACTGACACCGTAATAGCCAAACTGTAAAGCACCTGTACTTAAAATCCATAGCACAAACATGGTGCCATGCTTTTTATCTTTTAATATCTCAAGATAAGGATTTTGACGTTTAACAGGTTGAGCTGTTTGGGTAATTTCTAAAGCTTTTAATTGACGTGCTTTTTTCCACGATTCAGGCTCTGGCACCATATAATGCATCAGTAAAGATAAAACAATCGGTGTAATTGCAATCCAGTACAGGAAACGCCAACCATGTTCAGGGATAATATGACCAGCCAATAAAGTGGCCAGTAAAGATCCCAGTGTGTAGCCAGTCATCAAGGTTGCCAATACCGTGGAACGATGTCTGGTCGGCACCATTTCTGACATCAAAATATTACAGGCAATATAAAGTGCCCCTAACCCCATTGCGCCTACAGTTCTTAAAAGTGCAAATTGCAGATAAGAATGGGTGAAGCCCAGCGCACAAGTCAGCACTGAAGAGAAAGCAATAAAGAATACAATGATGCGTACTCGACCAAAGCGGTCACAAGCCCAGCCGCCAATTAATCCACCAATCGCTGATCCCAAAAGTGTTAAGCTGCCTAAGGTACCCGCCTGTACACCCGTTAAATGAAACTCTGTTTTTAAACTTGTTAGGCTTAATGCCAAAAATCCCAGGTCAGCCCCATCACATAACAAGGTAAAAAATGCAAATATAAATGCCGTAATCCAAATCTTTTTAGGCGTTTGGATCGCTTCCCCGCGATCCACTTCTTGTGTAGCTGCTTCTGTCGTCATGTCCATATCCTCAGCAAGAATATGAGGCATCCCCTGCCTCATGGCACTTGATTTTTATTAGTTTGTCACTTCCCGAATCATATTTTTAGCAATGATCAATTGTTGAACCTGAGTAGTTCCTTCATATAAACGGAACAGGCGGACATCGCGGTAAAAACGTTCGATGGCATATTCGCCGATATAACCCGCACCGCCATGAATTTGCACACAACGATCTGCGACCCGACCACACATTTCAGTAGCAAACATTTTTGCACATGACGCTTCTGTACTAATATTTTCACCATGATCACGGCGGCGGGCTGCATCAAGCACCATACATTTGGCCGCATAAATCTCTGCCTTGGAATCAGCTAACATGGCTTGAATGAGTTGAAAATGGGCAATCGGTTGACCAAATTGCTTGCGCTCAATCGCATAAAGCAATGCATCGTTCAACATCCGTTCTGCAACGCCAACACTATATGCACCGATATGCAGACGGCCTTTATCCAGAACTTTCATGGCTGTTTTAAAACCAACACCTTCTACACCACCAATCAATGCAGATGTAGGAACTCGGCAATTTTCAAAAATCACATCACAGGTATGAGAGCCTTTTTGTCCCATTTTCTGATCGATTTTGCCGAGACTAATCCCAGGTGTATTGGCTTCGACTAAAAAAGCAGAGATACCACCTGCACCTTTTATTTCAGGATTGGTACGTGCCATAACTGTAAAAGTTGCAGCATGAGGGGCATTGGTAATAAAGCGTTTGGTGCCATTTAGAATATAAAAGTCACCTTCTTTGACTGCACTGGTTTTTAAAGAAGCAGCATCCGAGCCAGCTTCAGGTTCGGTCAAACAGAATGAACCAATAATTTCACCACTAGCGTAACGTGGAAGATATTTGTTTTTTTGTTCTTCAGTACCGTCAATGAGAATCGCACTTGAACCAATCCCATTATTGGTGCCAATCAAAGAGCGGAATGCAGGCGAAGTCTGTCCAAGTTCAAATGCAACATTGACCTCTTCTTCCATGGTAATGCCTAAACCACCATATTGTTCTGGAATTGTGAGTCCGAATAAACCAAGTTCACGCATTTGACGCACAATATCATCAGGAATCTTGTCCTGCTCAGCAACTTCATGCTCTCGTGGAATCAACTCATTTTTTACAAAGTCGCGAATTGTACTAAGCAACTGCTGCAACATCCCTTCGTCACGGATCATCTGTGATCTCCCTTTTTATCTACGTTCATCGTATTCCTCAGCCGCTTCCAGCTTGGATCTGGATACGATGTTTTAAATCTTGTTTACTGTGGATGTGTTTCATAGTACGAGAATAAAAACACAAATTTCAAGTTTTTTTGAAAATTAATTTCGTTAAACGAAATTTTAAAAACCATCAATATTAAATATCAAATACTTAGCTAATAAATCTATTTTTAACCGTGTAATACTCACAAAAATCGCTTGAAATAAATTTCAAAATAAGCATGATTAAAAGAATAAAGTTTTGATCTGCGAAACAAGGAATTCAAAAATGAGCAAAACAATAGGGACTAGTTTCATAGAAGTGGACTGTTCCAACCCTAAAGTAGCCATTGTCAAAATTAATCGTCCTGAAGCCAAAAATGCATTAAATACAGAAGTTCGCAAGCAACTGGCTCAGGCTTTCACAGCATTAAGTTTTAATGATGAAGTTAATGCCATTGTGCTCACTGGTGGTGAAGAGGTTTTTGCCGCAGGTGCCGACTTAAAAGAAATGGCAACAGCTACCTCTACAGAAATGCTACTTCGCCATACAGAGCGCTATTGGAATGCGATTGCTCAGTGTCCAAAACCCGTTATTGCAGCTGTGAATGGTTATGCACTGGGTGGTGGATGTGAACTGGCAATGCATGCCGATATTATTATTGCAGGTAAAAGCGCAACCTTTGGTCAACCAGAAATTAAAGTCGGGTTAATGCCGGGTGCTGGTGGTACACAACGTTTGTTCCGTGCTGTGGGGAAATTTCATGCCATGCGTATGATCATGACAGGTGCCATGGTGAAAGCCGAAGAAGCTTATATCATCGGTCTTGTTTCACAAGTCACAGAAGACGACCAAACCATTGCAACGGCAATTCAAATGGCACAAAGTCTCGCCAAAATGCCTCCTATTGCCCTGCAACAAATTAAAGAAGTTGCCTTGATGAGTGAAGATATTCCATTAAATGCAGGTTTGGCATTAGAGCGAAAATCCTTTCAGCTGTTATTTTCTACAGAAGATAAAAACGAAGGTGTTCAAGCTTTTATTGAAAAGCGGAAGCCTGAATATCAAGGTAAATAATTTAAAAAGATAATAACAAAGGAATGGAAATGGCCAGAAAAGTATTGATTAGTGCAGGTGGTTCAGGGATTGGACGATGCATTGCCGAGGCATTTTTAAACAATCATGATGAAGTTTTTGTTTGTGATATTAGTGCTAAAAGCCTAGAACAGTTTCAACAAGATTATCCAAAGCTGCATATACATACGTGTGATTTGGCTGATCATGAGCAAATTAAACTCATGTTTAATGAAGCAGTTCAGAAACTTGATGGTATTGATATTTTAGTCAATAACACGGGCATCTCAGGTCCTACGGTTGCAGCAGATGAATTGAGTTTTGAGGATTGGAATAAGGTCATTAACCTGAATCTGAACAGTACTTTTTTAGTGACTCAACTCGCAATCCCATCCCTGAAACTGTCTAAGGCAGGCGTAATTATCAATATGTCATCGATTGCTGGACGTTTAGGCTATCCGTATCGTTTGGCTTATTCAACGTCAAAATGGGGGTTGATCGGTTTTACTAAAACCCTGTCCATGGAACTCGGGGCAGACAATATCCGAGTCAATGCCATTCTTCCCGGTGCCGTGGCTGGAGACCGAGTGCAACGGGTATTACAAGCGCGTGCTGACATTGCGCACTGCTCTCTCGAACAAGTCACTCAAAATGCACTCAAAAATCAGTCACTCAAACACTTTGTAGACCCAAAACATATTGCAGATTTATGTTTGTTTTTGGCTTCAGATAGCGGGCAATCCATTTCAGGTCAAATTCTCCCCATCGATGGTGATAAACAATGCTTGAGCTAATTCACCTAACCCTATTTTTCCATTTAATTTCAAATTTAGATTAATCATCAGGATGATCAACATGACTTATGATATTAAAAGCATGGCTGTGATTGGTGTCGGTATTATGGGTAGTGGTATTGCTCAGATTGCAGCACAATCGGGCCATACCACTTATTTATACGATGCTAAAGCAGGTGCCGCAGAACAGGCGAAAGCGCAACTTGCCGCTACATTTCAAAAGTTGGTCGAAAAAAATAAAATTACCCCTGAGCAAGCAGCTACAGCAAATAGTCATTTAATCGTTGCTCAGCAAATTGAAGATTTAAAAAATTGTGATCTGATTGTAGAGGCAATTGTTGAACGTCTGGATATCAAGCAAAGTTTGATGCAACAGCTTGAAGAGGTTGTTTCAGACAATACCATTTTAGCTTCAAATACCTCTTCTCTTTCGATCACAGCAATTGCGGCAAACTGCAAGAAGCCTGAACGTGTGGTCGGTTATCATTTCTTTAATCCCGTTCCACTGATGAAAGTAGTTGAAGTCATTCGAGGTTTAAAAACTGATCCACTTATTATTGAAGTATTGAATACACTTTCTCGTGCATTCGGTCATCGTCCCGTGGTTGCGAAAGATACCCCGGGATTTATTATTAACCATGCTGGTCGGGCATATGGTACTGAAGCATTAAAAATTTTAAATGAAAATGTCTGTGACATCAGTGAAATTGACCGTATTTTGCGTGATGGCGTCGGTTTCAGAATGGGTCCTTTTGAATTAATGGATTTGACAGGGTTAGATGTATCCCACCCTGTGATGGAATCTATTTATCATCAATATTATGAAGAAGCCCGCTATAAACCCAATCCATTAACCAAACAAATGCTTGAAGCCAAACAACTTGGACGCAAAGTAAAACAAGGCTTTTATAACTATGAGACGGGTTCAAAAACTGGTGAAACAGCTGCTCAATTTGTAGACCGTTTAAATGAATATCCAGCCATCTGGATTGCAGCTGATTTCCCTGAAGATAGAAAACAGCTCGAAGATTATTTAACTCAGCAAAATATTGCCTTAGACACTCATCCTGAACCACAAATTGATAGCTTATGTTTACTCGCTTGTTATGGTGAAGATACCACCCAAGCGGCTGCACGTTTTAGTGTTCATCCTGAACAAGCGATTGCGATAGATATGCTTTATGGCATTGGCAAACATCGAACCTTAATGCCTTCACTCATTACTAAACCTGAATACAGACATGCTGCTCACTCTATTTTCAATCTAGATGGAAATCTGGTGAGTATGATTAATGAAAGTATCGGCTTTGTCGCACAACGGGTATTAGCCATGGTGATTAATTTAGGCTGTGATATTGCTCAACAAAATATTGCCACTGTAGATGACATCAATGCCGCTGTCCGCTTAGGTCTGGGTTATCCATTTGGCCCAATTGAATGGGGCGATCATGTCGGTAGCCAAAAAATATTACTCATCCTCAATCGCATATCAACACTTACTTATGATCCACGTTATCGTCCAAGTCCGTGGTTACAACGTCGTGTCGCTTTAAATTTACCACTTACTTTTAATTCTGAATTTTGAAAAGGAACTTCTCAATGTTAAATGCCTATATTTATGATGGATTACGTAGCCCAATTGGACGCCATGCAGGTGAACTTGCCTCCATTCGTCCCGATGATCTTGCCGCAACAGTGATTCAAAAACTGCTTGAAAAGACAGGGGTTCCAGGTGCAGATATCGAAGATGTGATTTTGGGTGATACCAACCAAGCGGGTGAAGATAGCCGTAATGTTGCACGTAATGCGCTGCTACTTGCAGGTTTACCTGTCACTGTACCAGGTCAGACCGTAAACCGCCTATGTGCTAGTGGTTTAGGTGCTGTGATTGACTCTGCCCGTGCCATCACCTGTGGTGAAGGTGATTTGTATATCGCAGGTGGTGTAGAAAGTATGTCACGTGCACCTTTTGTTATCGGTAAAGCAGAAAGTGCTTATAGTCGTGATGCAAAGATTTATGACACCACAATTGGTTCTCGTTTTCCAAATAAAAAAATTATTGCTCAATACGGCGGTCATTCAATGCCTGAAACGGGTGATAACGTTGCAGCAGATTTTGGCATTAGCCGCGAGCAAGCCGATTTATTTGCAGCTCAATCTCAAGCCAAATATCAAAAAGCCAAGGAGGATGGTTTCTTTGCTGGTGAAATCACCACGATTGAAGTATTTCAAGGCAAAAAACTACCTCCTAAAATCGTTTCCGAAGATGAACACCCTCGCCCAAGCTCAACTGTTGAAGCACTCACTAAGTTAAAACCGCTATTTGAAGGTGGCGTGGTCACTGCTGGTAATGCCTCAGGTATTAATGATGGTGCAGCGGCTCTCTTAATTGGTTCAGAAGCAGCAGGTCAAAAATATGGCCTAAAACCAATGGCAAAAATCTTGTCAGCGGCAGCAGCAGGGATTGAACCACGTATTATGGGTGCTGGTCCTATCGAAGCGATTAAAAAAGCAGTTGCGCGTGCCGGTCTTACTTTAGATGACATGGATATTATCGAAATTAATGAAGCCTTTGCTTCACAGGTTTTATCTTGTCTAAAAGGCTTAGATGTGGATTTTAATGATCCACGTGTGAATCCGAACGGTGGCGCAATTGCAATCGGACATCCATTGGGTGCTTCTGGTGCCCGCTTGGCGTTGACAGTTGCACGTGAGTTGATCCGTCGCAATAAAAAATATGCTGTTGTCAGTTTATGTATTGGTGTAGGTCAAGGCTTGGCAATGGTCATTGAAAACGTTTCATAAGCCCCAGACTCGAAATCCATTCATCATAACAACACAGTGATGAATGGATTTATTTTGCAGAGCGAAATATAATGGCAAGCTATTGCTTTATTATATTTGAGGATCGAATGTCTCAGAATTCAGAAACTGAAAAACCAATAAATTTTGATGAGATACGCTTAGATCCTATTTCGCATATACATCGGGAAAATAATCCACAATTTATTGCTTCTTTAGCACGTGGATTAGAGCTATTACGTTGTTTTTCTGCCAATAACCAAGTATTGGGTAATCAAGAATTAGCAAAAATGACAGGGTTGCCCAAACCCACTATTGCCCGGATTACCAATACATTAGTGTCATTAGGCTATTTGAAACAGTTGCCGAACTCAACCAAATACACATTGGATATTGGTGTTTTATCCCTAGGTTATGCAGCATTATCTAATATCTCAATCCGTAATATTGCACATCAATATATGGAAGAAATGAGTCAGTATGTTCAAGCACCTGTAGCAATGGCAACACGTGACCGCTTGAATATGGTGTATATCGATGTCGTCCAAACAGAAACTGCATTGAATATGCGCCGCCCGATTGGCTCAACCTTACCTTTGCATAGTAGTTCTATGGGACGAGCTTGTTTAGCAGCAACTCCTGAGCGTGAACGTAATTTTTTACTTGATGCACTGAAGCAAAAGACCCCAGAAAACTGGCCTGCGATAAAACGCTCTCTAGAACGTGCTTTCCGCGATTATCAGGATTATGGATATTGCCTATCTTTAGGAGAATGGCATAAAGAAGTGAACTCAGTTGCAGTCCCTTTAGTCAGTTCTAAACATGGCCTTTATGTGTTTAACTGCGGTGCACCAAGTTTTCATTTAAACCCGGAAAAACTCGAAGGTGAAATTGGACCACGTTTAATCCATATGGTGCATAACATTCAAGATGCATTGAATGAAACACACTAACAACCCTTTTAAGCCTTAGCAGCAAAGGGTTCAGGACTAAAACTCCATTTTCATTGTGAAATGATACATGATGAAAAACGTACTCTATACCCCAACCATTATTTTAATGGCAATTGCGGCAGGCATCTGTACTGGTGGAAATTATTTCAGCCAACCGCTGATTCATTCTATCAGCCTGAGTTTAAACTTGGCAGAAACCACCATCGCATGGGTGCCAACTTTGGCGCAAATTACCTATGCGTGTGGTTTGCTTTTTTTAATGCCTTTAGGCGATATCATTGAAAAGCGTAAGTTACTCTTTATCTTCATGCTACTCGCCTCATCGGGCCTGCTTATTAGTGGCTTTTCGCATAATATTTATCTTTTACTACTTGGCACCATCATTACTGGCCTATTTTCTAGTTCAGCCCAACTTTTGTTACCCCTTGCTGCAAGTTTGGTTCCCATTCAACAAAGTGGTCGTGTTGTTGGTTTTTTACTGAGCGGACTGATGATGGGGGTTTTACTTGCCCGTTCGCTTTCTGGACTGATGTCAACGTTGTTTGCATGGAATGTCATCTATGTGATTAGCGGATTTTTATTATTCGTTATTGCCATTATTTTGCATCGCAATATTGGTCGTTTTCCACCGACTCAGTCTGATAACTATGTAAAAACTATTCGTTCTTTACCACAGATTTTTATTCAAAATCGGCGTTTAAGAACCAGAACCTACATTGGTGGCTTTACATTTGCCTGTGTCAGCCTCAGCTTTACCACCATGTCCTTATTGTTGGCCCCAGCGCCCTATTTCTTTAGCGATTTTACAATTGGCTTGTTTGGTTTTGTTGGCGTTTTAGGAACTTTCGTTGCTAATTTTTCAGGTAAATTTATTGATCAAGGTTATATCCATAAAATTTCGATTTATTGTGGCCTCGGCCTTATTTTAAGCTGGTTCTTCTTTTCCCTGCTCTCTTATAATTTTATATTCTATATCATTGCCTTGCTGATTCTGTATGCATCATTGTCTGCTGTTCATGTCACCAATCAAAGTATTGTATTTAAGCTCAGCCAAGAATTACGATCTCGTTTTAACGCGATCTATATGACAGGTTACTTTGCTGGCGGCGCATTAGGCACAACAGCGGGAAGCTATGCATGGAAACATTTTGGATGGACTGGTGTGTGTATTCTAGGCTTTATTTTTGCTGTATTGTGCTTGACTTATTGCATTACTGATGCAAAAAAACCAGCATAAATACAATGCTGGTTTTTTTAAATGAAGAACGATCTTAACTAATTTCAGTACGAATATTATTCACCATATGTAAAAGACGTGGTGCAATATCCTCTTCAAGTTTTTCTCGATTCATAATAAAGCTCGGCCCACCACAGTTAAACACCAGTAAACCATGCTGTTCATGAATTAATGGAACAGCAACCGAGTTGACATCTTTATGCCATTCACCAATCGAAAAACAATAGCCAAAATCCTGATAGTCTTTAAAGGCTTTATCTAAATCACGGTTAATCTTGATCCAGTCTTCTTTATGCTTGCTGCGAATCGCATGAAGTAAAAATTCTCGTTCATCTTCAGGCATTGCAGCCAAACAAGCACGCCCCATAGAACTCAAATGAATCGGTAAATAAGTACCGACTTGACGGCGCATGGTCATATTGCCTTTGCCCTGCACCACATCCAGATAAATCATATTCAAGCGATCACGTGTTGCCATCGCAACGGCTGCACCTGCATAGTCAGCCAAATTCTTCATATAGGGATGCGCAATAGAACGAATCGATACATTTGAAAGCATGGAATAGCCAAAAGCCAATACACCCACAGAGAGCTGGAATTTGCTTGAATTGGGGACTTGCTTGATATATCCCAAACGAGACAAAGTATGTGTGAGACGGGTAATCGTTGGCTTCGGCAAACCTGTCATTTGTGCCAATTCCTGATTGCCCAAATGCTGATGTTTTGGAGTGAAGCAGCGTAGCAGCTCTAAACCACGAGCTAAAGCTGTAATAAATTGGCGGTCATTTTCATCTTGCATGTCTTCAATCGGATGTAACAACTCATGCCTTAAAGGCGCTAATAATTTTTCTGTTTGTTCTGCATCTACGGCATCATTCATGATTTTACCAATCTAAATATTTATTTCGCACTGCGAAAATTATAATCTATTTTTTCTATAATAAACAGTTAAAGCTCATCCGTGACTATCTAAGAAACAACGTTAATTACAATCAAAAAAGCAAAGTCAAAATACAGAAGCATTTTGACTTTGATCTATCGTTATCCAATGATTCCTTTCAGCTTTAACTCTTTCAATTTTTCCTGAGAAAGAACCCGGGTTAAAATCGTATCAGTATGCTCGCCCAATAAAGGCGGCGCAGTCCTATACTCAACTGGCGTTCTTGAAAGTTTGATCGGCGATCCAATCACGGTGAGCTTTTCACGTTGCGGATGCGGCATATCAACCAGCATTTTCCTTGCAATCACTTGTGGCTCTTGAAAAGCCTGCTCCAGATTATTGATCACTCCAACAGGAACTTTAGCTGCATAAATTGCAGCAACCCACTTATCTGCTGTCTTTGATAAAAAATGCGCTGATAAAATCCCAATAATTTCATCTCGATACTGAATACGGTCTGCGTTGCGACTAAATCGAGAATCATTCGGTAAATCAGGTAAGCCAATACTTCTGCACAACTGAATAAACTGAGTATCATTGCCACATGCAATGATAAACTCTCGATCAGAAGCTTTAAACACCTGATATGGCACAATATTGGCGTGTGCATTACCATAACGCACAGGGACTTTCCCAGAGGACAGATAGTTCATTCCCTGATTGGCCATAGTGGCAATTTGCACATCAAGCAGCGCCATATCAATATACTGACCTAAACCTGTCGCATGGCGGTTAAGTAAAGCCGCCTGAATAGCAATGGTCGAATAAAGTCCTGTCGCCAGATCAGAAAATGCCACACCTACTTTTTGTGGGCCACCCCCTGCTAAATCATCCTTTTCACCTGTGATGGACATCAGCCCACCCATCCCCTGAATAATAAAATCATAACCAGGCTCTTCTGCACGTGGACCATCTTGTCCAAAACCCGTAATTGAACAATAGACCAGACCAGGATTGATTGCGGACAATGCAGCATAATCCAGCCCATATTTTTTCAGAGAACCAGCCTTATAATTTTCAATGACAACATCCGTATCCTGAATTAAAGCTTTGATCAGTTCCTGTCCTTCAGAAGTGGCAATATCGATTGCAACTGAGAGCTTATTACGATTTGTCGACTGATAGTAAGCCGCTTCTCGCGTGTCAGATCCAGCATTATCCTTCATCCAAGGGGGTCCCCATGATCGGGTATCATCTCCCACCTTTGGTCGTTCCACCTTAATCACTTCCGCACCCAGATCAGCAAGTATCTGCCCACACCACGGTCCAGCCAGTACCCGACTCAAATCAAGTACACGAATTCCATTTAAAGCGCCCATGTTTATCCCACTCACCTGTTCTTAATTTCCTATAGGAAAACTTACCTCACATAAGTTTCGCATAGCGATATATATTTTTAATATACAAACAAGATTTTAAAAAATCAAACCTTAATTTTCTATCAAAAAATATGATTTTTATTCAATAAATATAGATTAATTAAATCAACAGATTAGAAACCATTAAACACAAACAATATATCGCATTGCGAAATTTATTTTCAAAATATATTGTTTTGTGAGATTCCTTTGATTACTATCGCATCAATATTGATGATTTTACGAACATCGTATTTTTGTTTTTAGCTGCTTGTACAAAGGATATGACTATGATTCGAGATCAGGAAACACTGAACCAACTGGTCGATATGATTCGGCAGTTTGTTGAAGGTGTTTTAATTCCTCGTGAGAATGAAGTCGCTGAAACAGATGAAATTCCAAAAGATATTATTGAGCAAATGAAATCGCTTGGCCTGTTTGGATTGACCATTCCAGAACAGTACGATGGTCTTGGGCTGACAATGGAAGAAGAAGTCTATATTGCTTTCGAGCTTGGCCGTACTTCCCCAGCCTTTCGCTCTCTGATCGGCACCAACAATGGGATCGGCTCTAGCGGTCTCATTATTGATGGTACAGAAGCACAAAAATCTTTTTTCCTGCCTCGTTTAGCACGTGGTGAAGTGATTAGCTCTTTTTGCTTAACCGAACCAGACGCTGGTTCAGATGCAGCAGCCTTAAAAACAACGGCAGTGAAAGACGGCGATTTCTATGTCTTAAATGGTACCAAGCGCTTTATTACCAATGCACCCCATGCTGGCGTCTTTACAGTTATGGCGCGAACCAATCCTGATATTAAAGGTGCTGGCGGCATTTCTGCATTTATTGTCGATAGTCAAACTTCGGGGATTTTTCTTGGTAAGCGCGATAAAAAGATGGGGCAAAAAGGTGCACATACCTGTGATGTGATTTTTGAAAACTGTCGCGTTCCCGCTTCGGCATTAATTGGTGGAGTCGAAGGTGTTGGTTTTAAAACTGCCATGAAAGTTCTGGACAAAGGCCGACTCCATATTGCGGCGCTTAGTGTCGGGGCAGCCACACGAATGCTGGATGATGCATTGAGTTACGCCATGGAGCGTAAACAATTTGGTCAACCGATTGCCGAATTTCAACTGATTCAAGCCATGCTCGCTGACTCTAAAGCTGAAATTTATGCGGCCAAATGTATGGTGCTTGACGCTGCGCGATTACGTGACATGAGACAAAACGTCAGTACAGAAGCATCTTGCGCCAAAATGTTTGCCACTGAAATGTGTGGCCGAGTTGCAGATCGCTGCGTACAGATCCATGGCGGCGCAGGCTATATCGGTGAATATGCGATTGAACGCTTTTATCGAGATGTCCGCTTGTTCCGTTTATATGAAGGAACCACGCAAGTTCAACAAATCATTATTGCCCGAAACATGATTCGAGCAGCTTCTTCATGACTCCCAAGCACTTTAAACGACTTAAGGTGCTTTAAATCAAATGTAGGTAATGGATTATGGCTACACACGACGATATATCTCGTTCACCAATACAAACCCATACTTGGAAAATTGCTTTTATTTTTGCATTTCTGGCTTTGTTGGTTGATGGTGCGGATCTTATGCTGCTGTCTTACAGCTTAAACAGTATTAAGGCTGATTTTGGCTTAAACTCAGTTCAGGCAGGTATGCTCGGTAGTTTTACTTTGGCAGGTATGGCCATTGGTGGGATTTTTGGTGGTTGGGCATGTGACAAGTTTGGACGTGTCCGCATTGTGGTTATTTCTATTCTCACCTTTTCGCTGTTAACTTGTGGCTTAGGTTTTACCCAAAGTTTTCTGCAATTCGGAATCCTCAGATTTTTTGCCTCACTTGGCCTTGGTTCACTCTATATCGCCTGTAATACCCTCATGGCGGAATATGTACCAACACGTTATCGCACAACTGTACTCGGAACCTTACAGGCAGGTTGGACCGTCGGATATATTGTGGCGACCCTTCTGGCTGGCTGGATTATTCCAGATCATGGTTGGCGTATGCTGTTTTACGTGGCAATTGTCCCAGTGATTATTGCTGTATTGATGCATATGTTTGTTCCAGAACCAGAAGCATGGCAACAGTCTCGATTAAAACAATACGATGCAACAGCCAATACCGAAAAAACCTCTGCCTTTAAACTGATTTTTCAAGATAAACGCAATCGTAATATGTTTATCTTATGGGCATTAACCGCGGGTTTCCTACAATTTGGTTATTACGGCGTGAATAACTGGATGCCTTCATATCTGGAAAGTGAACTGGGCATGAAGTTCAAGGAAATGACCGCTTATATGGTGGGCACCTATACCGCAATGATTCTCGGTAAAGTTCTGGCAGGCATGATGGCGGATAAATTAGGTCGTCGTTTTACCTATGCTTTTGGCGCGATTGGTACCGCTATTTTCCTGCCACTGATTGTGTTTTATAACACGCCAGACAACATTCTCTTTCTACTGGTAACTTTTGGTTTCTTATACGGTATTCCATACGGTGTAAATGCCACCTATATGACCGAGAGCTTCCCTACAGCGATTCGTGGAACGGCCATTGGTGGGGCTTACAATGTTGGTCGTTTAGGCGCAGCACTTGCCCCTGCAACCATTGGTTTCTTGGCTTCTGGCGGTTCTATTGGTTTAGGTTTTGTGGTGATGGGTGCTGCTTACCTGATTTGTGGCGTGATTCCAGCGCTATTTATCAAGGAAAAACAATATGACCCTCAAAATTCTTAAATAAGATATTCCAGAACATCATAGGGTGGCGTGAAAATGCATGATGACTTGAATGCACTTAAATATTAAATGTATTCATGCAGGAGAATACTCCTCCTACCCAATAACGTTAGAGTGTTTATCATTCTTCGATTCAGCTTTTTAGGTAAACCTAGTCCTCTCGAGGGCTAGGTTTAAAATGAAATCACCAAATATTTAACAACTTAGCTTATTAAATGTCTAATCTTCCCTAAATCAACACTTGCACACTGATTAAACACAGCGAAACGTTGTAATTCTATCTCTAAAGCTTGAATAAAAGCTTCTCGATCCTGCATATTCGGATCTTCTAAATGCAGATGAATCACCTCTAATCTCTTTTCACGGCGATGCACTTTACAATCAATACGGCCTACAAACCGATCTGCATACAACAAGGGCAAACAAAAATAACCATATTGTCTTTTCGCCGCTGGCACATAACATTCAATACGGTAATCAAAGTCAAATAAGCTACTCAAGCGCTCTCGATGAATCACCAAATTATCGAAAGGAGACAATATTTTGAGTTGTGCTTGAATAGCGGGTTCATATTCCAAGACGGCAGTGGCTGCATAAATCGTTTGTCCATTTTCGAGTTTCAGGACCTTTACTAAACCTGCATCGATATATTCATCCAATACAGTACGCATCACCTCACGTAACTCTTTCCCTTTTAAATGCAATAACTGCTTCCATGTAAATACACCGTGTGCGCGTATGTTCATGTTCAATAAATAATGTGCATATTCATGTAATGTAGGTGTACTCAGATCAATCCCTTCTGGCAAACAGCGTTCAGTCAGGTCAAAGATTTTCTCCATTCCGTTACGTTCACAGATCATCAAGTCACCTTGCATAAATAACTGCTCAAGCGCCTTACGACTTGGACCGGCATTCCACCAACCAGCTGGGCCTTCCCGCTTCTCCTTCTGCATATTTCGCAGTTGAATTTTACCTTCTGCCTTGACTCGAGCCAGAATCTCATTCATCAAACGCGGATCACTTTTGAAATAGCGACGTTCACCATTTCGTATTGCATTCATCAAGGGCATGGCATAACGATAATCCCGCATCGGAAGATAAGAGGCTGCGTGTGCCCAATGCTCGAAAATAAGCTGATCTTTAACTAACTGATTTAAGTGATCTAGCTGATAATCTGGTACCCGACTCCATAAAACATGATGATGGGCACGCTCAACTACTGAAATGGTATCTATTTGCACATAACCCAGATGCTCAATCGCGTTCAGCGTTCCAGATTGTCCTTCACCGAATGTGTTATTTTTTTCTAGACCTTGATGGGACAAGGCCAAACCTTTTAATAATGACAGCATAAATTTATCGTTGATCTTATGTTCTCAAACCATACAAATGGTCGTGAAATGATTGAACTTGTCTCGAAGCACATTACCACATTTACCGAATCATTTTCCTTGTAAATAAAAACGTGGTGCCACACCTAAAGAGCGTTTAAAGGCCGCAGTAAATGCACTACTGCTGCTATAACCGAGCTCCATCGCCACGCGGGTAATCGGCTGTCCTAATTCCATACGAGTCAAGGCATTGAGTAAACAGGCCTGTTGCCGCCAATGGCTAAAACTCATGCCTGTCTGTAGCCGAAAAATTCGGGTGAAATTTCGACGGCTCATTCCCACTTGTTCTGCAATCTGATCCAGATCATGATCTAAAGTCGGTGCTTTTAATAATTGCAAACATAATGCGGCCAAGCGTGGCTCTTGTGGTAAAGGCGCATTCAATGGCAATTCAGGCATCAACGCGATTTCGGTGATGATCAATTGCATTAAATAATCATCGCGTTCGCCCAATTCGTATTCGGCAGGTAGATCAACCGCTGTCGAGAGTAATTCATGCAATAACGGCGATACATTGATCACTGCACAATAAATGGGTAAACCTGCTTTGCACGCGACTTCTGGAAGAATATAGGCACTGCGGGTTTTGGTGATACCACCCATATGCACTTCATGATCAATCCCTGCTGGAATCCATAGCGCACGTTTCGGCGGCACCACCCAACTGCCTGTATTGGTTGTTACTGTCAATACCCCTGTTATCGCATACAGACATTGTCCTCTGTTATGGCGATGACTTGCGAGGATGTGTCCATCCTCGTAATCATTGCCCGTTGCCATGACATTGCGAGCCACATCCTGATAATCATTGACCTGAATATTACGCATTAGCTTCGTCTCTCAATATGGCCTGAAATCGACACTATATGTCCCAAATATGATTGTGGGCCGCTTTCAGTTCAGTTTAGGATAAAAACGCTGAAAAACAAACCTTCTTCAATTTCACGATTTAAGCTGATACAACCTGTTGGAGCGCGTATGGCAACGAATACAGGGACTCTTGAGAACACTTTTCCACAAGAGCAATTTCCACCTCAAGATCAACCGCAAAAATTCGTGTTGCGTGTTGTCGGTGCAGTCGCCTTTGCTCATCTATTAAATGACTCTATTCAGGCGGTAGTGACTGCAAGTTATCCCATGCTCAAGGCAGAGTTTTCACTGAGTTTTGCCCAGATTGGCTGGATTGCGTTGGTGTATCAAATTACCGCGTCATTATTACAGCCGTGGATTGGACTCTACACCGACAAACATCCAAAACCATATTTATTACCTGCGGGCATGTTCGCCACGCTGATTGGCATTGGGTTAATGGCGATTGCAGGAAGTTATCACAGCTTACTTTTTGCAGCTGCACTGATTGGTATAGGTTCATCCACTTTTCATCCTGAAGCATCGCGTATTGCTCGTACTGCATCGGGTGGACGTTTTGGTACGGCTCAATCCATGTTCCAGGTGGGCGGAAATACCGGTTCAGCACTGGGTCCCTTAGTTGCCGCAGCCGTGATTATCCCCAACGGACAAGGTGCAATTGGCTTATTTGTTCTAGTTGCTGCTTTGGCTATTTTCGTTTTATTACGCGTAACCAAATGGCTGGTCAAACAAGCACCCGCACATCGTCTCGCTAGTCAATGCGCCATTTCAACCTTGACACGTAAACAGGTGATTCAGGCCATGGCAGTCATCTGTATTTTACTCTTTGCTAAATTTATCTATATCGCTGCCATTACCAATTATTTTACCTTCTATCTCATTGAACGCTTTGATGTTTCAATCCAGACATCGCAGTTATATCTATTCATGTTTTTAGGCGCTGTGGCGTTGGGTACTTTTGCAGGAGGCCCAGTCGGTGATCGTATCGGACGTAAAGCGGTGGTTTGGGTATCCTTTTTGGGTATTGCTCCATTTGCCCTGATGCTGCCTTATGTGGGATTAATGGGTACAGCCATTCTGGTGATTATTATTGGTTTAGTCATGTCTTCTGCCTTCTCTGCGCTTGTCGTTTATGCACAAGAAGCTGTACCTGGTCGGGTTGGCATGGTTGCGGGCTTAATGTTTGGACTGATGTTCGGGATTGGTGGTATTGGTGCAGCAGGTCTAGGCCATTTGGCGGATACACACGGCATTGTCTGGGTTTATAAACTCTGTTCATTCTTACCTTTGTTAGGTTTTATGACTGCGTTATTGCCAAATACCAAAAAATAATGATGCTCTCCTCAGATGTGTGATGTTGAATGACATGGCACATCTGCTTTCACTTGAGACCATGTTGTTTCTTGCTTATTTTTAATGCTAAAATTTTCAACAGACGATAGAACCTAATAAGTTCCTTCGTTTTCATTGTTACGATAAAAAAAACCGCGAAAAATTGATGTGGATAAATTTTCTAGTGAAAGAAAATTATCGCATCGACACATATCCTTATCTTTCAAAGGTTCGGTCAGCGTTCATCAGGGCTTGAATTGTTATCAGGCATCGTTAACAGGTTTTCACAGTATTTCTGTGCCTGCTATTTCGATAGGACGCTTTATGAATCGACCTTTATTTATTATTTTTTCGACAATTGCTTTGGATGCAATCGGCATTGGTCTTATTTTTCCAATCTTACCTTCACTGCTGCAAGACATTACCCATAGTACTCATATCGCTATGTACATTGGGATATTGAGTAGTCTTTATGCAGCCATGCAATTTATCTTTTCACCTATCCTTGGGGCCTTAAGCGACAAATTTGGACGACGCCCCATCCTGCTACTCTCTTTAGCGGGTTCAACACTTAACTACTTATTTTTAGCCTATTCACATAGTCTACTCCTATTGTTGATTGGCCGAATCATTGCAGGCATGACCAGTGCCAATATGTCAGTTGCTTCTGCCTATCTGGTGGATATTTCAAAACCAGATCAACGAGCTAAACACTTTGGTTTCATGAGTGCCATGTTTGGCGCGGGCTTTATCATTGGCCCGATACTTGGAGGTGTATTAAGTGAATATTGGCTAAGATTGCCATTTATCATTGCAGCGCTGCTTACAGGACTAAACTTTGTTGTTGCCTATTTGGCATTAGCAGAGTCAAAAACCTCGACTCTTCCAAAAGATTCAGCGACTTCGCCCAATCCATTCAAAGTATTTAGCTCACTTCGATACATATCTGGCGTATTTCCGCTGATAGCTACTTTCTTTATTTTTAGTGCAACTGGTGAAGCTTATGCGGTGTGCTGGGCGCTGTGGGGACATGCAACCTTTCAATGGAACAGTTTTTGGGTGGGGCTCTCCTTAGCTGCTTTTGGCTTATGCCAAATGTTGGTACAGGCCTTTATCCCTCAACATGCATCTAAACGATTTGGAGATCGAAACACAGTCTTCATTGGAATCGCCTGCTCTTGTATTGCCTTAACCATGATGGCTTTTGCCCAACACGGCTGGATTATTTTTGCAATGATGCCAATTTTTGCCTTAGGCAGTATTGGAACGCCATCTTTGCAGGCCTTAGCCTCGCAAAAAGTTTCGCCTGAACAGCAAGGCCAGTTTCAAGGCATCATTGCCTCAACCATCAGTCTGGCTTCAATGTTTGCGCCCTTATTGTTCTCAAGCCTGTATTTTCAGTTTCAATCTGCATGGCCCGGTGCGATTTGGCTGAGTGTGGTCCTCATTTACATCCTGTCGCTACCAATCGTTCTTCGCAGCATCAAACCGAGTCTTGCAACATCAAAATGACAGAAAAGTAATTTTCACGTCGCGTAGATGTACCTCTGCATATTTCATAATCCAAGATGAAAAGTGATGGCTATCAATGGGTCATGACTCCATATTCATGCATCAGAAGAGGATAAAAAATGCGTTTATTTTCAAACAAAAGCACTGCACTACGAAATATTTTGCTGGGTGCGACATTGGTTGCTGCCACCAACAGTGCATTTGCCCATGTCACCCTGATCAGTGCAACACCTGCTGCAAATACCATTGTCTCAACGCAACCTAAAAACTTAACCCTTAATTTTGGTGAGGAAGTGATGTTGATGAATATTAAAGTTGTTGATGAACAACGCAAAGAACTGCCGCTTAATTATAAAGTCAGCCATGATTTGAAGAAATCATTTGATGTTGCCCTGCCAAGCCTAAAAAAAGGCAAATATACCGTGCTTTGGGGCACGATGGGCAAAGATGGGCACAACATGAATGGTGAATATAGCTTCACACTCAAATAATCCAGATAAAATTGCAACAGCCTGAATAAGTTACCAATACCACATTGGTAACTTATTCATTCCTAGGAATAAATAATGATGTCTGAATATTGGATATTCGCAACCTGGATAACAAAAATTGGCCTCTATTTGAGTATTGCTTTTGTAGTTGGAGGAGCATTTAGCTATTTCCTGCTCGGGTGCTATGCAGAAATCAAAGCAAATATTTTCAATTACATGACCATTGGCGCAGCTCTGGGTTTGATCTCAAGTACCCTAAGTTTCTTGTTTTTAATTGGAAGCTTTGCCAATACGGGCTTGCTCGGTATGTTTGATTGGAACTATATCAACATTCTGATCAACACTGCGACTGGACATGCGCATCTCATTCGCATCCTCAGTTTTGCAATGATACTTGCATTGCTGATCTTCAAACTGAATCAAAAAAATACCGCAACCAATGCGTTTGAAAAGATAATCTTTACACTCCCAGTACTACTGATTGTCTATAGCTTTTCTCAGCTAGGTCATGTCACCAATTTATCCATGTTTGCCCAATTTTTATTATCCATTCATGTACTGGTCATGTCTTTATGGATGGGCGCATTATACCCACTCTGGAAAACCAGTCGTGTAATAAATGGCTTGGCGTTAAAAGAGCGCATGCATTTATTTGGGCGTATCGCAGCGTTTGTGGTGACGATTTTAATCCTATGTGGTGCCAGTGTCGCTGTACTTTTATTGAAAGATTTTAATGCTTTAATCAATACACCTTATGGGTCTGGTTTTATCATTAAGCTTTTATTTGTAGTGAGTATTTTACTGTTGGCCGCATTTAACAAATGGTATTTTACCCCTCGCCTTCAAGAGCCTAAATTTGCACAACAGTTAAGTTATGCCATTTTATTTGAAATGTCTCTGGGTTTGATGATCTTGCTCACAACAGCCTACATCACCACCGTCATCGGGATTGAATAAAATTGTATCGATAGATCATTTGATAGATCTCATGGCAATTGAGCCTATGCGCGAATTCACTCAATTGCCCTCAACATGCTCGATGTCATGTTGAACATTTCGTGTAATCCACCAAAAGGATAAGGCAATTACACTGATGCAGCCGCCGAGCAAACAGACACCTAGCCATCCTGCTTTGGCATAGGTCATGGTTGTGCTGATTGCACCTAGACCGCTGCCTGCAGCATAAAACAGCATATACAGCCCCACTAACCGGCTTTGATTGTCCTGTTGTGTTTGCAAAATCATACTTTGATTGGTGACGTGTAAGGCTTGTCCTCCTAAATCGAGTAATAATATCCCCAAGATCAATGCCGCAATTGAATACTCAATTTGAGCGAAAGCGATCCAAGACAACAATATCAGCAACAATGCAAAGCCACTGGTTCTTTGCGCAAAACCTTGATCTGCCCATTGCCCAGCTTTGCTTGCCATCAAGGCGCCCAATACTCCAACCAAACCCAATGCACCAATTGCAGTATGTGAATAGTGATATGGAGGCGAACTGAGTAATAGAGTCAATGCACTCCAAAAAATATTGAATACCGCAAACATCAACAATGCCAATATTCCCCGTATCTGTAATAATTTATTTTTGGAAACTAAGGTCAGCATGGACAAAATCAAACGCGGATAGCTCAGTTGATGATTTGAATTGGCGACTATTGGCAAAGATTTCCACAGTGGCAAGGCAATCATCAACATCAGCAGTGCTGCACAAAAGTAGACACCGCGCCAACCCGCAAGATCGCTGATTGCGCCAGCAAAAATGCGAGCCAATAATAATCCAATAAACACCCCACTTTGTGCTGTACCCACCACATAACCCCGTTCATGAGGTTCAGCGATACTGGCAGCATAGGCAATGAGTCCCTGTGTCATGGCTGTCCCTAACATACCCACCGCAAACATCGCTGCAAATAAGCCAAGTACAGTTTTTGTGATACTGACAGCAAGCAACGCAGCAACAAGCGCCAAGAGCTGCAATCGCATGAGCCGACGGCGATCCATCCGATCGCCCAATGGCACCAACAATAATAAAGCCACAGCGCACCCGATTTGGGTCACCAAAATCACACTCCCAACCGTGGCATAGCGAATTGCCAAGTCCTGAGCAATAGCATCCAGTAAAGGTTGCGCATAATAAACATTGGCAACACTTAAACCACTCGCGATTGCAAACAGCCAGACCAAGCCAGTGGGCAATTTTCTTGGCTGAGTGAAAAGATGATTTTCTTTTTTAGATAAAGCCGATGTACAGGGATGATTCATAGCGCACCTAAACTAGTTTCAAAATAAAACTAGTTGAACCCTAAACCATCTAGTTTTAAAATGCAACTAGATCAATCCAAATCTATTGAGAATGCGATGTCAAACAATAAAAGTTCAACTACAGAGTTTTGCCCTGTTGCACGTTGTGTCGATGTGATTGGAGATCGTTGGTCACTACTAATTGTGCGAGATGTCATGGATGGCATTCATCGTTTTGGTGACCTACAACGAAACTTGAATGTCGCCCGTAACATTCTTTCGGACAGACTGCATAAATTAATTGCTGCCGAAATTCTGCAAACACGGGCCGCGTCTGATGGTACAGCCTATCAAGAGTACATTTTGACAGATCAAGGAGAAAAACTATTCCCGATTGTGGTTGCACTACGCCAATGGGGCGAACAGTTTCTATTTGAGAAGAACGAACCGCATTCAATTTTGATTGAAAAAGCCACAAAACAGCCTGTGCCGATGATGACTGCAACGTCAGATGATGGAAAAGTCTTAAATAGCACGACCACAGAGGTCTTAAAAGTGAGTCCGAAAAACGCATAAAATAGACGTTAAAAAGTTATGCTTTATTTACGCAAAATTTACGTTAATTTTATTATTTATCAATAGATTAAAACCTAATATACATCTCATCAAATTTAACTCATATGTTGAGGATGTTATGAACGGTTTTTATCGGGTATTAGTTTTAGCGACAGTTTTATCTTCCAATTATGCTTTTGCATCAGATCAACCATCTGCTTCGAATTTCAATCTTTCTGGAAATGTATCACTCGGCAGCGAATATCGTTGGCGTGGACAAACTCAGAGCAAGAATGATGCTGCTTTTCAGGGAAACTTTCTTTTAAACCATTCCTCTGGATTTTATCTAGCGGCATTTACCTCAAATGTTGATTTCGGTGATGACGCACACTTGGAACTCGATCCTTCTTTTGGCTACGCAACTCCAATTCTTTTAGGGAAATTCCAACCTACAATTGACCTTGGCATTCTTCGTTATCATTATGTAGGTAAAAGCGATTTAAATTACAATGAATACTATCTAAAAATGATCATAAACAATGCTTTGAGCGATAATGATAGCTTTAGCCCAAGTATCAGCTATACCCCTCAATACGGCGGCAAAGCAACGCGCCAAAGCTTCGGCGAAGACGTCAAAAATTGGTATTTTAATCTTTTATATAGCACGCCAATAGCCCATACCCACTTTGGCGCTATTGCAAGCTTAGGCTATTCCAAAGCAAGCCAAGTAATTTATGGAGGAGATGCAGAAGATCACTTTATCGACTGGAAAATAGGAGCCAATTATAGCTATCCACCTATGAACTTGAGTGCAGAACTGGCAGCAATTGGAACGGATCTTAATACTGATGGGTTTACTGATACATCCAAGAAAGGGGTGAAAACCGCTGCGGTCTTTACACTGAGCAAGTCTTTTTAAAATAACAATTGTTTAGATCAGCTGTATCAGGCAAGCATCGAAAAGTATGAATACTTGCCTGATAATATCCTCATTTTATGATTTAACTTATTTATTCTGAGTAGGCTTACGTTGAAAACCTTGTTGTTCTAATAATTGAGCCCGTGTTTCATAATCAACCACCTCAATCACCTGATGCAATAACCACATATAGCCAAAAGGATCTTTGAACATGGCATTTTTAATGCCCATTGCTGGCATATGCTGCACAGCTTGAATCAGCACTGCACCTGCATCAACTGCTTGCTGCAATGTTTTCTCGATATCAGTGACCGTAATATTAAACCAAATCGGGATATAGCTGTCTTGGGTAGGCGCAAGCAATTGGAAATCTGGGTTTTCATCCAGCATATGAAAATGAACGCCGTGAATACTCATAATCACACTATTCTGCCCAACCACAAAATCACCAACTTCTATTCTTTCGACTTCAAAAACCTGCTCATAAAATGCCAATGCAGCCAATGTGTCTTTAACAATAAAATCGATTTCAGTATTTTGCATGTAATGCGTCCTCTTATTTTTTATCATTCTAAAGGGGTCGCTTTAGCACCACTATCAGCTCTTTGTAACGGACATCACTGAGGAAAAACAACCGTCAGATAAATAAAAAAGCGAAGCAAGATTTAACTTTGCTTCGCTTTTTCTTCAGTCGAAGTACTTATTCAATAATTAAGTCTTTGGCAGGAATACCATCACCATAAACAGGTTTTAAGGTTTTTTCATAGGCTTGATGGATAACCCCTTCTTTGGCTAATTTTTCTAAATCTTGATTTAACCAATCCAGCAATTCTTTATTGCCCTTTTGCACGGCAGGTGCAATTAAATCTTGCTCACCCAAATTGGTAATGCCGACAGTGTAATTTGGATTTTCTTTTGCCCATGCCAACACCAATAAATTGTCATGTGCCAAAGCAGCACCTCGACCATCTTTTAAAGCATCAAAAGTTTCCGTGTTTTGCTCATATTTTTGCAACTTAATTTCAGGATGTTGCTTGCTAAAAAATGAATCCGCTGTCGTGCCTTTATTGACCAGCAAGATTTGATCTTTTAACTGAGCAATATCAGTAATCGGTTTATTTTTAGGAGACACCACACCTAAAGCAACCTTCAAATAAGGCTTAGCAAAATCCACCACCTGTTCACGTTCAGGTGTCACCGTGAAATTGGCAAAAATAATATCGACTTTATTGGCTTTAAGATATTCGACCCGGTTGGCCGCCTCAGTCAGTACAAACTGCACTTTATTTTCATCGCCCAATAAATCTTTGGCAACATGTTTAGCAATTTCCACATCAAAGCCCTGATTTTTACCTTGTGCATCCAGATAACCAAACGGCGGCTTGTCGCTAAATACGCCAATACGAACCACACCGTTTTTCTTGATCTGTTCAATACTGGAAACCTGCGCTGAAGTATCTGCGGGCTTTTCAGTTGACTGTGGATTTTTATTACAAGCCGTCAGTCCTAAACTAAATATAGAAGCCAGCAGTAATTTTTGAATATTTGAAAATGTTATTGTTTGCATAATTTCACCTTTTTTGTGTTTTAAAAATCTGTTATTGCTTGGTGGTATCAACATCTAAAAAGATATTGGGATTCACTTTTTCACCATAGATCGGTTTCAAGGTTTGGTCATAAATGTTCTGAACCTCGCCTGTCGTCCTGAGCTGCTTGATTTCATCATTCAACCAGTTCAACAATTGGGTGTTGCCCTTTTTCACACCTGCTGCAATAAAGTCTTGATTCCCAATCTGAGGAATACCCGCCACATAATTCGGGTTCTTGGCAGCCCATGCCAAAGCATAAGTACTGTCTTGGGAAATGGCATCGCCACGACCGTCGATCAGCGCATTGAAAGCATCCGTGTTTTGTCCAAATTTCAGCAACTTAACTTTTGGATAATTTTTACTAAAATAGATCTCTGAGCTCGAACCCTTATTTACAATCAAGGTTTTGCCTTTCAGACTTTTCACATCGGTAATGGCTTTATCCTTAGGTGAAACAATTCCCAGTGATGCTTTTAAATAAGGCTCGGAAAAATCAACCACCTGTTGACGTTCAGGTGTTACAGAAAAGCTGGCAAAGACCACATCAACTTTATCTGACTTTAAAAATTCAACCCGATTGGCAGCTTCCGCAATCACAAACTGAATTTTGTTTTCATCACCGAGTAAATCTTTGGTCACACGCTTTGCCAGTGCCACATCAAAGCCCTGATTTTTGCCCGCACTATCGACATAGCCAAACGGTGGATTGTCCGCAAATACACCTACGCGTAGCACACCATTTTTCCGAATCTGTTCCAACGATGTATCCTCTCCTGCACTTTTGGCCTCTGACGAAGTTGGCTGATTACAACCCGTCAATACACCTGCCATCAGTACACAAGTGATGCCCAAACCAAACATTTTTGTCTTTGAAGGAAAGTGATGTTGCCCAGCTGCTAAATTCAATCGCATAAAGTCCTCTTATTGCTTTTAATAATTTAAAATATTGAGAAAGGTCTTCGCCCGTTCTGTTTGTGGATGCTGAAAAAATACTTCAGGTGAGCTTTGCTCAATGATTTTGCCCTTATCCATAAAAATAATGCGGTCTGCCACTTTGCGTGCAAAACCCATTTCATGGGTGACGATGAGCATGGTCATACCTTCCTGTGCCAGTTTCAGCACCACATCCAGCACTTCCCGTACCATTTCAGGATCTAAGGCTGCGGTTATCTCATCCAGTAAAATCACTTTCGGTTTCATGACCAATGCACGGACAATCGCAATTCGCTGTTTTTGCCCACCCGATAAGTTGGAGGGATAATCATATTTACGATCAAGCAATCCCACCCGCTGCAATAACTGATCCGCCAGTTGTTCCACTTCTACACGTTGCCGTTTTTGTGCTTTTAAGGGGCCAAGCAGAATGTTATCAATCACATTCATATGCTTGAATAACTCATAGTTCTGGAACACCATGCCGATCTGCTGACGTACGCTATCCCATGGCAAATCCTGCCCTAATCTTCCAATATCTTTGAGATGAATCTCCCCCTCTTGGATCGGTTCCAACCCATTGATACAGCGCAACAAGGTACTTTTGCCACAACCCGATGGCCCCAAAATCACCACCACTTCCCCTTGTTGCACATCCAGGTCAATGCCATGCAAGATATGACTTTGTTTATAAAATTTCTGCACATTTTGTATCGATAACAAAGTCATGCGTTCTCCCACACTTTTTCTAAATGCGCTGCTAAAAGCGATAATGGATAACAAATCAGGAAATAAAGAATAAAGATGAAACCGTAAATCCACAGCGATGCACTTGGGACGGTTAATAATGAGTTTTCAATAATCTGCTGCCCCACTTTCAGAACTTCCACCATCCCGATCAGTACCGCCAATGAACTGGTTTTAATCATGCGGGTAAACAGATTCAATGCCCCAGGTGTCACCCTTTTTAGGCTTTGTGGGAAAATCACGTAAATCAATGCCTGCACATGATTTAAACCTACAGCATAAGCAGAATCACGTTGATGCTGATCGATCGAAGTAATTGAGGCCCGAACTAAATCGCCCATTTCCGCAGTTCCCCATAAGGTAAATACAAAAATACAGACCCAAAATGATGAGAGCTGCCAGTTAAACCACGTCGCTAAGCCAAAATAGAAAACAAACAATAGGACGAGGATGGGTACAACCCGAATGGTTTCTAAATAAAAACGGCAAATAATTTTAATCAGTATGTTTTTGGAGGTCATGATCACCCCAAAAATCGTCCCGAAAATGGCAGATAAAAACACCGAAAGAAAGGCAATTTCAATGGTTTGCAACAAACCATATAGCAAACGTTCGAGATGGCTCGGTTGAAATAAATACTCAAGTTCCATGGCTCACCTTCCGACTGCGATATTCCAAATAACTGGTGAGTGCTGAAATAGGTAACAAGATAATCAGATAGGCCATGATTAATAGAAATAAAGCTTCTGTGGTTTTATAGTCCATCCCAATCAAATCTTTGGTCACAAACAAGAGTTCCACCACTGCAATCGCACTCAAGACTGAGCTTTCTTTAATCAGAAATAAGCAGTTCGCACCAATGGCTGGAATAGAAAGCGACAGCGCCTGTGGAAACACCACATACTGAAAGACTTGGACGGCGTTGAGTCCCACACTTCGGGCAGAATCAATCTGTCCTTGTGCAACTGACTGTAAGCCTGCACGGAAGGCTTCTGCCATATAACTGCCACCCAAAAAAGTTAGACCAATCACACCACAGGTAAAACCATCCAGTTTGATCCCGATCTTAGGTAAACCGTAATAGAGAAAAAACAGCTGAATGAGCAAGGGCGTATTGCGGGAAACCTCAATATAGACTTTGACAATTTTGTTGAGAATTCGAACGTTGTAGGTACTAATCACACTACAGATCAGCCCCAATAAAATAGATAACACAATACCAATGAAGGAGATTTTTAAGGTCATGAGAGTTGCCGCATAGAACTGCGGCAGTACACTCTGTATATACAGCCAATCCAAAGACAACATCCGAATGAAAAATTGATTCTTTTGATAAATACGTTGTTGTTATTTATCTTTAGATGAGTCTAATCTGATTGAAAAATCACATGAAATATTATTATTTGCTAAGCTTTGCTGAAATTTTTAATTATCAGCCTTGGCTTGAGGTAATTCTTTTTATTCGCCCTCCGTTGGATAACGCTCAGAGCTGCACTGTTTAGCTCATTTTTATAAAATAATCGTATGACTTAAACAATTACTCCCAACCCTATCTGAAATAGATAAGGTGAAGGCATACCTATCCACATTATTTGTAGCTAACTAAATCATTTATCTTGCTATCATTTTAAAAACCATATTTTCAAAACAACAAGCGACTGTTTTTATATAAAAATTTTACCATTAAATAAATTAAAGCATATGATTATTAATAATAATTATATTTAAATTTAACAAATATGAAATATTTTATTTACATGATTAAATTTCATCACTGATAGAGGGCTATCCCATGTTAGAAGAAAATTTAGCAAAAAAAGAAATTCTTCAAAATTATCAATCTCCACTCATCCACGACTTCGAGACGTCACCGTTAAAAGAAAAATTTAAGCAAAATGGATTCATACAATACAAAACCTCAGAAATCGATATTGAATCAAAAATATCAATTTCAAGAGAATTTAAAGCATTAGAAAGAGATCCTTTTGCACCACCCAATACACAACGCTTTAGACGCTATGGAAATGCTTTAATTCTTCCATGGGAAAAGCATATCGAACCAATTTGGTTACCAACAACGTTGGGAGACGATGGCCAAGAACTCTCTGGATATGATCAGGGAAATAACAATCCAGAACATGGCTCTATTCGATATTTCAATGCACTGAGCAGAAATGTAAAGCTCTCACATTATTTGAATAAATTAATTATTGAAGATTATAAACTTACATTCGGATTGAGCGAATATTATCTGCCCATCTATGTCGGCATACATTTTGTTAAACTCACCTCAAACGATCAGAGCCAAGGGATTAGTTCCCCAGATTGTTTCCATCAAGATGGTGAACCTTTTACCTTTGCCCACCTGTTCTATCGCAGTAATAATATTACTGGTGGAGAAAACTATATTGCTCATCCGAGTGAAAGAAATAAACGCTTAGAAGAGGTCAATGTCGAAAAAATTTATAGTCAATTCACACTAAAAAATATTTTAGATAGTTTTGCGGTACATGATCATTCTGTCTGTCATTATGTCTCACCCATTAAAAAAATATCGAATGATCAACTCAATTTCTTAGGTGAAAGATGGGTAATCCTGATTGATTATTCATTAACGAAGCAAAAAATATGATCAATAATCTTCTATTTTCCCTCTCTCCCATCCTTCTCTCCCTGCTTTTGGGTTGGGGGATTGGGAGAGTCATCAAACCAACCATTAGAAATAAATTGGTTGGCTATATCACTATTTTAGTGTGGCTACTGCTTATTTCGATCGGTTTTCAGTTCGGTGTTGTTCTATTTGATAAAGAACTCGGCTCTACCATCATTGTTGAGTCTTTTATCTATGCGACGGTTATTAGTGCGATTACCTTTGTTTTTCTTTTTAAGAAAGCACATAACATCAGCGAAAATCGGAAATCGCTATCTGAAATTTTAAAACCCGTTCTAGAATGCCTAATTGCGATATCAATGGTTCTCATCGGGATGGTTCTCTATCTCATCCTCCCTAGTACATTGGGAAGTGAAACCATTAGCAATATATTACTTTATCTTCTCATCTTTTTAGTTGGGGTCGATCTAGCCACGATTAAAATACAATCTTTAACCCTCAACCATGTCAAGGTTCCATTACTCACAATCATTGCACTGTTCATTGCAGCTTATTTGACGACTTTTATTTTAGATCGATCATTCTTTGAACTCATTGTACTAGGTAGTGGTTTTGGCTGGTTTTCTCTCTCAGGCCCATTGATTGGTAAAACCTTAGGTGCGGAACAAGGTACTTTCGCCTTACTTACCGATCTTATCAGGGAGTTTTATGCGATCGCGTTGTTATATCTTTTAGGTAGAAACTATCCTAACCCTGTCATCGGAATTTGTGGTGCAACGGCCATGGATTCAACACTTCCTTTTATCAAAAATAATTGCTCTCCTTTGGATACGCAAGTTGCTATTTTTAGTGGATTTATTTTAACCGTACTTGCACCTTTCTTTATTATTTTTTTCAGTACCTTCTTATCCTAAAGTGAGTTATTTATGATCAATATTTAAGCTTCAGATATTTTAATTTATAGAATGCATACAAATGCAATTTTAATATTAGTTTCAAACTAGTCGCCCCCCTCACAATCCATTACAATCACTTCTTTTTTGTTCAGCGCATCTTATTTTGAGTAATTCCTCTCCCCAATTAAAACGTGGGCTTAAAAATCGACATATCCACTTGATCGCCATGGGCGGTGCAGTGGGTACTGGACTATTTCTAGGTTCTGCTCAAGTGATCCAGTCTGCTGGCCCTTCGATTATTTTGGGCTATGCCATCGTTGGTCTGATCGCATTTCTGATCATGCGACAAATGGGTGAAATGATTGTAGAAGAACCTGTTGCAGGCTCTTTTAGTTATTTTTCACAAAAATATTGGGGCAGATTTGCTGGCTTTTTATCGGGCTGGAATTATTGGGTGGTTTATATTTTGGTGGCAATGACTGAGCTGACAGCCATTGCCAAATATATCCATTATTGGTGGCCACATATTCCTGCGTGGATCTCGACTTTATTTTTCTTCATTGTTGTGACCTGCTTAAATCTAGGCAATGTGAAGTTTTATGGTGAATCAGAATTCTGGTTGGCCATCATTAAAGTCATTGCTATCATTTCAATGATTTTATTTGGTTTGTTTCTTTTGCTCACAGCAGGTACAGAATCAACGGCTAGCTTCGCGAACCTATGGCAACACGGTGGATTTTTTCCACATGGTTTCTCAGGCCTATTTTATATGCTTGCCTTTTTAATGTTTGCTTTTGGCGGCATTGAATTAATCGGTATGACTGCTGCTGAAGCAGAAAATCCTGAGAAAAGCATTCCGCAAGCCATTAATCAGGTGATCTTTCGGATTCTGATTTTCTACGTGGCTTCGCTTGCCATCATCATGTCACTCATTCCATGGAACCAGCTGGATTTGGGTGGTTTGGACAAAAGTCCATTTGTGATGATTTTTAGCCAACTCGGGATTGATTGGGCAGCACATTTACTCAATTTTATTATTCTAACGGCGGCACTCTCTGTGTATAACAGCGGTATGTATGCCAATAGCCGTATGCTCTACGGGTTGGCAGTACAAGGCAATGCTCCAAAAGTTTTTGCAAAAGTCAGTAAGCAAGGTGTGCCGATGCCTGCGGTGATCTTTTCTTCGATTTTAATTTTCGGCTGTGTATTACTGAATTATTTTGTGCCAGAACAGGCATTGAGTCACTTGATGTATATGGCGGTTGCGGCTTTGGTTTTAAACTGGGCGATTATTAGCTTTACCCATTTAAAGTTTAAGCGTGCCGTTCAGCAACAAGGTACAACAGTCAAATTCCCTGCCTTATTTTCACCATTTAGTAATTATTTGGTTTTGGCGTTTATCGTGATGATTTTATACATTATGTGGACGCAAGGCTTTAAGGAATCAGTGATTTTAATTCCAGTCTGGATCATGTTTATGTTCGGATTATTTAAATTTTTGAAATGGAATAAATCACTCTAATCTCTGCCCCACAATACGCATCTACAGCACTCCATAAAAACTGTGGATGCGTTATCACTCAACAAAAATAAATAAAAACAAGATAGGCCTTATTTGTTATCAGGTTAATCCATTTGCTACTATAGCCCTATTCTATTCATCATCTGATCTAATGTCTGAACCGCAACTTTCTCTCAGCGATTATCTAGCAACGGTACAGGAAATCATTCGCCTGAGCTTTGACGAACCTGTTTGGGTGAAAGCTGAGATTCGGAATCTGAGTATCAAAGGTGGGCATTACTACCTTGAGCTTGCTGAAAAAGAACAAGACACAGACAAAGTCATTGCGAGCTGTAAAGCCACCATTTGGAAATTCTCTGCTGCAAAAATCGTGTTCAAATTTGAACGTGAAAGTGGAATTGAACTGTCTAAAGACTTAAATGTACTGATCAAAATTAAGGCCCGCTTCGACCCTCAATATGGCTTCTCTGTCAATATTGAAGATATCGACTCCAGTTTTACCCTCGGCGATATTGCTAAACGCTATCAGCAAATCCTTGCCCAACTCAGCAGTGAAGGTTTGCTTCCTCTGAATAAAGCCCTACCGACACCTTTTGATATTGAGCATGTATTGGTGATTGCGCCTGAAAATGCGGCTGGATTAGGTGACTTTAAGAAAGATGCCGATGCTTTACATCAAGCAGGTGTCTGTGATTTTGTCTATCACAACGCGACTTTCCAGGGAAATACCGCTGCGCACAGCATTATGGAATCGCTAGGCACTGGGTTACGTCAATGGGCAGCAGACTATACTATTCCGCCCGACCTGATCGTAATCATTCGAGGTGGCGGTGCTGTTAACGATCTAGCGTATTTAAATGACTATGATCTTGCTGCCCTGCTGTGTAAACGCAAAGTACCGATTTGGGTCGGAATTGGACATGAAAAAGATCGGACTATTTTAGATGAAATTGCCCATCGTTCCTTCGATACGCCAAGTAAGGTGATTGCAGGTATCCGCAATCTGATTTCGGAACGTTCTGTAGACGTGATGGATCATTTTCAAACCATCAAATTGCTTTCTCAACATCAGATTACGGCTTATCAGAGTCAGAATGATCAATTCATCAGTCGCATCAAGTCGCAGTCTGAAAATCAAATCAGTACCAGTTATTTGCAGCTTCAGGTTGCCAGATCAACGCTGCAATATTTTGCCAAGCAACAACTGAAAACAGCTTCGACTCAAATCGAAGCATTAATGCGGGAAACCTTGTTGCAAAACCCAAGAAATGTACTCGCCAAGGGCTATGGCATTGTCCGTAGTGAAAATAAAGCGATTCGCTCGATCCATCAAGCAAGTTCATCCCTATCGATTGAAATGCAAGATGGTTATATCCATGCCAAGCTCACCGAGGTGATTGATCATGACTAAGAAAGAATTAAGTTTTAAAGACGGTTATGCATTATTAAAAAAGAATGCCGAACTGCTCGAAGCACAGGAACAACCTGATATTGATAATTTGATGAAAATCGTCGAAGAGTCTATGACCGCTTATAAAGCCTGTAAATCTAGAGTGGATGCAGTGCAACAAGCCTTAAATGAAACTTTTAAAGACAGTGAATAACAGCGGATCTAAAAGCCACTCGCTTTGAACAGCACGCAGCTTTGACTCGCTCAATATTTGCTTATGCAAAAGTAAATTCAAGGCTTAGAGTAATAACCACAAATGAATGGCAAATGGTCCAACCAGTACCATCAAGATACCTGCAATCACCATGGTTAAACTGGCAATTACCCCTTCTTCATTATTACGTTGTTGGGCTCTCGCGGTACCAAAGCCGTGAGCGGCATTACCAAATGCAGCACCATTTGCCACAGCAGAACGAATTTTGGTAATTGCTAAAATGGCATCTCCACAAATCATCCCAACCAATCCAGTAATCACGGTAAATAGCGATACCAATGCTGCTGAACCATGAATATCTTCGGCTAGAATCATCGCAAAAGGCGTAGAAATAGAACGAGCCATCAAACTGTTGGTGACTTCTGGGCTGAAATGAAAGAGCTGTGCCATCTCATAAGCAGACATCACCCCGACACTCATACCAACAATAATCGCGATGGATAAAACACCAAGATTTTTGCGGATGGTATCTCGATAACGATAAATAGGCACAGCAAAGGCAACTGTTGCAGGCCCAAGTAAGTTGACGATCCATTGGGTATCTTGGGCATAGGTCTGATAAGAAATACCAAAAATCGTCATTAATATAATCGTGAGCACTGGCACGCTAATCGCAGGAGAAAGCCATAATTTAGGATGCTTCTGATAGAGACGCTTTGCAACCACATAGGCGACCAAAGTCCAGATCAGACAGAGGATTGACCAGATATTCATGTAAAATACCTTTAGATATGCTTATGCTGGAAAGGTTTACGTGTTTGCAAATAGCTTTTGAGACGGTTGTAATAATGAATGGTCAGACAGGTGCTCAACATCACCAAGATCGTCCCCAGCGCAATACTCAGTACAATTTGCCAGCCTTCAGTCATAAACAAAGTTTTGTACTGAACCACGGCGACAACCACAGGCACAAAAAACAGCAATAATTCGCTGAGAACAACCGAAGCCCCCATAGCCACCTGATCCATTTTAATCACCTTTAGAAATAGACAGATCAGCAATAACAACATGCCTAAAATCCCTGCGGAGATTGGGACACCTAATTGCTGATGCAAAACATAACCAATACCCCAAAAAGCCGCCAGAATTAAAATCTGTTTGACCAATATGAAGAAGCTGTTTGTGGAAGAAGTTTCAGAAACGGATTCAGTGCTCATGACAACGAAATAAAATGGTGAACTACATCATTATGCTAACCCCGTGCTATTGGCATAATATGAATTATTCATGTTAAAATTATGCAAAAATGGAATAATATTTTACCAATTATGCTTTCATTCAAATCGCTACAATGCTTTGTCACTTTGGTCAAAACCCAGAGCTTTACCCGTACTGCGGAACAGCTCTATCTGACTCAACCGACTATTAGTAAAATCTTGCAGCAGCTTGAACAACAACTTCAGGTACAATTGTTGGTAAAGCCAGAACATGGCCGCAAGAGACAGGTTGAACTGACGGAAATTGGCCAGCGCATCTATCAGCATGCGCTTGAGCTTTTGCAGGCAGAACAAAATATTTTTCTGGAAATCGAAAACTATCAGCAATTAAAAACAGGCACTTTAAAATTGGGCGTTCCGCCTTTAGGTTCTCAGCTGCTGACTACTGCCCTGTTTGATTATCATCAACAATGGCCAGAGATTGAACTTTCTTTTCTAGAAGTCGGTTCCAAAGGGATTGAACAGGCTTTACTGAATAATGAACTGGATGTGGGTGTGTTGTTGCATCCTTTCGACCAGCAGATCTTTAATAGCATCGAATTGTGTGATTACCCGTTGATGGTGCTATTACGGCGAGATGCGACCTGGGCAACCCGCAAAAAAATAAATCTGGAAGAATTACAACACCAATCCTTTTTAATGTTCCCCGAAAATTTCTCGCTCAATCGTATTATTCTAGATGCATGTCAGCAACATGGTTTCTACCCAAGCATTGCCTGCCGAACCAGCCAATGGAACTTGCTGGCAGATATGGTGTTGCAACGTATGGGCATTGCCCTATTGCCGCAATATTATACCGATATGCTTGATCTCGAATTATTTGCAGCCATTCCTCTCGAAAAGCCAAATATTCAGTGGCATCTTGCCATGGCATGGAAAAAGAATCTGCCTGTCTCTCCCGCGGTACAGGCTTGGCTTAATGTGATTCGTGAACACTTTCAATTGATTAAGTCAAAAATTGATGAATGAAATATTCAACTAAAATTCGCAGAAAAACTGATAAAGCTTTGCCACAAAAAAGCTACCCAATCCTAGATGAGCTCGCCTAAACTGGATGAATCAATTGATAAGATGGCAAGTCATAATGAATGATTCAAACTACATTCCACCCAAAGTCTGGCAATGGACTGGAGAAAAAACAGATTTAAATCAGCCAACCTCAGGGAGTCGCTATGAGCAGAAATTAGCTGTTGGACAACATCCACTCCAGTTATATTCGCTTGCTACACCTAACGGGCAAAAAGTGACGATTCTGCTAGAAGAACTACTCGCATTAGGACATACCGATGCTGAGTATGATGCTTGGTTAATTAAAATCGGTGAAGGCCAACAATTTGGTAGTGGCTTTGTTGAAATTAACCCAAACTCTAAAATTCCCGCCTTGGTAGATCACAGTCAAAATCCACCATTCAGAGTGTTTGAATCAGGTTCAATCTTGCTCTACTTAGCTGAAAAATTTAAAGCCTTTATTCCCACAGACCTTGCTGCACGTACCGAATGTTTGAACTGGTTATTTTGGCAAATGGGTAGCGCACCTTATATTGGTGGCGGTTTAGGGCATTTTTATGCCTATGCACCGGTAAAAATCGAATATGCCATTAACCGCTTTGCCCTTGAAACCAAACGCTTATTGGATGTTTTAGACCAACATTTAGCAAAGAATGAATACTTGGCAGGTCATGAATATAGTATTGCCGATATTGCTGCTTTCCCATGGTATGGCAGCGTTGTAAAAGGCTGGGTTTATAATGCGGATGAGTTTTTAAGTGTCGATCAGTATAAAAACGTTCAACGTTGGGCCGATGCCATTCAGGCGCGTCCTGCGGTACAGCGTGGGCGTATGGTGAATCGTCCTTTTGGCGATTTAGCTAGCCAACTACATGAACGACATGATGCCAGTGACTTTGAAACCAAAACGCAGGATAAATTGCAATAACTACGCCTTGTCTAATGAATAGCGTAAACAAAAAAGCCCCTGCTTTCGCAAGGGCTTTTTAAATTTGGCGGAAGCGGTGAGATTCGAACTCACGGAGGACTCACACCCTCGTCGGTTTTCAAGACCGGTGCATTAAACCGCTCTGCCACGCTTCCATGTGCGTAAGAATACAAAGCTTGCCCCTTTTATACAAGAGAAATTTAACTGCAATGTATTCAAATGCATAATGTTTCATCAATTTTAGAGTTTAGCGGCTAATTCAGCACCATCACGGATCGCACGTTTCGCATCAAGCTCGGCAGCCAGTTTCGCACCACCAATAATATGGTAGTTCGCTGAGGTATTTTCACCGTCTTTTGGCATTAAATCTTTAACCGATTCTTGCCCTGCACAGACCACAATCGTATCGACACGCAATAATTGGTCATGACCATTATGCTCGACCCATAAACCTTCATCGGTGACTGCTTTATATTGCACACCACGAAGCATACGTACCGCATGTTTTTTCAATTGTGCGCGATGCACCCAACCAGAGGTTTTACCCAGGCCAACACCTAACGGCGTTGTTTTACGTTGCAATAAATAAATTTGGCGAATTGGAATCTCCACCTCTGGACGTTGTGTACCACCCTCAGACATATAATTCGGATTTGGATCAACACCCCATTCACGCTGCCAATCAGCCAAAGGCTGTGGTTGAGGTTGATGTGGTGGCTTTAATAAAAACTCTGAAACATCAAAACCAATACCACCCGCACCAATCACCGCAACTTTATGTCCAACTTCGGCACCACGCAATACTTCCGCATATGACAATACCTGTGGTGCTGTGCTGCCTTGAATTTTTAATGCACGCGGTACAACACCCGTTGCCACAATAACTTCATCAAAACCTTCACGTTCTAACTGTTCGCGGCTAGCACGCGTATTTAAACGTACATCAACACCCGTCTGTTTCAGTTGTACTTTGAAATAACGAATCGTTTCATGGAACTCTTCTTTACCAGGTACAACTTTGGCCAAATTGAACTGACCGCCGACATCATTATTGGCTTCAAACAATGTCACCGCATGGCCACGACTTGCTGCAACTGTTGCAGCCGACATCCCCGCCACACCACCACCGACAACGGCAATACGCTTTGGTTTTTTGGTTTTGATATAAACCAATTCTGTTTCATGGCACGCCTGTGGATTGACCAAACAGCTTACACGCTCATTCTTAAATGCATGATCTAAACACGCTTGGTTACACGCAATACAGGTATTAATTTCATCGACACGATTGGTCGCGGTTTTATTTACCCAGTATGCATCAGCCAAGAATGGACGAGCCATTTGCACCATATCGGCCTTGCCAGAAGCAATAATTTCTTCCGCAGTATCAGGCATATTGATACGATTCGATGCAATCACAGGTACAGAAACATGTTGTTTTACCGCAGCGGTATAATCCACGAATGCGGCACGAGGGACTGAAGTCACAATAGTTGGGACACGTGCTTCATGCCAGCCAATCCCTGTATTTAACAGCGTAATTCCTGCTTTTTCCAACGCTTTGGCAACCACAATCACTTCGGGCATGGTATTGCCATCATGTACCAAATCAAGCAGAGACAAGCGGAATGCAATAATGAATTTTTCACCCACTTTAGCGCGAATCGCTTTTACAATTTCCACAGGGAAACGCATACGATTATCGATATCACCGCCCCAACGGTCAGTACGCTTATTCACATGGCTACTTAAGAACTGGTTAATTAAATAACCTTCCGAACCCATGATTTCTACGCCATCATAACCCGCTTTTTTAGCCAAGCTAGCACAACGCGCATAATCGTCAATGGTTGCAAGAATCTGAGCATCCGACATTTGACGCGGTTTAAATGGATTAATGGGTGCCTGAATTGCAGACGATGAGACCGAAAATGGATGATAACCATAGCGGCCTGAATGCAGAATTTGCATCAAAATTTTTGCGCCATGCTTATGCACAGCATGTGTAACCAGACGATGATGAGGAATATCCGCCAAGCTATTCATCGTTCCACCCGCAGGGAGCAACCAGCCCTGACGGTTTGGAGAAATTCCTCCGGTGATGATCAAGCCAACCCCACCCTTTGCTCGTTCACCGAAATAAGCCGCAAGTTTAGGATAATTGAAAAAACGATCTTCTAAACCTGAATGCATCGAGCCCATTACGACACGGTTTTTAATGGTAGTAAAACCCAAATGTAATGGCTTTAAGATATTTGCATAGCTAGTCATGGTATTCCTTCTATATTTTGGCTTTGCAACTTGTTGCATAGTACTTTAATACTTTTTTGTTTATTTGGGATGACTATTTATAAAATTTTCAGCGTTGAAAAAGTCAATTCCACCTAGCTCAGTCCATATTTCCTGCCTAAATATTTTGTAATAATAATGGGTTATCCAAACTTACTTGGTTTTATTGATTCAAATGACAAAAACGAAAAGATCAGCAATGAAAACATGGCTGATCTTGTTCAATAAAATTAATTCAATTTAAATGCAGATTGAGTATTTATATAGACTTACATTTCTTGCTAAACAATAGTTTAACGTTATTGATTTGCTGAATACGCCACATGGACACGTGATGGTTTCATTTTTAAAGAGCTCATCACAATACCCAAGCAAATAAATGCTGCGCCAATTAAAATATTCAGCGTTAAAGGTTCATGCCAAACCAGATAGCCAAACAATAAGCTTAGAATTGGAATACACATAATCGAAATCGATGCAATAAAGGTATCGACCTGACTTACAATCCAGTTCCAAAGTACAAATGCAAAACCAGTCCCGACCACTGCAATATAAAACAATGCCGATTCATTTACAGGATTGAGCCAAACCTGAGTGTCGACAGGTTCAAATAACAAAGCCATAACAAACATTAAACTTCCACCAAGCAAAAGCTGCCAGATCGTCAATTTAATTTTGTCGTATGCAGCAAAATTCTTTTTTATATAAATCGTAGACATTGCCCAAAAGAAGCCCGAACCAATTAACAGAACTTGTCCCAATAAAGACACATTTAGATGTAAATGATGTAGTTGAGGCCATAGGATTGCGATCAATCCCAAAGTCCCTAAAATAAGTCCAATCACCTTCTGGCGATTTAACCTTTCATTTAAGAAATAATGAGCTAGCACACCAATAAAAATTGGCATGGTAAACACAAGTACCGCCGATAGACCTGAGTCTACAAATTGCATGGCAAAAGTTTGTGTGGCATAGAAACCAAAGCAGATCAACATACTTAAAATGATCAATGACCTCCATTCAGCTTGTTTAGGCAAAATGGATTTTTTTAGAATTCGTTGTACGACCATCAATGTCAATGCCGCTAAAATCAAACGTGTAGAGATAAAGAGGAATGGCGGAAACACTTGTAGGCTATGTTTGACCAGTCCCCATAAAGATCCCCACACCAAGCATAGCAACGCGATTGCACTCACGACTCGAATATTCACGTGTTGTACTCAACCCTTAGAAAGTCATTCTAGTGTATAAAACAAATGACATCATGAATAATGCTATGTTTTAATAGATACATCATTTTTTTTGATGTCTATTTCAATCTGAATGCTACAATGCCATTTTAAAATTGTTTAGGCCGAAATCTTGGGGACTTGAAGTGAATATTGATATTAGCGATATCCGATCATTTGTTACTGTTGCTGAGCTTAAAAGCATTACCGCAGCGGCAAATAAGCTGAATTATTTACAGTCCAATATGACAGCGAAAATCAAAAAAATTGAAAATCACTACAAACGCCAACTATTTATTCGTAAACCCAAAGGGGTTGAACTCACTGAGTCTGGGATGAACTTATACGCCCAATACAAAAAGATGATTTTTACTTGGGAAGAAACAGAAAATAAGATCTATCAACAAGAAAGTGTGTTACGTTTCGGCACCAATACCAGTTTAGGTGGAATGCGTTTTTATCCCTCTTTTAGCAAACTCTATGAAGCTTACCCTGACCTCTCTATGACCATGAAAACAGGCCCAACAGGTTATATTGAGGAGGAGATTTTAGCGGGTAATCTGGATATAGCTTATGCTCTGGGATACCCTAAACACAAAAATCTGCAATATATTCAAAAGGCTGATGATCAACTGGTTATTATTGGTAAAAACATGATTAACCACGAGAGTCTTGAAGATTGCCTGAATCATCAAAATATTTTGCTGGCTTCTGAACAATGCTACTATGCCACAACTTTAGACAGTATCTATGTGGACTATAATCTTACAAAAGGTGAACTCACCCATATTTATGATCATGAAGCTTTAATTCACTTTACCCAGTTAGGCATGGGGATCTCGATGATTGCTAAATCATTGATCGAAAAATACAAAATCCAATATTATCGAGAAACACCTGAGCAGTATCGAGATATCGGCTTATATCTCATTGCACGTCAGGACCATGTCTTTACGCCGATTGAGAAGCAATTTATTGGCTTAAATGATTCACTTTGAGCTAATTTTAAATGAAAGATTTAACTTTTTTGCAGTTCAATTGGTAATTGAAAAGTTGAATCTTTTTCCCATTTAAATACAGAGAAAAATAGCATGACGACTGCTATAACCGTTCCTAAGGGGAACATATTTAGCATAAACACCGTCATTATAATTGAACCAATACGACTGCTTGTACTTCCCGTCTTAACACTTTTCGCACATAGGAAATGAGCAGCAATCAAGGCAATACGCCCCAAGAGACCACCAGTAAAGTATTTGGGCATATGCATAAATAAGTTATAAATCGCATAGAAGATATCTGAGATTAAGATAAACCCGACAATGCGGTGTAATGTAGAGAGAATCTGATTGTTCGTTTTTAGCATTTTATTCTTTCACTCTTTTTAGACTCTTAATAAAAACTTTATGCTTATCGTAAAACTTTATATTTTTCCTATGTTAATCTATTTTTCAAATGAAAAAAAAAGAATTCCTTTCCTAACACAAAAAAAATCGATTTGAAAAGTGATATAGTACTGAGCGTATAAATTCTCTTTGGTCACCGATGTATTAGGGTGCCTATTTCGAAATAGTTAGGACTAGCAATGACTGATAATGCAACGATCTTGCAGCATGTACCAGTAGGTAAAAAAGTTGGGATTGCCTTCTCTGGTGGTTTAGACACTTCAGCAGCTTTATTATGGATGAAACAGAAAGGCGCAGAGCCTTATGCATACACTGCAAATCTGGGTCAACCTGATGAAGATGACTATGATGCTATTCCAAAGAAAGCTGAACAGTACGGCGCAGTCAAAGCTCGATTAATCGATTGTCGTTTACAACTTGCACTTGAAGGTATTGCTGCAATTCAGTGTGGCGCATTCCATATCAGCACGGGTGGCGTTCCTTATTTCAATACCACACCTTTAGGTCGTGCAGTCACAGGTACCATGCTTGTAACGGCAATGAAAGAAGATGACGTCAACATCTGGGGTGACGGCTCTACTTATAAAGGTAACGATATTGAACGTTTCTATCGTTATGGTTTATTGACCAACCCTGCCCTCAAAATCTATAAGCCTTGGTTAGATCAAACCTTTATTGATGAGTTAGGCGGTCGTGCCGAAATGTCGCAATTCTTAATCGACAACGGCTTTGACTATAAAATGTCAAAAGAAAAAGCGTACTCAACTGACTCAAATATGTTGGGCGCAACGCATGAAGCAAAAGATTTAGAATACTTGAATGCGGGTATTAAAATCGTAGATCCAATTATGGGCGTTGCGTTCTGGAAAGATGACGTTGAAATCCAACCAGAAGAAGTGAGCATTACTTTTGAAGAAGGTATGCCAGTTGCATTGAATGGCCAACGTATCGAAGATCCAGTTGAATTCATTCTCGAAGCGAACCGCATCGGTGGTCGTCATGGTCTAGGTATGTCTGACCAAATCGAAAACCGTATCATCGAAGCGAAATCTCGTGGTATCTATGAAGCACCGGGTATGGCTTTGTTACACATCGCTTATGAGCGCTTGGTAACAGGTATCCATAACGAAGATACAATCGAACAATACCGCATTAACGGTTTACGTTTAGGTCGTTTACTTTACCAAGGCCGTTGGTTCGATTCACAAGCATTAATGCTACGTGAAACAGCACAACGTTGGGTTGCTAAGGCCATTACTGGTACAGTGACTTTAGAATTGCGTCGTGGTAATGACTACACCATCATGAACACTGAATCTCCGAACCTCACCTATGAAGCTGAGCGCTTAACCATGGAGAAAGGTGATTCTGTATTTACTCCAATGGATCGTATCGGTCAGTTGACCATGCGTAACCTCGACATTACCGATACCCGTGCAAAACTCGGTATCTATACTGAAACAGGTTTACTTGCTGTTGGCCAAGGTTCTGCAATTCCACAGTTGGAAAATAAATCAAAATAAAAGATTGGTAAATTCTTTTACCAACTTGAAAAGGCTGAATATTTGATTCAGCCTTTTTTATTATTTGAAATAAAAAGTTAAACATTTAATCATTTCATTTTTAGGACAATATGTCGCAATAAAATACTATCTATCACCATTATGAATCGATAATATAAACATCAAGCAAAACATAATAATTGGGAGATGAAAGATGAATGCTTATCTACATCGTAGTGAAAATCGTGGTCATGTCAAAGCAGGTTGGTTAGATACCTATCATAGCTTTTCATTTGGTAGCTGGTACGACCCCAAATATATGGGTGTCAGCGCCCTTCGCGTGATCAATGATGATACGGTTGCTGCACACAATGGTTTCGGTACCCATCCCCATGACAACATGGAAATCTTGACCTGTGTACTTGACGGCACCATTTCCCACAAAGACAGTATGGGCAATGAAGGCCAAATCAATGCAGGTGAATGGCAATTGATGAGTGCTGGAACTGGGGTTACTCACAGTGAAATGAACAAGCATGATAAAGCGGTGCATCTGTTACAGATTTGGATTCAACCAAATGTGCAAGATGCTGAGCCAACCTATCAGCAAATTCAACTCAACCCGAAAGATCATCCAAACCAATGGCACTTGATTGCTGGTGATGTATCTGCGCCAATGTCGATTCGTCAAAATGCGGAAGTGAAAACTGCTGTCATTGAGAAAGATCAACATTTAGAAATTACAGCACAGAAAAAAGTAAACTATGTGCACGTGATTTCAGGCGAAGTCATGATTGCTGATCACGTGGTCAAAGCAGGCGATGCACTACTGTTTGATGAAACAGCAACCATTACTGCATTACAAGACAGCCAAATGATTTGGTTTGACTTACCTTAAGCCCAGTTTAGCTTGTACCTCTTACCCTCAAGGGGTACAAGTTTTTTTAATCATTACTACTACTGTCACAACTGCTTGAGTCAGAACTCGAATCAGTATTTGCACTACAATCATCCATATGCGTATCGTTATTGTCCTGGAATGAATCGCAGCTAGACATTGTTGAAGAATATGGATGACTATAATCCGTAGTATCCTGTGTAACACTTGTTTTGTTTGCGAAGAAAAATAATAAAACCAAACCAATCACAATGACTAAAATAATAAATATCAGCATCACAATCCCCCATTGCTCCTCCAATCTTTATTTCACTATAGCTTAAATTTTACTCAAAAATAATCGGCATTAAAAAAGCCCGATTAACGGGCTTTTCTACAACCTTGAACATTTTTAAAAACGATCTGAATCGTTTCGTTCGTTGTTAGCTGTGTGTTCAGGTTGTCATATCTTTGTTCATTTAGGCAAGATTTCTCTTAAATCCCAAATAGTATATGACTTCCTTATTGATTAAATTAGCACCATTATTCGCTTGGGTCAAGCACCCTTTTGAGGCTGAAAAAAGCGAAACAAAATAAATGATGACCACGGCGAATAAAGCATTTTGGTCCATATATGCAAATAAAAATAATGCTGTTTAGAAAACCTAAAAATTATTTCTTTTTCCGTTCTTTATCCACTAGATATTCAACTACTTGAATAACTTTCTCATCACCGCCCTGCACAATATATTTGCCATTTACAACCACAGCAGGAACACCCGTAAGTTGATACTGGCGAGCTAATTGATTGGATTCAGCAATTTTGGCAGTGATTGCAAAAGAATCGTACATTGCATTAAATTTTTTCTCAGGTACACCATACTGAGTAAAGAATTTAGCGAAAGCATCCTTTTGCAAAATTCTTTGGTTACCTGAAAAATTGGCATGGAATAATGGTAGATGTGTACGTTTACGCACACCTAAGGCCTCACTGACATAATATGCGCGTGCGCCTTGCTCCCACATTGGGGTCATGGCCGCTGGCGTACGAAGAAAATAGATGTCATTTGGAATTTTCTTTAACCACGTTTGCATATGTGGTTCTAATTTAAAACAATACGTACAACCATACCAAAAGAACTCACGTACCTCGATCTTATCAGGCACAGACGTCTTTTCAGGATTTTGTACAACCGTATAATCTTTACCTGCAACAAAGTCTAAAGCCATGGTATGTGTAGAAAATACTGCAGCTATTGCAGTTACACTGGTTAAAATAAAATGTTTCATTAATTTCGCTATCCTCAAAGCCATTTTATAGCGCTTGGGCATTTATAAAAAAGTCATAATTCCAATACGTTATCGTACAAATCTGTTGATATCCTTATAACAGGAGAGTTAAGCGACGATGTGAATATTCTACAAGGGAAATATGCTGCAAATTTCTAATTTGTAAATTTTTGATTAAAATCAACAATTAAGAAACAGAAAAACAACAGCATAGCAAATCGTTTATTTACGTATGATATGTCTCTGACAGATTTTTATAGTAAAAGTTAGGTACTCGAACATTCACAATTAAACTAACTTATTATAGATTTCAACATTGTGATAAAGCGATCTGACGGACTATTCAGTTAAAATTATAATTAAGTCAACAAAATAAATAGTAGACCTTGATAGAGAGCTAAAAAAAGCCCTGAATCTATATAATTCAGGGCTTTGGAGTTCATGTAACTTCATAAAAAGTTATATGACTTTAATATTTTGGTAGGTATATCCACTACCTAGAATAAATGATGGATTTAAAAAACTTTAATCAAAAACCATTATTTTATGATAAAAAATAGAAAATTTTGATCAATTTTTTCATCTTAAACAACTCCGTAATTAGCTTATATTTGATGTTAAATTTTTCTTTTTTTAATTTAATTAGTCCATTGATTTTTACAATGTATTAATTTGAAATAGGTAGATTTTAATAAATAAATTTATTTTATTGCTATAATTGTTTGGTTAACTGCCTAATAAACACTTTAAAGTTATGAATATTAAAGCTAGATGCACTCTCTTACTTTCAGCCATGATACTTTTGGGTACGGCACAAGCTCAAATTCCGACTGAACTCATACACCAAACTCCAAATATTTCAGATGACCAGAAAATAACGACTATCCAAGGTTTTCAAAAAACTAGTACAGCACTTCGATTTACTAAAGCTCGCATTTATATAAGCTATATCAATAATAAAGCAACTCTAAGCAAATCAAATGAATGGAATAAACCGTTTCAAATTGAGCCAACAGTAACAGAAGTACGTATCATATCAGACACACCAAAATTCCTTGCTCATGGTCACATAATTTTTAATGCTAAGTCTGGACAACATTATCAAGTTAAGAGCAATCAAGCTGATATTAAAATGAATAAAGAACCTATTTTATTTTGGATAGAAAACATGGATACTGGTGAAATAGTAACTCCAAAAGAAATTTTGAATGGTTCACCTTCATCTACAAATATTAATCTTATACCAGTTATAACGAATAAGTAATTTTAAGGGCTATTTGATGAAACTTTTTTTCAAATTATTCGGCTTAGGCTTTTTGATTACTGGACTTACAGGCTGTATAAGTTTATCAGAACAAGCAACTTCAGAGGCTGTAAAATATTATACACAGCCAACCCTCTCAAAAAATATTGCAACTATTATCGGTAGCGTAGAAAAAAGCCATTCAATTAAAGCAGATAAAATTTCTTACGTTTTTGCAATTGATCATCAAAAAATTCCTAATGGTCGAGCACAATTATCTATTCCTCAAAATATAACTGCAGGAGAGCATGATCTACAGATTTGGTGCCAACGCGGTGGTTACAAATACACAAATCTAGTCAAAGCGAATTTTGAAGCAAATAAAAATTATCAAATTGGCTTTGAAATGAATGTTAAGAATCAAAACAATTGTTTTTTGTGGATTTATGATTTAGAAACAAAACAAGCTCTTGGAGAGCTCGTTCAAGGCATAGAAGTTGGAGAATATACTGACCCTAATAAAGTTCGCCCCCTATTGTACAGGCTTGAATCCCAATCAATAACGAAACAAAATTTAAATATTCCTATCCGAATAATAAACAAAATGGGACATAATTAATAATTATGTCCCAATAAAATAAATCTAATCAATTTTTAAGAATTTAATATAAAGAAGTTTATAAAGTTTTCACTTAAAATTTGGATCATATCTCTCATCAATAATAATTAAGGGCTCAATTGCTGCATTCCAGATTTTTACTCCATCATTCGGCTCTTCTGATAACTCATTTGAATTTATTTCACTTCTAACTGCAAATACAATGTTCATAAAATCTTCAGAAGATAACTCATCAAACCTTATTTGTTCAACGAATAGCTCTTCTGTAATTTTTTCATAAAGCTCCGGATAAGTATCCTGAATTGCATTTTTCAATAAACTACGAAGATAGAAATCAACTGTAGAATTACAATCAAACTCTGCCCATTGATGACCCAAAGGTTGCTTTTCATTAAAACCTATTATATAAAGCATTCCCATACCATTTACCTCATGATAATAATTTTTGCCTGCTGATCTTTTGGTAATGTCTTTATATAGTTTATCAAAAGCGCCTGATTTGATGGAGACAAAACCCTAAGATCCATAGGGACTATATCTGCTTTAAGCAAATGATTCTTAATTTGTGTTTGTGTAATTGGCTCACTTCTCCCTTTTTCAATGCTTGTTAAATTCTTTTCAAAATATTGATTCTGTTTGTCTAACACAACTCCCGTTTTAGGGTCAATTTTTAAAGTTAAATTAGTAAACATCATATCAACTGTTTTTCCTGAATTTGGTCCTTGCACAACTATAAAGTCAGCAGTAGCGAGAGGTTTTCCATCAGAATCATATTTGGGTGTTAGACGTTGTAATTTTCCAACATATGGTTCTAATTTAGCTCCTGCTGTCGCCTCTAATATTTTTATTTCATTTGTGGCTTTATCTTTTATATTTAATCGATCAAAGGCTTCTTGAGATGCAGATTTTGGCCTAACTTCATTTAAACCATCGCTATTTCTACTAATTTTTTCCAATGACTTATTCATACTAATAGATGAACCAATTGGATTTAGAATGTGGCTTAATCTTTTTGTAACTCCAAGACTAATAGTCTCAGTAAGCGCAAGTAAACGACTTTTTTCTGTATCAGTAAAATCTAGTCCTGTTGCGATAACTTTAATATTTTCTCCTACGAGTATTCCCGTCCCATAAATAGGAACACTTTCAACCTGATCAAGTGCTTTTCTAAGGTTTTCTTTTTCATTGTCTTTTAAGGCTATATATTTTTGTCCACAAGCAGCATCTGTTAAACCTTTACAGTTAGTATTTTCCCAATTCTTTAAGTAATGAATACCTGCAACAGCCTGAGCCTTTTGCTGTATTTGTGGATCAAACTTTCCGAATTGGTTAAAACTTATATATTCACTGTAAAGGCGTAAGCCTTTTGCAGTATCTTGACCAACAAGTAATTCATTTATTTTTGTGCTGCAAACTGCTCCATTAAAGTTTACCCCAGCACAAGCTTGTCTCAAATTATTATCATTACTATTACTTAGAGTTTGATATTTTAAATAAATTTTGGTTTTACAATCATTTGTCGAACAAGCATCAAGTTCGCCTTTTAAATTTTTAAATTGCTGGGAAGTCAAATAATTATTCGTAACTGCAATATTCGCAGTTTGAACTGCAGCATTTACATCATACCCGCCAAGCCCAGCAATCCCCCCTGCAACCAGCTGTGTTGTAGCTAATACTTTGCGATTATATTCTTCTCTTTCAGCAGGCGTCATCTGTTCTACAGATTTACTTTTGGGAACTAAATCTGCAGCCATTTCACCAATTGCAGCACCGATCGCTCCTGCTTCACAATCACTTTTAGCTACGGTAGCTGCCATGCAGCCAGCTGCAGCATGTGCAATTTTATGTAATATATAGTTAGTATCTTCTAATCCCTTGATCTCACCAGCCAACGAACCCTGCAGAGCATTTGCTAAGTTGAATAATAGTGCATTTTCAATATTTTCACTTAAGCTACCTCCATTAATCGCAGTTGTAACCAAAGCTGTTCCAGCTGAATTCACGGTTCCAGTAATTAATCGGCCTGTAATTCCAGTATCATTAAATTGAGACATCCATTCTGTACCACCAATTTTATCTAAAATACCCACAGTGATAACAGAGGTTGCTAAACTCTTTATGCTGTCCTTACTTCCCAATTGTTGTAAGGTTTTAGAGATATCTCCTTGATTATTCACCAAACCAACAGATGCTTGTGAAGCAATTGCTGTAACAGCTGCATTAATCATAAGCCCAGATGTTGTAAACACTGTAGCTGCTCCAGATGCAGCTGTATAGCCGAGAATAGTCCCACCAAATGTCGTAATTGAGCCGCCTGCAGCCACAACAACCTGAGTTCCTCCGACTGCAATTGTAGTTGAAGAAGTAACTGTCGTGGTTGTCCCTAATGCAGCTGCTCCCATTCCTGATGTTGCCACAGCTACAATAATCGCAATAATTGCAGCGCCTGCTGCCGTGAGCCCTTGTGATTTATAATCCCAGTCTTTTTCTGTAAGAATCACTTTTTGCCAATCAACATCATTTCTAGCAATAAGATTTTTTAGGTATTGGTTACCAGGCTGATTTGCAAGTTTTAAAATCTCGTTTTTGAGTTGAACCTTGTTCTGATCTTTTTCACTTACTGGTATTTGTACAACCAAACCACCCGCTGCTTTGAAAACAGGAGTCGTAGGCCCATTAAAACTTGGTAATTTTGATGTCTCTGTAATTGAGCCTTTATCTTGCATTGACTGCCAAACGACACTATTGCTTTCCTTTTTTAGTGTTTCCGTGACAGTTGTTGAAGCTCCTTCTAAAATAATGTTTCCACCAGCTTGAATATTTGCTCCTTCCAGATAATTAAATTCCGTGCCTTTAAGACGCGTATCAAAACCAGACTTTGTAGTGATATAGTCAGCTGTTAATATTGCTGGAATTTCAGACTTGATGTTACGTGTACTAGTATTTTTGCTATCATTGTATTTTATGCCAATCCATGAACTTTTCTTGGTAATATCAGTTGTATCTTGAACTACATCCTCTGCTGTAAGAAAGTTTAAATCCCCTCCAGCTTCAATTGTTACTTTCCCGCCATTTGCAGTTAGATTACTTGAATACATATCAATACTCGTGCGATTTTTACCTTCCATTGCAGCTGTATTTTTCTCGGCACTACGTATATTGATATTTTTTGCTACTATATCTACTGATACACCTAAAGACTTATTTGAAGTTTTTACTGTTGTAATTCGAGTTTTTTTCCCATACCACTTCTTTTTTGTCTCTGTTTTAAGAGATTTATCGTAACTATTATCAATAGCTACATCGAAAATAATATTTTTATTTCCTTCAACATTTACATCACCTGCGGAGTCAATTCGTACCCCTTGTAAAATAAGGTTGTCAGTATTTGCTTTGCCTGTTGCTCTAATCTTAACTCCTTTATAACCATTTATTTCCGTAGAATTGACTGGACTACGCCATGAATAATTTGTATCCGTAGGTTTACCAACCTCGTAAGAATCTTGTAATGCATCTATAATAATAGAGCCAGAAATTACACCTTGTTTAACGCTGTTTGCTTTGTCGCTATTATAAATGCCTTGTATACTATGCCCATTTCCCGTAAGAGTGCCCATAGCCTCTATATCCACTACTCCTTTGTTAGAATCAACTAATCCACCAGTGATACTAATGCCTTTTGCTGAAGTAATTTTAATATCACCATCTATTGATTTTAATATTGGCTGGGCATGCTCATAACCATTTAGTGATTGACCATATAATGCAATAGCGCTATCAATGTCATTAATTTCTTGTTGGTATAATACTCGAATATCGGCCATAACTTTGGCACCTAGTTTTGGCAACATTGGTCCATGTGTTGTGGAACTAATTCCTATCTTAACTAAATATTTTTTTTCTAGTTTTCTAGCTAAATCTCCTGCCAATGCTGTTTGCGATGGTAATGCACTAGGGCTTAATTTCTTGCCAACCATTTCTCGAAGTTTTATATAATCCTCATCTGCAAAAAATTTATCATTTTCTACTAACAAATCAGCTCGAATTGCTTTTAAGTCATTAAGATATTTTGTGGAAGACCGATTGTTTAATGTATTTCTCACTCCATCGACTACAACATCACTGCCTGTAGATACAATCGAGATATTTTTAGCAGCATTTAATTGTGAACCTTGTAGCTCAATTTTGTTACTTTGTAAGTTAATTCCTCCATTAGCACTATTTAAAGTAATTACCTTTTCAGATCCATTACCAGCATTACCTCCATAACCAATAAGCGTTAAATTTCCTTTTTTCGAAACTAAATCTATATCTCCAGCTGCTGACAATTTATGTTTCGTTGGATCAATCGTAAGATCACTTCCTGTCTGGATACTCAGGTCCCCATTTAAACCATTTAGTTTTGTATCATTTTTTAATAGATCACTGCCTGTCGCGTTATAGTTCATTCCTGTTTGACCGAGAATAAAACCACCTGCCTCCATTAATACAGCACCACCTGTGATATTGGCATTTTGTAGTACTTGATTGCCTGTCGCTGTTACAGAAGTTACACCTTTAGAAGTTAAGTTAGTGACTTTATTCGGTATCCATACCGTCGAAGGCGTGTACTCTGCATTAATGTAAACTGTACGTCCAGAATTCACTGCTAAGTGCTGATCTGAAGTAGCGGTTACTCCTTGCAAGGTAAGTAGGTCTTTTGCATGAAGTTCTGTATTGCCTTTGGAAGTCAAGACACTATCTTTTATTGTCGTCATACCGACTTTGCTACTAACCAAAAGTTTGCCAGTTGTTGCAGTTAACTGTGTATCTGCAATCTGGATATTGGATTTATTATTAACTATTGAAATCGCTTGTCCATTTAAAACATTGCTAACGACAGCATTGCTTAAAGTATCATTTTTTAGAATGACATCTACATTCTTATCTATTGTAAGCCCGTTCTGGCTGGTAAGCTGGATTTCACCTTGTTGAGCAGTTAAGTCAGTAGCATTAATCTTAACGTTACCCACACCAATTGATCCGATCGTAATGCCTTTCTGACCACCAATTACAGTTTTATCAGTTGTTAAAGTATTTTTTCCGGCTACGGGTGTTGCAGCTTTTTGGAAAGAATTCAGCTCAATATTCTTATTTGCAAGTATCGCAATTTTGCCACCCGTTGATGCTTTGAGGCTATTTGCAGTAATATTTCCATTTAAGGCATTAATATTAATATCCCCAGTATTACCCCAGAGTCGACTTCCTTGATCAAGGAGGATATCCCCTCCATCACTCACAATATCAACACCATACACGCCAGAACCCGTCATATAAATATTCTTGGTGGTGATATTCTTTCCAGAAAATTTGAGGCCCCCACCTCCGGACAACTTAGAGTTCTGGTCTTTACCTTCTAATGTTAACTGATTACCAGCACCTAACTGAATCTTGCCACTGGTATAAGGGAATTCTTGGTTCGTCGTACTAAAGTTCAGATTATTCCCTGCATAGGCATTGATACTATTCACTTGTGCTTGAGTACTATTCGCTTTCTTAAGAAAGTTAAGATTATTTAAAGTCGCATCTTTGTCCGAATAGACAGTCAGTCCTTTAGCTGCGTAAACAGAACCGTCCTGGACATTAATATCATTGCTAACATTATCTTTTGAGGTAGATTGTAAATAGATATCACCCGTTGAAGCATGTAGTCGGGTATCTGTAAGTTTTAAGTTTGTACTCCCAATGATCGTTAAATCTTTTGCTGCAACAAAATTACCTTTATCTGAGACAAAGCTATTATTGGCTTGTATTACCGCTGAACCACGGTTGCTTGTGATACCTGCGTTTGTCGCTAGATTGATGTTTCCTGCATCAACATATAGCTCTCCACTCTGTGAATCGTTAAAAATTCGACTATTCGCTGCTAAATTTAAATTACCTTTGACATTAATCAATAGCGGAGATGAAGTAACACCTCCAAGGTTGACCATAATTTCTTTAGCATTCACATTCAGGTTATTGCCTGAATCAATATTGATCATGCTATTACTATTGATACTTCCGGATGAGTTGATGTCTCCTGCAACACCTGTACCCGTAGTACTGATACTCACCAAACCTTGTGTTTTACTAGTTGAACTGATTGTCCCTTTATGTTCAATTTTACCGTTACTATTCAGCACGACATTATTTAGCGCTTGAATGACCCCAGCATTGTTTACCCCAATTCCCGCTTCATTGGCATATAAATAAATACTATTTGCATAGAGCCCTCCCAACTGTGCAACATCAATTGCAATTGTGGGTACAGTTCCTGTTCCTGTCGTTGTAGTAAATCCATCCGTATCAGTCGCAATTGTGTTTGCCCCAGTAACAGCAGTAATGGTCGTGGCATTCACTGGTGCATTAATCGCAATGGAACGACCTAATAGTTCTAATGCAACCGGATTATTGGCATTGCCACCTAGTCCTCGGTTATTGGCATCAGGATTAATCGCGATTACACCTTGTTTAACGGTATGGTTTTTAATTGAGCCATCACTGTTGTAACCTAACACCCCTGTGGATAGTGTCACTTGATTGGCATTGATAAAACCACCACCATTCACGGTAATACCAGTTGGGTTGGCAATCACTACATTTGCTCTGGATCCTAATACTTCAAGATTACCCTGTAATAAGCTTGGGTTGGTTGAAACGACCTCATTCACAATTGTGGTCGCAGCTCCTTTTGCCAGATTTGGGTTCGCTGCAATGGATGTTTTGGTAATTTGGCTGGTTGCCGCACCGCGGGAGTTATTTAAAATCACACCATTTTGATTCACATCAAACTGGGTATAGCTATTACGTGAAACGCCTGATGCAGAGGGTGCCGTAATCCAGACATTGGCTGCATTGCCTTCTTTGAGTACCGTCGCCTTATGTGCCGCAGCTGCATTATTATTCACCACCACATTGGCATAGATCGGACTAATCGCCATCAAGGCTGAAAGCGCCAGCACCAATTGTTTTAAGGTTCGTTGCCCAGTTACCGCAATGCCTGAGCCTGTCACATCATGATTGTGGATTGAAGCTTTGATGCGTGGAGAGGTATCACCTTGATGGGATTTTGCCAATTCTGATACTGCGACATACGTCCCGAGTTTGGCATTAAATTTTGTACGATAAAATTGCTTATTCATCTTTATACCTATATTTCTATGAATAGATTTGCTTAATAGTTAAATGAGAGATTAAAACCAGTGATGACGTCTTTCTGGATATGTTGTGGTGCAACCAGCCCCCGACCCACAAAAAACTCGCCATTGATATGTTTGAATTGCGTTCTTAAACCCACCACACTGCCTAATAGATAGCGATCGGAGTAATATTGAGTGCCTTCACCTGTCACCAACCCTTGATCTAGCCCTGCGTAGAGTGAGAAATTAGGAATGGGGTTGAGCCAATGCACAGTCTGTTGTAAATAATGTCCATTACTCCCAACAATGCTTTGCTCAGGTCGATAACCACGAATGCTGTAGCGTCCACCAATATTGAAAGTTTCCTGACTGACTACTTTCTGCGGACTCCACTGTCCCTGCCAGTTCAGCTGATACATAAAGTTATTTTTAGCGGTCTGCCATGGCACTGCATATTGAAAAGCGGCATTCCAGATCCCTGCTCTGGAATCACCTTCACCAGTAATATCTTCAGCAGTTTGGCTGGCCCCTAAGATGCCTGTACCCTTGCGGTAACTGAATTGGGCATTGATGGTTTGCTGTCCAAGGCGTAGCTGGTATTTACTGCCCAGTTCCCAACCTGCAGTCCGTTTGCGTTGTACTTCAATTTCGACATCTTCAATAAAACTAGATGCCGATTTGCGGTACAGTTGCGCATAACCTGAAAGGCGGTAGGATTTACTGCGGCTGAGTTCGCGTTGTGCTTGCAGATTAAAATCCTTGTTAATGGTTTTATAATCAAACCACTGATCAAAGCCTTCTAGCTCTTGGGTATTGGTATATTGACTGGCATTGATATTAAACAGCCAGTTTTGATAAGGAACTTCGTAGGAAACAAAGACGTTATTAAAATCGGTATGGTCTGCATTCCAGTCATTCAGTGATTTGGTATAATAAAAAAATAGGCTATCCGCAAAATTAAGCGGGTTTTCTAAAGCATAGCTGGCATAGCCTTGGTATTTTCCTGAGCTTTTACTGCCTGCATCATTGAGTCCAGCAGTGATAAAGTTCCGCTCCGCAATCTCCCATACAATCTCAACATCGCTATAACCGGCATCTTCAGCACTTTTTTGGCTGGGTAAGATATCGAAACTGGTTTGCATACCCTGTAGACGGGCAAAAGTTTCTAAGATTTGTTCAAGCTGACGAATATTAAGAATATCGCCTGCATGCATGGGCAAAGGATAATTTAAGTTTTGATTTTTACTATTTTTAAGTCGGATTTCCCCAATTAATCCAGAGATCAAAGTTAAGTGTAAATGCCCTGTGGCAAGGTCCTGTTCAGGTACAATCACTTGAGTTGACACATAACCCAATTGCACCAGTCGTTCATTGATGTAATTCACAAGGCCAGAAAGCCCTTTTTCACCAATACAGCGGCCTAGGACTTTATTGTTTGAATACTTTAGTTCTTTGAAGATACGATTAAAGTCTGAAGTTTTTATACTGGGATGTGTGCTTGGAACATCAACGTCTAAAGAAGATATCCCAAAACAAATTGGTTCTTTTTGTAACCAAGGATAACTTGAATCAAGCTTCGTTTGTTGTAACTGAATAAAAGGCGCAGCGGATTGAGTAAGTTGGTCAATCTGCTGCTTCTGCGCAAGATAATCTCTAGTCTGTTGTTGACTCACTTGATCTTCGGCATGGATAAAGCCTGAATGTAGAATCAGAGGAAGGATTAAATATTTTTTATACATTTTCTACATTATTTATACACAATACAGACAGGAACGTATTGTAGTGAAAAAAAATAGCTTTTCAATAGGAATGAGTCTTATTTACAATTTTTTTTATTAAGTGTTAAATTTATCGCACAACGATTTAATGTAGAAACTGGCTGTAGTGAAAAAATGAGAAAGACATATATCAGCATGCTAGAAAATGAGTTCTCTCTCAAACTTTACTTAGGCGATGAGAGACCTGGTTGCAAGATCATTGAATTAAAATCTGTGGAATTACCAAGAAGAGTGGAAGCCGCTTGATTAGTAGAGTGGTACTCGCTTTCAAGAAAGTTTCACCTAGACCATCTTCACATCTTTAATAAAGGAAATGATGGCAAGCATCTTTATGATCCAAACAAGGTTGCATACATATAAATTTCAACTTAATAATTAAGCTTCATAATCAGGGTAGCTTTTCAGTAAATAGCTTTTTTATATAAATTTATAAAAAAGTTCCGAAAATAATCAATAAAATAGAATCTAGTGGGTGATAAAAATTTCTATTCATGATGTAAGGCGTGATGCAAATATCAATTTCTATTTAATACTGAAATTCAAAGTAAATGATCAGATCGAATCATATTAATTAATGCTTGTAATGCATTAGAAACATGTCTATGTCCTGGATAGTACAAACATAGCCCATCATAACTTGGGCTAAACTCCTCCAAAACGATTCCAATTTTATCCTTCACAAGATATTCATGTGCTAAATGCATAGGAACAAATGCAATTCCAATACCGTCTACTGCAGCCTCAACCATCAAATGCTGGTCTGTTAAAGTGAGCGTCCCATTTACATCAAATTTTTTTATTCTGCCATCTAGATTAAATTCCCATTGAAAGATTTCTCCACTTTCGAATCTAAACCGAATACAGTTATGAGTATATAAATCATAAGGTATTTTAGGAACGCCATATTTAATGAGATATTCAGGTGATGCAACAGCTACGAATTTTTCATTTTCTGTTAAACGGATTGCGACCATTTCTTGAGGAATGCTATCTCTTAAACGAATACCTGCATCAAATTTATCTTCTACTATATTCACCAATCTTCCATTACAGACGATATCTAGATGTACAAATGGATTGCTATCTAAAAACTTTTTCAGTATTGGTTTTAAGATCATACGGACAGCCCCTTCGCTCGCATTAATCCGCAAAATTCCACTCGGTTTTTCTCTAAACGCATCTAATTGATTTACTGCTATAGCAACATTTTCCATAGCAGGTTGAAGCGAACTGTATAATTGATGACCCGCATCCGTTAACGAAACATTACGTGTTGTTCTATTAAATAACCTCACATCGAGTCGATCTTCCAAGTTTTTAATCGCATGACTCACGGCTGAAGGTGTCATGTTTAATTCGACAGCAGCCTGACGGAAATTGCGATGGAATGCTGCAACCAAAAATATAGTTAAAGCAAACATTTCACCACTTTTTAATTGATGAGTAAATTTCATCTTTATATACAATTTTATGAGATTGTGCTCAATAATATTCTACTTTTAGAATGAAAGTACATCATTAATAAGAGTAACGATCATGTCAAAGCATGGTAACTACACAGCTGAAAAAATATTTTTTAATTCTCATGGTGACCACGTTGTTGGTGATATTTATAAACCTGTTGGTAACGGGCCATTTCCTACTGTAATTATCCTAGGTCCATATTCTTTTCAAAAAGAACAAGCACCCACTCAATATGCGACAAGAATGGCTGATGAAGGTTATTTGGCCCTAGCTTTTGATCCACGAACTGTGGGTGAAAGTGGTGGTACTCCTCGTCGCCTTGAAAACCCAAAAATGAAGAATGAAGATGTCGTTTCAGCTATTGACTACATGTTCACACGACCTGACGTGGATACAAATAAGATTTACCTCTTGGGAATCTGTCAAGGTGGACCAGAAATGCTTGATATTGCTTCCTATGAAAATCGCGTAAAAGCCGTTGCATCAGTTACAGGTTATTATCGAGATACCGAAACTGATTTATTTATGATAGCTGCGGGAGTCACTGAAAATCCTTTTGATACGGCCACAGCTCCTTCAATTGAAGAACTTGAAACTCTCCTTGAAAAGCGATTAAAACGCGCGCAAGAGGCAAAAGATCTTTATGAAAAAACTGGTGAAGTCATCTATCAACCTCTTGTATCCCCCGATCTTGGAGATCGAGAAAATGGCTCAAATGCTGGTTTACCAGGCCCTCTCGTATGGAGTTGGTATGGCCCCTGGACATTGAAAAGCTGGGAAAACCAATATGCCATCATGAGTGACTTGGATCATTTTTCTTATTCGACTGTAAACGGTGTTTCTAAACTGACAAAGCCAGCTCTTATTATTCATTCTGATACTTGTATGAATCCAGCCGCTGCTCATAGACATTACAACTCTATTCCAACTACAGATAAAGCATTAATTTGGGAAAATGGAACTAATCACTTCCAATATTATGAACAACCAGACGTAGTGGATAGAACTGTAGGACATGTTACAGAGTGGTTTAATAATCACCTTAATTAGTTTAAAAATACTTTTTTGAAATATTAAACTATGAGTTTATGCTAATTTATATCAAGTCAAAAAAAAGCCCTGAATCTATATAGTTCAGGGCTTTGGAGTTCATGTAACTTTATAAAAAGTTATATGACTTTAATATCTTGGTAGGTATATCCAGACTCGAACTGGAGACCTCTACGATGTCAACGTAGCGCTCTAACCAACTGAGCTATACACCTAGAATGAGAAGCATCATATTCATTTTTTATCAGCTTCACAAGTTTTTTTGAGATTGTTTCAGTGCAACTGTGCAGTCTTTAAGCAAGCGCTTAAAATCTTGAGTATTTGCGCTATTCTTTTGCTCTAAAAAAACAATTTTTTGATATAACACAATCGTTTGTTCAAATATATGATCATTCTCGACCTGACTCGCTAAACGCTGCATCCACAGCTGAAACGTTTCAGCTGATTGCTTATGCAGATTTTTAGGCAACTTCTTTTGAAACTTAAGTACAGCTTTTTGATAACCCTCTTGCTGCCTTGTTTGTCGCCACCAATAAATACCGACATAGACCACTAGAATCGTTCCGATAGCAACAATCAAAACCAGCGTGTAAACATAACTTGAATCTAGGCCTAATTTGGATAACCAATTTTTCTGTTTTTCTGCATCATAACCCACTACTTTGCTTTGCCATTGATAACTTAAATAATCACTCCAAATCCGCATATTTTTTAGAAATTTGAACTGTTGTAAACGCCAAGCCTTACTCTCATCTCCCCATATAGTTTGATCTTGTGCCAAATAATCCTGCATGCCTGTGTCAATTCGTTGCGGTGCAATCATGGCCGTTGGGTCAATTCTTTTCCATTTCCCATCAAGATAAACCTCACTCCACGCGTGCGCATCAAGCTGTCGAACCTCCCAACTTTGGCCATCTGGAGCCAGCTGTCCACCTTGATAGCCTGTCACCACACGTGCAGGAATCCCTGCATAACGCATCAACATAACAAAACTCGAAGCATAATGTTCACAAAAACCGTTCCTGCTAGAGAACAGGAATTGATCGATACGATCACCCCCTAAAGTCCCAGGCGTCAAGGTATATACAAAGCCATTTTTTCGATACCATGACAGCACGGACTGTAGGTATTGTTCTGGTTGCTTGTGACTTTTTTCAAAAAGTGTATGTGCCAATTGCTGCGCTTTAATATCCCGACCTTCATCAAATTTAAGATTTAAATCTAGTTGCCGCGATGATAAAGACACTGTTTCTGCTGGCCTTCTTCCTAGCCAAAGCATTTGTATCGGTACATTACGTTTGATGAGCTTTGATGGACGAATACTATGATCTTGATAAAGCTGTAAATAGCGCTCCTGCGGGATCGAATATTCCAAGCCCATGATCCAATTAGCTTGTTCATCTGCTGCTAAATACTGATAAGGTACGCTACGGGGAGTAGACTGTACTTTTTTGATTTGCTGATTAAAAGAACTGCTGGTCCATGTGGTTCCATCATATTGATCTAAAACTAAAGCTCTCCAATACAGTTCTGGTCTGCTGGGAAATTGCGACATATCTGCCACCACCCGAAAAGCCAACGCCGAAGATTGCGATAATTGTGCAATATCGCCAGGTGACATCCGATCACTGATTCCTGTTGTCGCTTGATCCTTCTGAATTGGAACTGCCCAAAGTGGTGGTAATCGAGGAAAGAAGATAAATAAAATCAAGAAGAAAGGAATTGCAATGCCTACAAATTTAAAAATTTGCTTCACATCCTGTTTAAGTTGGTTTGATGGCAATTTCTTTTGATTAAACAATCCTGTCTGTATCCGATACAAACCAAGTAAACACATCACAAAGGCTGCAAATACAATCAATGCCATCCAAAAAGCTTGACTATGTAACAACATACTCGCACTGACAAATAGAGCAAAATTAAAGACAATCAATAAATCACGGGTATTTTTAGCTTCTAAGCATTTGGCAAATAAACAGGTACTTAAAAAGGCAACGCCCGCCTCTACCCCCAACAAAGTCTGATAATTGAAATATACCAATCCTAATGACAATAAAATAAAGACCAGCAAAAACCATTTAGGAAAGGCTACCCAGCTCTGTTTGCTGTATCGACGTAGCAACAGCAACCACACCACGCCCCATAAACCAGTCAAGGTTACTGGTATAAACGCAACTTGCCCGATTAAAACCAAAGCCAATGTAACCAAGACACAGAAATAGATTTGTTTCGTCATGATTATGCCTGCGCCAATAAAAGTTTAGCCTTAATCAACTGAGCTTGCCCCTGCCCAATTTCCAAACGTGCATGTGGCAAAATGAGTGCATACTCATCGCCTAACTGTTCACATTGCTCGACCAAACCCATCATAAAACTTAATTTTTCTTCATGGCTTTGAGCTGGGATCTGCTGATAATCAATTTCTAAATGTTGATGGTTGGCTTGAGCTTCAAACATTTTGATCAGGAATCCCTGCCCGCGTGCAACCTGTTTCCATGCCACATTCTGATAAGAATCACCTTGTTGAAAGCTTCGGAGCTCTTTAAATTCATCTAGGCTATCTTGAGCTGAAGTCGGTTTATTTTTATGTTCTTTCTGCCAATCATAGGCCTTCGGCGCAACCCAGACTTTATGCTTTGGATATAAATAAGTCCATGCACGTACTAGTCCCAATGGATAAGTAGAATAAATTTTAACAGCACCAAATTCATATAACCCTCGTTTTTCTCCTACAAAAGGCAATTCAAAGCTGTGTTGAGTCTGGTCTAGATAAACAAGTTGCTCTTGATTTTGCCATTGGATTCTTAGGTAGCGTGCGGCACTGACAGGCTGTTTAAATAGCAGCTTTAAAATGAGCGCCTGATCGACTTGCCCAACCTCTGGCATCACAACATCAATGTGCAAACCATGTAATTGTTTAAAGGTCAGATAAAAACTAATACACAGAATGGCACTGATTAAAAAGCAAAATCCTAAAATCAGGTTATTTGCATAGTTAATTCCCGCAATAAAGGTGATTAGTATCAGGACAAGATATAAAAAACCTTGTTTATAGATAAAGACCAAAACGTCCTTCTGTCGCAGTATTTTACTGTGATCCATCTGGAAACGTTTCGCGATCCATTGACTAAGCTGTTGTTGGAGTCCAGTTTGCATATCCTGCACTCACTTACAATGCATCAACTGACTGCAACAGCTGTTTGACCTCCGTCTCACCTAGACTCAGGCGGTGTGCAACCACAGCCACAAATACGGTTTGTACATCATCCGTAGTGACAAAACTGCGTCCCTCAACCAAAGCATAAGCTTGTGCCGCAGCCTTCAGAGCCAATACCCCACGTGTAGATAGGCCGTGGCGTTGCTTACGCGTTTCAGCAGCCAAATCTAAAATATAGTTCAGCACGGCGTCGCTGAGAAAAATCTGTTTTGCCAATTCACGTAAATGCAAAATATCAGCTTGATTAAATACCGCCTCTAACTGATGAATCAGCACTTGCCGTGAACTTTGCTGTAACAGTAATTTTTCTGCCTGACGAGATGGATAACCCAAGGATAATCGCATCAAGAAACGGTCGAGCTGAGACTCTGGTAATGCATAGGTGCCACTTTGAAAGAGTGGGTTTTGTGTTGCCAATACCCAGAACGGTTGTGGCAATTCATAGTGCACGCCATCTACAGTCACGGCGCCTTCTTCCATCGCTTCAAGTAAGGCACTTTGGGTTTTGGGACTACAGCGATTAATTTCATCTGCCAGCAAAATCTGGGTAAAAATCGGCCCTTGCTTAAACTCAAATAGATGTTCTTTCTGATTAAAAATATTGATGCCAATCACATCACTGGCCAACATATCGTTGGTAAATTGAATCCGCTGAAAATGAAGTCCCGCCAAACGAGCCAAAGCACTGGCTAAAGTGGTTTTGCCTAAGCCGGGTAAATCTTCAAACAACACATGACCACCCGCCAACAAGCAAGTCAGTGCCAATTTGGTTTGTTGTGGTTTGTCTAAAATCAGTTGGTTTACTTCAAATAAGAATTGCTCAATCTTCTGGGCAAAGCTTTGAATATCTTGTTCTAATGCCTGATTCTGTTTTGTTTTCTCTTGAGCCGATGACTTTTCCATGCCCCACATTATTCTATCCCCCAAAATAAAACAGTGTATGTTCAACATACACTGTTTTGGTTTTTTTTCAAAGAAATCAAATAATTTCTAGCAAGGACACTTCTTCATATTGCCACCAGCTGAAGGATAACGTGCATCGATACAATGACGATAAAAAGTCTTTGCATCCATTGGCGTTAAATCAGGATGGTGCACTTTCATATGCTGCACATAAGTTTCATAATCGGGCACACCCACCATCAACCGAAAGCTCTGCTGCAAACGCTGCCATAACACGGCAATCCGTGACCAATTCTTGGGTGATAAAAGCAAATGTTTTTGCGACATGATGGTGAATTTAATAATCTTCACAATCACCGCACTGCCTTGTCGAGCAACTTTAAAATCCATCACTACTCTCCTTTGATGCTATTCGCAGTCATCGGGGTTTCTGAATAAACTGCAGGTGCTTCATTCACTGTTGGTGTTGGACTCGCCAATGCTCTGCGTACAATACCAATCGAAGCAATGATCATCACAATCGCAACAATCATAAAGAAGCCACATAGGGCTGCATTGATCTGATTCGACATGACAATGGTCTGCATTTCAGCAACTGTTTTAGCTGGTGCAAGGATTTCACCACGTGCAATTGCATCAGAGAAACGATTTGCTTGTGCCAAGAAACCAATTTTCGGATTTTCGTGGAAAATCTTTTGCCAGCCCGCAGTCATTGACGTGATGAACAAGAAAATCGTCGGGACAATAGTGACCCAAACATACTTCTCTTTTTTCATCTTGAATAGAATGACTGTGCCTAAGATCAAGGCCATTGATGCCAAGATTTGGTTACCAATACCAAATAACGGCCACAAGGAGTTAATTCCACCGAGTGGGTCAACCACACCTTGATAAACGAAGAAACCCCAACCTGCGACTGCGACAAAGGTCCCCACCAAATTACCAAAGAATGAACTTGATTGTTTAATCGCTGGAACCACGATTCCTACAGTATCCTGCACCATGAAACGACATGCACGTGTTCCCGCATCTACCGCAGTTAAAATGAATAATGCTTCAAACAGAATCGCAAAGTGATACCAGAACGCCATCATTGAGCGGTTATTAAATATCTCTGAAATGATATGCGCCATACCAATTGCAAATGTCGGTGCACCACCTGTACGAGACAAGATTGAACTCTCACCCACTTCCTGAGCCAATAAAGTCAACATTTCTGGGCTAACCACGAAGCCAAGATTACGCACTGCTTCCGCAGCGGTCTCTACCGAGGTTCCTAAAACTGCTGCTGGCGCATTGATCGCAAAATAAATGCCTGGATCAAGTACCGTCGCACAGATCATTGCCATGATGCCGACGAAGGATTCCATCAACATACCGCCATAGCCGATCATACGAATATTGACTTCGTTATCGACCAGTTTAGGGGTTGTACCTGATGCAACCAAGGCATGGAAACCTGAAATCGCACCACAAGCAATGGTAATAAATAGAAATGGAAATAAACTACCTGCAAATACAGGACCTGTACCATCAACAAAATGCGTGACTGCTGGCATTTTCAAATCAGGCATCGCAAAGATAATCCCAATCGCCAAGCCTGCGATCACACCAATTTTAAGAAAGGTCGATAAGTAATCACGCGGTGCTAATAACAACCAAACGGGTAAAACTGAAGCAATAAAACCATAAATGATCAGGGCCCATGTCAATTGAGTACCACTGAGGGTAAATAATTGCCCCCAATATGGATCTTTGGCAACATCACCCCCATAGACAATTGCCGCCATCATCAGCACAAAGCCAATGATAGAGACTTCTGCAATTTTTCCAGGGCGCAAATAACGCATGTAAATGCCCATGAATAATGCAATTGGAATCGTTGCCGCGATACTAAACACACCCCACGGGCTATGTGCCAAGGCTTTAACCACAACCAATGCCAGTACCGCAAGGATAATGATCATCACCCCCAGTGTACCAAGCATGACAATGACACCAGCAAAAGTACCGAGTTCTTGTTTTGCCATCTCACCTAAAGAGCGGCCATCTCGCCGTGTGGAGATAAAGAGAACGAGGAAATCTTGTACCGCACCCGCAATCACCACACCGACCAAGAGCCAGATGGTACCGGGTAAATAACCCATTTGCGCTGCGAGAATTGGACCGACTAAGGGCCCTGCACCAGCAATCGCGGCAAAGTGATGACCGAATAAAACGAATTTATTGGTAGGAACATAATCCAGACCATCGGCGAGACGATGGGCTGGGGTTAACCGTTTAGGATTTAATTCAAAAACTTTGTTTGCAATAAATAAACTATAGAACCGATATGCAATGCTATATACACAGACCGCGGCAAGAACTAACCAGACCGCATTAACATGCTCACCACGACTAACCGCCAATATCCCAAATGAAATTGCCCCAACGATGGCAACCAAACTCCATAGGAGTTTTGAGGGAAGTGTTGACTTTGCTTGTGTTGTCTCCATTCAAAACCTCTCAAATACATAACGCGTGGTTATTTAGATTTCCCTTTCTATATTTTCTGTAGAAGAAATATCTTTGTAAGTTTACCTTCTAGCTTCAATTATTTATCTAATACTTTGGCATAAAAAAAGGGATGATTGTTTAATCATCCCTTCGATAATTGTATATCTTGAGTAGCTCTGCCACTCATTTACAATTATGCACGCTCTAGGTAGTCACCAGTACGCGTGTCTACACGAACACTTTCTTCTTGCTGTACGAATAATGGAACACGTACTACCGCACCTGTTTCAAGTTTCGCTGGCTTACCACCACCGCCAGAAGTATCACCACGTACACCTGGATCAGTTTCAATAATTTTCAACACAACGAAGTTTGGTGGATTTACGTTCAGAGGTACGCCATTGAATAACATGATCGTACATTTTTCATTTGAATCATCTTTTAACCATTTCGCAGCATCGCCCATTGCTGTTTTATCAGCAGCGATTTGCTCGAAAGATACAGGATCCATGAAGTTCCACATTTCGCCATCGTTGTAGAGGTAATCCATTTCAACTTCTACAATATCAGCTGCTTCTAAAGAGTCACCTGATTTGAATGTTTTTTCTAATACTTTACCAGAACGAAGGTTACGTAATTTCACACGGTTAAACGCTTGACCTTTACCTGGTTTTACATATTCATTTTCCATGATTGAACATGGGTTGCCATCAAGCATAACCTTAAGGCCTGCTTTAAAATCATTTGTAGAATAATAGGCCATGAAAGGCGCACTCCAAACTTAAAACTCAAATCTATTAATGTTAGACTACACGCACAGGTGTGACACTAACACTATTTTTAACGTATGGCATGATAAACTATTTACATCAAGAGCAAAACTGGCAATCACAACTCAGTGACCTAATTACTGATCCCTTAGAGCTGTTAAATCTGCTTGAGTTATCTACCGATCAGCTATTATCAGGGGCAATCCTTGCCTCTGAACAGTTTAAATTGCGCGTTCCACGTGCATTCGTCGGAAAAATGACCATTGGTGATCCACTTGATCCGCTATTGTTACAGGTCTTACCTCATCACCTAGAACTGGAAGAGCATCCTGAATTTGTGACGGATCCTTTAGGTGAAGAAGCCGCAAATCAGATGGCGGGGGTTTTACACAAATATCAATCACGTTTTTTGCTGACCTTAACCGGTGCATGTGCGATTCACTGTCGTTACTGTTTTCGCCGTCATTTTCCATATCAGGAGAATCTTCCTAAAAATGACGATTGGCTCAACATTAAACAGTATATTGAGCAGAATCCACAAATCAATGAAGTGATTTTGAGTGGTGGTGACCCCCTCACTTTAAACAATCGAAAAATTTCTTTGTGGCTAGAACGAGTCGCATCTCTCCCTCAGATTAAGATATTGAGAATTCATTCACGGGTTCCAATTGTGATCCCAAATCGTATTGATGAAGAGCTGATTTCTATATTAAAAAACAGTAGGCTACGTATTGTAGTAGTGGTACACTCAAACCACGCAGCTGAACTCGATGATTTCACTTGCTCGAAGTTGCTACAGTTATCATTCCAGCATATAACCGTCCTCAATCAGGCAGTTTTGCTCAAAGGTGTGAATGATTCTGCAGAAACTTTAAATGCATTGAGTAGCCGTTTATTTGAAGCACGAGTAATGCCCTATTACCTTCATGTTTTGGATAAAGTTAAAGGTGCTCAGCATTTTGATTTAAGATCTTCAGAGATAGATCAGATATACAGTGATGTATTAGCGAGTTTACCAGGATATCTCGTCCCGAAACTCGTCAGGGAAATTGCGGGCGAAAAAAATAAAACACCGCTTTTTGGGGTTCAAACATTCTGAGATTGATAACACAATGATGAATAATGCTTTTTCGGATATTTTTCAAATTCCAACAGTCTTAAGACGGGACAAACTTAGCTTTTGCGATACCAATTCTAAAAGTCTCAATGAATGGATTTCAAATCTGTCCATTATGCAGTTGGGTGATACCTCCAAAGCACTGTTTGCAGCCTTATTAGAGCTAAGTGAATTAGAATGTTCGGAAACTTTACGTTTTGACTTGGTTCAAGTCCTACATCCGACTATTGAAAATGTTCTAGGTAGCCTAGAAAAGAACTTTTTTAATCAGGGCGTGATTAGTTCTGATCGTAATGAACACATTATTGAACTAGCAATGTTATTGCGTTGCTACTTTGCTGCAATCTACATCAATATTGTGCGTCGCAGTAATGACCAACTTGATCAGCAAAAGTTCTCTATTTTCGCCCTGAATCAAAAGAAGAACTTGCAAACAGCAAGAACCTTAGCGACATTTCAATCTTTACAGCAACTGACCCAACTTCTCTATCAGCAACATATGTTGTATAGCGAACCAGTTGCTGGACAATGGTTAATTGCCCATCAGCTCTATGATGCAGCAGTGACACATAAATATCAGCATACCAACCTAGACCAGTCTCAAGGTAAGCCAAGTTCAATTACCAATATTACTCAGGCCTACGCCCAACTGATTTTGATGGATATTTTTAATACCAATCAAATTCGTCAATCTGAAATACAGGCATTGTTCCAATGTAGTTTTGACTGGGCGAAAATGGTTCAGATTTTGGCGAAGGAAACTGATCTGACCAAATATGTGGTAGATACCAGTAAAGACCATCCGCCTATTTATAACAAGAAACAAAGTTCAGGCTTCAACCCAAACATTTTTATCAGTACACATAGTTTGCTGGATCATGTCACAGCAACCCTACATAAAAATGCGGAATATATTTCTAAAAATGAAAAAATCTATTTAACCCCAGCACTGAAATTTCATGTGCAAACCATTTTAGGTACAACCGCAGAACGTCGCCATGAGCGTTATGAATATTCGGCACAATTGCATATCTGCTTTGGCCTGCTCACTGCCCACTTCTATTTATCTAAAGCGAAAAACTTTTCCGAGACATTATTATTAGACCACGGTTATGGCCTGCAAAACGAATCCAAGTTTATGTCAGCTTGGGATAAAAAGAGCGCTACAGACAATCAAGAATCAGCCATCCAACGTTTAAGCCGTGAAAGCAAAGCCGTTTACCAAGCAGATATACTGGATATCAGTGTGAACGGTTATCGTATTAAATGGTCAGGCGAAGCACCGAAAAACCTAAGAACAGGCGAATATATTTTAGTCAAAGAAACATCACATGGGCACTGGCGTGGAGGGGTAATTCGTTGGCTCAAACAATCGAGCGAGAAAAGTTTAGAACTTGGTTTAGAAGTATTGGCACAGGAGATTTTCCCTTGTGCTGTGCGCTTACAGGCAGATCGGCATATCAGCAACTATCATCCAACACTTTTATTAAAAAACCAAAATTTGGATGAAACAAAAACAACCTTAATTTTACCAGGTTCACAAATTTTTAGAGAACACCAAGCTGTTCATTTAAGATTGGGGAAAGAGGAAGTCAAAGTGTATTTATTAAACGCACAATTAATTACCCAGAGTTTTGTTCAATTTGAGTTTGAACTGCTAAATGATGAGGAACTTCCTGTTCTTCAAAAATATATGGCACAAAAAAATATGGACACAATTGATCAAGATTTATGGGAAGCATTAAAGTGAGAAATTCTTTACTCTCTAAGAAACTCAAACGGACGGAAACCCGTTTACTGATTATTGATGATAACCAATTACGTTATAATCAAATTGCAGCGATTTTTACGGCACAAGACCATCAAATTCAAGCGACATTGCTAGATGATCTTAAAACATTTGAGAAACAGCTAAATTTACCCTGGGATATTGTTATTTTTGGTCGTGCTTATGACTTAAAAATTGAACAAACACTGTCTTTAATTCAGGCATCATCGCAACCAAGTTTGCCTGTACTGCTGTTAGAACCAGATGACTATAACGCTGATCAATATCAGAACTATATTCATAAAGGCATCTATGATGTATTAAATCTTAAGTCTCCAGAAAAATTCTATATCAGTATCATTCGTGCGCTGTCTTATAGTCGCCTAGTACAAGCTGAACATCGTTTATTAAACGAATTAGAAGCGGCACAATCTCAGGCGCAGTCTTTGGTTGCTGAGAGCCACAAAGCGGTTGCTATTTTACAAGAAGGTATTCATATCAATGTGAATGCTGAATATGCCAATCTATTCGGTTTCGCCAGTGAAGATGAACTGATTGGTTTACCTATTCTGGATGTGTTACAACCAGAAGATCTAAGCCAATTTAAACTTCGGTTTAAAAAGATTTCTCAAGGGCAGTTTGAGCATGGCAGTTTTGAACTGCGTACCCAAAATGCAACTGTAAAAAATAATCCCCTGCATCTTGAATTTTTGCCTTCTGGGAATGAAGAAGAAATACAACTTAATATTGAATGTGGTACGCCCTCTCATACTACAGCGGCGACCCCAGCAGTAGCAGTTTCTGCTGAAAAAGTATCAAATTTAAATACAGCTTTACAACAGATTAATCGGCAACTCACCAATCACCCAGCCAATGCCAATGCGGTTGTGCTGTTTAGCCTGAGTAGCTGCCCAAATGAAGTTTTCCAAACCGACTGGCGCGGAAGCAAAGCTTACTTTTCCAATATTCAGAACTTTATCAAAGAACAGGTAAATGCCCCTGTTTATCAGGTTGATAGCGCGATATATGTTGCTTTATTTCAAGCTGAATCTAAGAATGTCTTAAATTCGCTTCTAATTGGCTTGAACAGCTTGCAGAAGCCACAACTATTAGCGACAGCACAGCATACTTTTCCTTTGCATCTAAAATTGGGTTATTGTGAACTTGCACAAGCAATTCCAGATGAGGCACGCTTTGAACAAGTTCTCAGCAAAGCATTTGTACAAAGCTTACCTGTCTTTAATACGCCAAAAATTGATGCGGATATTGGCATTACCACAGAACATATTCCAACAGCAGTCCAATTAACCTTATTACAAGGGCTGAAACAGAAACTGGATGCAGGTGATATTCATCTTAAATATCAACAGCTCTATGATAAACAAGATCAGCATACGCATACCTATGAAGTTTCTGGTGGATTTATTTTTGACAATCAATGGCAGGATTTAAGTGATCTTGCTGATCTGAAAGATGACCCTGAATTATCCATTCAGCTTGATCGCTGGATACTGGTAGAAGCTTGCAAGCAATTACACAATTTCATTACTCAATATCCTAAAGCCAAATTGATTGTAAACCTCAATCACCATGTGCTGTTGAATGATAAGAAATTGCCTGAATTGGTTGCCAAGTTACTGACCATTATTGGCAGCAAACAAGCTCATCCATTGATTTTGCAATTCTCAGAACAAGCACTTCAACAGAACTTATCTCAAGCACAGCCACAAATTGCCTTACTCCGCCAACACGGTGCAGAAATCTCGATTCGTGGTTTTGGTGATTCCTTATATAGCGACACTCTACTGCAACAAATTGATGTTCAGTATTTGAGCTTGCATAGCAAACTGACCAAGATGCTGAGTTCAGACAAAGACATGGCAACATTACAAGAAAAAATCCTGCACTTTATAGCTCAAAAGCCAGTGGAAATTTTCTTGATGGAGCTCAATGACATGAATCTGTTTGCAAATGCATGGAATGTAGAAGCTCGCTACTTACAAGGTAACTATTTCCAGAAAAAACTTGATCGTCTGACTGACGTACAGGATCAATAAAAAATTCTCCCTCCTTTTTGAAAGGAGGGAGAATTAGAAGGCACAAAAAAACGGGCATATTGCCCGTTTTCTCTTTCTCGATATTAACGTTTGATAGAACGTGACATACCAGAGAAACGTTGTTTGAATTTGTCGATACGGCCGCCAGTGTCCACATTCTTTTGTTTACCAGTATAGAATGGGTGGCAAGCTGAACATACGTCAAGGTAAATAGTTTCTTTACCAAGAGCAGATTTAGTTTCGATTACGTTACCACATGAACAAGTAGCAACTAAGTTTTCGTATTTAGGGTGAATATCGGCGCGCATGCTCGATGCTCCTATTAGTAAGAAAGGCTTAAGCTGTTATCGCAATTGATCACTCTCAAAACGAGGAAAGCAAAGTGTTCGCACACTTGCAGATCAACACCACAACAGACCATTTCTTTTGACTCACCGAGACTCTTACGGTCAGAGCAAAGCCAACAAGTGGCAAGCATTATACGCCAAAGAATTAAATTTTGCGAACTATTCCTGCTTGGATTTTGCCCAATGATTCGCAATCACGCCACATACCATGAGCTGAATTTGATGAAAAATCATAATTGGCAGCACAATCATACCCAAAGGTTGCCCAATAAATAGAATTTGCGCCATTGGCACTCCACTCGCCAGTGTTTTCTTTGAGCTGCAAAAAAAGATCGTCACCTGATCAGCCTGATTAAAGCCCAACCATTTCGGTAAATATAAAGCAAGCAGCATAACGATCGTCAGTAACACTGAACATGCAAGGACTAGATACAGTAAGGTTAGCCCACTGACCTGATGCCATAAGCCTGCGACCACTGCACTGCTAAATGCACCATACACCACCATTAAGATTGATCCCTGATCAAAAGCTTTAACGATGCTTGGCACTTTAACCATATACGGAAAAACATAAGGACGAAGTAACTGACCGAGAATAAAAGGAACTAGCAATAACAAGGTGATTTGAATAATCGATTTAGTTGGATCAAAACCATGCTGACTTTGTCCTAAAATAAAATAACTGACCAAAATCGGGGTAATAAACATACCAATGATATTGGAGAAAGAAGCACTACAAACAGCAGCAGCGACATTGCCCTTGGCCATAGAGGTAAATGCAATTGAAGATTGTACTGTGGATGGCAAGAAGCACATAAACAGGAAACCCCAATACAAAGGCTGACCTAACAAAGGTTCCAACACAGGTCTAGCGAGTAGTCCAATGACAGGAAAGATCGCAAAAGTAAAAGCAAACACCAAAGCATGCATTTTCCAATGCATCATCCCCTCAAGCACTGCCTCACGTGAGAGTTTCGCACCATGCAAGAAGAAAAGTATTGCGATTGCGACGGTGGTTAGAATATTAAAATAATGTGCAATTTGCCCCGAAACTGGAAAAAACGTCGCCAGTATTACCATCCCAACTAATAATATGGTAAAGCGATCCAATGCCAATAATTTCAACATAACTTATCCCTATCTATTCTCTAAGAACTATAAAGCCCAGCATGACTTGTTGACCATTTGATCGAACATCATACTGGGCTCTATAAATAAAGCTAGGGCTTTAGATAAGAAATCTTGGGCTTATGTGACCAAAGATTAATTATTATAGGCATCCTGATCTTGTTGAATAAGTTCAACTTTATAACCATCTGGATCTTCAACAAAAGCAATGACCGTTACACCGCCTTTCATTGGACCCGCTTCACGTACAACTTTACCGCCACGAGCCTTGATGTCTTCACATGCTTTATAAGCATCGTCTACACCAATTGCAATGTGACCATAGGCATTGCCAAGTTCATAGCTCGCCGTGTCCCAGTTATGAGTAAGCTCAAGCACGGTGTTGTTTTTTTCATCACCGTAACCAACAAATGCTAACGTAAAACGCCCTTCTTCATAGTCACGTTGGCGTAGCAATTTCATACCAAGTACCTCAGTGTAGAACGTTAAAGACTGTTCTAAATTACCTACTCGTAGCATCGTATGTAACATGCGCATAGTTATTCACCTTTCTGCTGTGTTGTCTGGTTTTCATGGTCACGTAAAAGTTTCGCAACCCAAACCACAAGAACTAAAATTGGAATACCAATTAAAGTCGTCATTAAAAAGAAATTCGGATAGCCAATATTGCTAACGATTGTTCCCGAATACCCACCCAACAATTTAGGCGTGAGCGTCATGAGAGAACTAAAAATCGCATACTGAACTGCTGTAAATGATACGCTGGTTAAGCTGGACAAGAAGGCGATAAATGCCGCACCTGCAAGACCAGAAGCCAAATTATCCACAATAATGGCTAAATATAACCATAAAGAGCTATAGCTTTTAATTACCTTACCAGAAAGCTCGACTGTGCCTTGTTGAGCAGGATCAATCACAGCAATCGGTTGAATATCTACATTGAGCGCTGTTTCAGCATGGGATGCTGTATCAATACGATATTGTCGTGTTGCTAACAATTGATCCGTAGGATTACTTTTTAAGTTTGCTATAGCTGTAATACTTTTACTTGGCGATGCCTGTAAAATTTTGCCATCGATAACGCCACTAAATAAACCCTGTTGATCTAGCTTTGCCACAAACTCCTGACCATCTAAGCTTAAGATCACTGGACGTTCAGCATCTAAATCTTCAGGCTTAATATTCGCAAGCTGTCCTTTAATCACCAAACTTTGTTTTAACTCTTTTGCTGTGAGTTGATCATCACCACTCATGGGCAACAATTGAATTTGAGGCTGTTGCGAGCTGATTAAATATGGCACTGCCAATTGAATTTTAGAGTCAGCCTGATTTTGATATTGGGTGCTCACCTGAACTGAATCTGCCTTTAACAACGCTTCATTCGGTACCTGTAGCTTCCAATACCCCACCTCATCAGTCTGAACTTGATAACGCTGATCACCAACTTGTACTTCAACTTGATCGAGTGGTTTACCCGATTTTACCAAGCCGATAAAAATCAAATTGGTTGAGCTGGCTAAGACTGCACCGACAAACATCAATTTCATAATGTTCATACGCTGTGCCAACAAGCCACCTAAGAAACCGCCCACCAAGCTAAATAAAACACCGTAAATTTTAACCGCTTCTGCAATCTGCTCCTTACTAAAGTTCAGATCTTGATAGAACACATTGGAAATTACCCCTGCAATAATGTCAGAGATACGGAAGAAACCTATCAACAGTAACAGGACTAAAGCCAGTTTGACCCCATAACGCTTAAAGAAATCCAGAATCGGAGCGACCCACGTTTCTTTTGCCATTTGCTGGTTCACGACACCAGTCTTCACTAATCCAAAGCCCACTAATAACGCCGTTGCGGTAGCTGTTAAAAAGCGTAAAGCTTCCAAACCAAATAATGCGGCTGTATCCTTAATCCCTGCTGATTTTGAGATTGCATCTGTGACATTGCCAGAATAAATATAACTAATAACAAAGGTTGCAACTGCAATAAAGAATACAAATACCAAGCGGTAATAATCAGTAGTTTTATAGTGTTTATAAACACGATTTACCTGTGGTTCACGAACACACAAAGTGGTGATGATCCCAACCACCATCACGGCAGCCATGGTTAAATAGGTGTATTTCCAAGCTTCGTAGATGTAGTTGCCTTTCGCTGTACCCAAATAGGCAGCCAAGAACAATGCACCAGCACCAGCAACAATCATCCCGATACGATAACCTGCATTGTAGGTTGAAGCCAAAACCGTTTGCATTTCAGTTTCAGCCAGTTCAATACGGTAAGCATCAATGACAATATCTTGTGTCGCTGCTGAAAAGCCCAACAGTACAGCCCCGACCGCCATCTGGATTAAATAGCTTTGACCCAAAGATGGATCAGAAAATGCCATGATACAAATCGCACAAATAATTAAGCATTGTGCAATGAGCAACCAAGCACGACGACGACCCAAACTTTTAGTTAAAAACGGAACCGGCAATTCGTCAATTAATGGCGCCCAAACAAACTTAAAAGAATAACCGAGTGCAGCCCAACTAAAAAAAGTGACCGCACTTTTATCGATACCAGCCTCGCCCAACCATAAAGATAGGCTAGAAAAAATCAATAAAATTGGAATCCCCGCAGAGAAACCAAGAAATAACATAATTAGAGCACGGCGATCTAAAAATGCTTTAAATGCAGATGCCCAACTAGAGGCTTGAGTTGTCATTGGTTATTATTTTCCATGAACATGCGTGAATGTGCTTATTCAATCGTTTCTTGCCCTTGCTTGCAAGTTGCTTTATGCAACCATTCTTTTGTTTTGTCGATAAAAAACACAAGTTCGCTTGATCTTTAGACCTAAAACTGTATACCTTTAATTACTCAACTTTAGTTTAATTTGTTGGACAGCAACAGTGACCCAAAAACTCGATCAAATGACGGCAACAACTTTATCTTTAACACCAACAAACACTATTACTGCAAACCTTAATTCATTACCTAGCGCTTTCGAGCAGACGGACATACAACCAACACTGACTAAAACAGCATTACGTGCAGATCAACTGACTCATATTCCAGATTTAGCTGAGATACCAAGCTCAACAAAACGGATTAAACCGCTCAACAATTTTTTAGGGCAAGATCGAGCCCGCGCCTCTGTTGAAGCGGGAATATCCTTACCTTATTCAGGTTATAACATTTTTGCTGTTGGCACGGCTGGACTTGGTAAACGCACCATGATTAAGCGTTTGCTGCAGCAGCACGCCAAAACCATGCCAACCCCGAATGATTGGGTATATGTCAACAATTTCAAAAATCCAAGACAGCCCATTGCACTCCGCTTTCCAGCTGGACAAGGCACTAAATTTCAAAATGCACTGCAACAAGCGTGGCAAATCATTTTAAAACAGTTAGAACGTCGTTTTAGTGCAGAAAGCTACCACAATCGTATCGAACGTATTCGTCAAGATACTGGGGACGTGCAACAACAGGCTTTGGTTGAACTCACCAAAGAAGGTGAGGAAATCAATTTAAAATTGATTTCTCGTAATGACAAACATGTATTTATTCCGATGCAACTCAAAGAGAATGAATATCATGAATTAACTCAAAATGAGTTGAATGCTCTACCAAGCAAAGAGCGCACAGAAATCAACTCCAATATCCGCTATATGGAGAAAAAGCTTGAACGCTTAGGTTTGCATCTAGGTGATTTAGAAGATGATGCGCGTGATCGAGTTTCAAGCTTAAATCGTGACATTGCAACACAAGTGGTGATGCCACGTATTGAGTCAATACTCAATAAAAACAAAGAGGTAAATGGGCTAGAACTGTTCTTAAAGCATTATGCTGAAGACATTATTGACAATGTTGAGCTAATCTTAGAACAAGAAGAAGATGATTTTACCCCAGCTTTATTTAACCGTGTCCCTTCACGTTATCAAGCCAATGTGATCATTGCCAACAAACCAAATAGCGGTGCGCCGGTTATTTTTGAAGATTTTCCAACGCATTACAATCTATTAGGTCATGTTGAGCAGTTAACACATAACGGCACGATTACCACCGATTTCACCTTGATTCGTCCTGGTTCTTTGCATCAAGCCAACGGCGGCTTTTTAATGCTTGAAGCTGAACAACTACTTGAGCAGCCTTATGCATGGCAAGGTTTAAAACGAGCATTAAAATCAGGACAACTGAAGTTATCCTCTTTGGAACATATGTTGACCTTAACAGGCAGCATCTCGATTGAACCTGCTTCTGTTCCTTTAGATATTAAAGTGATCTTACTGGCCGAACCTGAGATTTATTATGAAATTTTAGAGCTTGAGCCTGAGTTAGGCAGCGTCTTTAAAATTCGTGCCGACTTTACTGATACATTACAACGTAATGACAGTAATGAACAAGCCTATATGCAGTTGATCGCCGACTATGTTCAAGCTGACAAGTTACTCCCTTTCGATCGCTCAGCGCTTGCCGCTTTACTCACGGACTCTAGCCGCCAAGCCGAAGATCAAAGTTCATTATCACTACATGCCTCAACACTTGGTGATTTAATTCGTGAAGCCCATCATCATGCTTTTAAAGCGGATGATAAAATCGTGATCGATCAGCATGTGAATCAAGCACTGCATCATCGTCAATATCGTCTAGGCTATTTGCGTGAGCTATATTGGCAAGATCTGTCTCGTGGCACCCAGTTGATTGAAACTTCAGGACATCGCCTAGGTCAAATCAATGCACTTTCTGTGATTCACTACGCCGATGTAGAATTTGGTCTCCCTTCCCGCCTGACTGCATCTGTTTATCAAGGTGGCGGCGATATCTTAGATATTGAACGTAGTGTTGAGTTGGGTGGTTCATTGCATGCCAAAGGTGTCTTGCTGATGTCCAGCTTCTTGAAAGCACACTTTGGTCGTGAACAAATCCTGCACTTCTCAGCGGCTTTAGCATTTGAGCAAAGTTACGGACAAGTCGATGGTGATAGTGCGACAGTTGCGGAACTTTCAGCCTTAATCTCTGCCATATGCCAAATTCCGATTGATCAATCTTGGGCCATTACAGGTTCGATGAACCAGTTAGGTCAGGTGCAACCGATTGGTGGCGTCAATGCGAAGATTGAAGGCTTCTATGATGCATGTAAGCTGCAAGGCTTAACAGGCAAACAAGGGGTGATTATTCCACGTCAAAACATGCAACACCTGATGTTACGTCAAGATGTGATTGACGCTGTGCAAGCTGGCCAGTTCCATGTCCACGCCATCGACACCATCGACCAAGCTTTAGAGATTCTCATGGCACGTCCCGTCGGAACTCTCGACAAGAAAGGACGTTACAGCAAGAACTCAATCTACGCTGCGGTCATGGAACAACTTGAGTATTGGCAAGCCATCGAAGACGGTGAAGCAGTTGAAGATGATGAACCAAAGAAAAAGAAAAAGCGTAAGAAAGCAAAAAAAGAAGCTGCTGAAGCGAAAGTCTCAGAAGAAAATGCTGTTGAAGCAAAAAGCTTAAAATCTCTTAAACATAAGAAAAAGAGATAAAAGAAAAAGCCATGTTCCTAGGAGCATGGCTTTTTTGTTAGGCTACGCCCTGTAAGGAACGTCCACCTGGCAACTGAGCAAAATATTGTTTCAACGCATCAATACAGCGATGCACTTTCATCGGGTATTGTTCACGCTTAGACGTTAATGCATGCAAGGTATATGCGGGAAGTTGCCAATCAGGTAAAACCTCAACTAACGAACCACTCACCAATTCTTTCTGAATATCCATATACAAAATACGTGCGATACCATGACCTTGCTGGCATAGAGATTTTGCCACAAAGACATTATTGGTGCCTAAACGTGATTTCATGTCGAGGTTCACCACTTCACCACTGATACCATGACGGAATGCAAAATGTTGATAGCCTTGCATTAAAGTAATGGGCAGTAATTCATGATGGCGCAAGTCTTCAGGACGTGTAATCGGCTGTGCTTGATTTAGGTAACTCGGTGAAGCAACCAATACTTGATCGACTCGCGCTAAAGGCACAGCAGCCAGTTGATGATCATCTACTTTTAAGCTCATGCGAATCGCAATATCAATGCGTTCTTCAATTAAATCGATATAACGGTGATCAGCTTCAAAATGAATTGCCAAGCCTTTATGCGCTGACATCCAATGAGAAAGCGCAGGAATGACGTGCAAAGCACCCAATTCAGGCGTGGTTGCAATACGCAGATCACCGACTAGGTCATCACGTAATTCATTAATTCTGATTTTGCCACGTTCCGCCGCAGCTAACATTTCTTGGCAACTTAAGAAGAATGCTTGTCCAGCTTCAGTAAGACTGAGTTTGCGAGTTGAACGATGAAGTAAAGTAACATCCATTTCTTGTTCTAAAGAACGGATTTGTTGACTGACCGCGCTGGTTGTAATTCCTAAGTCTCTTGCAGCACCGCTAAAAGAGCTTTTTTCGACAACACAGGCAAAAACCCCCATTGCACGCAATTGATCTAGCATAGACTTCCCTCTTACCCTTAATTTATTAATATGCTTATTGTTCTAGTGAAAGCAATCTAATTTGAGTATACAAGGAAGTCTATTTATGCACTAGTGGATTATTAATAAATAATTGAAATATTGTTAATAATCCTAGAGTTAATTTGGTAAAACCGTGACAGGGTTCACAGGTTTTCCATCTAAGCGGACTTGGAACTCCATCATGACGCGTGAAGCACCCGAAGAACCCATTTCTGCAATTTTCTGACCAGCAGTCACATTATCACCGCTCTTCACCAACATTTTGCTGTTATGTGCATATGCGGTGATATAGCCATCAATATGCTTGACCAAGACCAAATTGCCATATTCTTTTAAACCATCCGCAGCATAGACCACTTGCCCATTTGCAGCAGCAAAAATTGGATCACCTTCATTACCACCGTAACGCGTTCCTTTTACATTACTCGCCATATTATAGCTTTGGATAATTGGTCCATTCGATGGTTTCACCCAACGTAAGCTTGAAGCTAGCGTCGATGATGGATTCACTGGCACGGTTGGTACGACAGGACGTGGGATCACAGGCTGTGTTTTTGGTTGAACAGGTTGCTGCGTTGGTAAGTTAATGCTTTGACGCTGAATAGGCGCGGTTTGCGCCATCACTTGTGTTGAGGTTGTGCGTTGAGCGACAGAACCTTTTAAGCGCAAAGATTGATTCACATAAATTCGATATGGCGCAGCGATATCATTGAGTGCAGCTACATCTAAATAGTTCAAACCATAGCGATTTGAAATCGCACTTAAAGTATCACCGGAACGAACAGTATAATAATTCGGTGCTTGCACAGAACGTGTGCCACCATTCACTTGCGGTTTAGATGCACACCCTGTCATCACTGTCACTGTTGCAACCGCCATAGACAAAACGATTGTTTTAATCATCTTCTGTGATAGAAAAACCGAGACATGGTTTAAGTGCATCTTCGCCCTCATCGAAAAAACCTTAATATATTTGCGCCTAAGAGTATCAAAAAAGTGAGAAAAAACGAGTTCTCACCTCTGATATTCACAAAGTTATAACATTCAAACGCCTAACCATTTACATGAGCGTGCAAATTTTCCAGTACTGCATAGTTAGTCGCATCCATTTGGATAGGCGTAATACTGACATAACCATTCGAAACTGCAAAAAAATCAGACTGGATATCACTCGATACGGCTTGTGGATCAGTAATCGCTTCACCTGCCAATCCGATCCAATACACTTGACGACCACGCGGATCAACATGACTACTTATTGGCTTTGATTGCGCACGACGCCCCTGATAAGTGACCTGTGCCCCTTTGATCTGCTCCACATCTGGAATATTAATATTAAAGATATGACGCGGTGGCAAAACAGGTAAACCTTTGGCAATAAAATCATGAACCCATTGAGCAGCAACTGCATAATGTTGCGGATGCTCATAAGCGCGTACATTTGATCCCGCTAGTGATACAGCAATTGCTGGATGCTTCATCAAGCGTCCTTCAAAAGCAGCACCCACAGTACCTGAATATAAAACATCATCACCCAGATTGGCACCACTATTGATTCCACTGACCACCAGATCAAACTCAAAATCAAATAGTCCATTCATGGATAAATAGACACAGTCCGCAGGTGTGCCATTCACAGCCCAAACATCTTCAGAAATTTGTATAGGCCGCAATGGGCGATCTAGCGTTAAAGCACTCGAATAACCACTTCGTTCACTTTCAGGTGCAACCACCACGACGCGACCCAATGGCTTTAACGCTTGGGCCAAAGCTTGTAGTCCTGGTGCGAACACACCATCATCATTTGCTATTAAGATATTCACTAAAATTAATTCTCTATACAGTATCTGCTGGCATATTCAGCTCTACCTTGCATGAACAGCTGAAAATAACTCAAATAAGGCATGAAACCTAGGCAATGGCAATCCACTTGTCAAGTTCCATCACTGAAATTCGACTAAATTCAACCATCCTTCCTCATCTGAACAACATATCTTTCGATGTTCATACAAAATCAATGAGCAACATAAATCACAGTTAAAAATCATAGAGAGATGTCAACAACCACCAGATTACTCAGCAGTTTTCCCAATTGAATTATTCCTTGAATTATATATAGTTATGACTTCATAGTATTAGAAATTTATACAACCATGAGACATTTATCTAAGTTTATCCGAGTTTTCGGGGTGAGTTTCACACTTTTAACAGCACCAGCTGTTTTTGCTGATGAAGCGGTTTCAGTTAAAGAAGCGGATGCATTAATTAAAGATGACATCGCCAATGCACAAGTGCTTATCGAAATGTGTCCTAACTTGATCGGAAAGAACGCCAAGTTTGATCAAAATATCAAGAAAATGGTGGGTTCATATCTCAGCAATTATTCAGATAAAACAGCATCATTAGATAGCCTACAAAAAGATGGCGAATTCAAAACTTTGTTGAAAGATGCGCGTGAAGCAGCATCAGAAGTCGATAAAGCTGAACAAAAGTCTGTATGTGAAGAAGTTTTAAATTTCGAAGGCTAATCAAGCTTTGGAATAATCGTGTGGTTTTAAACCCAAATTGTTTGAAACCACTCTTCCATTATCTACCAAGACATTATTTCTATACATATAAGCATTACCAGGCATCTGGTTCGCGGACCATATGAATAATATTGGCTGGACTGCTGATCCAACCACCTTTGAAGCCCTCAGGTAAAGGCTCAATAGCATCACAACGCACCACACCTGCCTGATTCAGATATTGAGCTGCTTCGGGAAAACTATCTGTAAACAGTTCAAGCCAAAGCTCTGCTTGACTCATCCCCTCAACCACATCAATCCATAATTTAACTGGTCCAAACTCAAAACCAATCTCCGAACCTTTTTCTGTGATTTGCTTAAGACCAATCACATCACGATAGAATGCGACTGTAGCTTCGAATTGATGCGGTGGTAGTTTCAGTGCAATATCAACACCGCCTTTGAATTTTGGCTCCATGTTCTTGCTTCCTCTTTCAATATAATTTGTTATTTTCCTAATTTTTTACTCAACCTTTATATTTCACAACACACATTTAACCGCTACTTTCATTTTCATAAAGCAGCCAATTAGTTTATTTTTTAATCATATTCGGGGTGACTTCGAAGATCAAGTGAAGAGCAAAAATGCACCAAGCAACCTCTTCAAACACATACAATTTTTTAAGCCTGATAAGTCCATTAAACAATGGCTAGGTTTTCAATACTCAAATTAAAAACCACATTTTCTCCACGGTTCCTACAGCAAACATACATTTTTTAACATCCTTTTATGCTATAAGTTATTCAAATTCTTTAAGTCTTGTTATTTGAGTCTGATTTCTTATGAAGAAAAATGTTTTTAAAACACTAGGTTTATCATTGCTCATCGCCTCGAGTGCACTTACTTCATCAGCATTTGCGGCTGAGAAAAAGTCAGAAACTGAAAAGATTGAAGTCACGCCAATGTCTGACAGCGTAACCAAGCAAGAACTTGCTGCAATCTATGTGCTTTCTGAAATCTGCCCAAGTCTCATTGGTAAAGATTTAAAATTTAATAAAGCCTATGACAATCTGGTCAAAGCCTATTTAAGTAATGATACCAAGGCGGTCGAAACACTCAATAAACGCGTGAAAGGCAAAGATTTTCAGGAAGCGTTAAAAGAAGCACGAGCTGATGCAAAAGCAGCTTCTGATAATGACAATCGTCAAATTTGCGATGATGTTCGTAATTATTATTCGAAATAATCCGACCAATTAAGCTTCAGGTTACAATACTGTATGAAAAAGCCGATTTCTCCCGTAGAAGTCGGCTTTGCTTTATCCTAAAATGCTAGGCTCGTCTGCTTCATACAAGATATTGGAACCACCTAGAATGACTCAAAAAAGCGCTCTTGCTGCATTACTCCTTTTGCCAAGCTTTTCATATGCAGCAACTGTCCTATCTGCCCCACCAGAACTAAATAATAAATCCTATGTGTTGATGGATTATGAGACAGGACAGATCCTCGCTGCCAAAAACGAAAATGAAAAACTGGCACCTGCTTCAATGACAAAAATGATGACAAGCTACATCATTGAACAGAAACTTTTAAAGGGTGAATTGACTGAAAACGAACAAGTACGCATGAATGAATCTGCGTGGTGTCGTGGTACCAGTTCAGAATCATGTATGTATGTTCCATTAAATGGCACTGCAACTGTTCTAGAAATGTTACGCGGTATTATTATTCAATCAGGTAACGATGCATCTAAAGCAATGGCTGAGCATATTGCGGGCAATGAAGGTACCTTTGCCCATATGATGAACCAAGAAGCAAAACGTGTGGGTATGGTGAATACGCACTTCATCAACTCAACAGGTATGCCAGCTGAAGGTCATTACTCAACTGCAAAAGATATGGCTGTACTAGCACAACATATCATCAAAGATAGCTCTAAATACTACCCAATTTATTCAGAAAAAGAGTTTGCTTTTAACGGTATCAAGCAAGGTAACCGTAATGCCCTGCTTTATACTGATCCAAGCGTAGATGGTTTAAAAACGGGTCATACCGACGAGGCAGGTTTTTGCCTAACAACATCAAGTAAACGTGGGCCAATGCGTTTGATCTCGGTGATCTTTGGTACACCAAGCATGAATGAACGTGCCAATCAAACACGTACATTATTGGCTTGGGGCTTTGCAAACTTTGAAACTGCAAATGTTCAACCTGCAAACCAAGTTCTTGCCAAAGCAAAAGTATGGTTTGGTAAACAAGATGAAGTTCAAATCGGTTTAGCTGAGAACTTCAATGTCACCATGCCTAAAGGCCAAGCCGACAAAATCAAAACTCAGCTAGTGGTTCAACCTAAACTCAATGCGCCTTTAGCAAAAGGTCAAGTTGTAGGTAAACTCGTTGCGAGCCTTGATGGTAAAGTGATTGCTGAAAAACCACTGGTTGCCTTGAAGCCTGTTGAAGAAGCTGGTTTCTTTGCTCGTATGATTGATCATATTAAAATGTTCTTCAGCAACTTATTCTAATTTTTTAGAATAGGTAGATAAAGCATTCATGCTCTTGGGTATGAATGCTTTTTTATTTTATAATTACCCTAAATTTTCCAATCGAAAGCGACTATGCCAAAGAACATTCGTCCCTATCTAGACCAAAAACCTGATGTCGATTCAAGCTGTTACGTGGATAAAATGTCAGTTGTGGTTGGTGATGTCAAATTAGCAGAGAATGTTTCGGTCTGGCCTTTTGCCGTCATTCGTGGTGATGTAAATTCAATTCAGATTGGCAAAAATAGTAATGTACAAGATCACTGTATGTTACATGTTAGTCATAAGAATCAATCTAAACCGAATGGTTCCCCACTGGTGATTGGTGAAGATGTAACTGTTGGGCATCATGTGACTTTGCATGGATGTACCATTGGTAATCGCGTCTTGATTGGGATTAATACCGTTGTTTTAGATGACGTGATCATTGAAGATGATGTGATGATTGGTGCAGGTAGTCTTGTGCCACCACGTAAAGTTTTAAAAAGTGGTTATTTGTATGTCGGTAGTCCAGTACAACAAGTTCGTGCGCTGACTGAAAAGGAAATGGAGTTTTTACCATATTCAGCTCAGAATTATGTGAAAGTGAAGGATAATTATAAGAAGAATGAAGCTTAACCTCGTTATTATTCTCTTCCATCTTTTATACATCATTAAAAATATTAAACTTTTAGAGATATTTAATGAACGCTGATCATCCACACGACTGTCCCAGTCCTGATGCATTAATCAACCAAACCAAGTCCAATATTGAGAAATACGGACTGCAAGTTATGGGAATTAGTGCAACAGACTATTTACCCTCTTTTAGTTATAGTATTGGTTTATATGAAAACTATCAGCATCCTGAAATTATATGCTTTGGGCTACCAACGGACTTAGCACATACCATCATCAACGATGTCGCTAATCTGATCAAAAATGGAGAAACAATTGCGCTCAATCAAGAGTATGGCGATCAAATTTTTAAAGAAAGTCGTGCTCAATTTTTGCATGTAGATGTTAAAAATATTGAAGATTATTTTGGTGCTGCTTTAAATTACTATCAACACAACAACTTTTCCGCTTTGCAGTTGGTTTGGGCCCATCGCAATAATAAGTTCCCTTGGGAAGATGGATTTGAGGAAAGATTTATTCATGATCAGCCATTGTTAGATCGTAATGCTGATTTTAAATTCAGGGAAGCTAAAAATTTAGGGATTTTTACAACTCGACAATGGCTAGAGCATGCCCAACCTATTTTAAGAGTTGTCCATGATACCGATGGTGATTGGCAGTTTTTAACAGGCGACCAAGAAACCGATGATATTCGCTTAGTTGCTTTAGAACAAATGATATTAAAAGACCCGAGTCTTAATGAAGTTTTTGATCTCGATTACGGTCAAATGGCTGAAAGAGATTTCATCGCTGGTTCATGGACAAGACTCTATCTGGATGAAGAATATCAAGAAGATGAATGATGTCTCTAAGCTAAGGAGACACTCATAAAGAGTTTTTATAACCTTTAGCGTTGATATATGTTCGGCTGAGTTATTTCTAAAAAGTTCTCTGGCTTTGCGAGATCAGCAAATCCAAACTTACGATATAAGCCATGTGCATCCGCAGTCGCTAAAAGAATACGTCTTAACTCTTTTGAATCACACTGATCGAGCAATGCCTTCACAATAAGTTTAGCGTAACCTTTTCCACGAAATTGTGTTTCAACATAAATATCTGCTAGGTAAGCAAAGGTCGCATAATCTGTGATTGCTCGACCAAAACCAATGATTTGGTTATTCCTGATCAACCCCACACATAGAGAATTATTAAATGCCTTTTCAAGTACAGACTTGGGAATGTCTTTCGACCAATAGGCCGTTTTAAGAAATTGATGAACAATATTCAGATCAATTTCATTTTTATCCAGTGTAATTCGAATGTCATCCATATCCCTCTCCAGATTTGAATAAAACTTTTTTGAGTCCTAAGGACTAAAGTAGATTAAATATCTTGGGCTTCCTATACCAATCTTCAATTTAAAAAAGTACCTCATATTTTCCATACAGATAAACCAAGATTAAAATCATGCTTATCATACAAATATATATTTAGATGAGACAACAAATAACCTACACCAAAATCTCACCATAGCCAAAAACTTTCAAATTTTGTAGAATACGTTTTTTAAAACCATGGTGCTTTCTATGACCGCTTGGACACCTCATGTCACAGTCGCCACTGTTGTCGAAAAAGACGGACGTTTTCTGTTTGTTGAAGAACACAGCGAAGGCTTTGTACATACCGTGTTTAATCAACCTGCGGGACATGTAGAATGTGGTGAAACCATTATTCAGGCAGCCATCCGTGAAACCTTAGAAGAAACAGGCCATCACGTCGAAATTGATCATCTACTCGGTATCTACACCTATACACCACCGATGTTTCCTGACCGCACTTATTACCGTTTTTGCTTTCTGGCACATGTCACAGCCGTTGAGGAAAATGCGCAATTGGATACAGGTATCGTGGCTGCAGTTTGGATGAATTTGGATGAATTGCAACAATCCGCACGTGCGCGCAGCCCGTTGGTTTTAAAAGCTGTTGAAGATGCCCTTGCTGGCAAAAAATACCCTTTATCGCTTATTTATGAGCACCCTTTCTCTCCCTCACTTACTTCTCATTTGGATGCTTAATTAGATGCAACAACGTGTCATCGTCGGTATGTCTGGTGGTGTAGATTCTTCTGTTTCTGCCGCACTATTACTTCAACAAGGATATCAAGTTGAAGGCCTTTTCATGAAAAATTGGGAAGAAGATGATGGTACGGATTACTGCACAGCATTGGAAGACTTGGCAGATGCTCAGGCCGTTGCAGATAAAATTGGCATCAAACTGCATACTGCCAACTTTGCGATGGAATATTGGGATCGCGTATTTGAGCACTTCTTAGCTGAATATGCTGCGGGTCGTACACCAAACCCAGATATTCTCTGCAATAAAGAAATTAAATTCCGTGCGTTTCTCGACCATGCCATGACTTTAGGTGCAGACTTTATTGCAACAGGTCACTATGCCCGTCGTGGTGCAAGCATGCAAAATTCACGTGGCGAAACCTATGCGCCATTACTCCGTGGCGTTGATAATAATAAAGACCAGACTTATTTCTTACATGCGGTACATGGTCGTGAAATCAACAAGACCTTGTTCCCTGTTGGTGAAATCGAAAAACCAGAAGTTCGTCGCATTGCAGAAGAGTTAGATCTGGCAACTGCCAAGAAAAAAGACTCCACTGGTATTTGCTTTATTGGTGAACGTCGCTTTACAGACTTCCTGAAACAATATTTACCTGCACAAGCTGGAAAAATTGTTTTGGAATCAGGTAAAGAAGTTGGTGAACATCATGGCTTGATGTACTATACGCTGGGTCAACGCGGCGGTATTGGTATCGGTGGTATGAAAGGTGTACAAGAAGGTGCATGGTTCGTATTACATAAAGATATTGCCAACAATCGCTTGGTGATTGGTCAGGGGCATGAACATCCATTGATGCAAAGTACACAGCTTTGGAGCGAAGCAATTGATTGGGTTGCAGGTGAACAGGACATTCCATCGACTGGATTCCGATGCACAGCAAAAACCCGTTATCGTCAGCCCGATCAAGCGTGTACAATCTACCGCGATGAACAAACTGAAAATGGAATTCGTGTTGAGTTTGACGAGCCACAACGCGCTGTGACTCCTGGACAAAGCGTGGTGTTCTACTCTGGAGAGGTCTGCTTAGGTGGTGGTGTGATTCACCATACCAATGCACCTGAACCAGATTTTATTTAAGGAAATTGGAAGCGAAGCATGGTCGAGTTACCCTTTCAGCACACTCAAGCGTTGAATGTTAGACAGAACCGTGCTCTGGCATTGGCTGCGGTCTTTCAGGCAACTCAGTTAACACATATGACTGCAATGGCTGGCCAGCAAAGCATTGGCGATAGTGGTAACTTCTATTTTGAACTGTTGATCAAAGCCAGCCTGAATATTCGTCCTGCAGCGAATAATGCCTCTCAGACCTTAGATTTTTTTAATCAGCTTGCTGACATTTCACTGGGATTAAAAACCTTAGAAGGTTGTATTACACAACCTTTTAATACTTCACCCAAATCCCGTGTTCCCAAAATGTCGACGGCAAAACTGCCGATGTCCTATGCAATGGCCTTGTTGCAACTGGAAAAGAAAGTTTATAGCAATCCTGAATACGTCAAAATTATAGAAACCGCACAACAGAAAATCTTAAAGCAACTCTCATTTTTCGATAATAATTATTTGCACCCAAGCATCATTGCCAATTTAGCTCAAACCTATGTTGAAACCGCAGGACAGATCAATCCACGTATTTTAGTCCGTGGCAATGCCGAAGCTTTTAAAGACATCAATCATACCAACCGTATTCGTGCATGCTTATTTACAGGCTTACAGCTGGCGCATTTATGGAAGCAGCTCGGTGGCAGCTCTTGGAGTATGATCTTTAGTAAACGCAAATTATTGCAAGATATTCAAGCTCTCGCTCGTTTGCAGTATCAGGTGGTATAGACCGATGCTACAACGAATTTATTTTTATGTTTATTCCAAAATTAAGGAATCTGTATGAATGCTTTAACCGCACTCTCGCCACTTGATGGACGTTACGCTAGCAAATGCGATGCCCTACGCCCTTTTTTGTCTGAGTTTGGTTTAATCCACGCTCGTGTCACGGTTGAAGTGCGTTGGTTACAAGCACTTGCAAATCGTGCAGAAATCATCGAAGTTGCGCCATTTTCAAATGAAACCAATGCGGCTTTAGATGCGATTGTTGCGAATTTCTCTGAAGAAGATGCGAATCGCATTAAAGAGATCGAACGTACAACAAACCATGATGTAAAAGCAGTTGAGTATTTCCTTAAAGAAAAAATTGCCAACATTGATGAATTACAAAATGCGGGCGAATTTATTCACTTTGCCTGTACCTCTGAAGACATTAATAACTTGTCTCATGCACTGATGCTGAAAAATGGCCGTGAAGTTTTAGTTTCGACTATGAAGCAACTTCTCAATGCGATTTCAGCTTTGGCGACGACTCATGCTGAACAACCGATGTTGTCTCGTACACATGGTCAAACTGCAAGCCCGACTACACTGGGTAAAGAGATGGCAAACGTTGCTTATCGTTTAGCGCGCCAAATCAAGCAATTTGAAAATGTAGAATTACTCGGCAAGATCAATGGTGCTGTAGGTAACTACAACGCTCACCTTTCTGCTTACCCTGAAATTGACTGGGCTGCACATGCACAAGCATTTGTTGAGTCTTTAGGCTTGGCATTTAACCCATACACCACGCAAATCGAGCCACATGACTATATGGCTGAATTGTTTGATGCATTGCGTCGTTACAACACCATCTTGATCGACTTTAACCGTGACGTTTGGGGTTATATCTCGCTTGGTTACTTCAAACAAAAGTTAAAAGATGGCGAAGTTGGTTCTTCAACCATGCCTCACAAAGTAAACCCAATTGACTTTGAAAACTCTGAAGGTAACTTGGGTATTGCCAATGCAGTATTGGGTCACCTCGGTGAAAAACTTCCTGTTTCTCGTTGGCAGCGTGACCTCACTGACTCAACTGTATTACGTAATATGGGTGTTGGTTTTGCGCAAAGCTTAATTGCATTTGATGCGTGCTTAAAAGGTGTTGGTAAACTTGAGCTCAATGCTGCTCGTTTGAATGAAGATTTAAATCAAGCACAGGAAGTTCTTGCAGAGCCAATCCAAACGGTTATGCGTCGCTATAATGTTGAAAAGCCATATGAGAAATTAAAAGCGTTGACTCGTGGTCAAGCAATGACCCGTGACATGATGGTGAACTTCGTCAATGGCGATGAACTTGCACAAGTTCCAGCCGATGAACGTGCTCGTTTAGCTGAGTTGACACCTGCAACCTATACAGGTAATGCAGCAGAACAAGCAAAACAAATCAATGATTTGATCAGCAAAATCTAAAACTGCTTGACTCAAAAAAGCAGAGCTTCGGCTCTGCTTTTTATTTTACGGCAGTATTGTTATTTTTTTATAGGGTAATTTTCACAACCTATTCCTAAAAAAGTTTTAATTTTTTGATTTAATAGATTTTGCTTTAGGAATCACTCCTAATATGACTCAAATTCAGAGGGCTCAATTTTATATTTCTTAAATAGCATTTCACGAACCTTTGGATTGATATCTTCATCATATTTAATAATTAAAAATATATCTTTCTTGGTTAAAGGAATAGATTTTAAGACTCTAGGCAAATCAACAGCTCTAATTGCAGACACTTCATTAGGTTGCTTTAAGATATCAGCATCTTGATCAACAAAATTGAAATCCACACCTTGTAGATTAAAATAAACCATCACCCTTCTGTTTAAAGAATCGCTATCATCATATAAAACTGTACCCGCTGGCAAAATAGTATATTCAGAATAATTATCAAAACTTGAAGCTATTTGCAAAGGCCGATCTAATACATGTATCTTAGGCGTTTCCCTAAATTTAAATAAATATAAATTTAGGGCCAATTGTATTAAAAATATTATTCCAAGTATAACTATAGCTATATTCTTACTCAAAAAATGCCCTCTATATTAATTTATTTTCAACCAACTTCATTACAAAATTATATCTGCCATAAGGCCCAATACTTTGTCTAGAGCAAACCTCTTCTAAAAAATGCTTTAGCCTGAAAAACTATTTATTAGCATTTTTCTTTTCCTCTTCCAATTCTTCTACTGAACAATAGCTTGGAACAACCTTCATAGTTTTTACATCAAAATAATCACCACAAATTTCTCTACCATTTTCATCAGCTCTACGTCCTAATGCCTTTTTTTGCTCTTCGGTCATTGAATCCAAATAATTATAAAAATACATATGATCAATTACTTCGGGATCATTAAAACTCGTACTTAACTCGATTCCAAATGACTCACCTTTTTGATTTTCATTACAATCCACCGTAAGATTATAACTAACCCGTGTTTTTGAATGGAATTTACTTCTAATTTCATCATGCATTGGATAAGCACCAACAAGTACGCCATCTACATCGATAGCATCTTTAAATATACTTCTGACTTGTTCTGTATCAGGTTTCTTCAGCTCTTCTTCTATTTCTGCATCTGTTTCTTTCTTTATATCGTGCTCTGGTCTTTCTAAACGAAATCGAAAACTATCAATTTGCTTATCATTTTTTCTCTCAACCAATCGTACTCCTATATCATCATAGATATATAAATTGGTTAAATTAGCTCCATCCGTACTATCCACTTTTCTATAGTTTTTCCCTAGAGCTTTGATCCAAGGTTCAACGGTAGAATTCATATAGAGATCTGTACCGTTATAATTAATTGCACAGCCATGAACCTTAAACCGATGCTGCTGGTTTAGTTTCTTGATAAATACTTCTGTATCAGCGCTTGGCTGCCCTGCTGACTGGCCATTACTGCAACTGGTACATAAAAAGCTAATAAACAGAATTCCAAAAATGTTAAATTTATTCATATTCAATATATTAGATTTATTTTTTTGTAGGATAGTCTTCACAGCCTCCTCCTAAAATAGGATGATCGCGATCAGGGCCTTCACAGAACTCTTTACGCTGTCTCGCTTTTTCCTCATCACTGATAGAATCAAAATAATTATAAAAATACATATGATCAATCACTTCGGGATCATTAAAACTCGTACTTAACTCAATTCCAAATGGCCTACCCTTTTGATCATTTTCACAGCTAATAGTTAAGTTATAACTAACGCGTGTTTTTGAATGAAATTTATTTCTAACCTCATCATGCATTGGATAAGCGCCAACAAGTATCCCATCTATATCGATAGCATCTTTAAATATACTTCTCACTTGTTCTGTATCAGGTTTCTTCAGCTCTTCTTCTATTTCTGCATCTGTTTCTTTCTTTATATCGTGCTCTGGTCTTTCTAAACGAAATCGAAAACTATCAATTTGCTTATCATTTTTTCTCTCAACCAATCGCACTCCTATATCATCATAGATATATAAATTGGTTAAATTAATTCCATCCGTACTATCCACTTTTCTATAGTTTTTCCCTAGAGCTTTGATCCAAGGTTCAACGGTAGAATTCATATAGAGATCTGTACCGTTATAATTAATTGCACAGCCATGAACCTTAAACCGATGCTGCTGGTTTAGTTTCTTGATAAATACTTCTGTATCAGCGCTTGGCTGCCCTGCTGACTGACCATTACTACAACTGATACATAAAATAATGGGTAAAAAACTTAATAGAATCTTTTTAGAGTAACTTATCATTTTTATACTGATGCTGAAATTCATTGAAAAATTCCTTCTTCATTAAATAACTAAATTCTGCCACCATCCTCAACTACTTTTTCCACCAGTATCCATGTAGTTTCAACTCTTATTGGATTCTCAATTGTATCTGGTGTCGTAAAAAGATCTGGATTAGTTTCAAAGCTTAAAACCTTAGGAGCTAATTTCCAGTCTTCAGGATGCTTGGCAGACATTTTTTCTTCTTTTATCATAAAATTACAAGCAGAGTATGGCTCAATTGAACGATAAATCCCTGTCACCATGATCGGCTCGCCAGTTTTAACCATAATATTCGTATTGAACTGATATTTAGGCAAATGCTCTGGAAAATCTATACCTACAACATACTCATCTTCTAATAGATCTTTATAATCCCATTGAGCTGTATAATCACTAGCAATATAAATATTTGTTGCTCGCATTAGTACTATCTTCTCTTTAGCTTCATATTTCTCGACAGCTCCTTTTTCTACTTTTTCCATCCAGTCATAGGGATAATCTCTACCCTGTGCAATTGCCGCATTATTAATACTACTCATTCTTCTTAATATTGGTAAAAAACCATGTTGTAAATCTTCAAGACCATCTATCAAATGATGGAGGACTCCCTTAAAATTTGGTAGTACGATGGTTGCCCACACATAGTCGGCTTGATGAGATGGATGTTGGGCACGATGGTCTGGTGCTAAATAAGCACTATATTTGTCTAATAATCCTTCAGCATATTGAATCAGCTCCTCCCATAACTTTACCGTTTCATAGTAATAGTTATATGAAACTAATTGCTCAATTGCATAGATCTCTTGCGGAAATAGCTCTAGTTTATTTAAATCAACCATTTACATTATATAAATCTCAAAGTTTTAAATGCCCCGAAGGGCACTTTTGTTATTCTTCACCATCAAATTGCCAATACACTTCACCCCAGTCAGATTTAATCTCAGGTAAGATTTCACCTTGCTTAAAGTATTGACGTGAATTTTCTTGAGCCACCGTAAACCAGTACCCAGTGTTTGGGCATACTTGACCTGCACGTATACTCAAATTTCCAATAGACTCAGCATTGGTCTGGATACCTTTGATACCAATATTCTCAATATCAAAAATATAAGCTTTCTCTTCCTCTGGTATTGTTCCATCTAAATAACGTTTATCTTCCCAAATTAAACGCCATTTGACATCTACCCAATCATCAGTGCCTTCTAGTTGATAATCTGTTGCTCTCGAGCCATCTAAGAAATAGTTAGGACAACCCACTTCTCCTGTAATTGGCAACCAAGGTTCATAAATACCCGTAACTTTTACTTCTTCACCTGTAGCTATTTGCCCAATTGGATTTAGGTTAAAAGGTGGACACATTGGAATCGATTCAGGGTAAATTCTTAACGGTGGCCATTCTTTAGAGAAAAAAATAGTCTCATAAGACCATTTTTGAGATTTTCGTATTATATTCTTATCAATATATGCAAATGGCTCACTTACCTTACCTGCTAAATAACTCTGCATACAAATATTACGATAGGCTAAAGCAATTAATAGTAAGCGTATAGAACCTGTATGTTCTACTTTTCGCCCAAGTGGATCAGTCTTATAATTTACTGGTTCAAAAATATCAGTTGATCTGGAAATACCTAGACCCAATAAGATATAGAATGGATCTTCATATATTATATTTTCATCAGCATATCGATCAAATAACCAATCTGTAAAATCGACATTACAAAAACTATTATATGCTTCTCTTTTATGTTTAGTCGTTCTAAGTAGTGTCAAACCATTCTCTAACTCAACTATTTTATTCAGATAATGAACATACTCACTCTCATGTTTTTTTGTAAATACTCAGCATATGGGTGTTGCAACACTTCTTTCGGTGGATTTCTTAACTGCCTTTCAAACGCATCTAAAAATTGCTGATATAAGTTACGTGCTTGATCTAAAAAAGTATAACTTGTGTACTTCTTAATTAAATAAAATGCCCGAGCTCGCGCTTCTTCTATCTCTACTGATAAATTAGTTTTATTATTCAGCACTTACACACCATCAAACAGCCAATACACTTCACCCCAGTCGGATTTGATCTCAGGTAAAATTTCACCTTGCCTAAAGTATTGACGTGAATTTTCTTGCGCCACCGTAAACCAATAACCAGTTTTTGGGCATACTAGGCCTGCACGTATACTCAACTTTTCAATAGACTCTGCATTGTTCTGGATACCTTTGATACCAATATACTCACTATCAAAGATATAAGCCTTCTCTTCTTCTGGAATTGTTCCATCTAAATAACGTTTATCTTCCCAGATTAAACGCCATTTGACATCAACCCACTCATCAGTGCCTTCTAATTGATACTCTGTTGCTATAGTACCTTCCAAGAAATAGTTAGGACATCCTACTTTTCCTGTAATTGGCAACCAAGGTTCATATATACCTGTAATTATTATTTCCTCTCCATTGGCTATTTCACCTATTGAATTTTCATTGAATGGTGGACATTCCATGATAGATTGTGGGTAAAGACGAGGTAAAGGCCATTGTAGACCATTTAAAAGTGGCTTATAGAAAATCGTTTCATATGTCCATTTTTCAAATAATCTGTCTTCTTCTGGAATAAAATATTTTGAATCATCTCCTGATATAGATATAATTAAGGTGGATATCATTTCTGAAGCGATCAATACATTCCTGATATAACCAAAGTGATCATTTTTTAAAAATAAATTACCTGAATATTCATGTCCTAATCCCATTAGTTGATAAAATGGATCATTATCTAACCCAATTTCATCAGCATAACGACCAAATAATCTTCCCTTAAAGTCAGCAATACATAATTCATATGCTTCTGACTTATGTTTACTATTTTTTAGTAATGATAAACCTTGTTCTTGTCTTGCCATTCTCTCCAAAAAATAAATATATTGACCTTCATGCTGCTTTTGAAAATATTCAATGTCTTTACTTTGTAAAAACTCTAAAGAAGGGTTTCTTAACTGCCTCTCAAATGCATCTAAAAATTGCTGATTCAGTTTCCTAGCGTAATCCAAAAACATATAGCTCGTGTACTTCTTAATTAAATAAAATGCTTTATTTCGTGCTTCTTGTTCTTGCATTGATGACATCGTATTAGGATTTAACATAGACTAATGTTTCTCAGTTTGTGATTGTTTCTGCTGTTGATATTCAATACCCGAACGTGCTGTTGAAGTAGTTGAGCGTAACACCTGTCCCAGTTTTTCACTTTGCTGTACAATTTTTGCAGATCGTTCACGCTTTTCTAGATATTCAACCATTGTTTCCACATCATCAGGAATTTTAGCATCTGTCCAACCTGTCGCTTTTTCTTTAATCATTTTATCAATATATTCTTTTACAGGTATATGATGAGGATCTCTAAAATTAATAAAAATTTGAATATCACCACCTGGCAATAATAAATTAGTGGCCTGATGTCCTCTTTCTAAACTATTTTCATTATCAAGCTGTTCTGCAATCTTTCCACGCCAGACACGTAAACCATCCCAATCGTCAGGTACAGTTATGCCTAGCTTTCTCATTTCAGCAACAGTAGGTACATGGTCTAATACCACATATGCACCATTAGTACTCCATGCACCTTTTACAGCACAATCCAACCGCCATGCCTTACCATTTTCAGACATTTTTTCTGCCCAATAACCCCCAGATTTCCCAGGATTTACTTGCTCCACCACCCGAAACAATGGAACTTTTGAACCTGCTTTCAATAGCTTAGGTTGAATAGGAGCTTTACTACTAAAAGAGTGAATATCAGGAAAGATTATTTTCTTTGTTATTTCATCTTCTTTTTTAAAGCTTCTCAAGTCAGGCCAACCCTTTTTATGATCATAATGACTCAAAGGTGCAGGTGTATGACCCTTACTTGCAATCACTTTAGAAGCAGTTGAACTTAAACGGGCTTCGGTTGTCATAGCTTTAGTTTGAGTACCGCCAATCTTTGCCCCTGCTTCGTTCATTTGACGGATCACTTCAGAACGCACTTTATTTAAGGCTTGATCTAACTCTTTGACAGCAGAAGGAATCATCTTGTCCGCAAGACGTCCCAGCTCATCCAATTTTGGTCCCATTGAATTTACATATATTCTGACGCTTTCAGGTAACGCTTTACCCATTTTTTGGTTAATAAAAGTAAAGCCTCCTTTCATACGTGAAAGGCCATTCTTAAATTCAGCTAAAATTTTAGCTTGATACTGTGCAAAATTAAGTTTTTGGATAAACGCGACTGAATTTCCATAGCCCATTTTTCTTAAAAAAGCGAGTATCGCAGCGGCAACCTCAGCAACTTTAGTTGCATCTTTCATCACGGTAATTAAGAGACGACCAACGCCTTTTAAAATACCGCCAAAAATCGGAATAATAGGCAATAAACATAAAATGATTTTGACCCAATTAATTACTTCTGAAGCCTGTTTCTTGTCATCAGCCATCTTCAATAATACTGCAACTAAATCTCGTGCCGCTGTTACTTCACCAGCAACAGGAAACATACTTATTGCAGCATCAGTAAAGATCTGGCCTACCGTTGCTTTATCGTTAAACTCACCTTGTAAAGCCCCACCAATCCACTTCCCACCATCCACCACACCATCTTTAACTTGTTTTGCACCATCGGCTATTTGATTTCCCGCTTTCTTTGCTCTATTCCAGATATCATTACCAATTTCAATAACGGCAATTTTCTTTTCTGCACTATTCATTTATTCTTTTCCTTTAGTGCTTGCTGATATGATGCTTCAAAATCATCAATCACCCATGCCGATTTATATTCTGGGTTTTCATCTGCTATCGCAACAACTTGATACGGTCTTTGATCTTCACCAAAAATAATTCGTCCTTCACCTTCGGGAGCATCCGTAATATCTGCGATGCCTTTATTATTAACAATCCCTGAATATTGCTGTCCATTGTTATACTTAATTGTAAAGTTAGCACCTTGGACAGGCTCTTGATCATGATATTGTAGAAATAGTTGTTTCCTGATTTCATTTGGCATTAGAGGGATATCCATAGGAACTTTCGCCCCGCCCATAAACAAATGCTGCCCTGCCTTCACCTCAAACTTACCACCTGTGGTTGGGAAAATACCTGAGCCATTCAGCTTAATCTGAGAACCACCTGCGGTAATCACAATCTCTTTCGGACTAGTAATCTCAATACGATCTTCGGTCGAGATAATCTGAATCCCTTGCTTGGCAAGTAAATCCATGCCATCCCCCTGAGCATGCATTTCAAACTTACCTTTGGCAGCCACTTGCTTAATACCATTCTGTGCGGCAAACACACTGATTCGGTTTTGAGCATGTGTAATCAGGTTCTTCTGCGTACTCAAATTGATACTGTCGCCAGCAAACTGATTGATCTGTCCATCCGCGGATAGGTGAATATCTTCATTGGTGCTCAGGCCAATACCAGCGGGTGAATTCAGTAAAAGTACAGCTTTATTAAATTTGGCTATATCAGATTCGATAGACTCAAAAAATGCCTTTAACTGTACTAAAGATTCAACTTCATCTGTTTGCTGATTCTTGGCAACTTCACTTAAAGCTTTGGCATTGCTTTGGTTACTCTCAAGCTGTTGCTTGGCAACTTGTGCATCGAGGTGTTCGCCTTGGGCCTGATCTTGTTTGTGCGTGGAAAGTAGTAATCCTTCGCCTGCACGAACTGCACCCCATTGATCAGTACGAAGCTCAAAACCTTCTCCACGGTCTTCACTTTCGGCTGTGGCTTTCGGATGGCTGAGTTTACCCAGATTCAGTTGGCTCGCTGCATGGCTACTTTGCAACTGGGCACTGATCTGTCCTGTAGTGTCATCAAAGCGCAGTTGGTTATAGCCTTCACCTTGGTATTCTTTGGACTTGATCCCTGCCAGCTTCTTGGTGTCTGGGAGCTTGCCTGCATTGTCGAACTTGCTTGGGCTGCGTTGTGCTTCGTGAATGCGGCCCACCACAAACGGTCGGTCAATGTTGCCATCAAAGAAGTCAATCACTACGATTTCATCGATACGCGGTAAGAAGCGTGCACCATAGCCTTCACCTGCCCAAGGCGTCAGGACATCGACCCAAGCGGAGTCAGTGTCATTGTCATTACTACCTGCACCACCATCATGGCTATGATCGTCATTGCGGGTAAACAGGAAACGGACTTTGATGCGGCCCCATTCATCCACATGGATTTCTTCACCACTGGGTCCAACCACTTTGGCGCGTTGTGGGGATGCTGCAGGTCGATGTTGTAATGGGTGATATTCAGGTACGGTTTTGATATTACGACGTTGCAGTGTCAAATGGTTGGCTTGACGTTCTTCTGCATTGCCGTATTGGGTGGGCTGCCAATTGCTTTGTGCCAAGAGTTGATTAATCTGCTGGTTTAGATCTTTGGGCAAGTTGTTTTGGTTATAGAAGTTTTTACCTGTGATCAGGAATTCTTTGTCTGCCCCGTCATGTTGATCAATTTCAGGGTGTTCTGCCAGTTCAAACCAGTAACCGACATGGGTATCGCGTACTGTGGTATGGGCAATGAACTGTTTTGATTGTAGGTCGTAGTATTGTCCTAAGTTTTGATTGAGCTTTTCAATCTGGGCATTGCCAGATTGAGTTGCACCGTCCTCACCATTCAGGTCTTGCATCCAGGCGGGTGAAAAGTGCCATGCCTGTTCTAAGCCTAGACTGGCATTGTCATGTTGCTCGCTGTGTTTGTGCGTGCTTTGTACGCTACCTGCACCTACTTCTTGTTCCAGTGCATCGGCTTGCCAACGTTGTACATGGACTGAACTCGGCTGTAGTGTGCGTTGTCCGATTAAGCTGGTCATGCTGTCGTATTGTTCGGTGGCACTGCTGCGGTGGTAGCGAATCTGTCGACGGTCTAAGGCTTGGTATTGGCTATTGTCGTCAAGCAAACGTAGTTTTTGGGATTGGATGGCTGCACTGCTGAGTGGAACTGTGTGCGCTGCTTCGTCGATGAGCCAATTAATGCCTTCGCTACGCATCAAGCGGGTGAGAAAGTCATAATCGCTTTCATTGGATTGCATGATAAAGGGGCGGATATCGTAGTCTTGGCTGAGTCCGCTTAAATCAAGCGTTAAGCTGGATGCAAATAACGGACTTTTGCTCTGCCATTCCTTGAAGATGATTTCCACGACATCACGCACGCTCTTGTTCATAAACACGCGGCTGTTACGGCGTTGTTTCCACAGTGCAGTTGGATCTTCTAAAGTCAGCTTATATAAAGTTAGGCTACCGTCCGATTGTCCTTGTAGGGCTTGAGTAATGATGCCTGTGACACGAGTTAATTGACCTTGATCGGTCACCGTATCAATTGCAACTTGACTACCAATGAATTGTTTTAATGGAATGGCAGCATTGGTCGACAAGCAAATTAATTCTGCTTTAACACCTGCATTGAGTTGATGCTGACCATCAATGCGTTGCAGGAAAACCTGAGTATTTAAATTTTGATTCGAAAATTGAATATGAATGGCACGTTTTTGTGCTGTAAGGCCGAGACTCTCTAACGCTTGATAGATGTTGTTCAACATTTTTATAAATTTTTTTGCTTAAATTTAGGGCATTTTACCGATAGCAATACGCTTCTGTCTATACAGTATGGTCTGTTTATGACATTTTTCGTCACCCAAATTTCTTGGCTTTAAATAATACTTTTATATTCATAGATATAAAACAGTACTCAAATCATCCAATTCTAAAAATAATCTAAAAAAGCAAAGCCGAAGCTTTGCTTTATTTAAAAATACGTTGGGATGTAGCAGTTGATCAATTCAACTTAAACATAATCCACCCTACTGGTTTTTAACAGATCAAGTTGCAGCATTTTTTTCTTTTTATAGCGATACGCAATCAATAAACCAATGAACCAAACTGGTGAAAGTCCTAATGCAATCAAGGTATCATGATCTAAAGCCAAAATAACGATGGTAAAAATTAAGAATAACATGGTCGACCAAGCCATAAATAATCCACCTGGCATTTTAAACTTAGACTGTTGATGCAACTCTGGAAATTTTTTACGATAGCCAATATAGGAAAGAATAATCAGCATAAAAGTAAAAACACATAAAATAGATGTCAGTGCTGAAATAATGGTAAAAGCCGTCATTACATTCGGCACAATAAATAGAATAGAGGTTCCAATGGTGACGCAGGTCATAGAGAAAATCAGACCTCGAATTGGCACTTTCTTTTTCGATAATTTACTAAAGCTTTTGGGTGCATCATTATCCAATGCCAAACCGTATAGCATGCGACTAGTCGCGAAGATGCCGCTATTTGCAGAAGATAATGCAGACGTTGCAACAACAAAATTAACCAATCCAGCAGCAATCGGTAAACCAATTAAAGTAAACATCTCAACAAAGGGGCTTTTTTCTGGCGAAATTTTTGCCCAAGAGGTTACTGCAATGATGCAAATCAATGCGCCCACATAAAATAGTAGAATCCGCAATGGAATTGAATTAATGGCTTTAGGCAGTGATTTATGTGGATCTTTGGTTTCAGCTGCGGTTGTTCCCACTAACTCTATCCCAACAAAAGCAAAAATAGCGATCTGGAAACCCGCCAAAAATCCTGTAATACCATATGGGAACATGGACTGCGTTTCAAATACATGGCTCATAGATGCTTTGACGCCACTAGGAGAAGTAAAGCCTGTACTAATTAAATAAATCCCAGCCAGAATAAATAAAATAATGGCAGAAATTTTAATCAAAGAAAACCAGAATTCGAGCTCTCCAAACATTCGAACCGCAACAAAATTCAGGATGGTCAAAATAGCAAGAGAGGTAAATGCTGGGATCCAGACTGGAATATCGGGATACCAAAATTGCATATATCCCCCAATGACAATCACATCTGCAATTGCGGTAATAATCCAGTTACACCAATATGACCAGCCGAGGAAAAAGCCAGCCCAAGGGCCAATATAGGCTGTTGCAAAATCAGCAAAGGTTTTAAAGTTAGTATTCGCCAGCAGTAATTCACCCATTGCCCGCATGACGAAGAAAAAGAAAAAACCAATAATTAAATAAGTTAAAACAATTGAGGTACCTGAAATACTTAAGGTTTTACCAGAACCCATAAAGAGTCCTGTACCAATTGCACCACCAATCGCAATCATTTGGATATGACGATTGGTCAAAGAGCGTTGTAATTTTTCTTCATCTTGCGGACTTTCTTGCAAATCTTCATCCAGAGTTTGCGTTCCTTTATTCTGACTCATGTAATCCTTACTCCAGCTTACAACAACCGTTATCAATGCTTAATAAAAATAAATATTTTCAAACTGCCTTTAATATAGAAATCCATTTGTTACATAGAATTATTATCAAATTAATTTGTTATCCAAACTATCTCGTTCATCAATATACTCAATCCACTTTTTATCTAAGCACTCCTAAGACTCATTATTTTCCCTTAACTATTCATTAACATTATTTTAGGCGTAGGAATCATATCCTATTCTTTTCTCTGTTGAGTATAATACTCGGCATATACGTACAATTAATCACCAGTGAGTGATCTAATAGCACCCTCAAATAAGTTTATATTTTAAGCAATCATTATTTTATATTGTAACGATATCCGTATTTTTAACGCCAAGCGGGTTCATACTGCGATTAAAATGCCATATGAACCCCATAAGCTTGATTTACCGAATATTGCTTAAATAGCTATAAAGCATTTATTTATTCTTTTTATTGCCTTTAATGTTGATATTCAGTATTCGGGCTGATTCACCATCCTTCAGGTGTAATCGATGAGCTTGCGCTTGAGTCAACTTCACTACATGCTGATCGGGCTGGCTATAAACCAAGATGGCTCGATAATTTGCATAGTCATCATTGGCAACAATATAAGGCTCATCATCTAAAGTGATCTGTTCAGCCGACTCAACTTTTACACTGACAACATGACTGTCCTTGATTGCTCGCAGATTTTCAATATCAGCCTGTAAGGTAGCTCCACCATCAAAGATATCGACATAGTTCTTATAGCGCAGCCCCTCTTCAATTAAAAGATTGTAGGCAGGCACCGTATTCGGATGTACAGCACCAATTACGGCTTTGGCATCGTCTGGCAACATATCGACATAAAGTGGATGTCGGGGCATCAGTTCCGCAATAAAGGCTTTCTTGCCGGTACCACTTAAATAATCCGCTTTACTAAACTCCATATCAAAAAATTTATGTCCAACTGCATCCCAAAATGGTGAATGTCCATTCTCGTCGGAGAAACCTCGCATTTCTGCCACAATGGTTTCTTCAAAATATTGGCGAAATGCGGATAGAAACAACAGTCGAACTTTGGAGAGAAACTTTCCATTCTTATTTAAACGATAATCTGGATCTAAAAATAAAGTACAAAGTTCACTGCAATTGGTATGGTTATTACTCAGATATAAGGTTGGCAAAGACTTATAAACATTCAAAGGCTCTGAGGAATGCACTTGCGTACCCACATGAAAGTTATACCAAGGTTCTTTTAATCCCAGTGCGACCTCAATTCCACAAACGCCAACAACTTTATTGATTTCAGTGTCTTCCAATACAAATAAGTAGCCCTGCTCCGCTTTATCCAATTGACCTTCAACGGTTTTCACAGCACGATCAATACGCGCAGCCAATATTTCCATATCTGGCTGTAAAGAGGTTAAGCCAAAACCCGCTTTTTGCGCCAGTTGGTACAAATCATGGATATCTTTCTGTTCAATATAACGGATGATCATCATATGGCTTCTCCCTTATTTTGAATCACAATCAATGCAGCATTGACTCCGTGTATTGCTTTGCTGGGTAAGACTGTCTAACTCACTTTTTCTATGTTGAACCATACACATTACAAACATTTGTTATTCCTTAATTATTCATTTTCCCTAGCGACAATCCATTCATGGCTGAGCTGGCTTTATTTATCTAAGTCTTTTGTGACTTCTTTCATCAAGCTGAAATCAAATTTGAATAAGCTAAAATGATCAACAACAATGTTGATTACTCTATTATTCAAAAACTAATTGGCACAAAAAATTTAAAATTATGCAAAAAATGCACTGTTTTTTAGCATTTTATTGATTGACAGTGACAATATGAGAACTATTGAGCGAATTGTTTTTGGAATTTACTCAAAAGCATATTCAGATCATTGTTCTTTGAAAAGATAAATAAATATAACTTGAAAACAGACTACGATAGGCTTCAGTAGACACTTCTCTTCTGTAGAGAAATCTATCTGAACCCTAAGAAATACCCACCTATGAAAGATATAAAAAAAACCCACACTCAAAATAGATTAGACAATAAAAAAGCCCTTGTTTTCACAAGGGCTTTTTATTGATTTGGCAGAGGATCAAGGACTCGAACCTTGACGAACGGTTTTGGAGACCGTCATGCTACCATTACACCAATCCTCTAAACTGCATGATTAAATCATATCTGACTCAATCATAAGAAAATAAGAAATACTTACTTTCTTAAATATGGTGGGGGCGAAGAGACTCGAACTCTTACACCTTGCGGCGCTGGAACCTAAATCCAGTGCGTCTACCAATTTCGCCACGCCCCCGATGGATGTGTATATTAGTGATAAACCTTTCTACTGACAAGTCCTTTTTATAAAAAAACCATGCATCTGAAAGCTAATGCTTTTTTAATATACAGATAGAAACAACAGACGTAAAAAAAGGAACTTTATATAAAGTTCCTTTGAATTTGGCAGAGGATCAAGGACTCGAACCTTGACGAACGGTTTTGGAGACCGTCATGCTACCATTACACCAATCCTCTATAACCACATGATTAAACTCTATTTTGTTTAATCATAAAAAAAGCAAGATACTCTTGCTTTTTAAATATGGTGGGGGCGAAGAGACTCGAACTCTTACACCTTGCGGCGCTGGAACCTAAATCCAGTGCGTCTACCAATTTCGCCACGCCCCCGATGGGTATGCATATTAGTGAGAAACATTCATTCTGACAAGTGTTTCTACTAAAAAAACCAATCAAATGAACATATAATATTCAAATCAACTATTTATTTTTATTTTCAAGCAAATCTTTGACATTTAGAGCTGCTTTTGCAGCCGAAACTGAGCTAAAACGCTGTTCAACATGCTTTTCCAACAAGCCTTTAAGCAAAGGAAAAAAGCATTGCAGTGTCGATGGAAGCTGAATTTGCAATTGCTGGCAATGTAAAACAGCCCAATCATGATAACTGCCTGCCTTTAAGGTTAATTGAGTCAACCATTCATACAAAATAATACCCAAAGCATATAAATCACTTTGAATCGTTTTTCCTGTCCCCTGAAAAAGCTCTGGTGCCATGTAATGTGGTGTTGCATCTAAAGTCTGAATGGGAAACCCAATCCTAAAACATTGCTCAAAATCAATCAGCCGACATGAGCCTTCATAAAAACGGAAATGTTCTGTCTTCAAATCACCATGAATCCACCCCAATTGGTGTAAAGCATCAAGTGTGTCTAAAGCAGCAAGAATTTTCTGCTGAATGCTTTCAATCTCATTATCATCTGTCAAAGCCGTAAAAAAAGCATCTGAATTGGAGGTTAACAGCCCTACACCGCCCTCCGTTGCATCCAACTGATTCACAACATCACTGAATTGAATAATTTGATACGGCAACAGAAAGGGTTGTTGCATATGTTCATGTAACTGGTAAAAGTTGAGTTCACGCTGAAAAGCCTTTGCTAAAATATGCTGACTGTTTGCCTGATGGAATTTCAGCCAATAAGCTTGCTGATTGGCTTGGAAGGTATATATACGTCGCCCAGATGCATAACTCTGCGTTTTGGTGGAGAGACTTAAATTTTCAAATGGAATTTTGGGATCAAAGATCCACGTAGTAAAACTCATTCTGCTGCTTTTCTTCCTGCTTTCGCAATGATGTTAAACAATGCTCAATGGTTTTACCAATCCGTGCATGGATTTCAATCGAGGCGATTTTAGGCCATGTTGCCCGCTCGCCTTCTTGTTGCAGAATTTTGAACAGTTTTGGTCGTGGATTTTTTAGCATGTAGCTATAGTGCCGGAGACCATATTTGGCAATGATATTTACATCACCATAGTAGCGTTGCCCCAAAATACCATAACCATGATCAAGCATACGGCGAATCGGGAAAAAACTGCCCATATAATTGCGGGTTAAATCCATCACATCCATGGCAATAGTTTTACCTTGATGACGAATAATACGTTCAGGCCAACTCAGTACATCACGTCGGAAGCGATTGCTATCACTCTGCATAAACGGCACGATATGCGGATTGACCTGACTGGCAATGGTGTAATTAATATTATATAAACGCGCCATTTTCTCCTGCGGAAAGTCACTACGCATACTGCCATCCACCCATTTGGTATTGGCGAGATATGGCGTATGCTGACCATCATAGCGCTTACTGGTCAAATGCACAGGCGGAAATAACACAGGTACAGCACACGATGCTAATACTGCACTCCACACCAGAACATTCGGTGCAGTTAGTGCATTCATAATCCTTGGATTTTGTGCAGTGTTATAAGGTGCGACAACAATATTAATATGTCGTTTGGATTGCTTATAGGCTTCTGCAAATGTGACGTCGCCAAGATTCTGCATCAGGAACTTTTTCAAATACATCACATCAGCAACACCGCCACGTCCCCGAATCAGTTCTGTAACCTTCCTAAATTTAAATGCATCACTAAAAAAGTATTCCCCTTTCAGCAATTCAGGTACTTTCTCAGGCGGTGAGACACCAAGCATCCCTGTCATAATCGCCCCTGCACTAGAACCTGATAACACTTGTGGCATTAAATCCTGTTCGATCAGTGCTTTGCAGACTCCTGTATGAAATAGACCTAAAGTCGCTCCACCTGAAAACATGAGTGCGGGTTGCCCATAAGCTTTTTGGCATTCTTCAAAAAATTGGATTTTTTCTTTAAGCTGAAACGTAATACATTCACTTGAGGCTAAATAGCGTAGACAGTCACTCATTTCCTCAACATAGTTTTCGATAATTTTTTTAGTTCCAATATAGGTCTGTGTAAATAACATCGGATGCCCAATATTGGCAAAGTCATAAGACAGGCCTTCTCTTAACACATAGATCAGATCTAGTGTTCGATGCTGCATTCGATATTTTTTTAATAAGTTATAACGTTTAGATAAAATTTCTGCATCATAATAAGACGATTCATTGTCATATTTCCATGCTTCATGACCAGATTCTTCGTCCAGTTTTAGTGCGATTTCTTTCCATTCATCATAAGAGTTCGCATGTCGTAAGTGTTCTTGTAACACATCAACCCTATGTGTCTGATATGTATTCTTTTTCTCTTGAACTCTAGTGAACATTCGCAATCCCGATTTTCAGCATATTTTTTATATTCTTGCACCTATACAATGCAAAAAGCAGCCACAACAATCAAGGGGTAAATCGATATATTTCGATATTTCTGATGATATTTTCTTTATTTCCGTAATAGCAGTGATAGTATCCCTATTCATCATTGAGTTTGGTTTGTATTTATGGCTATCCTTGATTTACCCGAATCTATTATCCAATCGTTATCCAGTGTTTTAACACAGCTCCAGCAAGTTCTCCCTGCACCGAAACAACCGACTGATTTTTCAGCAGTCGCCTTTCGTTGGGAAAACCAACAATTGGTCGCGATACAACAACCCAAGAAGATGTATCTGGAAGATTTAAAAGGCATCGAACGCCAAAAAGACAAAATTATCAAAAATACCTTACAATTTCTGAATGGCTTACCAGCCAATGACGTCTTACTGACAGGCTCTCGCGGTACTGGAAAATCGTCGATTGTTCGTGCCCTACTCACTGAATATTCAGCTCAAGGCTTACGCTTGATTGAAATTGAGCGCGACGATCTCTCTGATTTACCTAAAATTCAAAAACTGATTGAAAATCGTCCTGAAAAATTCATTGTTTATTGTGATGATCTAGCCTTTAATGCTGAAGATGAAAATTATCGCAGTCTGAAAAGTGTGCTGGATGGTTCACTGCAATCTGGCTCAAGTAATTTCATTATTTATGCCACCAGTAACCGTCGCCATTTACTGCCTGAGTTTATGCACGAAAATACACCTGTGCGAAAGGTGGATGTCCCGCAATATACGGAACTGCATCCACAGGAAGCGATCGAGGAAAAAATTTCACTTTCCGACCGTTTTGGGATGTGGCTATCCTTCTATCCAATGGATCAACAGTTGTATTTACAAATCGTAGAGCATTACATTGTAAAAGCGGACTTGGAATATAACGATCTGGTTCGTGGTGAAAGTTTAAAGTGGTGCCAAGCACGTGGTCAACGTTCTGGACGGGCTGCCTACCAGTTTTCAAAACACTGGATCGGCTCACAGACCTTAGAAAAATTGTCGAACAAAGCTCCCGTATAAATGTCCTGAAAAGCTGTAGCTTTGTCCTTATTTCCGCTTAGCACAGGCAATTGTTTCTCATAATCTACTTTTCAACATGGATCGAGTTTAGGAAACAAAATGAAGAAACAATTGCCACCGACTTCCCTGACCAGCAAAATCTTGGGTAAAAGCCTGTTATTGGCACAAGGTACGCTCGATAAAGCAGTACAATATTCAACAACACCATTTTCAGATCCAGACATCATCCGCCCACGCACGGATGGGAATTTTTATACTTGGACGCATTATGGAATCTTCTTTCCGCTGCTTCCCGAGCCACATCGTTATTTAAATATTATGATTTTACTGGGTACCCCAGGAGCACTTGCATTTGATCATGATGATATTACCTTAGGCGACCCAAGAAAGACTGCAACTTTTTTCTCCAGTACTGCGGCAGTAGATGAGCATCTATTAAAAGCGTATCTCATTCCAGAACAGACCAATATTCAAGACAATGGAACAATCATTGAGCTAGGTGAAGAAGTCTCAATTCAAGGAACTCTACCAAATATTCACCTCAAAGGTGTTTATCATGGACTCAGCTTTGAATTTGATTTAGATGTCACTGATCAAATCTCATGGTTTATTAAAACACCGATTTATGATCATTTTAGTTTATTGGCAAACTTCAAAGGTCAGCTTGAATATCAAGGCCAAATTACTCCAGCTGAAGGTTTATGTACTTACGAATATGCCCGAGCAACTGGTGCACATGGTGTCGTTAAAAAACTACTCCCAGAGCCTTATAAATTACCGCTCGATTTCTTTACCTACCAAATTATCAACTTAACCGAGAGCACCCAATTATTGCTCACCAAAGCTGATATTTTGGGTCAAGCAGCAGCGTATACTTTACATGTTCGTCATACCGACAAACCGGCTGAGGTCTATACCAAGGTTGAGTTCAAGGTGATTGCGCATCAAGTTGAGGATTATGTTTCACCAAGCGGCAAGAAAATGCGCTTACCACAGTTGTTCTCTTGGTCGGTCAAAGATGATGCGGATCAGAAAATTTTAGATATCACTGCGGAAATCGACAGTCCATTTCGTTATGGACACGGTATTGGCTATGCCAGTGCCTATACCTTTACAGGCGAATATCTGAATCAGCCAACCCAAGGTCGTGGCTATATCGAATATGTAGATGTCGAAAATCAAAATGCCTTTAAAGATTAAATGAACAACGTGATTGGCCTTTGCTGAAATATCAAAGGCTAATCTATCTAAAAATACTTATGCCCTCTACTTCTTGAGAGGATTTAAATGATCAATGATTTGATTAATTGAATCCTTAATCTCGGCTGCCACTTTTACATCATAACCTTCGACCAGAAAGCGACTGATCAGCCCTTCTATCAGCGTATAAGTCACTTCAACCAATATCTCTGCATTGGGATAAGATTGTAGATATTCTGTGATCAAATTTCTAATCCAGACTTTATGCTCTTTTGACACCGCGATGATCTCTTGATCACCCAAATGTGACTCTGCCACTGCTCTGACAAATAAACATCCCTTAAAGTTATCCTCTTGAAACCACAGTAAATGCCAATCGATCAACCGATTCAGTGCAGTCCTTCCCGTTTCATCAGCGACATAATCCAGCAAGCTGTTTCTAAACTTTTCATCCCGCGCTTCCAAAACTGACTTCACCAATTGATTTTTATTTTTAAAATAGGTGTACATGGTGGTTTTTGAGCAACCTGATTCATCCCGAATAAGATCAACACCCACGCCAACAAAACTATTTTCATAAAATAATTTTTCTGCTGTATGCAAAATTTTATTGGCTGACTTTGACATAAAAATTTACTCATTTAGAATAGTACAGATCTGTACTATTTATAATTTTAGTTCTATTATCGCGATAAAGCAACCCTGTAGTGAGATCACCATGTTATCTTTATTCAACGGTAGAGAACATCTTGCCCCCTTACCTCAATCCATTGATATTATAAGAAGTTTAATTGGCGGTACATTAAGTATCTTGATCTTAATCCTGCTCAGTAAGCTCACCAACAATCTATTTATCATGGCTCCTTTCGGTGCAACCTGTGTCATCTTATATGCGGTATCACAATCGCCTCTAGCGCAACCTCGCAATGTAATTTTGGGGCATTTTGTCTCGGCATTTATCGGTTTATTGTTTCTTAAACTTTTTGGCATATCGGCACTCAGCATTGCACTCTCTGTCGGCTGCGCAATTGCGGCCATGCAACTTTTACGTTGTGTCCACCCACCTGCTGGCGCAAACCCATTGGTCATTTTATTAACGGCCAATACCATTCAATACCACTGGAGTTTCTTATTTTTCCCCGTGCTTTTAGGTTCAATTGCTTTGGTACTAGTTGCATGGTTGGTCAACAATCTAAAATCAGAAAAGAAATGGCCTGTGTATGGATTGGCTTTTATCCACAGTAAGAAAAATATTGAATAATTCTTCTATCGCTTAAAATGCAATTTCAGCGCTTTAAGCGATGCCATCTTTCTCATCAAAATTCAGTAAAGTTCCCAATTTTCCCTTGCAAATAATTTACTTTTCAATAAAAATAGGTAGGTCGGTATACATAATATAATTTTACTATGAGCACTAAATCAGCAAAACAAAAAATCCTGGATGCAGCATCAACCTTGTTTTATAACGATGGCATCAGCAATACAGGAATCAATACGATTACAGAGAAAGCCAACGTGGCAAAAATGTCTCTCTACAATAACTTCGCCACCAAATCAGATCTGATTACCTGTTATATCGAAGCACGCCATCAAGAATGGCTGGATTTATATCACAAGAGAAAAGCTCAAATCCAAACACCCATTGACGGTATTTTGGCTGTTTTCGATGCCTACCAAGATCATGCTGAATTCGCTTATGAAAAAGGTTTCCGTGGCTGTGGTCTACTCAATGCCGCAGCAGAATTTCCTGCACACAGTCCTGAGCGTTTAGCTGTCAAAAATCATAAAGATGAAATTGAAGCCATTCTAGCTGAGCATTTGAGTCAATTAACTGAGGATCCCAAGCGCGCAAAAGAACTGGCACTGCTGCTTTCTTTTATTTTGGAAGGATCTATTGCCCGTGCAGGTTTAGAAAGCTCCAGTGACAAAGTCTTTGCTGCAAAGCACATGGTTCAAAGCCTATTAGAACAAGAGGTTGTAAAGTGAGTACTACGTCCTTCAACCTGAGTTCACATTCTGGTTTTATCGCTGTTTTAGTCGCCTCTATTTTATGGGGAACCACGGGTACTGCCGCCTCTTATGCACCCAATCTTAGCCCTTTAGCCATTGGCGCCATTGCCATGGGTGGTGGCGGATTATTACAAGCCTTATTGGCCCATAAAAATATCCGCAGTCATTTACCTCAAATTCGCTCTTACTATCCTTTACTGTTGATTGGGATGGTCTCTGTTGCTATTTATCCACTGGCCTTTTACTCGTCGATGCGTATGGCAGGAATCACGATTGGCACTGTTGTTTCAATTGGTTCAGCCCCTTTATTTACCGCATTACTTGAAAAGTTCTTTGATAAAAAAGCACTCTCTGGAAAATGGTTTATCAGTTTCATTTTTGGCGTAGCCGGGGTCTTGCTGTTATCGATTGGTGAATCACATTCTGAAAGCGCTAGCCAGAACATTGCAACTGACCAGAAAAGCATAGGGATTATGCTTGGATTGATCGCTGCACTCACCTATTCTTTATATTCTTGGGCGGCCAAAAAGATGATTGATCGTGGGGTCGACTCAAAAGCATCCATGGGCTTAATTTTTGGCTTCGGTGCTTTAATTTTATTACCGACCCTATTTTTTACGGGCGCGAATCTGTTTGATGAACCTGTGAATTTGTATGTGGTTGGCTATATGATGCTGATCCCGATGTTTCTCGGTTATCTATTATTTGGTTATGCGTTAAAAACCATTTCAGCCAGTACCGCAACGACACTCACGTTATTTGAACCATTGGTTGCAGCATTGTTTGCCGTCTTGTTGGTTGGAGAACAATTGGCCCCGATTGGTTGGGTTGGTATGGCGTTGATTTTTGTTTGTCTGGCGGTGTTATCTAAAAATAATTAACCGATTTGTAAGAGTCTTGAATATGTGTGAATGCCAAAAGGTAAAATCTTTTTTTGCATGTCCTGATGATTTTACTGATCTTTTCAGTTTTGATTATCAAGCAAGTTATAGCTTTCCAGAATACTTCAAAGAAGAAATCCCTACAGATGAAGTCATACCTAATTTTGATTATTCTATTACGTCCTATCAATGTTCAGTATGTCAGCAATGGTGGTATTTTGAGTGCTCGCCCACAGAGAACCCATACCCAATATTCGGTATTAAGTTAGATACTAAAGATCATGTTCTATCTGACAATGAAATTAAAGCAGTCAAACAATTTCTGGCAGTTCTTAGCCACGACGGATTTTCAGCAGAGAAATGTATTCATTATGGGTGTACGAATTTAGCACTTAAAAAAATCAAAATGTGTGTAAACCATTTTATTTAATATTGGGGATTCTGCATAAATCTGCCTATCGATGCAGAAAAGTTTTCTCTGCATCGATAATCAAATTTAAATCAATACTCTTTTGCTAACTTCTCTAATGTCGCGAGCATTTTTTTCACTACACTTCTTTTATGCTGCAACATATTCTTAATATTGCTTGGATTAAAACCAGTCAATTTTGCGATACCACGACTAGTCATGTATTCACCAGTTTTCGCAAAGTGCTTTTCACTTAACTCGGTTTTCGCATTTGAGAATCGAACTGCCAGTTTATAATCGTTAAACTCAGACCATGCACCTGTCTTATATTCGTCTGCATCAAAGCTACTCTTCTGCTGAGTGGGTTTTTCTCGAAGAATATTACTCAAGCGATTAACGACTATTTTTTCTTCACTTTTTTCGATCACTTGATAGAGTTCAGTTTCTTCAAATGGGCGCCCTAAAGCGATATCTTTTCTATATTGTTCAACGACCTTTTCTTTTGACTCGACCTTTTTCTCACCTTGTTGAGTGAGGCAGAGAATCTTAAATAAAGACTCTAATCGGCCACATGTAAAAATATAAGAAATTTTCAACGTCTATACTCCACGATGAGTTTTAGCTCATCAAAATAAATAATTTATCTGATAATTTAACAAGATAGCGTTGACTACAAACCGTCACCACCACCCTGCATAAAAATAAATAATCTGATTTTTAAATAAAATAATAATGAGGATTTGTGGTAAGTTTACACACAGCATCCAAACAAAATTACGGGTACATCTTAGGTTGGGTTTAACTCTGTCATCGGCCATCTCGGTGTGGTCGTCACAGCCAAACCATCCTGTTGCCCTGCTTTTAAACGCTGATATCCAGCAAAAGCAATCATGGCACCATTATCGGTACATAAAGCAGGTTCAGCGTAATAAACTTGCGCCTTAATCTTTGCCAATGAGGTTTCTAATTGTTCACGTAATCGCAAATTGGCACTCACACCACCGGCGATCACTAAACGTTTTAAACCTGTTTGCTTTAAAGCTTTCACGGATTTTTTAACTAAGGTATCCACGATCGCTTCTTGGAAAGACGCGGCTACATCTGCATCTCGATTTTCTTCACCCAATTTTTTCAACTGTACTGAAACAGCAGTTTTCAAACCACTAAATGAAAAGGTTAAGCCTTGATGTAACATCGGACGTGGAAATTCAAAAGCTTGCGCATCGCCCTGTAAGGCCAACTTCGCAATATTTGGACCACCTGGATAAGGCAATTTCATCATTTTTGCGACTTTATCAAAGGCCTCACCCGCAGCATCATCAATCGACTCACCCAGTAATTCATATTGACCAATACCGTAAGCTGCCATTAATTGGCTATGCCCACCAGAAACCAATAATGCCACAAACGGAAATTCCGGTGGAGTTTCCGAAAGTAATGGTGCAAGCATATGACCTTCCATATGATGCACACCAATTGCAGGTTTATTCAATGCGAATGCCAAGGTACGACCAAATAATGCACCTGTCATTAATGCACCCATTAAGCCTGGGCCTCGGGTATAAGCAACTGCATCAATCGCTTGTTTTGTTACACCACTTTGCTCAAGCAGTTGATTCATCAGGGGAATCATTTTTCGAACATGGTCACGTGAAGCCAACTCTGGTACCACACCACCATATTCAGCATGCAGTTTGATTTGGCTATATAGAACCTGTCCACGTAAGCCGAGTTCGCTATCATAGAGTGCTAACCCAGTTTCATCACACGAAGTTTCTAAGCCCAAAACAATCATTAAACTGCCTTTACAACGATCAAAAATAATATCGGAGCTATTATAGACTTGTGATCTGAGTTGTAAATGAGTAAAATACTGACCTTCACTTGCGATCTAGTGCAATAGTGCGTTAGATCATATCCATCATCTTAGAGGATTTTACATGCCACAAGTTAAGTTGAAAGAAGGCGAACCAGTAGACGTAGCTATCCGTCGTTTCAAACGTTCATGCGAAAAAGCTGGTGTTTTAGCTGACGTTCGTAAGCGCGAATTCTATGAGAAACCAACTCAAGAACGTAAGCGTAAAAAAGCTGCTGCAGTTAAGCGTTATCAAAAGAAATTGACTCGCGAATCTGTACGTACTACTCGCCTTTACTAATTAATTTGTGATTGACTGCTGAAAATACTATGAATACTTTAAAAAACCAGATTACTGACGTATTAAAAAACTCAATGCGTGCCAAAGATATGGCAACAGTAACGGTTCTTCGTGGTGTACAGGCAGCAATTAAGCAAATCGAAGTCGATGAACGCATTGAGCTTGACGATGCTCAGGTTCTTGCGGTCATTGAAAAGCAAATTAAACAACGTAAAGAATCGATCAAGGCCTTTTCTGGCGCTGGTCGAGATGATTTAGCTAGTAAGGAACAAGCCGAAGTTGAGGTTATTTCTCAATTTCTACCAGCCGCTATGACTGAGGAAGAACTTGATTCCATCATTGAGCAAACGATTGCTGCTCAAGAAGCTACTAGCATGAAAGATATGGGTAAGGTGATGAATTCTCTACGTCCGATCATAGCCGGGCGTGCCGATCCTGCACAAGTATCTGCTAAAATCAAAGCAAAATTAAGCTAAGCCGCTTAACTATCCTTTCTATATTTCGCTTTATTAAAGAATTGGATTCATTTCAACAATGAACCCAAAGTATTCTGTTATTTAAAATCACACTGAACATTATATTTTGCAAGCATTTGCATTTCTTTCGATTCTGCCACCTGTTTAATTAAATCTTGCTTGGTCATACTTGCATACTGTTGCGGTAATGATGAGCGGTTTTGCTCAATCGCATCTGACATGTCCTGAATATAGCGCTGATTAATCTGACAATATTTTGCTTGCTGCTCAGGCGTAAATTGTGAAGTTTGAGGATTTAAACTGCGCAAAAAACCACGGATATCCTGCGCATACGCACCACGAATTTTCTCAACCGAATTTGCATACTGCTCAACAGATGCTGCCGAGCTGATCCCCACACTGCTTATCGCAAAAATAAAAACTAAAATTTTGTTCATAAATCTTTTAACTTCTCAGCGATTGCTTACGCACGCCATCTTATCTTAATTCAATAAAATTTGGTTTATGCTCCAGAAAAAATTCTTCTTTTGGGGCGGGTATATCGCCCTCAGTCACACTCCCCAGACGTAAACGAATGATATCAGGCAAATCCTTACGATAAGAATAAAGTGGACTGGCACAGTTTTGACAAAATACACGCGCCTTATTTGGGGTATGAAAATATTCTTTCAGTTGCTCTCGTCCAAAGGTGAGCTCAAATTGAGTCTGATCAATGGCACTATTCCAGCCCGCAATAGAACCCTGTGCCTGTTGGCAATCGGTACAGTAACATAAAATGCTGTTTTCAATTTTCCCATGATATTGATACTGCACTGCCCCACACAAACATTGTCCTTTGATCATATGCATGCCTTTAATTATTTTAATATTCATTTAGAGTTTCATACGGCGCTCATCTTGCATCTGTTTTAACCGTGCGTCAATCTTGGCCGACATTGCGACATTACCTTTTGCCAAACGCTGCGCGTGCAACATTGACTTAATCGCATTTTCTTCATAGCCAGACCAATACTCAGCCTCGGCTCGATAACCCAATACATTGACGGCTTGTAAAGGCGAACTTTTATCTAAATTGGTTGCCTGTTGCAGCAATTGCCAACCTTCAATATCACGTTGGTTTTTATGAATAAAACGTTGTACCAAAGTTTGTGCTTGTGCAACTTGCTTTTGTCGAATCAGCACCTCTGCCAATTTATAAGATAAGGCCCTATTCTCTGGCATGGTTTTCTGAATTGGATTAATACTATTAAAAGCCTGATCCAGTTTATTTTGCCCTAGGTAGATATCGGTTTGAATTAGCGGTACAAGCACATGATTCTGAAGTTTAGCCTTCACCAAATCTAAATTGGCCTGTGCTTGTGCATAATCCCCCTGCTCTAGATAGAACTTGCTCAAGGCCAATAGCCCCGCGGTATTTTTCTGATTCGCCAAGGTCTGCAATTGAATTTCAGTCGCCTGATTCGATACCACTAGAGTGTAAAGTTTTAGAATTTCAAAATCGAGATCGTAAATTTTAGATTTCACTCTAGGCAATTGATTGGCACGTAAACGTGCTTCACTCATACGCTCTGTCGTTAATGGATGAGTAAACCAAAAATCAGGTAAAAAACTGACTCGACTGGTTGCTCGATGCATGGTTTCAAAATAATCCGCCATACTTTGTGGGTTATAGCCTGCCGCAGACATAAACTGCATACCAATACGATCGGCTTCTCGCTCCTGATTACGGCTATAGCTCAACTGATTATCCATCAGTGCCGCTTGAGTACCCATCATTACAGCTGCACCCGCATTGCCATCGGTCTGAGATGCAATAGCAGCCCCGACAAGAATCCCTGCCAATGCGAGCAAACCCTGTCCCTTGAATGCTTCTTGCGAACGGCTATAATGACGCTGTGATACGTGTGCAATCTCATGTGCCATCACACCGGCAATCTCATCAAGATTCTTTGCCGAAGTGATCAGCCCCGTATTCAGCGCAAATAAACCACCAGGAACTGCAAATGCGTTAATTTGGGGATCTTTGATAATCACTAAACCAATGGGTTGGCCCAATTGAGTTTGACTGAGAATCCCTGAAAAAACTTGCAAAAATTGATTTTCCAACCATGCGTCTTGTACGGTTGGCATTTGACGATGTACTTCTCGATAGACTTTTTCACCGATAAATTTTTCTTTTTGTTGATCGAGTAAACCTATGCCACTTCCAATTTCAGGCACTTCTGTTTGCCCAGCCGTATGGGAAGGTAAAAAGACCTCAGTGTGACTCAATTGAGTTGTGGCCAATAAGCCACATGCGAGCAGCAACGATCTCAAGTGGTTTCTCTATGATTTTAATAAAGAAATTCACTATAGCATTGAAAAAAGGAGAAATTTGCAACAAAGTGTTATAAAAGGCAGGAAAATCCTGCCTTAATTTATGTTTTTTGCAAGTGGCTTAAATTATTTGTTTGCGATGTAACGCTGATCTACACTGAATTTTTCAGGGAATTTGGCATTAATTTGTGCATAGAAAGACATGATTTCAGTCATATCTTTTTCATAGTCGCCTGTAGGATAAACAATTTTTCCAACCCCAGTTTTTTTCTTGGCATAGTCCATATAGGCTAAAGCAATCGGTACACCTGCAGCGACTGCCACATGATAAAAACCAGTTTTCCACTGTTCTTGTTTGGCACGTGTCCCTTCTGGCGTAACCAACATCACTAATTTTGGATGGGTTTTAAACAAGTCACTCATCAGCTGAACCATACTTGGCCGCGCTTGCCCTTCTTGTTTAATACTGCGATCGATCCCGATACCCCCCATAGCACGCACAAATGGGCCAAATGGGAGTTTCATATAGCTGTCTTTAATGGTCAGGCGAACATTGACACCCAATGCTTTTAAGGCCAAGCGTGCATATAAGGCATCCCAGTTGCTGGTATGTGGTGCGGCAATCATGACACATTGATCGATATCCAAATCCCAATGATTGTCAATTTCCCAACCCATCAAGCCCAAACTTTGCTCAGCTAATTTCTCGAACACAGACACCCCGACACGAAATCACAAAGGGCGCAAGTGTACCAATATTAATCAGCTTAAAAAGATGGGCTCGCACAATAATGCAGCAATCAAGTTGTCAGCATTGTAAGCAATTATTCAAACTTTGGATTGACCAGATAACGTGGTGTTCGATCTTCTAAGGCATCTATCAGGTTTTGATAAGCAAGATCAACCATCTTCTTGCGTGTTTCTGCTGTTGCAGAGCCCAAATGCGGTAACGTGACTGCGTTTGCTAGTTCGAATAAAGGTGAGTTTTGCAAAGGTTCTTTGGTATATACATCCAACCCAGCAGCAAAGATTTTGTTTTGTTGCAATGCTTCAATCAATGCATTTTCATCGACGACCGAACCACGCGCAATATTCACAAATACCGCATGCTTCTGCATCAAATCAAATTGTTCTGCACCAATAAGCGCTTTTGATTCAGTATTTAAATCAACGGCAACTACAATAAAATCAGACTGTTGTAATAGCTGATCTAGCTCCCGATATTGGGCATTGAAGGCTTGTGCGACTTCAATTTTTTCACGGCGGTTATGATACAGAATATTCATATTGAAACCATAAAAACCACGACGGGCAATAGCAGCACCAATATTTCCCAAACCAATGATGCCTAAGGTTTTCCCAAACACATCTACACCGAATTGTTCAGTCGATACCGTCCGTTTCCATTGACCTTGCTTGGTCCATGCATCTAAAGATGGAATTTTACGTGCCGCACTGAGTAGTAATGTAAACGCAAGATCAGCTGTCGTTTCTGTCAGTACATGTGGGGTATTGGCAAGCCAAATTTTCTTTTGATTGAGATAGTCGACATCGTAGTTATCGTAGCCAACGGAAACCGTAGAAATGACTTTTAGTTTTTGTGCGGGAGCTAAATTGCTTTCATTGAGTAAACGCCCTGCGCCAATCATGGCATCAGCATCAACGACTTCCGTTCGAATCTGCTCGTTGATATCACCAAGTTTGGGGTTAAGTACCACCACCTGATAATCTTGCTGTAACTTCGCTAAAACGTCCTGATCTATTTGGCTGAATACAACGACTTTCTTCATGCTTGGATTTCCGATCTTTATTGCATAAGTTGCCACAACCGTCTTTTCAATAGCGGTTGAGCAATCATTTCTTCTAAACTCGCTAAATGTAATATATTAGAATGCTGGATAAAGTCCAGTTGACCTAAGCATAATATCTTTTTATTGGTTGCGGTGGCATCAATAAAACCTTGAATATAGGAAGAGAGTCCTCGGCTATCCTGAAAAGCAGCCAATGGAAATGGCCATTTCAACTCTGCGTACTGACCTAGCCTAGCCTTTTGAATATTTTGCCACAGCTGTTGTTGTGCATTAGTCAACTGACTGCTTTCTAATAAAATGGCACAGTTTTCCAAAACGTACATTTGCAATTCAAGCGTCTGAATCTGAGCCGTAATAACAATCTGTTCTTTTTCAACCGCAACTTCTTTAGCAGCTGGTTCTGCAACAACCTTCGCTTGTTGAGGACTTTCAATTTCGGTGATCGATGGCGTGTGTACAGGTGCAACTGGAATATCTTGAACAATCGGTGCAGGATCAAACGCAAGCGCTGTCGATTGTGAAACCGCATCAACCACTTGATCTCGCCATAGGCTGGGTGCAGTATTTTTTTGACATACGACTTCCCGAGGAATCCAAACATCGATTCCCAAAGTTGCTAGTATGTTTCTCTGCTGCCCAATCATCTTACCTACTCGTTCTGTAAACTTACAGCCATTGGCACGACTGTAATGTCCTTATAGTCTAGCATAAACCAAGTCCCCCTAAATGGCTTCCTTTTGCTCAATCACGTCAATACAAATCCAATTGCATGATCAAAAATCACCTCTCGTTAGTTTAGGCAAATATTCAACAGCAATAGGCAAGTTTTCATTCGTCGACTTTTAGATAATATTTCATCATTTTGTCGCTTTTACTTTTTATTAATGTTGTATCGAATGCTCAAATGAAAAGGTTGACGCTATCTATGCTTATTCTTTTTGCTATCGCTGTCGTTCTGCTCGTTGTTGGCAGTGCCATGTATACCCAACAACCCCTCTTTGGTAAAATTCCTTCTGGTAAACGCCTACAATTAATCGAGAGTTCTCCCAATTATCGACAAGGCCAGTTCCGTAATCTCATCGAGAAATCGGGGATGAGCGAAGGCTCAAGTATCGCTGTAGAACTCTACAAGACCTTTATCAAAACCATTCCGCATCGTAATCCGATCGATCCTATCCCTTCGGTTAAAACCAATCTGAAAGCACTAAATCCACAACAAGACGTCATCATCTGGTTTGGCCATTCGTCTGTATTTATGCAACTCCATGGTAAGCGGTTTCTGATTGATCCCGTCATGAGTGGTAAAGCATCGCCTTTCCCTTGGGGCACACGCGCTTATAAAGGAACCGATATTTATACGGTTGAAGACTTACCAGAAATAGATTATTTGCTGATATCACATGATCACTACGATCATCTAGATTACGAAACCACGCTCAAACTGAAAGACAAAGTCAAATACGTCATTACAGGTTTAGGTGTAGGTGAACACTTTGAATATTGGGGTTATCCAAAAGATAAGTTGATCGAAAGAGATTGGGGTGATCGCATTGAATTTGATGATGGCATTACCATCATCACAGAGACAACACACCACGATTCTCGACGTGCTTTTGATGGCGGAAAAAATCTTTGGGTCTCATTTGTCATTCAGTCCCCTCATAAAAAGATTTTCTATACAGGTGATGGCGGCTATGACAAACACTTTCTTGAAATTGGTCAAAAATATGGGCCTTTTGATTGGGCCTTGATGGAAAATGGCCAATATGATGCTGCTTGGCGTTCGGTACATTGCCATCCAGATGAAGTTGCTCAAGCTACGGAAGAGCTGAATGCACGCAATATGATTCCTGTGCATCATTCAAAATTCAGTTTGGCTAAACATGCATGGTATGAACCAATCACCCGTATTACAGAATACTCAAGCGCACGAAATTATCGTTTGGCAACACCCATGATTGGTGAATTGGTTGAACTGGATAATGATCAACAAACATTTAAGCAATGGTGGAAGAACATCCGCTAGTTAAATAATATCTCTCTTGACTGTCTTCAATCAAAGCGCATTCACAAATAAAAAAAGTCGGACAATCAGGCACCTGATTGCCCGACTCTGCCAAGATCAGCAGTAAGGGGTACAAAGTTAAATCGCGACTTGTTGGGCTTTTTGATATGCGCCTTTGAGTGCATCTTCTCTTAAAGCAGACATGTCTAGACCTTCTGCATATACAAACTCAACCTCATCAATTCCCATCAAACCTAAAACTGCATTCAAGTAAGGTGTTACTGCATCCGTTACTTGTCCTAAATGAACACCACCTCGACTGCTCATCACAATTGCTTTTACACCTACAACCAAGCCTTGTGGGTAGGTTTCCGTATATCTAAAGGTATGACGAGCGCGTGCAACCAAGTCAAACCAGTTTTTTAGTTGTGTCGGAACATTCAGGTTGTACATCGGTGCGCCGATCAACAATAGATCTGCGGCTTTTAACTCTGCGATTAATTCATCAGATAATTGGATAATTTTTTGAATGGGTTCAGCGACATTTTCTGCGCCACGTAAAGCTTGGAAAATCTCGGCATCCAGTACAGGCAGCTTTAATTTTGCCAAGTCACGAATAATAATGTCATCTTGTAAACCACGTTCAGCACGTTGTTGCAGAAATGCATCAATCAAACGACTGGTCTGAGAATCATCACCCATAATGCTTGATTTCAATACCAACACTTTCGCCATGTTCGTTCTCCAAATCTTTAATGGAGACATGTTACTACTACAATTAAATCACCAGTAGTGATAATATTTCGATCAATTGATTCCTAAAACTCTACAATAATGCAGACTGAACTCAGCACGATTTCAATTTTTGTAACGGTGGTTGAGGCTGGCAACTTTAGTCATGCCGCGGAGCAACTACATCTCACCCGTTCGGCAGTGAGTAAAAGTATTGCCCGTCTAGAAGAGCGCTTAGGTGTTTCGCTCTTTAAACGCACTACTCGAACACTGAGCTTAACCGATGAAGGGACTTTGTTTTATGAGCACAGCTGTCGCGCGCTCACTGAAATCAACACCGCAGAAACCTTATTGGATCAAGGCAAGATTAGTGCAACAGGTCTATTAAGAATTTCAGCACCAGTCCTGTTTGGGCAGCTTTATATTGCCCCGTTGATGGTCGAACTTGGACAACAGCATCCAGATTTACAGGTTGAACTTTCCTTGAATGACCGAACCATAGATTTGGTCGAAGATGGATTTGATTTGGCCATCCGTATCGGAACTTTAGCTGACACCAGCCATTTAATTGCGAGAAAATTGGGTGATCACCGAATGTTACTCTGTGCCACACCAACCTATCTGCAAAAATCTGGACCCGTACATACGCTTGATGATCTCCAATCTCATACAACCATTGCTTATCCCTATTCAGGTCATTTGCAAAAGTGGCACCTGCAAGATGAAAACAAGCAAGACTATGCCGTCAAACCCAATGCCAAATTCATGTTAAATGATATGCAAGCAATTAAGCATGCTGTTTTGGCCCATCATGGCATTGCATGGTTACCCGATTGGCTCATTCATAATGAACTGCATGATGGAAGCTTAGTTCAAGTTTTGGCACGATTTTCCAGTGTGTATTTCCCAATTCATGTGGTATGGCCTCGCTTAGCGTATATGCCACTCAAAACCCGTTTGGTTATTGATTACTTGGTCAATCATCTGCCTCAGCAATTATCTATTCAAACATCTGCTAAATAAAATACTTTGATTTGAGATTTATCACGGCAATAATCATGAGTAAATAATGAGTGGCCGCAAAAGCCAGCTTATACCACTTTTAATACCTCGTCCCACTTGGTTAAATAACTGGGAGATTTGTGATTTTGGATCATACGCCACGCTCGCCCATGCGGTGTAATTAATCGTCCTAGCGTCATACAATCCCGACCAAATCTTTTATTAATATCATCAAAAGCGATCGAAAGATTTCTTCGGGCAATGAGTTCATCCGTATCATGGAATAAATCAACTGCATGGCTACGTTGAGGAATAATATCAAGCAGAATCACTTCTGCCTTTTTATAGCGATGACCTGTCTGATAAATACGATCAAGCCCTTGTTGTACTGCTTTGATAATCTCTAAACGATCATCACTATAGTCAGATAGATACACCACGGTAAAAGGCCGATAATATGCTTCCTTATTAAAACGATTGGTGCGGATACTCACCCCAACAGCTTTGCATAGTAAGTTTTGCTTTCGCAAACGTTCAACGGCACGTAAGCTAAATTCGGTTAAAGCGCCACTCAGACTGGTTTTGTCTTCAATCGGCTGACCAAAGGAACGGCTACTTAATACCTGCTGGCGATCTGTCACAACGTCTTCGATCTCTAAGCAAGTCATACCCTGTAATTCTTTGACTGTGTTCTCCATCAGCACTGAAAAGTACTTACCCATCATTTTCGGATCAGCTTGAACCAAATCCATCACCGAATAGATATTCATTTTTTCTAAACGTTGTCGAATCTTTCGTCCGACACCCCAAACCTCACCTACAGGCATATGCCCTAACAAGTCTTCAATCACACATGGATCTTCATCCACAAGATTACACACACTATTAAAACAAGCATGTGTCTTGGCTAGATTATTGGCAAGTTTTGCTTGGGTCTTGGAATAACCAATACCAATGCAACATGGCAGGCCCAACCAGTTTTTCACCGTATCCAGAATCTGATGTGCATATTCGGTTAAATCGTAACTGTTCTGATAGGCAGTCAACTCTAAAAAGCATTCATCTATCGAATAAACTTCCTGTTCACAGGGATCCACAAAGCTGCCTAATATGTTCATAAAACGGCGTGACATTTCTGCATATAAGGCATAATTACTGGAAAAGACTTCCACTTGGTGTTGACGAATAATCTCTTCAATCTGAAATAACGGCACGGCCATTCGAATGCCAAGCCTTTTTGCTTCATAAGAACGGGAAACGACACAACCATCGTTATTTGAGAGTACCACTACAGGACGGTTTTCTAGCTTTGGATTGAACACACGCTCACAACTGACGTAGCAATTGTTGACATCAATCAAAGCAAAAATACGTTGTGGCAAACTCATTGGCTTACCTCATCGGCTTCAAGTTATACGTCACCACACCCCAGATCAACAGTTCTTGCCCTTCTGTAATATAAATATTTTGATAGTCAGGATTTTCCGCTTTTAACCACACCTTAGGTGGGCTGAAATGATGATCAATCATCAAGCGTTTAACAGTAAAATCATTATCAATCAAGGCAATCACGATATCCCCAGACTTCGCTGAAAGACTACGATCCACCACCAAAGGATCGTCAATATCAATACCAGCATCCAACATTGAGAGTGAGTTTGCTTTCACAATAAAAGTTGAGTTTTCGTTACGAATTAAAAATTCATTTAAATCCAAAGCTTGTTCAACATGGTCCTGTGCAGGCGACGGAAAACCTGCTGCGACACGTTCCGTTGCCAACGGAATATGATAAAGTCGATCATTCTTCGCTTGAACATTTTGTATTTTCATTGAAGTGGTCAAATCAGTTTGCTGATCTGTTTTGACATTATTCAGTAACCAATTTTTGATGAAATCAACTTGGGACTCGGGAACACGGATGACTTTGGTCGGCTCACTGAATTGTGCCTTTCGTCCTGCATTGGTTCTTGCGCCCCCATGCTCAAATTCAGTTTTTTTAGACATAACTTCCCCCTACCCAAGCTTAAAATACTTTCAATTAATTTAACTTGAAAAAGTTACAAATTCAAGTTGACGTACAATTAATTTTGCATAACAATAAATCCATAGATCAGATTTTGGCTTGTTTAACTTAGACAAGGATGTAAGACAAACCAAAATTAATGTTTTAAATGAATAGCTTATGCAAATACAAAATATTAAGTTATTGATCTAATTCACTAATCTATTTGATCTCTTGGCAGTTAGATTCTATTCAAATATTTTTGATGTGGAGACATGAAAAATGAACAATCAACGTGATGCTATTCTTGGTTATGCTGACGAACAACATGCTTATTTTATTCGTCTTATCGAAAATGATACAGTCCTTGGCAATTGCTACGGATTATTCTGTGAAAGCCCCAATAGTGAAGCCGCAGAAAGTATTATGACCACCCTATTTTTAAAGAAATCTTTTTGGCTCAATGGTTCTGAATTTAGTGATATTGTAAAAGGGCTTAACCCAATTCATTGATCTAACCGAGACAAAAAAGAGATGAGTTTCATATATAAAGAGCTTAGGTAACAGTTAGACCATAAGCTCTTTACTTTTTCTTATAGACTGAGTCAGGTTTTACAGAATGCTAATCCATCTCAAATAAAAACCCACTTATTGGATTGAGCATAAGTGGGTTTTTACATAGTCTAAAGACAGGGTTAAATTCAAATAAATCTTTTATCGTTCACAGGCGCAACCAGCTTATAGATTTTTCCATCGACATCACTCTCGAACAGCAAGTCAATATTTGGAAAAATGATATTTCCTTCTACTTCAATATGTTCAACCCGTTTAAAAAAAGGAATATCATGGTCTTCTAAATCATTTAACTGGGCTACGACAATAGACTCATTTTCTTCTTGGTCTTTCACAATCACTGTAATTTTATCCATAACAGTTCTCCCAATAATATCGTTCATAGGACTATGGGAAATTTTTTTAAGCTTGTCGACCAAATGGTTGTAACAAGAGTTATAAGTATTAGACTTTTATTAATTCATCAGTTAAGTGCTTGAAATTATCAGCAAATAAATAAATTCCATTAATATTTGCTTAACTGATCAGTTACAATTATGTGGAAAACGTTTCAGAATGCGTCACTACATAAACGCCAGATAGACTTAGATCTCGCACAAAAGAATAATTTACTTAGCCGTCAAATCATTGGATATTTCATTCTTATTTTTAGTTTTCTCATCAGGTTTTGTAATATTTGCGTCTACTTCACTTTTTAGCTCAAGATATTCTCGCGCATCTTCTCGCCTATGAATCCCCCCTAATTTTAATGCTTGTGTATCAACTTCAGCATCAATATCAGCCCTTTTTGTAGATTGCTTAATTAGAGAGTTTTTATTCTTTTCTGATGATACATTGCCAAGATTCGCTTGAGCTGCTGCATTGACATCTACCCCAGAAGTTTCAACTGCAAAAACAGCCGTAGACGTCATCAAAGCAAGCATCCACCATCGTATGTTTCTCATTGTTAAGTCCTAATTGATTTTTTAATTTTTAATGCCTAATTTTATCATATCTACTTCGCACGCATGCTTTATATCTCTTGCTACAGCTTCAAATTGCTTATATTTATACAATAAATCATGATCTACCCTATAAAAATACATATCGATGTAATCGGACCAGACCTCCTTAGCTCTACACTTAGATAGAAGCAACAGCTAAACCATCTAATAAATAGAGTCCTAAATTTAAAATGATAGCAAATTGAATGAAATAGCGCTCTTTTATAATTTTTGCAAAATAGTTTACTTGATCTGAATTTTTTTGATCGGCATATACAATTCCCACTTTGAGATGAATATCAAAATCATTGACAAGCACCGCTTCTAAATCTGAGTTAGTTGCTGAATATTTATCAAAAAAAGGTTTCGGAAATATCCCTAAGCCTTCACCATTTACAATACTCGTTAATTGGGCCTCTATCCCGAAAACCTCTTTATTTGCATAAAATATCGATCCTTTTTCATTGAGTTTTTTATTTAGGCTTTCTCTAAAACAGCAGCCCTCTGGATGTACAACCCACCCCTTTTTACTACACCGCTCCAAAGTTTTGTACTCTTTAACACCATTCTTGAGTGCAACTATAACTAAAGGTAAGGTTCCAATATTTTTGAAAAATAAATGCTCAGATAGTTGAAGATTGGAAGGAATCATCACAATAGCAAGAGCAAGTTCCCGCTCATCTACTTGTTGAATAAGACTCCGTCCCCATCCACTTTGCATTTCTACTTCAGTCGAATAATGGTCGTACTTATATCGATCATCGATATATTCATATAAGTCATCAACCAAGGTAATTGGAAGACCTATTTTTACCTTTTCCAGAAATGATTCGGTTTTTTGTTGATGAAAATTTTCTAGCTGCTCCATCTGTTCAAGAATATGGCGCCCTTTGAAATATACTTTTTCACCAAAATGCGTTAATTGCAGAGGTCGGCTTTTACGGTTGAATAATTTACCTTTCAATTTCTGTTCAATACTATTAATCCGCTTCGTGACAGTAGACTGATCAATACCAAGCTTTTCTGACGTCACTGTTAAAGATGAATTTTCAACAGCATATATAAAAATCTTTAAATCTCTAATATCTAACACATTCACACTCATTCATATCTTATTTAAATGCATACCAAATCTATTTACGCTTTGATTATTTAGAAGAAGCTGCTAGCTGAGTCATGCAACATGGGCTGTATCAAGTCATACCCTAAAAATAAAATTTTGGCTTTGTCGGCTTATGGCTATTACCAGTTGCCTCGACGATGGTTACTCACCCAGCGATACATGCCTTGGATATTCGGTATTTTCATCGTGCTGAAAGCTATCCAAGTCTGAACTTCAGGGCTGAATGTTACGTTACGGTAGAGTTGATCCCAGGACTGACCGCCGCGAACCAAGTCCAGTACTTGCTGATGCAAGTCTACAAGATAATTTCTTAGAGTAACCTGATCTTCACGTGTTGCAGGCGTATAGTGTCCAACATCAATAATGTCGACATCCTGACGGATAACCCAATTTAAAGTATCAATCCAGCCTGTGTAGTAGAAGTCGAGAAAATCGTTATAGGGCATACTTTTACTTTCACAAACATCAGTACATTGCAATGCCTTATATTTAGGGAAAAGCACCATCACCATACTGTCTGAATGACTGGGTGCCACGTAATGTAACAAGACCTCTTCACCGCCCAAGCTAATTTTCATATCCTGATCAAACACTCGATCAGGCAAAGCCGTTGCTAATTTTTCTCCAACAATCGGTTCAATACTGCGTTGATTGGCAACAATTGTTGCACCATCTGCCTTAAAGACTTGCCCACCACTGATATGATCCGCATGTGCATGGGTATAAACCACATATTTCACAGGCACACCGAAACGTCTTTTGATCTCATCTTTTAACCATGTAGATGTACATGTCATTGCAGGATCAATGATTAAAGCACCTTCGTTTGTAATGAGGACTAAACCACTATGTACTGCTAAACCTGCGCCTGTGGTATGCCGATAAAGATTGCCTCTCACTTGGGTTAAACTTTTCGGATTTTCAGGACACGATGCAGCCGTAAAATCATTTAAAACCGTACGATTTTGATAAGCCGACAGGTCAACAGATTGACCATTATCTTTTGCAAAAATGAAACTGAATGGCAATGACATCAATAATGCTACAAAAATTTTATGGGCTATAAATGTTCTAATCCTTTGATTTTTAATTGTACGCATACTTCAAACCTTCACTACTATTCCGAAGATCAATCTAACAAGTTAAACACCACGATAAAATCCACAAAATTCACAATATACTGTCCTAAAATTGGCAACAATGGATGCATAAAATACGATGGAAAAACTGGATGACCTATTATTATTTGCTGAAGTCGTGGAGCAAGCAGGTTTCTCCGCAGCAGCACGTCATCTAGGTTTGCAACGTTCAAAACTCAGTCGACATATTGTGGCGCTAGAAAATCGGATTGGTGTCCGTTTATTTCATAGAAATACCAGGAATGTGGTGCTGACACCCGCTGGCGAAGAAGTCTATATCCATGCAAAAGCGTTAAAACAAGCAGCGCATAATGCATTTGCAGTTGCAACAGACCTTGCAGGTGATCCTAAAGGAATTTTAAGAATCGGCTGCTCTCCAACCTTTGCACAAGCAGCTTTGGTTCCTATCCTGCATTCATTTATGCGCCAGCACCCCAAAATAAAAATTATTCTGAACACCGCAGATCACAATATCGATTTAATCAGTGCACAAGTGGATCTGGTTTTTAGAATTTCATCAAAGCCATTACAAGATTCTAGCTTAATCATTCGTCCAGTCTGTGAGTTATCCATGATCTTGGTCGCGAGTCCTCATTACATGCGAGACAAACAAAAGATTAAGCATCCGGAAGAACTTACAACCATGAACTTTATTGCTCTAGAGTTTCATAAAAAAATTGTCCATAGAGAATTTCTGCATCAAACCAATGAGCTAGTTAACTTGCAGCTCGAGCCGTATGTAAGCTGTGGAAATATGTCAATTTTAAAATCAATTGTTCTGCAAGATTTAGGCGTAGCAATCATGCCAACATATTTATGCATTGAAGAATTAAAATCAGGTCAATTGGTGGAAGTATTTGAATCTGATACGCAATGGTTCCTGCGAGACTCGCTTGTCAATGCACTCATACCAACCCGACAGAATGTATTGTTAGCAACAAAACTTTTTTTAGATTTTTCAATTCCACTGTTACGCCAAGAGCTGACTAGAAAATTAGATGAGAAAAGCAATTAGTTCCAGATTAATAAAAAATACATTTGATATCACCAGCTTAAACTACAAAAACACTCACCAAACATGTTGTATATAAATTCAACAGGTGCATCTACGGGATAGACATCCGTTTCTTCTAAATAAAAAATTTGTCCATCCTCAAGTATCTTTAAAATGCTGTCTTTTCTTTTTAGCACAACACCTTTTCTTATTATTTTTTTAATTTCTATTCCTTCTATTTCAAAGATTGGGAAAAAAACCATTTGCCCTAATCTTAGATTATTGGAATTAAAGCGCTTATATCTTTTACACTTTATACAGATCCACTCCTTCACTTAAAAATCCTTACTTATAATTTTTAATAATGATTAATTATTATTATATAAAACTTTAACAATAAAAATTAGCAATAAATCCAACAAAATATTCATTTAACATAAATCAAAGTAATTACAAACACTTAAAATAAAATATTATCTGATCTATCCACCATTAAATTTTCTCATTTTATCTATAAAATAAATATCACTTTACTTTTAATTTTCCATCTAAGTTTTATATTTTAGATCAATGCAGATGTTGGATTAAACAGAACATCTGCATTTTTATTTTAAAACCGATCTGGAATCCAGAGCAGTTTCAATACTCTCCATAAACTAGAATGATTGAGAAATGCTCAACTTATAATCACGACCTGTACCCGTCATATACTCACCTAAATACATTTTGTAATCCCGATTAAATAGATTATCAATCGAGAGATTTAACTTTGGCCCCTTCTCACCGACAGGCTGCCAGTCAGCGTAAACACCATGCAGTGAATAGCCTTTGGTTTTTGGCAAAGAAAAAGAAGTTGCTGCAATCGACTTATCATTGTCAGATAAACTCCGATCCTGTGCTGCTACAAATATACCTCTCCAGCCCATGGTCAAATGATGCTCAGGCACATTGACCCCTAACGTTGCAGTGGCTTTTCTTGGCGGGATATCGGTCATCCATGTTTTTTGGTCGAACCAAGGATTAACCGGAGAATTGTCACGACGTCCTCGAATATATGAATAGGTCAATCCTGTGAACCAAGTCGGTTGATTATAGAAAAGCTCAGCCTCATAAGCTTTGATCGTATAATCGTTCACATTGCGATAAAAACCTGGATCGTAATTGCCATTACAATCGCTCATACTGCCATTTCCACCATTGGCATTGATTTCCGCCTGTGCCTTGCAGAAGGTAGAGCGATTACGGAAGATTTCATCACTACCACGATTGCGGTGATAAGTAAGACGTACCTGTAAATGATCTTCTGTAGCAAAAACATCATCAAAATTCATTTCATTCCCAACACGAATCGCCAGCATTTTTTCAGGCAATAGGTAGCGACTGGTTGCAGACAACGAAGTACCTGCTGATTGCACATAATATTGTTCATCTACGCGTGGTGCACGCCATGTTTTACTGATATTGGCAAACCAAGTCAGATAATCCGCCTGCTTCCAAGCCAAGGCTAAACGTGGCGACCAGCCTGTATAAGTTTTGCTTGAATAATCATGCCCTGCACTTGGATCGTTATAACGTGGTGCACGGTTCGGGTTACCTGTGTTTTTGATGTGATCGTAACGTAGCGATGGTGTAATGGTAAAATTATTAATCTGATATTGATCTTCCACAAAGGCACTTAGCATTTGCTGATCGCCAGAAGGCATATAATAGGGTTCATAATAACCAAAGTTATAATCCGGCTTAGTAGCATTGTTTTTATCGTAAATTAGGGAGTTCTGCTCCATCTTTTGATATTGCACACCCACTTTTAATTTATGCGTACCGTATTCAGTCGCAATATCACTAATATTACTGAGTTTAAAAGCCGTATTGGTATACGTTACCCAGCTTTCATTGCCCAAGGTTGCCGCTGAACCATTAACGCTGGGGAGTCTTTGATCATGTTGATCCGTCTTTGAATAAGATGCCGTCGCTTTTAGATTGATGTATGGATTGGATTCTGGATTGAACTCATATCCCATCGAATAGCTGGTATCATTCTGATCACGATAAACCAAACGACGTTTCCAAGCCTCATCGTAACCATATTTTTTAATATCCGCTTCTGTAGGCACAGCATCCTGGTCACGCATCGCTGCAAATGGTTCCCAACCTTTATGTCCCCCCTGCATCGCATTTAAGGTAATTTTTTGACTGTCAGTCGGATGAAAATTCAGCTTGGCCAAATAGGTATTTTGCTCTTGTGCAGAATATAAAAACTTACTGCCATCTGGACGCTTAACATCGCCACTGTCTCGCTTGGTATAGTAGAACATTCCATCCGCAAACCCATTTTCACTTTTACCATACACTGCACTGGTATAAGTGTTTTGTGCATTATTGGAAAAACGTGAATACTTTAAAAAAGCACCTATATTTTGCTCATCTCGAAGCAGATCAGTTGCATCTTTAGTTTCCAATGTGACTTTTCCACCAAAACCACCATTTCCAACTTCAACGTTATGTGGTCCTTTGTCTAGCGTAATTTTCTTTAAAATTTCAGGCTCAATAAAGACTGAACCTTGACGGTATTTATCAAAGCTTTTAACCGAATCATCCAAGGTAATCGGGACATCTTCAACCCCACCCATTCCCAAGATATTAATCGTTTGCCCACCTGGACGTGGTGAACCCGCAGAACCCACACTCGGCATATGATCCAGCAATTGCGCAACATTATTTGCTTGATAACGATCAATGGCTTTTTGGTTTAACACACTCTGACCAAACTGAATGGTATCTTCTTTATCTGCCTGCACCACGATGCGCGTCATCTGATAAATTTGGTTCTGATCACTGGCTGTAGATGGCTTTTTGGGCAATGCTACAGTTTTGTCCGAATTCATTAAAACTGTTGTATTACTCTCCGCATAGATCTGGACTGTTAAGAAATTCATAGATAAAGCAATAGCTAACGCAAGTGGCTTCATCACTGTTTTTTGAGGGAGAACTTGGAACATACGTCTTCACCGAAAGATAAAAATTCCTCATCCGCCTAAAGAGGCGAGAAAATAATCAAGGACTTAATGAAATAAAAAATAATAAAATCAAAAAAATAATATTCAGGAAAATGCTATTTGTTCAGGTTTCAAGTAAATTTTGAAAAGATTTAAACATGGACTCATGTGCGCTATGGTAATCGGGATCACGATTTTGATTCAACAGCTGTCTATCATGCGTTAGGAGAGAATTGATCATTGAATTATGCAAACACCACAAATAATATTAATTATCATTTACATTTAGATGGATGTAAATAACTTCTCCAATTTTTTGGCATAACCAATCAAATTTCTAAATAAGATAGTCATGAAAGTCATTAGAAATACGACACTCAACATGGAGGAATAGTGATCAAGCAACAGGAAGGATAAAATACGATCAAAAAGTTATAGAGCAAATACAAGCCTTAACTTTCATTGTGACTTCGTTTTGGGTAAGGATGATAACTAAAACGCAAATAATAAAATTATGAACGATGATTTAAAATTTTTTTCTTTCGATATTGTAATGGACTCATCCCCGTCCAAGCTTTAAATGCTCGAATAAATGAGGTCTGCTCTTGATAAGCCAATAGCATTGAAATGTCCAGAATACTCAAATTTAAATCAGCAAGATAATCAAAAGCTAAATCTCTACGGACCTGATTTAATTTCTCTTTAAAAGTATATCCTTGCTGTTTTAATTTCATTTGAAAAATACGAGATGGCAAGCCAATCTGGTTCGCTATATATTCCACGCTAATATTGCCTTTATTAACTGCTTGGATAATTTCTTTCTGTACCAATTCATCAAAAACATCCAGATGAGGACGCTTTGAGAGCAATACATTCGCTTGCTTAATTAAAATATCATTCAGTACAGGGTCAGCATTTGGAACCGCGAGTTCCAGGCTATTCATAGAAATATATATTTCTACATGATCACTTTCAAACTCAACAGAACATCCAAAAAAATTTTCATAATTATAAAAAAATTTATTTTTTTGCGTACTAAAGTTTATTTTATGCACATGAATAATATTAGGATGGACCAATTGATTCAAAAAAATATAAAAAACTCCCATCAACAACTCATCCACAAGATGATTATTTTTTATGTACGGGTCTTCACTCCAACTGATAATAAGAAAATCATCTGAAACAGACATCTTTGCTGGTTTAGTTTCACAAAATAATCTTTGATATTTTATAAAAGAATTGAGAACTTCCAATATATTTTCACTAGACAGAGCAATATAACCTAAAATACCAAGATGTTTAGGCTGTGCATATTTTGAAATATCCAGTCCAAGTGTTGGCTTCGGATATTTTTGATTAATGTCTTCCAATAATTCAATCCAATCCCAAAGTGGAATTAATTCATTGGTTTTATAGTCACTCAAATATTTTGCATTTTTAAGATTATTTTTTACACAAAAATAAATCAATAGGTTTTGCATCGCACTAGAAACTAATTTAACTTGATTAGACTTACTCAAAACCATTTCACCCACTCTATCTCATATCAAGAACCACACCTCCAAGAAGGAATCAAAAACCACTCATGCAAGTACATTATTTAATCAAATTAAAAAAACCATCATCGTCTATGCTTTCAACCCCTTACAAATACGGCATAAAAACTTTTTTTTGTGATATTAGTCACATATAGTGTTAAAAATCTACTGGAAAACTGAATAAAAAAATTATCATTTCAATAAAAAAAATTATCATTTCAATGAAAGTTTGGAGATTGTGAAGCTGTCTTTAACATAAGAGATGGCAAAAATTTATTTTTATTCGGTATTCAAATCTTTAAACGGGTGATAACGAAACAGAAACTAACAGTTATTCTAATTTTTTGTTTTACCAGCAAAACAAATTTACCCAATTCAATAAAAACTGAAGAATTTAAAAATATTTTTATAATTAATTGACTTTAGCTAATTCACTATTTTCAATTACAGAGTAGACTTCTACTTTTATTATTTTTCTATAGATGATATTGATCTTATTTTAATTAACGATAGGAGAAAGCTAACTCAACAAAAATGAGTAAAAAAAAGAGCAAGACAATAACAACAAGAATAAATATTAAAGAAAAACTTACAACAAAGTAAAAATCATTTATTTTTTCCAGAAAGAAAATAAACAGATAAAAGATTAAAAAAATATAACTAATATTTGTATTCCACAAGCACATAGTAAGAACACAAACCTGCTCATTTCTTAAAAATAAACCATCATCATTTTCTTCATTCTTCTCATTCATTTTATCAAAATCTAGTACTAACGTTTTCTTATAGAACACGCCCACCCCTTAAATCTATTATAAAAATAGACCTTACCCCCTTTAAATTCAAATTTATTATCATTTAATACACAAAAACTAGCATTACTTACTTAAAATTATGACAACAATCAGCAACCTAAAAATATTTATTATAAAATTCAGATACCTAAAAGAAATAAAATACCATACCCGCCTTCAAATTTGCTCTTAAAACAATATCACCTACACAAAAAACAGATTAAATCTAAATTAAAAAAATATAAAATACAATAACTTAGAATTCTTAAAAAAGGTTACAGAAATTAATTTTCTAAACTAACTAGGTATATTTTTTGTAATTATAATCTATAGATTCATTTATTTTATATTTCCAAGCTATTTTAATTATTCATTCATTGATATCTGACATATAAAAAAAGAGCACTCTGTACAATTGTATGATTTTACTTAAAAATATTTTTAAATAAATTTAACTTAATATTTTTGATATTTACTTAAATGAAAATTTCTATATCTGAATATTAATTTCTTCCTCAATTCATGCCCTCAGAATACAAAACATAAAATACACAAACACATTGACAGAAAAAACAAAAAAACATGTAGTTATCAGCATATGAAAATTAGAATGAAAAATAAAATATTGATAAATAAAAACTTATTAAATTTTAAAACGATCATTATGGCTGTACACAAGCAAGACAATGTGTGATTTAAGTCGCATATTAGAATAAAAAAGAGAAACAACCAACAACCCAAACACTTTATGCAAAAAACTCAGCCACTTTTCCCAGCCAGCCTATTGTTTCTATTAATTTCTAATATGTCACATGCCCATACATCTGATTTTTTAAGAGAAAAAGCAATTTATCAAATTAAAAATGGGCAAGCAGCTCAAGGTTTGACAAGCCTTGAATCGTTGTTACAGCAGTATCCTGATCAACAACATGTTCTAGCTGATTACCTATTGTCAGCCTCCCAGATTCAAGCTATCCCCCAAGCTACACTAAGCGATTTAACTCAACGAATTCAGCCAAAGCGCTTCCCAGAATATGCTCAGCTCGCAACGGTTAAACTTCTACGGGACCAGAAACAATTTAATTCGGCATTAGTTCTACTCGAAAAATTTGAGCCTTATCAGATGCATAATCATATGCAAGTTGCAATTCTAAAATCTGCATTACTGGCAGAAAATAAGCAACTGGCTGAAGCAGTAAAGATATTACAAAATCTTGATACAGCAGAAATGAATGCAGAACAGTTGAGCATAGTCGCATACGTTTACCGTCTATTGGGACAATACACTTATGCATTAAAAACGATTCAGCTGGCTTATCACCAATACCCCACCAATGCTGCCATTCAAAACGAGTATTTCAATGTTTTAGTTGCTCTTGGCAGTTATGAAATGGCAACCGATTTTTCCAAAAAGCATCAACTCAAAGAGAATGCTGAGAATTTAGCTTGGCAAAATAGAATTGGAAAATTTTCACAGAATGTAAATGAGGCAATCAAACAGCAAAAATATTTATCTTCCCGTGCTGAAAGTGAAACCAGAAGTTTTGAGCAACTTGATCAAGTTTTGGAAGAAGCTGCACAAATTTCCCAACAAATTCCAACCCATCAGGCCATGTTCAATCGTTTCTATTACGACTATCTCTACGCTCTAAATTATCGAGGCCAAAAACAACAACTTTTTAGCATCTTAAAACAGGTCCCCTTGCCTCCAATAGAACAAATGCCTGCGTATACGCGCCATGCCATTGCAGATGCATACCTTGCAAATAAACAACCAGCCGAAGCTGAGATGATCTATCGCAGCTTACTGCCTGAAAAGAACTATCCCGATATTAGCCTCTATACATCACTTTATTATTCATTGATTGAACAAGAAAAATATAAGGAGGCGCATGCACTGGTTATCGTGATTGACGAACTGATTCCTACGTATGAATACAGCGAAGCCAAAGGCGTCGATAAGAATGTTCACCCAGATCGAAATGAATATCTATCGTTAGTTGCATTGGATATGGCTTATCGGAATCGCTTGGATTTATCGGAACAATATCTCAAAGATACGGTTAGCAAAGCTCCTAATAATGCTCAATATTTAAATGATTTAGCCAAAATCCAACGTTGGCGAGAAAATCCTCGCCAAGCCCAACAAAGCATTGACCGTTTAAATGGTTTAGAACCTCACTCAAAATACACACGTATCAATAACATGCAAAATACTCAGGCCATTGGTGATATCCAGTCTTGGCGCAAGCAAACCCAAGCACTGATCAAAGACTACCCAAGTGATAGTAGTATCATCAAAAGTAATAAAGAATTAGATGATCGCAATCATGCCAGTATCATCCATGAAAGCCGCCTTTCACGTAGCCGTGCAGAGCAAAACCAGTTATTACAATCACTCAAAGGAACACGTGACCATGAATCCAATACCTCGCTATATTCGCCATGGTTAGCAGACAATTATCGAGTATTTGTTGAACATCAGGATATTTGGGGGAAATATGCAGATGGAAACTTACAAGAGCAACGCTTTGGTTTGGGACTAGAATGGCAAGACCAAGGTAAAGCTTTGGCACTGGTTGCCTTTCAAAATATCGACGGGCAGCGTCAAGGTTTAAGAGCGGACTGGTCACATCAACTCAATGATTACTGGCAATACGCGTTATCCATCAACACCCAAGCCAATATTCCTTTACAAGCCATCGATCAAGGTGAAAATGGCAAATCTTATGCTGCTACGATTCGTTGGCAACAAAATGAATCCCGTCAAGCCTACGCAGGATACAGCTACACAGATATCAGTGATGGCAATAAGCGCCATGATTTTTTTGCAAACTATAATCAACGTGTTTTCCAAACCGCTCATCACACGACACAAGCTGGTTTTTCAACATTTTTAGGGAAAAATAATTTAGATAACGTGGCTTATTTTAGTCCTAAACAAAGTTATAGCCTTACGATCAACTTGAGCCATGACTGGTTGATTTGGCGAAATTACGAACGTCATTTCAATCAAAATTTCTCGATCAATGCGGGGATGTTTCACCAACAAGATTACGGTTCCAAACCTATTTTTGACGCGCAATATCGACATGAATGGCAATTGTCGCGGATCTGGGCACTGCATTATGGGATTGGTTGGAAACAACATCCTTATGATGGCATCAATGAAAAACAAACTTATGCCCTGTTCGGTTTTGGGGGGCGATTCTAATGACGTTTTTCAATCTTGTTAAAATGCTCTCGGTATGTGCATTTCTCCTTCCCGCTCACAGTTTTGCATCAGAGCAAGCAAAATTTGACGCTCAGCATTTTGTTAGCCTGACCTTTCATGATGTCCGTGACGATGTACGCAAGAGTGGTGACAGAGATATTTATGCCATTAATACTCAAAATTTAGTGCAATTTTTTGAATGGCTAAAACGTTCTGAATGGACTCCAATTACCTTAAAACAAATTATGGCATCTCGGGAACATGGCATTCCATTGCCTAAAAATGCAGTTCTGATTAGTTTTGATGATGGAGCATTGAGTGGATATAGTCATGTCTATCCGTTAATCAAGCAATATCAAATCCCTGTTGTCTTTGCTTTGGTCACCAGTTGGACCGAAGGTAACACGCAAGCCGCTTATGAAGCCTATGGTCAAAATAATTTGATGAGCTGGAAACAGCTACAAGATATTCAAAAATCAGGTTTAGTTGAATTTGCCAGCCATAGCCACGATTTGCATAAAGGTGTACTCGCCAATATACAGAAAAATGAAAAACCTGCCGCTTTAACTCGACAATATGATCCAAGCAAACAACGCTATGAATCTGAACAAGAATATAGCCAGCGTATCTACAACGACTTGCTGAAATCCAGGCAGGTTTTACAACAAAAATTAGGAATAGATTCGTTGGCAATCATCTGGCCCTATGGTGCGGTCAACCAACAAGTCACTCAAATTGCCAATCAGGCAGGCTTCCCGCTATCTTTTAGTCTGGGAACTGAAAAATTAAATGACGCCAATGATGCGACCTTTCAACGCGGCATCGTTTCGAATAATCCAACGGCGGAAAATTTACGTGAGCAACTCACAGGCTTTATGGAATATGGTCAACGTCAAGATTATGAACCGATGCGAGGTTTGCAATTTGACTTGGCTCAATTTTCACAGGACAACACGTTATACAATCAGCAATTAGGGAGTTTATTAAATAATTTAAGTGCGTTAAAAACCAATACCCTAATCGTTAATGCATTGACCAATCAAAAGGAAAATACCGAGGATCAGGCCTACTTTCCAACAACCCATCTAAAACTGGCTCAAGATATTTTAAGTCGTACTCATTGGCAGACACGAACGCGGGTTTTCCATCGAGTTTATGCACAAATGCCGATCTTCCCCGATCTAAAGCGAACTCATTTAGCAGTTGATTTAAGTAGAGACCTGATTCGAAATAATCCCAATCTGGATGGCATTATTCTAAAAACAGATCAACAACTTGCTTGTCGTTATAGCACTGTTGTGAACTCAGCTTGTCTGGAAAAAGAAGCTCAAATTTTAAAGTTAACCCAACAGGTCAAAGCGGCTGTCACGCCTTATCTCAACCAAAGTAATCCCTTTCATTTAACGCTACAGCTCTCACTCTCTGATTTAACAGATCAGGGCTTAGAGCAAATTGTTAAGACCTATCTGCCCTACGTGTCATTACTAAATATTGAAATAGACAGTCTGAGTAATCCAAATGCTTATCAAAAATTTATAGCGCAAGTTGGTTATTTAACGGCCGCAGAAAAAGCCAGACTGATGGTCACCCTGGTGAACCAAGACCAGACTTCTGCAAAGGAATTACAGCTCCTGCAACAACAGTTTTTAAACTTACAAAGACATGGAATCCAAAAATTGGTTTTAAGCAATTACCGCTTTGATAATGCAAAAGCGGTGCATGAACAATTATTTACACCGCTCAGTTTAAATGAGAGTCCGATCAGTTATCGCAATCCATTTATCGATCAACACGTAAATGGAGCACACCCATGACCCTAATGGAAACTCTTTTTTTATTTGCTTTTCTCTATCCATTGGTCATGGCATGGACATGGATGGTTGGTGGATTATGGTTCTACTTTAAACGTGAATATAAGCAAGACAGATTACCTGCAATTTCAGAGCAAGGATGCAGCATTATCATTCCTTGTTTTAATGAACAAGACCAAGTTCGAGAAACCATACGTTTCGCGCTACAAACACAATATCCAAAATTTGAAGTCATCGCTGTCAATGATGGTAGTGCTGACGACACTGCAAAGATTTTGGATGAACTAATGCTTGAACATCCAAGTTTACGGGTCGTGCATCTGGCAGAAAATCAGGGTAAGGCCTTTGCCTTACGTTCTGGCATGATGGTGAGCCAATATGAATATCTGATTTGTATTGATGGAGATGCTTTGCTACATCCACATGCGGCCATTTGGATGATGCATCAACTGACAGCATTTAATCAGGTCGGCGCAGTGACTGGAAATCCTCGAATTTTGAATCGCTCAAGTATTTTAGGGAAATTACAGGTGGGTGAGTTTTCCTCAATTATTGGCTTAATTAAACGTGCCCAACGTACTTATGGACGTATTTTTACAGTCTCAGGTGTCATTGCTGGCTTTCGAAAAACAGCACTCATGCAAGTCGGTTTATGGTCAGACGATAAAATCACCGAAGACATTGATATCTCATGGAAACTGCAACTTGCTGAATGGGATATTCACTATGTTCCTAACGCCCTGTGTTATATCTACATGCCTGAAACCTTTAAAGGTTTGTGGAAGCAGCGATTGCGCTGGGCTCAAGGTGGTGTCGAAGTCATCAAAACTTACCTGCCCAAGCTATTTAAAATTTCAGCACTCAAAATGTGGCCTGTCGCGCTTGAAGCGATCACCAGCATGATCTGGGCATATGTCATTTTTCTGATCATCATTTTATTTTTCATTGGGTTATTTGTCCCTCTATCAGCAGAATGGCACATTAAATCTCTATTGCCGCAGTGGTACGGCGTTATTTTAGCGATCACCTGTCTGATTCAATTTTTTGTCAGCTTGTTCATCGACAAGCGATATGACGGAAATCGTTTCTTTCGAAATTATTTTTGGGTCATTTGGTACCCCTTATTTTTTTGGATGCTAGGGGCGATGACTACTGTCGTTGCTGTCCCCAAAGCTTTATTTACACGGAAAAAAAGAGCGAGATGGGTTAGTCCAGATCGTGGTTTTAAAGGTGAGGCAGAATGAACAAACAACAATTGAATATCATTGAGGACGTATCACAACTCGATATCCCTGAATATATTGAGCAACACAGCTATGTGAAAAACAAAGGCGCACATTATTTGCTGCAAGGGATTGGTTGGGCACTCTGGACCCTCTTGTTTTTACCCTTATTGGCAATATTTTTATGGGTATATCAAGGCAAATTGATTAAAAACTATATTTTTGCAGAGCAGCTGAGTGTACAGCTCCATAATTTCTTTTGGCTCGCAATCATGGTCGCCGTCTGTTGTACCTCTCTGCTGTTATGGGCAAGCTATAACTGGTTGCGATATCGTAAGGCGGAAAAAACCACCATCAGTAATGTGACACATTCGATTCTGGCCGAGGGCTTTTTGATTCCCATGGATGAGCTATCAAAAATTCAACATTCCCAAAATATTGTTCTGCACTATAACCATGAAGGTGTTTTAGCTGACTACGAACTTAAATAGCTCTTCACTCGATAGAAATAATAAAAGAGGCAAATCCCTGCCTCTTTTATTATCCGTTTTACTTTTTAATTTCAGGAATAAAAAGGTATTTCAAGTATCATTCAATCACCCCAATAATTGATTCCGCTTGATAAGTACTCCCCTGTTCTGCCCCGATTTGTATCATGCCACTGCGATGTGCCAACACAGGTACCTCCATTTTCATGGCTTCCATAATGGCAATCACTTGTCCTTCTGTGACCTGTTCACCCTGTGCAACTTTCCAAGCGCTCATCACACCATTAATGGGTGCAAGTAAATGTTCAGCTCTTATTTCTGGTTCGGTAGATTCTGCTGGAGTTACCGTTGTTACAGAACCTTGTGCAAACATCCCCGCAGGTAAACCTAAACGATGTAATTTCCCATCAATTTCAATGTAGCTGAGCAACATCGGTTGTTGATGGTTTGGAATACCACGTTTGGTCGGCTTTAACTCTTGTTTAAAGTCATTTTCGATCCAACGCGTATGTACTTTAAACTCATTGCTAAAATCAGGCTCATTTAAAACCGCACGGTGAAAGTCTAGAACTGATGCCACACCTTCAATTTTAAATTGCTGCAAAGCACGTTTGGCACGCGCAATCGCAACTTCACGGGTTGGACCCGTCACGATCAGTTTTGCCATCAGCGAGTCAAAATGACTGGACACCAATGAGCCAGTTCGAACCCCTGTATCGACGCGTACTCCATGACCAAATGGTGCTTCAAACAAACTCAATACACCAAATGCAGGAATAAAACCACGTGCTGGGTCTTCGGCATTAATACGAAACTCAATGGCATGACCTTGAACTTTGGGTGTCTCTTTAATCGAAAGCTCATGGCCTTGCACGACACGGATTTGTTCTACCACCAAATCAACTTTTGTTGTTTCTTCAGTCACGGGATGCTCAACCTGCAAACGGGTGTTCACCTCTAAAAATGACAGCTTGCCATCTCGACTGAGTAAATATTCAACTGTTCCTGCACCCACATAGTTTGCAGCCTGACAGATGTTTTTTGCCGAGCTTAAGATGTGTTGGTAGGTCTCATCGCTAATAAATGGTGCTGGTGCTTCTTCGACTAACTTTTGGTTACGGCGTTGCAATGAACAATCACGTGTACCAAGTACCACAATATTGCCATGTTGATCGGCAATCACTTGCGCTTCGACATGACGAGGTTGATCGAGGTATTGCTCGACAAAACATTCACCACGGCCGAAAGCAGCTTTCGCTTCTCGTACTGCGGATTCATAAAGCTCTTTGACTTCTTCGAGTTTCCACGCAACTTTTAAACCACGGCCACCACCACCAAACGCAGCTTTAATGGCAATCGGTAAGCCAAATTGTTTGGCAAACTCTAAAGCTTCATCTGCATTATTAAGTGGGTCTTGAGTCCCCTGAACTAACGGCGCACCGACCGAAGCAGCAATTTTACGCGCTTCAATTTTATCACCCAATTTCTCAATCGCACTTGGTGATGGCCCCACCCATTTTAAACCTGCATCAATCACGGCTTGGGCAAATTCAGCACGTTCGGATAAAAAGCCATAACCCGGATGAACCATGGTCGCTTTGGATTTTTTTGCAATCTCGATAATGGCAGCAATATTTAAATAGGTTTCACTGGCAGTCGCCCCAGCCAAGCCCCATGCTTCATCTGCAAGTTCGACATGCAGACTATCAATGTCATCATCTGCATATAACGCGACCGATGCAATTCCCATGTCACGGCAAGCATGAATAATACGAACGGCAATTTCACCACGATTCGCAATCAATAATTTTTCTGTATTCATCATTCATTCTCAAAATCTGTAAATTCGGCAATTTTTTTAAATTTGATGCGGCAACCTGCTGGAATCTGTGCCACCAAATCCCAATGGTGTTTAGCAACAGAGCCAATGACTGGATATCCGCCCGTTAAAGGGTGATCATTCATAAATAAAACGGGTTGGCCGCTCGGTGGTATCTGCAAAGCACCAATACATGTGCCTTCACTTTCCAGTTCATGGGTAATTTTGCGAGTTAAAGACTGCGCACCTGAAAGTCTTAGCCCGACTCGGTTGCTTTCATTGGTCACGAGCCATTCTTGCTGACAGAGCAGCTCAATACTGTCTTGTTCAAACCAGTCTGTACGCGGCCCCATCACAATATCTAACTCGATCAACTCGCCAGCTTTTGGTAAATCGTTTCTGCCCACTTCATTTACACTAATGTTAGCTGCCTTCACTTGTCCTTGATAAATGGTATCTCCGAGCTTTAAAGGTTCTGGCCCTAATATCGCCAAGCTGTCAAACGAAGCGCTATTGAGTACAGGTTCAACGTCTATACCACCGCGGGCTGCCAGATAGTTTCTTAAGCCTGTAGTTGGTGGCTGAATCTGAAATTCATCACCTTCATCCAGATCAATCGGTTGATAGCTTGCAAAGTTCGTGATTTGACCATCGGCAAATTTCACACGGATATTTGAGATGGCACCTGCAACTGCAATAACACCTGCATGCTGCATTTTTGCTTTTAAGCCGCCATTTAACACTTCTATGATAGGAGTATCGATTGGATTCCCCACAATACGATTAGCACTGTGCATGGCAGCTAGGTCCATTGCACCAGCCATTCCAACCCCAATATTGGTCTGGTTGAATCGTCCTTCATCTTGAATCAGCATTTGTAGACTTGGCGCAGTGATCGTAAACAGTGGCACAGATTGTTTCGGTTCAACCGTACGCGTGATTTGCTGCGGTACACTCACAGTTGTCGGACGATGCGTGACATCTTCAAAATATACCGTCATACCCGGTAACAGCAATGCAGGATTTTTACGCTCTAAATCCCACATTTTTTCTGATGTTGACCCAATCAGTTGCCAACCACCCGGACTGTCTTTTGGGTAAATACCAGAGTATTTTCCAGCCAAGCCCAAAGATCCTGACGGTATTTTTTTACGTGGAACTGTTAAGCGTGGAATATCGGTAAAAGGTCTGTCGGGACTACTCATATATGCAAAGCCCGGCGCAAAACCAATAAAAGCCACATTCCACACGCTTTCATGATGTTTTCTAATCACATCGGCAACAGACAGCCCTTGTAATTCGGCAACCTGCGCAAGGTCTTCGCCATCGTAACGAATCGGCACAATCACTTCTTGGCCACTACGCTCAAATCCAGAATCAACTTTAAGGCTCTGAATTGAAACAACTAGTGTTTTAAAGTTGGTTTCGATCTCGTTAAAAAAAACCAAAATTGTTTTTGCAGCAGGGACTAAGTCTTTAATTCCATTCAATTGCGTATTTTGCAATTTATTGTACAACGCCAAAGTTTCTTCGAGGCTCGCAAGCTCAATCAGGAAACAATCGGCGTTTACCGATAAAAAACGCATTTGCTTATCCTTTTAATTGTTCTTTATTCCAATTAGCCCATCCAAGCACGGTCAGGAATGTCGGTAATCAACATGTGACCCGGCGCATGACTAATCGCAAAAGGAATTTTCGAGTTCATGACAGCTGCTTGCGGTGTTACCCCACATGCCCAAAACACAGGAATTTCGCCCGCTTCAATGCGGGAAGCATCACCAAAGTCTGGCTTATTTACATCCAAAATTCCTAAGCTTTCAGGGTGACCAATATGTACAGGTGCACCATGCACACTTGGCATACGTGAAGTAATTTTTACCGCTTCACTAATTTGATGCGATGGAATGGGTCGCATAGAAACCACCATATTTCCTGAAATACGCCCTGCTGGTTGGCACTGAATATTGCTTAGATACATCGGGACATTGGTATTGTCATGAATATGACGAACTTCAATCCCCGCTTCTTGCAAAGCCGTTTCAAACGAAAAACTACAACCAATTAAGAAAGTCACCAAATCAGGATGGGCATTATAAATCTCGCTCGCATCAGTCACCTCATCGACCATTTCGCCCTCTTTCCAAATGCGATAGCGCGGGAAGTCAGTGCGGATATCTGAATCTGCTGCAAGCTGAGTTGCATAAATGCCTTCTTCAAGCACCTCAAGTACTGGACAGCTTTGTGGGTTACGATGCGCATAAAGTAAAAAGTCATATGCCCATGCTTTAGGCACTGAAATCATGTTGACCTGCGTCATGCCCGCAGCCATACCTGCTGTCGGTTTATCAAATCCTGCGCGGATTTTTAAACGTGCATCTAACGCAGCTTCAAGTTGAGCTGGATCGACTTTAATATCCTTATACATTGTGCTCATCCTTATGCTTTGTTTACAAATGGTCGAATTTCAATATTGTTTTTTAGCAGTTCGGCTTTAATCGCTGCCGACATTTCTAAAGCACCGTCAGTATCACCATGTAAGCAAATGGTATCGGCTTGAATTGGGGTGAATACACCGTCAATTGACTCAACCCCACCATTTTTAAGCATAGACACTATACGGCTCGCCACAAATGCCGAGTCGTGTAAAACCGCACCTTCTAAACGACGAGAGACCAGTGAACCATCACTGTTATAAGCACGGTCTGCAAATGCTTCAGACACAACCTTCAAACCAGCCGCATAGGCCTGCTCTACTAAATTTGAACCAGCCAAAGCCACTAAAACCAGTTCAGGGTTATACTTTTTAATCGCATCAATCACAGATGCTGCTTGCGCTTGGTCATGGGCAATGGTGTTATAAAGCGCGCCATGCGGTTTAACATATTGTACTTTTGAGCCTGCCACTTTTGCCAAACCATCCAGCGCCGAAATTTGGTAAAGCACATCGGCAATCAGTTCGTCTCGTGACAAATCCATATTACGGCGACCAAAACCAACAAGGTCAGGATAAGACACATGCGCACCAATGGTCACACCAAGCTCCACTGCTTTACGAACCGTTTTTAAAATGCCCAGCGGGTCGCCAGCATGGAAGCCACAAGCAATATTGGCACTGCTCACCACAGGTAAAATCTGATCATCATTACCCATTTTCCATGAACCAAAGCTTTCACCCAAATCACTATTTAAATCTACAAACATGGCATTATTCCTTTATCAATTCACAGTCATCTGGCTTACAGTTTGGTCAAATAGTTAAACACGGTTGTAAACGACATATAGCCCATCCACCACGTCAATACACAAGTGAGTGTACCTAAAACAATTAACCATTTTGGATAATTATAATTGCCCATCAAGTCTCTACGGCAAGCCGCAACATAGACAAAAATGGTAAGTCCGATCGGTAGCACTAAACCATTAAAACCACCCACGAAAATTAACAATCCTGCTGGTGTCGCACCCAATAACACATAGAGTAATAAGGCTAATGCAATGAAGGTAATGGTGGTGTAATTACTTTGCTTTGGCGTTAAATTCTTTTTAAACGCAGTAAAGAATGAAACCGACGTATAGGCTGCACCAATGGTGCTACTGATCCCCGCTGCCCAGAAAATTAAACCAAATAATTTATAACCGAATGTACCTGCAGCATATTGGAATGCTTGAGCTGCTGGATTGGCATTATGACTGGCGAGATCAATGCTTGCACCACTGACCACCACACCCAAGAATGCTAAAAATAAGACATAGCGCATGATCCCAACCACAACAATGCCCTTGGTCGCTGCTTTTGCCACTTCATCAATATTTTCAGGGCCAACTGCACCCTTATCGAGTAGGCGGTGCGCACCCGCATAGCAGATATAACCACCCACCGTACCGCCGACAATCGTGGTAATAATGGCAAAATCAATCTGATCTGGGGCAAAGGTTTGTTGTACTGCTTGTCCAACAGGAGGCATCACAATCACGGCCACGATGATGATTAGGATGATTTTCAGCAATCCCAACACGATCATGCTTTTATCCATCGCAAGCGTTGCTTTTCTTGAAGCGAAAATCAAAATCGCCAAGGCACCACTCAGAATCCCTCCCCATTTGGTATCCAGACCAAATAGCGCATTGAGACCTAAAGCCGCACCTGCAATATTCCCAATGCTAAAGAAAAAGCCACCCAAAATGACCAGAAAAGCAAGTAAATAACCACTGCCTGGTAAAGCCTTATTGGCAATATCAGATGCACGCATTTGCGTCAGGGTCACCACACGCCAAATATTTTGCTGCACCACATAATCAATCAAAATGGAAACTAAAATGGCAAAACCAAATGCAGCACCTAATTTCACCGTAAATACAGCCGTTTGGGTTAAAAAACCTGGCCCCATTGCCGAGGTTGCCATCATAAAGATCGAGGCAACAATGGCCCATTGACGATCTGATAGAAAAGAAGATTTCAGTAAAGACATATTAATGCGTTCCTCATCCATTTGAGCTTCATAACGCTATTTTTAACTTGATCCAGAAACACCATTTTTACAAATGATCTTCTTCAATCCCTTTAAATAACAAAGATTCCCTGTTCTCCCACAAAGCTGGGTAATCAAATCTTCTATTTAAGATAAAAACATAAGCGAGCCTGCTGAACAATACGACTTTTTACAGAAATAATTAAAACTAAAACCATGAATTTATTTAATTTTTATTTTTTAAAATTTTCAATATAAATTTTACTTATCACGTTCCATAAGCTGCTTTTATGGCTCATCCAATAAACACCCTTTTCTACAATAGAGAAATACCCTAAAAAGTAAGTAAGCCTCTATTTTTTGATTTGTTGATTCAGCCTTTGCATTGCACTTTCGGACACCATCACGGCTACATCAGTTAATTTTTCTTTTAAAGCCGAATCGTTGCCTTGAATATAGATCGAAGTAAAATGAAAAGTCTTTAACTGGATTGGGGTGTTTAATATCTCCAATCTGCCATCCGTGATTTCTTTTAAAGCGGTTAAGGTCGGCACCACGGCGATCCCCAAACCTTGCTCAGCCAAACGTAGCAGTGTGGCTAAGGAATAACTGGTTATGGAAAGCGGCTCATCTAGCCCCTGTTCCTTCATTTTTGCCTTGAGCTCTTTATAGGGATAGGTAATTTTGGGATAGGTTAAAATCGTATGTGACATCAAAGTTTTAAATGACATTTGCCCAACACCACCTTTGAATGAAGGCGAAGCCAAGAAGCTGAGTTCAAAATCACAGAGTGCCTGTTCAATACACTCAAAAGCCAGTGTTGGCCCCAGTAAAAAGGCCATATCTAGATCGCCTGTGCGGACTCCTTCCTGTAAGTTAGGTGTTAGATCGACCACAATTTCGACCGAAATTTTTGGAAATTCCTGTTGCACCTTTTCGATATATTCCACTAGCCATGTATAAACAATCGTTTCTGAAACACCTAAGCGAATTGTACCCGTCAAATGCTGATTGTCCGTTAATTCCGCGATGAGTTCAGTTTCCAAGCGCATTAACTTTTCGGCATATTTGAATAAAGTCATGCCCTTATGCGTCGGTTTGAGCTGACGAAAGCTTCGATCTAAGACCTTAAATCCTAAGTCATTTTCAAGAGCAGTGATTTTTTGCGATACCGCAGGCTGGGTGGTTTGTAATTTAGCCGCAGCCTTGTTAAAACTATTTAGCGTCACAACCCAATAAAATGCTTCCAGATTCTTTAAATTCACGTTCAATCCTGAGTTACACGTCCCTCTCAACGCATATAGTATGAAAGGGAAAAGCCTGATTAAGCTATCTATTTATTGAATTTTCTTGAGGCTTATTTTCAGAGTTGTTTATTTCACTCTTACAAAGATGATGTCTAGATCCTGTTTGGGCACAAAGTTGCGCTTGGTCATTTGAAATTGTGTTGGACTAATTTTTTCGACTTTGCCATTCCAACAAAATGAAACCAGCTCATTTTTATCACGCTCAATGGTCAACTTAAAGTTCTCAATCGGTTTAGCCCAATTAGCACCTGTGGTCAAAATATAGCTCAAGGCATTAAAAGGCGAATTTTCAGCTCTGGCTTTTTTTAAGCCCTGTTTAAATTGAGTATCCATACAAAAGTTCTGATTGTATTCATCAGGATATAACGCAACAGAGCCACCCACCAAAGGTCGGTATTGATGCTGAATTTTGGTTAGGCCATTGGCCTTAAAGGTTTGCTTCCAACTGTAAACGACTTGAGCTGACCAAGGAATCTCGTCATCTTGTTTAAAATCCGCCAAGATTTTCTGCATTTTGGGCTGCTTACATTGCCTTACTTTATTTACATAATAGGCAGAGTTATCATTGTTACGAACCCAAGGATTGAGCATTTCTGTTTCAGTAAAACCACATTGTTTAAATACATCTGTTGCATCAATCAGCGGAGACTTTTCATCTTTCTGGATAAAGGTGCGGACATGCATTTCGGGTTTTATATTTTTACCGTCGACGATGATCTTAAAACTGTTTAAAAGCTGTTCCGTATGGGCAAAATCTGCCTCAAAGAAGTTATCAATGCGGGGTAATGGAAATAAAATGGTTTCAGTGACATCTTTAGAACTTAAATTCTTATACAGATAATCAACCTTAATCAGTTTTTTGCTAATAAATAAGTCTTCGCTTTGCATCGCAATATGCGCATTTTTAAGATATGCCACCCCACCCGTGCCGACATAACCGGTTGAATCATTGGCTAGACTATAGCTCGGTATTTGAATCAAAAAAGAAAATGCCAAGAGGATATTCTTCATTTTTAAGCGTCCAATTTATGACTATGATTATCAGGATTTATCAGCAATCATAGCTGTTCAAGGGCCTTCGATGTTCACTTTTTTTATTTATTCCGCATTTAAAAAGGAGCAGCTTGTCGATTACAAACTACTCCTTTGGCTCAGCTTTTTACATTAAAGTTCAAAACTTTATCAAGTTATGAATCCTGCTTTGAGCAAGATGATTTACTTTAATCGAATCATGACGGTTTTAATGCGATTGCTCTCCATCTCGACCACTTCAAACTGTAAGTCTTGATAATCCAGCATTGAGCCAACCTGCACTAAACCATTACTCTTATCCAGAATAAGTCCAGACACCGTAATATAACCCGTCTCTTCATCGACTAAATCAACGCCCAGCTGTAACTCCAATTGGTACAGATCTAAAGTACCTGAAGCTTTCCAAGTATTTTCATCCACTTGAATCAATTCGAGCTGTTCATCTGCATCTGGGAATTCACCAGCAATCGCTTCAAAAACGTCTAAAGGCGAAATTACACCCTGTACATTTCCAAACTCATCATTGACTAACACCAATGAGCCTTTCGATGTACGCAGTGTATTGATCACATCAATCACTTTCATTTTTTCGAAAATAAAAATCGGGCGCTGTGCTTTGATCAAAGATTTTAATTGCGTTTCATCATCCAGTACATCCAAAATTTCCTTGGCACGAACGACACTTAGAACCTTATCTAAGCTCCCTCGACATACGGGAAATAAACTATGGGGTACAGATAAAACCTGCTCACGTATTTTCTCTGGCGTTTCATCAATGTTAATCCAAGAAATTTGACTGCGTGGTGTCATAATTGATGCCACAGATCGTTCTGCCAGCATTAATACGCCACCAATCATGTAACGTTCTTGATCATCAAAGGTATCTTGCGCTTCCAAATGTTGCAGCGGATTGGTCGCAGTGGTTTCTGTCTTACCCCCCATCAGTTTTAAAATCGTATCCGCAGTTCGATTACGTAACGGGATTTTCGACTCATGTTTGGATCTATTTCGCTGCGTGAATTGATTGAACGCTTCAATCACAATCGCGACACCAATACCCGAATAGATATAACCTTTAGGAATATGGAAACCAAAACCTTCCGCGATCAAACTAATACCAATTAACAGTAAGAAGCTTAAGCAGAGAATAATGACGGTTGGATGACGATTGACAAACTCAGTTAATGGTTTAGAAGCAAGCAGCATCACCAGCATGGCCACAACCATGGCCACCATCATGACGTAGATATTATCCACCATGCCAATGGCAGTAATCACCGAGTCTAATGAGAAGACTGCATCCAGCACCACGATTTGTGCTACGACTGCAGTAAAGCTTGCATACACAACATTGGTGGTAATTTTGACTTCAGCTTTTCCTTCCATCCGCTCATGCAATTCACTGACAGCTTTATACAGTAAAAATAAACCACCAAATAAAAGAATGAGATCACGACCAGAAAAAGACCAGTCAAAGATGAAAATAAGCGGCTTCGTTAATGTCACTAACCAAGAAATGGCGAACAACAAGCCCAAGCGCATAATCAATGCGAGAGATAAACCAATGACTCTGGCTTTATCACGTTGTGAAGGAGGAAGTTTGTCTGCCAAAATGGCAATAAAGACGAGATTATCAATTCCTAAAACAATCTCTAAAACGATCAGAGTAAGCAAACCTACCCAAATCCCTGGATCTAATAAAAATTCCATTATTTACTCCTTTTACAAAAACAAGGAGTTATGAAATTGTACCTTAATTTTTTACCCGACGAGGGATCCATGTATATAGACCTTTTTTACAATAGTTGCTCCGATTATGCCTAATCTTTCAGAATTGAGTTTAATTTTTTAAGAATCATATACAAGCTAAACAAAATAATAAAAATAAATTAAATATCAATATGATATATAGATTTTAAGTTTGTAATTTAATTAATTTTTGAATAATTTGTTACACATTAAACGCAGCCAAAAAACAATAATGGGTCTTTAACAAACCAGTTCAGGTCATTTATTAAAAAATAAAACAGTCTCGATATAGGACTTATTATCCAATGTTTCTACAACAAATATGAAGTGGAGGCTTTTACCACCACTTCAGATAAAACTTAGCATGTAATTTTTTTAAATTTCAATCTGACTACCCAACTCCACCACTCGATTGGTAGGAATTTGATAGAAATCACTGACAGGGCTGGTATTACGTTGCATTGAAATAAATAGATGCTCTCGCCAAGGCGCCATCCCATCCCCCACGCTATGCATGATACGTTCACGCGAGATAAAGAAACTAATCTGCATCAAATCATATTCAAACTCTAGCTTCTCATAAGCTTGAGCCAATGCTCGTGGTACATTCGGCTCGTCTTTAAAGCCATAGAAAATTTTGATCCGATAAAAATGATTATCTAAAGTTTCAACACCGATGCGTTCCTCTTGTGGAACGAAAGGAACATCTTCAATCACCACAGTCACCAGAATATTACGCTCATGTAGCACTTTATTATGCTTAATATTGTGCAACATAGCATGTGGGACCACATTCGGCGTACCTGTGAGGAATACTGCATCACCGGGTACTCGATGCACATTATCACCAATACTTCTTAAAAATAAATCGAGCGATAAGGTGTCATGTTCAAGCTTGGCAAAAGTAAGTTCACGACCTCGCTTCCAAGTCATTAGAATGATCATTGCAACAGCACCAATTAATAATGGCACCCAACCGCCTGCGAATATTTTTAAAGATGCGGCAGCAACTAAAACTGACTCGAGAATGAAGAATGGAATAATAAGGAGAAATACCTTTGGTAAGCTCCATTTCCAAGCATAGTAAATAAAGACAGCGACCAAAATCGTATCGCACAGCATGGTCAATGTCACAGCTAGACCATAAGCACTGGCAAGGTTTGAGCTGGTTTGAAAAATTAAAATCAGAATTAGAATCGCAATCAACAATAACCAGTTTAAAAAAGGCACATAAATCTGCCCTTCTTCGGAATCAGAAGTATGCTTAATCCCTAATCGTGGTAAATAACCCAATTGAATGGCTTGGCGTGCCAATGAGAACACCCCAGAAATAACCGCTTGTGAAGCAATCACCGCCGCCATCGTCGCCAAGATAATCATCGGGTATAACGCCCAACTTGGCACCAATAAATAGAATGGGTTTTCAATCGCTGTCGGGTTACGCAGTAATAATGCACCTTGGCCTGCATAGTTTAAAACCAAGCAAGGCAACACGACACTGAACCATCCAAAACGAATTGGACGTGGACCAAAGTGTCCCATATCCGCATAGAGTGCTTCTCCACCAGTGACCGTTAATACCACTGCGCCCATAATAAAGAAAGACTGTACAGGATGAGTCAAAATAAACTGTATTGCCCAATGTGGACTGACCATGCCTAGGACAACAGGAGTCTGTATTACACTGGCAATACCTAAAATTCCAAGTGACAAAAACCAAACTAAGGTGATGGGTCCAAAGAACTTACCCACAAAGGCTGTACCATGTTTTTGCATGATGAATAGCGTGGTTACGATCACAATCGCGATCGGCACAATAAAGGGGTCAAGTACATTGGTCGCAATGGATAAGCCTTCAACCGCAGAAAGAACGGAGATTGCTGGAGTGATGATCCCATCTCCAAAAAATAAAGATGCCCCGATAAAACCAATCGCGATGAGATAGATCTTTTTTGTATCTGATAATTTCGCTTTACGTAGGTTCAATGCTAATAATGCCATGATCCCGCCTTCGCCATTATTATCAGCACGCATAACGATAGCGATGTATTTAATACTTATAATCAGCATTAAACACCAAAAAATAATAGACAAAATACCTAAGACATTCCCAGGTTGAATGCCTAAACCATGGGCGGCATGGAAGGATTCTTTTAATGCATATAGAGGGCTTGTTCCAATATCTCCAAACACTACCCCGAGGGCTGCCAAAGCTGTGGCAGGCAATGCTGCTTTTTTTGTAGTACTCTGCATATTTAGTTTTCTTTAGCGTTTATAGGACAAAACTTTTTTCATTCGCTTGTTTAAGCATATGCTCTATTTCTTGTGAAGAATACCCTCTCTCCTTAAGAATCTGCACAATAATCTGCTGTATTTCTTTTGGTGCATCTACGTACTTTTCAGCCAGCATTTCTACGCTATAACCATTCAATATGTCTTTTTTATTAAGCAGCATGTTATGAAAATGATTACTTTGATCAGACGTATTAAAGAAACCCATTAACCTACCCACAAGAACGATTGCATAGTGTATTTTAATAAACTTAAAAAATTGGCCGCGTAAAATTTGCGTAAATTTTTATGCTAGTGAACCTAACCATAGGGTTTAACATTCTTATTTTTATTGCTAGGTCTTACTCAACGTTAAACAAAAAATTCAAAGTCCAAGTTAGCAGCTATAAGCACTTTGGAATCTCGTAAACATGAGTCTATGACTTTTGCTATAACTCATCCATATAAAACGCCTCAACTATATCGACCTCCTCTTCTCCCTCGTAACTAATTATTGTTTGTTAAACTATCTCAAACCATAAATATGATACATTATAACATATCATTAATTTCTTACTTAATTTATGTCTATATCTTCTCAACGCTTACAAGCAATTGATGCTCTTAGAGGTTTGGTGATCTTAATCATGATGGTCGATCATGTAAGAGAAACTTTTTACCTTCACCACCAAGTTCCTGATCCAATGCTTGTCCCAGGTACTGAAGAATCTCTTTTCTTAAGTCGAATATTGGCACACTTATGTGCACCTGTTTTTCTACTTTTAACGGGGCTATCCGCTTATCTTTATCAAGCAAAGAATAATCTAGCGATGACAAGAGAGTTTCTTTTAAAGCGGGGATTATTCTTAATTTTCCTCGAGCTAATTGTCATTAATTTTGCATGGACTGGAACCTTCCCACCTGACGTTGTTTATTTACAAGTCATCTGGGCAATTGGTATTAGCATGCTTGCCCTAGCAGCTCTCATCGGGTTACCAAAAAAATTGCTTTGGTTCATTAGCTTGCTGATCATTTTTGGGCACAACTTACTCGATCATCTTTCATTTGAAAATGTTCCAATTCTGCATAACTTGTGGTTAATTCTCCATGAAAGAGGCTGGATTGTATTTGGAGATGTCATTCGTTTTAGGACTTCTTATCCTGTTTTGCCCTGGATCGGTATCATTACATTAGGATACTGCATTGGTACTACAGTATTTCATCAATCCAAAACAATGCGTCAGAAGAACCAGATCTTACTCAGCTTTGGGCTAGCGAGTATCGCAACCTTTGCTTTTTTACGGTATTTGAATTTTTATGGCGATCAAGCTTGGATTGTGATGCCTTCATTTACCGAAACAGCAATGAGTTTTATGAATCTTACTAAATACCCACCCTCACTTCTATTCACGCTTTTCAATGTAGGTGTTGGACTGATTCTATTAGTTCTGTTGCAAAAAGTTGAAAGTAAGCATTGGGTTAAACCTTTAATTGTATTTGGTTCTGTGCCGATGTTTTTTTATATCGTCCACTTATATGTGTTGAAAGTTTTATACCTTATAGCTGTCAATATTTTTGGTAAAAATTACGGCGAATATTACGGTGTTGAAAGCGTTTCAACGCTTTGGGCGATTGCTATCGTCCTCAGTGTATTACTGTATCCTGTTATTGTTAAATTTTCTGAGTTTAAACATAGAAATAAACATATCACTCTGCTGAAGTATTTCTAATATTCGCTCTTTTAAAAATATGTGATTGGAAGTGGTTAGATCAACTAAGCACCTCCAATCTTCTAGAATATTAAAAAATAAAATGCAACTTTTTACATTAATGAATATGTCCTGTTTGGAACTCCTCTACCTCAAGAGCTTCATATTCATGTGTTACATCACTGGCTATCCATAGCCATTTTTCATCCGCTAAAACTTTTCTATTATAAAAGCTAACTGAGCAACTTTCTTTTTGTTGCTTATTTCTTCACACGTCATGGATTCCTTTTTGTGAATCTTACTCAATTTGTTAAGATGATCATACTGAGTAAATCATTCAATTTCTCATACACTGTTGACTCAATTTTGACAGAAAAGAAACTCACAGAAAGGTATACTTCTTTCTTCATTCAAGTCGAAGTTATGCATTGGCTGTTCGCGTTAGTGAGGCAGCTGAACTTTAGAATTAAACTTATTTATTATTTAAATTTAAGGATTTAACATACATGAATAGCGCTGAAATCATGGCTGATCTTTCATCTCATACGCCGATGATGCAGCAATATCTCAAAGTCAAAACAGACTATCAACATGCATTACTGTTCTATCGTATGGGCGATTTTTATGAACTTTTCTTTGAAGATGCTCACTTAGCAGCCAAACTTTTAGGTATTACCCTCACGCATCGTGGCAAAGCCAGCGGCCAACCAATTCCAATGGCTGGTGTACCTTATCACGCAGCTGAAGGATATCTCGCGCGTTTAGTCAAAGCTGGACGTACTGTTGCGATCTGTGAGCAAGTGGGTGAAGTCACAGGCAAAGGCCCCGTTGAGCGTAAAGTTGTCCGTATCCTAACGCCAGGAACATTAACCGATGATGCGCTACTCGGCAGCTATCAATCATCAAATCTGGTTGCATTGTGCATTCAACAAAATCAAATTGGTTTTGCTTTACTCGACTTGAGTGCAGGTATTTTTAAAGTTCAACAACAAGACTATAAACCAGAACAACTTGCTATTGAGTTGGCACGTTTAATGCCAAGCGAAATCCTGATTGACGAAGATCTTATCGATAAGAATATTATTGAACAAATTAAGAAAAATTTAGATTGTCCAATTACCAAGCGTCCAAATGTTGATTTTAATTTAAACAATGCGCAAAAAACTTTATGCGATCAATTTGCTGTATCAACCTTATCAGGATTTGGATTAGACCCTGTCCCGCTCGCCAAAGCAGCGGCGGCAGCGTTGATTCACTATGCCAAAGAAACCCAAAAAACAGCATTACCCCATATTCGTTCCATTCAGATTGAACAAAGTACCGATTTTATTGCACTGGATCCAATCACACGTCGCAATTTAGAGATTATTGAACCCTTGTTTGATCATGGCACCTCATTATTCCAATTGATTAATGATTGCCAAACAGCAATGGGCGGACGCTTACTGAGCCGTACCTTAATGCAGCCAATTCGTGATACTGCTGTTTTAGATGCGCGTCTCGATGCAACTGAGCAATTATTAAAAGGCTATCATGAGTCACCATTACGCCTAGTGCTCAAAGAAATTGGTGATATTGAACGTGTGCTGAGTCGGGTTGCTTTAGGCAGTGCGCGGCCACGTGATTTGGTCCAACTGCGTCAAGCCTGCGCACAGATTCCATTCTTGCGTCATGCACTTGAGCCTGTTTTAAAAACACAGCAATCCAAGCTGTTAACCCAATTAGATGAAGAACTGGGTGACTTTAAAAGCCTGCACCAGCATTTGATGGCAGCAATTGTTGAGAGTCCACCTGTATTATTACGTGATGGCAATGTAATTGCAGAAGGTTATGATGATGAACTGGATGAGCTACGGAAAATCCGTGATCATGCAGGACAGTTCTTAATAGATTTAGAAATAAAAGAGCGTGAACGTACTGGTATCAATACCCTGAAAATCGGCTATAACCGTGTCAGTGGTTATTATATCGAACTCACTCGTGCGCAGGCAGAACAAGCACCGGCCGACTATATTCGTCGTCAAACCCTCAAAAATGCTGAGCGATATATCACGCCAGAACTCAAAGGTTTTGAAGATAAAGTTCTTTCCAGTGAATCCCGTGCCCTCGCCCGTGAAAAGCTGCTGTTTGAATCGTTGTTAGATGAATTACGTCAAAACATCGCACATTTGCAAATGATGAGTGCTGCGATTGCATATATTGATGTGCTCGCCAACTTCGCACATCAAGCTCGTCTGAACAATTGGGCTAGACCTGAGTATACCCCTGAAACCAGTATCAAAATTCAGGCAGGTCGCCACCCTGTGGTTGAAGCTTTAAACAAAGCTCCATTTACACCGAATGATACCTTTTTAGATACTCAGCATCGTATGGCGATCATCACAGGGCCAAACATGGGTGGTAAATCGACCTTTATGCGTCAAACCGCGTTGATTAGCCTACTTGCCTATTGCGGGAGTTTCGTACCTGCTAAATCGGCAAAACTGGGTTCGATTGACCGTATCTTTACGCGAATCGGTTCTGCCGATGATTTATCGACTGGTAAATCAACCTTTATGGTCGAGATGACTGAAACTTCACAAATTTTACATCATGCGACCAGTCAGTCTTTGGTGTTGATGGATGAAGTTGGTCGTGGCACCAGTACTTATGATGGTCTTTCTTTGGCTTGGGCTTGTGTGGTTGATTTAACCAAACGCGTAAAATGTCTGTGTCTATTTGCAACACATTATTTTGAATTGACAGAACTGGGTAGCGAAGCAGGTATTGATAACTGTCATGTCACCGCGCAAGAACTGAATGGCAATCTAATTTTGCTACATAAAGTTCAACATGGTCCCGCGAGTCAAAGTCATGGCTTACAAGTGGCGAAGTTAGCAGGTATTCCAGCCAATGTGATTAAAGAAGCGCAAAAACGTCTGAAGATTCTGGAAAAGCAACAGCATCAACATTTGCAAAGTAGCGTGCAAAATGATTTGTTTAGTGCTGTTGAGCATGAGATCGAAACACAAGTGATTGAGGTTGAAGCAAAATCTCCAGCATTAGAGTTGTTACAAAATATTGATGTAGATGACCTGACACCACGTCAAGCCCTAGAGCAACTCTATCAATTAAAGGCTTTATTCAAGACAAGTCAAACGCTTGAAAGCTGATATCCTTCAATAAGCTCTATCATTCGTGATAGAGCTTATTTACATAGCCAGTCTTAAAATGAACAATTACTCACCAACTGCCCCCACCGAGCATGCTAATCCTGTATTAAAACCATATATAGAGGAAATAATCATGTCACGTGGCGATAAATCTGCTTATACAGCAAAACAGAAAAGACAAGCAAAACATATTGAGGAAAGTGAATTAGAGCAAGGTCACTCTCAAGAAGAAGCCGAACGGATTGCTTGGGCAACGGTCAATAAGCAAGATGGTGGCGGGTTAAAAAAGCGACACAAATCGAGTCATTAAGTCTGTTTTTGAGAGTTATTATCAACAAAAGTCATATAAATAAGTCCATTTCATTGATACGAATAATAAATATCAATAAAAGGAATTGTTTATGTCGGTCTTTTTTGCCTAAAATACACCATTGAAAATGAAAACCATATTTTTTAGGTAGCTGCCGCCATGACCTTCGTTGTCACTGAAAATTGTATTAAATGTAAATATCAAGATTGTGTTGAAGTTTGTCCTGTTGACTGCTTCTACGAAGGTCCTAACTTCCTTGTGATCAATCCAGATGAATGTATTGATTGTGCGCTGTGTGAGCCTGAATGTCCTGCAAATGCAATCTTCTCTGAAGATGAGTTACCAGAAGGCCAAGAAGTCTTTATTGAGCTCAATGCTGAATTGTCAGAAAAATGGGCAGGCAATAACATCACGCAAATTGGTGAACAACCGGCTGACCGTGAAGATTGGAATGGCAAACCAGACAAACTACAATATTTAGAAAAATAAGTGAAAAGGCCAGTAATACTGGCCTTTTTTATACCTGAATCACACATTTCTTTGCAATTACATCATTATTCATGCGTTCTTTTGCATTAAAATAGTACGCCTACAGATTTGAACTGCCTTTTTATGATGCGAAATAAATTACAGGGTCTATTATCATTATTTATCATCCCTGTGATGATGGTGGGTTGTACCAGCTCCACAACAAAAGTAAATCAAAACCAAGGTAAAAGAATTTATATCCCACAAGAACAAGTCACTTTTACGCGCCCGATTCCCAATAAAGTCGAACCAGCCTCTTACCGCCAATGGCTCAATCAAGGCGATAACTACGCACGTGTCCGTGAATACGAGCAATTCCTAAACCGTAATAATGTTGCCCATATTGTTCCAAGTTTTGAGTTACTCCGTACTGCACGAGACTGGCAAAAATGTGGTCGTTCAGAATATATGGTGCCGAACCGTGAGTTATGGGGCAATGCCCTTCCAACCTTACGTGCCTTTAAATATTTGGTCGCAGCAAAAGTCTTAACGGATTTTGAAGTCACTTCTGTCTATCGTGATTTGCCATTGAACCAGTGTGCTGGCGGTGCAGGTTCTTCAAAACATTTATTCAACTCAGCAATCGATTTCCGTATTGGGCCAGAATACCCACAGCCACAAGATTATGCTTTTATTGAGCAAACTAAATTCAAGCTCTGCCAATTCTGGGCTCAGCATGGTCAAAGTCTAGACTTAGGCATTGGCTTATATAGTTCAGGTCAAATCCATATTGATACCCAAGGTTATCGTACTTGGGGGCCAGACCTTACTCGAAACAGCTCAATGTGTAATTTCTAAATCAGATATCACAATAAAAAGAGATCTAAATGATCTCTTTTTTGTTTCATGATGATGTTTCATGTGCCAATCAAATTGCACTCTGAGTATAAATGTTTAAAATGCAGCTAACAGATTCATAGGTAAACTTGATTATGCAACAGATGTGGACCGAGATTGATGACTATATCAATTCACATTTAATTCCCACAGACCCAAGACTTCAACATGCATTAGACAATACTGATACTCAGGGCTTTTCTAATCATTTGGCTGTTGCACCAAATCAAGGCATGTTTTTGCAAATGTTGATTCAGATGAATCAATGCAAACGTGTATTGGAACTCGGTACTTTTGGAGCTTACAGTACCATTTGGCTGGCCAAGGCCCTTCCTGAAGATGGTTATCTACTCACCGTTGAAGGCCGTGATACTCATGTCATCATTGCACAGGAAAATATTGATTTTGCAAATATGCCAACCACAATCGAGCTCAAAAAAGGTCGTGGTGCAGATATCATGAACCAGTTGATCGCAGAAGGCAGTGAGCCCTTTGATTTGATTTTCATTGATGCGGATAAACAAAGTTACCGTGAGTATTTTGAATTAAGCTTAAAACTTGCTCATTCAGGGACCATTATCGTACTAGATAATGTGATTCGTGCAGGAGATATTTTGGATAAAAATAACAAGAAACCAAGTATTGAAGGGATTCGTGAAGCATTCACGGCGTTAAAAGATCATCCTCAACTACTTTCTTGCACAGCTTTGCAAACCGTAGGCTCAAAAGGTCATGATGGTTTTGCCATTGCGATCGTAAAATAGAGATTAAAAAACAACCTATTTAATTTAGTTGTGCAATATCAACAAATTATATTTATCTCCAGTGCTTTTCCATACAGTTATCCACAGGAATTGCGGATAACTATATGGAATAAAATGAATCACTTAGCAACTAATAGTGGAACATTGGCATTCCGGAAAATAGTTGTAGTGATACTACCCAAGAAGAATTGATGAATTTTACTGTGGCTAAATGCACCCAATACAATCAATTGAATATCATGTTCTCTTTGATATTCAAGGATATTTTGGGCCACATCACCATAACGATACACTGAAACGACTTCTAATCCGGCATCCGTCAAATACTTTTCAGGCTCAGTCAGCATCTCAGGATGATCACCGACATACAGTAAGTGACATTGCAGTTTTTTCAACAGATCACTTTGCGCGATACGTTGCAGCATTTTCTGGCAGGTTGGTGAATATTCATACGCAAAGATAAAGCGTTTCGGTGGCTGGAAATGTTCCCCGACGGTAATCACCGTACAATTTGCACCACGAATAAAGTTTTCAACATTACTTCCAATCGGCTTGTTCTTCTCGGCAGCACGTTCACCTACCCGTCCCATGATGACAACGTCATTTTCATTGAGGATATTAAAACTTTGTTCAAGGAAATCACCTTTTTCCTGAATCTTAGTACTGGTCAAGCCGTATTGTTTTTCGATCAGTTCGGAAATGTGTTTAAGTAAATTATTACTATAATCGAGTGCCAACTCACTTTGTTTTTGTTCCAACTCCGCAAGTTCTTTGAGTAGCATGGCATTACTTTCAAAGCCAATCACGCCACTGATTTCACCTAAATGGTAGCTAGCTGGGTAATAGTCCAAGATTTGCAACAGTACCAACTCTCTTTGCGTTTGTTTCGCAACCCACACTGCAGCTTCTGCAACAGCATCAATACAGGGTGAAGAATCAATACATGCAATTACACGGTTCATTTTCGCCTCTCTCTAGGTATATACCTTAGGTCTTCTACTTGTTTTTAACTTAACATAGATGAAAGCATGGTAGGTTAAATTTATGTATCGAATCTCATACGCTTTTTTATTCAGTTCGATAACGAATTAATTTTGCAGGATTCCCTGCAACAATCGCATAATCCTCAACATTCTTGGTCACCATACTGTTCATACCCACCACGGCATGATCGCCAATCTTGATTCCATCCTTAATACCCACATGTGCCCCAAGCCAAACATCACGGCCAATCTCAATGCCTTTGGAAGTCACGGCTTGTTGATAGATTGGACGATCCATTTCCATCCCATGATCAAACGCATACAAATGGCTATAGGCTGCTATCCGAACCTGATCATGTAACTTAATCCCTGTACGTCCCCCATCTAAAATGCAATGATGATTAATCGCCACTTCATTGCCAATCTCTAAAGGACCATGCAAGGTACAATCTGCGGCGATAAAAGTATTTTCTCCAATACTGATTTTGCGACCACGCTCTGCAAAAATATGAGCCAAAGGTGAAATAAAGCAGTTCTGACCAATTTCGACAGTTTCCATTTCCATCAAATAAGCCTGATATTCCGTCTGCCATGCTTCAGCCCATTCCCGATGTTTCGGTTTCAAAGACCAATACAGCCAAGGCATATAGTTCAAGCGTTGCTTATGTTGCTCTCGGTATTTTAATAAAGGATCACTCATTTTTATCTTGCTCTTCATCAACCAAGCGCAATTGCTCACGGCCTCTCGTGACATCTTGAAGTTTGAGTTTTAACGGCTCAATCTGATGGACTTGAACACGTGCATCAACAACAACACCTGTTTCAGTATAATTTTCTTGGTACTCAATCTGTTGTTGCATTAATTCATATTGAATAATGGCCCATTCATTAAACCAACAGCTGAAGCGGATTTGTTTTTTTTCAATCAGCTCAATTTTCTCAGCGAGAAGCAAACATTGTCCTGCACATCCGCCATACGCACGTACTAAACCCCCAGTACCCAATTTAATACCGCCATACCAACGATTCACCAGCACAATGATATTGGTCAGATCATTGCCTTCGATGGTAGCGAGTATGGGGCGTCCTGCTGTTCCCGAAGGTTCACCATCATCATTAAAACGAACATGATGACCTATCTTCCATGCCCAACATTGATGGGTCGTGGATAAATCTTTGCTTTCTTCTAAAAAGGTCTTCACTTGCTGTTCATTTTCAACAACTGCCGCAATCGCTTGGAAACGACTTTTCTTAATGTCTTCTTCAAAAGTGACTGAACTGGCAATGGTGAATGGCATAAAACATAAATATAAAATTTAAAACAAGATTATAGCTTTTTACCACCTAAATAAAAAACCTCACATTGTAAGAGGTGGTCAGCAAATAACGAGATGAAGGCTGATCCGAGATATCACTCAGCTTTAAAAACAGCCTGATTGTGTTAAGCCTTAACGCCAATACTTATATTTACTGGTTTTGCCTATCCCTGGATTAAAACTATTGGTTGGATCCAATTGTTTTAAATGCGTAGCATATTCAGAAGATGCTTGATAAAGATGACCGATATTATGTTCAGCGGGATATTTGGCACCGCGTTGCTGCAAATAGCTCAGTACTTCATCCTTAAACTGCTGAGCATTCACACCTTCTTTGAGCAGATAGTCTTGATGCAAGACAAAGCAAAAAAAGTGACCTGCACTAATTTCCATAATCACCTGTTGCTGAAGATGCTCAGGCAGCTCGATCAACCATTGCTGATCATTGCGTCTAAAGGCGACATCAAACGAGACCAAGCGTTCATTGGGATCAATTGCTGCACGATCACAGTAATAAACCATACAGCCGCCAACAGCAAAACGGATCAAAAAAACATTTTTCTCTTCTTTTTCATTACATTGAAAAAATTGCTCTGTTTGCCCCTGAAAAAAATCCATGAATAAATGCTTTAACTCATCATTTTGCTGCATATCGATTTTCAGCATCAGTAGATGCTGATATTTTTGCTGAAATGCCTGTAACCTCGGCTCAACCCATGTTGGTGTGAGACGATTAAACAACTGAATCAAACGATCTGTCATATTGCTTGGCAGTATCGGCACGCGTTTAAAAAGCGCATCTACTCGTGATTTCAACGACAAGAGCATCGGAATTTTTTCAGCTCCCCAGATCTCAATCGCCTTGTACATATGCTTGGCATAGCGTTGTGTATGTTCGAAGCTCTGTCGATGCATATATTCAGCTTGGCTGGGAAGTACAGACAAATGTTGCAATAAATATTTACGTAGCTGAATCAGTTCTGACGCATCATGACTTCCGATGAAATAGGTGCTGGTTTGCATCGCGGCTTCAAACGTCGGTAATCGAACAGCAAAAACTGCTAATTTACCCGAGCAGCCTGCACTCTCGTGTAAATATTCAGGATTGCCATTAAATCGGGTTGGTGTTGGAGAGATGGTATCACGCAAACTATCCGCATAATTGTCTGCCCAGATTCGTCCTGACCATGTAGCCGCTTGGCCCGTAACATACTTTTGCTGTTCTAAATTGCCAAAAATTTCCTCAGGCGTTTCACCTAAATCAATGCCTAGATGATTGACTAGAGTGAGCTTGCCCATGTCATCAATCTGGGCGAATAAAGATTTTTCAGTATAAGTCGGCCCACGATGAATTAAAGAACCACCTGAATTATTACAGACGCCACCGATCACGGACGCACCAATACATGAAGAACCAATCACTGAATGCGGTTCACGCTGATAAGGTTTGAGCGCATTTTCCAATTCGGTTAATGTGGTTCCAGGGAACGCAATCACTTGAGTGGCTTGCTCTAATAACTGTAAGCCCTTTAATTTTCGTGTACTAATAACTAAAACATCACGGTCATAATGATTAGAATCTGGAGTTGAACCACCTGTGACACCCGTATTCGCGGCCTGTAGAATCATGATCACATCATGTTTGACACAACACTCCAATATTTTCCAAAGCTCTAATAAGCTGTCAGGAATAATCACTGCTAAGGCTTCACCCTTTCCAACCCTAAACCCTTTTAAATAAGGTACCTTTGCGATTGCTGTGGTGAGAATCTGATAGGGTTTCAATACAGCTTTAAGTTCATAAATAATCAAATTATTTTGCATAACCATCCCTTTTTATCTTTTCAATTCCGTTCTAATTACGTGACTTTTCTAGTAATTCAATTTACTTTATCAGAACTGATCAATATTTGAATGGTGTAATCTTGTTATTTGAGATGCCTTCTTTCCAAAATTCATCTTTGTCGAGCGCAAAAAAACCTCGCATTGAGCGAGGTTTTTGATCCATAGAAATTAGCGTTCGCGTAAAGCTTCTTTGGCTTTATTAAACGGTTTCAACAAGTAATCCATAATAGTTTTTTGCCCCGTACGAATATCAACGGTTGCCACCATACCTGGGGTAATGCTAAAAGTTTTCCCTGCTTTGTTGTATAAACGGTCTGAATCGGTACGGATATATACACGATAATAGAATTGATCCTGCTTCACCTCATCACGAATGGTATCTGGTGAAATCACCGTAACCTTCCCGTTTAGGCCACCATAAATAGAATAATCATAAGCTGTAATTTTAACTAAAGCTTCTTGCCCTGGATGGATAAATGCAATATCTCGCGGTGAAATACGCGCTTCAATCAGCAACTTATCTTCCAAAGGTACAATCGTCATGAGCTTGCCATTTTGAGGAATGACACCTCCCAATGTGGTCACGTCAATTTCTTTAACTACACCACGTACTGGTGCTTTAAACACGGCACGTGCCAAGCTGTCATTTCGACCATTCACCACTTGTTGCTGAGTTTGAATATCAGTATTGGCCTTAGACAATTCTTCTCGGGCTTTTACATAATATTGATTTCGTGTGTCATTGATTTTATTGTTTAAATCATTGGCTTCACGCTTTAACCGTAATACCTCAACCTCGCTGGCTGCACCTTTCGCAACCAATGGCTCAGTCATCGCAAGTTCTTGACGTACCAGTTTAGAAGCCTGTTCATAACCTTCTATTGACTGGTCTAAATTGGCACGGCGAGACAAATATAGTGCCGTCTCTTCCTGTACAAGTTTAGGATTTTTCTGAACTTCCTCAGGGAAACTTAAAGGCGTACCATTCACTTCAGCACGTAAACGCGCTGCGGTTGCCTGCGCAGAAATCAGTAAAGATTTCGATTCCCCAACATTTGATGCAAGACGCGTAGGATCAAGCTGTGCAAGGACTTGCCCTTTCTCAACCACATCCCCTTCATTTACATCAAGCTTGGTTAGAATTCCACCTTCAAGCGATTGAATAATTTGTTCTTTTGAAGATGGAATGACTTTGCCCGTACCTGTCGAAACTTCTTCTAGATTAAATAACCACGCCCAGATTAAGAGTGAAAATAAGCCAATCCCAATCATCCAAACAACGAGCGTCGAACGAGGTAACTTAGGTTCCTTATAAGTTACATTCATTGGACGGCTGCTGTTTTGTTGTTGTTCACTCATAAATTTTCCTCTAATTAAACTATTTTTTGTTTTATTGATGATTGTTGTAAGACTTGTTCCACTGGTCCATCCATGACAATCTTGCCTTCATTCATGACAATAATTCGGTCAACCAATTCCAAAACAGCACGTCGATGCGTCGCAACAACTAAAGTTCGATAACCTAACCAAGTTCTCAAATGATCAATCAATTGTTTCTCAGCCACATCATCAATCGCAGCTGTTGGTTCATCTAACAACAAGATATTCGGTTGACGAATCAATAAGCGTGCTAGCAATAAAGCTTGTCGTTGCCCTCCAGAAAAACCAACGCCCCCTTCTAAAACTAAATGGTCTAAACCTTCTTTTTTCTCATGTACAAAGCTCAGTGCTCCAGTGACTTTCAAGGCTTTCAAAATATCTTCATCACGTGCTAAAGGTGCGCCAAGGGTCAAGTTTTCACGAATGGTGCCATAAAATAAATGTGAATTTTGATTGAGCAATCCCATATCACGACGGACATCAGCAGGGTCAATCAAACTAATATCTAAATCATCTAAATGCACCGAACCTGCATTCGGAAATTGCATCGCAGACAAAATTTGTAGGAGTGTTGATTTACCTGCACCATTCCGTCCCAAGATCGCAATGCGCTCACCTGCACGAATTTTAAGGTGAGGAATCGCAAGGCTTGGTCGTGGATCATCTTCCGTATATTGAAATGCAACATTTTTCAGTTCGTAGTCACCATGTAATACTTCTTTATGGACCAGATGTGCTTGATCGGCCTGATCAACCGGTTTCTTCATCAATTCATCAAGGCCTTTTTTCGCTACTTTTGCCTGCTGTAAACGACCTAAAATACCTGTGATTTGTGAAATCGGCGCCAACATACGAGAAGATAAAATCGAACAAGCAACCAAAGCACCCGTCGTCATATCACCTTTCATCACCGCAAAACAGCCTACTAGAATCACTGCTGCATAAGTTAAACCTTGAATTTTTTGTGTCCAAGCCGTAAGGATGCCCACAATTTTCCGCTGCTGCATACTGATATCAGCCGACACTTCATTCATATGGTTCCATTGGTTTTGGAACCGAGACTCAGCGCGTAATAACTTAATATCTTCAATCCCTTGTACAGCTTCGACCAAAATCGCATTACGAATCGAAGATTCACGCATCCCTTCTTGTGCCAACTGTGCCAATTTCTTTTGAGCCAAAATCGCAGGTAAGATCATTAAAGGAACCACCAACAGCATGACCCAGAATAAGTTGCCACCAATCACTGCAAAAATTACGAGGAATAAGAAGAAGAATGGTAGATCTGCAATTGCCCCCATCGTTGTTGAGGTCACCAACTCACGTACACCTTCTAGTTCACGAATTTGTGAAATAAAGGTCCCTGTCGATTTAGAGCGTTCGCTATTTTTAATTCTCAGCGCATGACCGAAAACTCGATCCGAAATGCGTAAATCCGCACGTTTACCAATAATATCGGAAATGTAAACACGGGATAGTCTGAGTACAAACTCGAAAATGGCCGCAATCAGTACACCACCCGCCAGTACCCAAAGCGTAGGGATGGATTGCGATGGCACCACACGGTCATAGACTTGCATGGAAAAAATGATGGTCGCCAATGCCAAGATATTGGCAATCATGGACGCCAACATGATATCGATATAACGTTTCCAGTCTTGCAACACAATGGACCAGAACCAACTCTGCTCAAAAGGCTTGATATATTCGTCAACACGCGCATCAGGAACAGACTGTTCAGGACGAAGGACATACACATTCTTGATAATATGTTTTAACGCACCAACAGCAAATTTCTGTGATAGGCCTTGATCACCACTGAGCTGGATACTGACATGACCCGCTCCGTCAGCCTTATCAATGACGCCCACCTGCCCATCAGCCAGTTCGACTAGAACAGGCAATCTCCAAGGGTTGATCACCTCATTAGTAAAAGCAACCTTTCTGAGGTTTAAGCCAATTTGTCGACTAATGAGCACCAGAACTTCATCCAAATTTTGGTTCTGGTTCCAGTCAAGTTGTAAACGAATCCGTTCCTCAGAGGGTTCAATTCGATAATGCTTGGCAATGGTTAAAATTGCTTGTAACCATGGCTGATAAGTTGTTTTTGTAATCATGGCTGTACCTCAAATCCTTGAATTTTTATATTATTGAGGTCATAGGCTTGTCGAGAACGTCCTGTTGCAGCGATGTATTGTGCAATACTGCTGTAAATGTCGTAACGTGCTGTTTCTGCCTCTGAATTCGCACTATGAATCGCTTGTTCTGCATTGAGCAGATCGACCAAAGTTCGTGTTCCCAATTTATATTGTTCTTGATAAAGTTCTCGGGTTCGTATTGTTGTTGCTTGTTGTCCTGCCAACACCTGCATTTGGCGTTGCTTGTTTTCAATTTGTTCTCGACTGGTTCTGATCTGATCCAGTACTTTTAAATAAACTGCATTCACCTGTGCTTTTGCTGCCTCTTCAGCAAAACTGGCAGCTCTTGTTTTTGAGGCGGTTGCTCCCCCTTGATAAAACTGACTGCTGGCTTCAAACATAATGGCGCTATCAAAGCCACCCTCTTTATCATTGCCTGGATTTCGTCCATGCAATGCCTGACTCAGCTCACCTTTTAAAGCCAGTGTTGGATAATTACTTACCTGTGTCTGTAATTTTTGATTACGTGCAACTTCAATTCCAGCCTGTGCTGCAATCATTTGTGGAATGGTATTAAACTGCGGTGGTGCATATAAATCGGACTGTTTCACAAACTCATCTGAAATTGCCCATTGTGTATTTCGGGCATCAAAACCTAACAAAGTATACAAATGCTGCTGGTATTGGCCCAATAAGGATTGCTGCGCGATCATCGCGGATTGTGCCGATTGCAAGTAGGATTGTGCTTGTATTGGATCGGCCTGACTGCTGATCCCTGCATTTGCTCGCAGGTTTGCCATTTCTTGAATACGTTTAATCCCTGCAATCTGCTGATTGGCAATTTGGATTAACTTTTGATAACGCTGAATATTAATGATGGTTTGTGCAGCATCTAAGGAAATATCGTCAATTTTCACCAGTACATTGGCTTGTCCAACCAAAACTTTAGCTTTTTCGACATCAACCCCAGACTTAACTTTACCGAAGTCATAGATCATTTGAGTGGCACTTAAGGTGAGTAACTGCTGACCACGCGTGCTTTTTTTACCTAAGTCACCTGTGCTTACTCCACCACCCACTTGTGGGTAGTAACCCGCTTTTGCAACATCAATATTGGCATTTTGTGATGCCAGCGCTGCAATCCCTTGAGAGATTTCAGGATTCCTTTGTACTGCAATCTGTACAGCATCTTTCAACACTTTCCGTTGATTCTGCCAAAAAGCAGCAGGAACCATATCTTGCGGACGCCCAGAACCAACAACAGGCAAATCACTACCCAGAGAAGCATCTACAGAAAAATTACTCAATTTCTGCATTTGAGCCACTTTAAACTCATCACTACTTTTGGGGACAAAAAGCTTAGAAATATTGTTCTTTAAAGTGTGATACTGTTCACTCGGTGTTGTTGCATGTGTCATTGGCACAGATAGCGTTGCTACATAAAGTAACCACTTAAAATCCATACTTTTTTTCCATGATCCATTATTCACTTTTATATCGTTCTGCAAGTTCATATTTTTTTCGTATTGTTATCATTTCAGCATTTTCATTTTAAGCATTTTTTTATAAAAAACACTACGTTCGACACACAATTTCGTCGCTAGTTATGTGTATATTTTTGTAAATCAGTTCACATTTTTATAGATTATGCCTAGATAATTAAATTTATAAAATAGTTATCTATCAATAGATTATTTAAAAACTTTCATATTTCCATTTAGACAAGTCAAGCTTTTAAAAATTTCGGCATAAAAAAAGAACCTCGCGGTTCTTCTTTAAAAAGTGACAATCGGTTGATTTAAACGACGAAGTCATCACCTAAATACACTTTACGCACTTGCTCATTATCTAGAATTTCTTGTGGTGTACCCTCTGCAATCACAGAACCCTCACTCACAATATAGGCTTTCTCACAAATCGCAAGCGTTTCACGCACGTTATGGTCGGTAATCAGCACACCAATGCCACGATCTTTAAGCGTCTGGATAATATCTTTGATATCACCCACAGAGATAGGATCAACACCTGCAAAGGGCTCATCCAACAGCATGAACTTTGGATCAGCAGCCAGAGCGCGTGCAATTTCCGCACGACGACGTTCACCGCCTGACACGCTCATTCCCAATGAGTCTTTAATATGATTGATTTTAAAGTCACTTAACAATTCATTCAGACGTTGTTGGCGTTGCTGTTTGTTCAAATCTTTACGGGTTTCTAAAATTGCCATAATGTTTTCAGCAATCGTCAACTTCCTAAAGATAGAAGCTTCTTGCGGCAAATAACCAATACCCTTACGCGCACGTTCATGCATCGCGAGATCAGACAAGTCAAGGTTATCTAAATGAATCTCGCCTTTGTCCATACGAACAAGACCGACCACCATATAGAAGCTCGTCGTTTTACCAGCACCATTCGGTCCAAGCAAACCCACAATCTGTCCACTTTGCATGGTAAAAGATACATCTTTTACCACCCAACGTTTACTGTAGTTTTTGGCTAAGTGCTTAATACAAAGCGTTTGTGGTTGCTGCACTGATTGTTCCATTAATCACGCGCCCCTGGAAAACTTTTTGAACTTGAAGGTGGAATAATAATTTGCACACGATTGCTTGAAGAACCTTGTGCTTCAACATCACCTTTGTTCATGCTGTATTTTAAACTATTACCACGAATACTTGAGCCATCCTGCAACAGATAAGCCTTACCCGTTAAGGTAAGAATACCTGTATCAGCGTTATAGACTATGGTCTGTGCTTCACCACGCGCTAAACCCTTATTCGCATCCATTTGCTGCTGAAACTTCGCAGGCTGACCTTTCGCGGTAATAATTTGAATCTCTTTTTTGCTATTTAAATTTGCCACAATCGAGTCAGCCTGAAGCTTCATCGTACCTTGCTCGATCACAACATTACCAGTATAAGTGGTCACACCACTTTTATCGTTATATGTTGCACGATCAGCAACCAAAGAAAGCTGTTGATTACGGTCTGATGGCAAGGCAAAGCTTGCCGCAGAAGAAAATGCAACAACGGCAACACAAGTGACTTGTTTCAGGAAAGTAGAACGAGATTTAGAATTAAGAACTTGGCGCATACTTTCCTCGAATTTTATAAAATTCATATTGACCATTATTTAAATTAGCCTTGAGACCTTGACTCACAAACTCAGCTGACGGTGATTGAACCGTGACTGGATGTTGCGTTTCAAGCTCTCTGGTTTTTGGGTAACCTGTGAGTTCATCAGTATGAAACTCCATTTTGTTTCCCTGATCGGACAACTTTGTCGCAACAACATCACCAATCAGTATGACTTTACTATTGTCATCATAGCCATTGGCTTTTTTTGCATAAAACGTTGCGTCCGGTTTGCCCTGTTTGTACATCACTGCATTCAGTTGATCAAGCGTAGACGTTTTCAATTGCATATTTTGCTGCAACTGTTTGACTTCAGCTCGGATATACAAATTACCCTGCTCATCCGTTTGGGTTAAATGAACACCCTGTGCTGAATAAGTCATATTCTTTGCAGAATCAACATCCAGCTTTTTTGCTTTGCCACTGTAATAATAATAGCCACCACTGACAGCAGCGACGGCAACAGCAACAACATATAAAATTTTGGTATCCATAAACAGGGTTACCTAACCTTTGAGCAAATCAACAGTATATTAATGTGGTACCGCAAGATATTTTTCAAGCAGTTCTTGGTAAACACCTTTTGCCATCAACAACATATCGCAAACTTCGCGAACTGCTCCACGACCACCCATTGCTTGAGTCACCAAGTTAGCACGACGGCGTACTTCCTCATGTCCATTTGGTACGGTGACTTTCATACCCGCGATAGCAAATGCAGATAAATCAGGCCAGTCATCGCCCATATAAATACATTCTTCAGGCAATAACCCTAATTGGGCACAAGCTTCACGCAATGCAACGCCTTTGTCCTCACGCCCTTGAAAAATCAGATCAACACCGAGATCAGACATGCGCTTTTCAACAATCTGACTTTTGCGTCCTGTGATGATAATCACTTTCATACCAGCTTTTTGGACCAGTTTCATTCCCAAGCCATCACGGATATCAAATGATTTAAGCTCATCACCTGAATTGGTTAAAGTAACAAAGCCATCGCTTAAGATTCCATCCACATCAAGCACCAGTGCCTGTAAATGACGTGCTTGTTCTTGTAAAGCATAAGATGCCATGGCTTAATTTACTCCTGCCTGAATAAGGTCATGCATACTAATCACACCAATGACTTTATTGGCATCATCAACCACCACGAATTGATTCACTTTTTTCTCATGCATTTTTTCTAATGCCTTCACTGCTCTTGCTTCCTGAGAAATCGTAAGGGGGTTTTTGGTCATCACTTCAGAAACAAGCAAACTCACATCAAAACCTTGTTGCTGATCAATCATTCGGCGTAAATCACCGTCTGTGAAAATACCCAATAACGTGTCATTTTCATCGACGATGGTGGTTAAACCTAAGCGCTTATCCGAAATTTCATATAACACTTTGTTCATTGGCGTATCAGGTCGAACTTTAGGCAGTTCATCACCTGTATGCATCAAATGCTTTACATGCAAAAGCAAACGCTTGCCTAATGCTCCCGCTGGGTGTGAGCGTGCAAAATCATCAGCGGTAAATCCACGTGCTTCCAACAATGCAACAGCAAGAGCATCACCCAAAACTAAAGTCGCAGTCGTACTTGAGGTGGGTGCCAAACCGAGAGGACACGCCTCATCTGCCTCGCCTAGGGTCAGGGCAACATCTGCATTTTGTGGCATCGGCCCTTTATCATCACGGCTGATGGTGATTAACGGCACTTCTAAATGTTTGATTAATGGCATCAACATCATGATTTCATCACTCTTACCCGAGTTAGAAATCGCAATCAGTACATCACCACGTACCAGCATACCCAAATCACCATGCCCAGCTTCACCAGGGTGCATAAAGAATGAGGGTGTGCCTGTCGATGCAAAGGTAGCTGCCATTTTACGGCCAATATGACCAGATTTGCCCATACCCGTAATCACAACACGCCCTTTGCATTGCAAAAGTATTTCACATGCAACATCAAAACGTTCATCAATTTGGGCAGCAAGGACTTCGATTGCTTGTTGTTCGACACGCAATGTTTCTAATGCGCTTTTCTGGAAATCTATGGCTTGTGACATATGAGTTTGACTCAAAATAATACTCTATCCACCTGATGGTAGATGATTTTAATCAAAAGAATGGTGGAGATTCTAGCATATTTGCACATCATACACGTTTCTAAATGTATAAGTTTTCATGAAAAATGGAGAGCGTTTCAGGGTGTAATCGCCCATCACAAATGTGTGTTAACTACAAAATTTTCGTCATTATTAGCCGTATAGGATTTACGGCTTAACCATGGACAGAAGGCTTACCTTTCTTAACACAAATAAATTTGCTCGAATTTAAAACAAGTTGTATATACATATACACATTAGATCATACATGAGTATACCAAACCCCAATCATGTATTTTCCATAACAATCAATGCTTCATGGATCAGGAGTAAAAGATGAGCTCATTGGATGAGAAAGAAAAGCACCAGTTTGTTGAAAACCGAAGTATTGACTTCATTCCAGAACATGAACGACATGGCAGTGTATTTGGTCAATTTACCCTGTGGTTTGGCGCCAATTTACAAATAACCGCAATCGTTACGGGTGCTTTGGCCATTGTGCTTGGCGGCGATGTGTTTTGGTCCATTATTGGCTTGTTTATTGGACAATGTTTTGGCGCTATTGTGATGGCTTTACACGCGGCACAAGGTCCAAAGCTTGGCCTTCCACAAATGATTTCAAGCCGTGTGCAATTTGGGGTATATGGTGCTTGTATTCCAATCCTCTTGGTTTGCCTGATGTACATCGGGTTTACAGCCACAGGTGAAGTTTTGGCGGGAAAAGCTATCGCACAATTGATCAATGTCAGCAGCACAACGGGTATTTTAATTTACGCATCTTTTATTGTGATCTTTGCAACCATTGGTTATCGCTTAATCCACTGGGTCGGAAAAGTTGCCAGTGTGATTGGCGTCATTGCATTTTTGATTATTTTGAGCCAAATTCTGACTCATTCAAATTTTTCAGCCTTAATGGCAGTTCAAAAATTTAGCTGGCCATCATTTTTATTGGCAATTTCGCTTTCAGCCTCTTGGCAAATCTCATTCGGTCCTTATGTGGCTGATTATTCCAGATATCTACCATCAAATACCTCCTCCACTCGTGTCTTTCTGGCTGTTGGTTTAGGTTCACTCCTCAGTTCGCAAATCTCCATGACTTTAGGGGTATTTATTGCACAGATTTCACAAGGTGGCTTTGTCGGAAATGAAGTGCAATATGTGGTGGGTATGAATGCAGCCGCTCTGGTAATTACTTTTTTATATTTCAGCATTGCTTTTGGCAAAGTCACCCTGTCGACGCTGAATGCTTATGGTTGCTTCATGTGTATTGCAACCATTTGGAATAGCTTCAAACCCAAATATCAAATTTCCAAACTCACGCGGTTATGTATCGTACTCAGTATGGTTGCTATTTCCACCATGATCGCCATCTTGGGTGAACATACCTTCTTAAATACCTTTAAAGCATTTATCCTGTTCTTGCTCACCTTCTTTATCCCGTGGAGTGCAATTAATTTAGTCGATTACTATTTTATTTCTAAAGAAGAGTGCGATGTGGCCGCATTATATGATCCGAACGGAAAGTATGGCCGCTGGAATAGTATTGGTATTGGCTGCTATGTGATGGGTGTTTTATTACAACTTCCCTTTATTCACAGTAAGTTTTTTACGGGTACAATCGCCACAGCTTTAGGTGGTATAGATATATCTTGGCTGGTCGGTATTTTGGCAACAGCGGTGATTTATTATTACTTTGCCAAAAAGGCCCAGCTTCGAGCGACCAGTAAATTCAGTTTTGAATAAAGAAAAATATTGCGAACCAAGACCATCTTTTTTCTCCTGATAACTTTATGAAATATGGTGCATACGTTATGATGAATAACGATTTTTGTAGAGTGTTTGAAAACCCTTATGCAACCTTTTGTTCTATATAATTCTGAGCAACGTAAAAAAGTTGAATTTGTCCCACGCAAAGAAGGTCAAATCGATATGTATGTCTGTGGTATGACAGTCTATGACTACTGTCATATCGGACACGCTCGAGTTATGGTTGCATTTGATTACATCATTCGCTTCTTACGTAGCCAAGGCTGGAAAGTTCGCTATATCCGCAACATCACTGACATTGATGACAAAATTATTGCGCGTGCCAATGAAAATGGTGAAAGCATCCAGCAACTCACTGCACGCTTTATCAATGCCATGAATGAAGATGCAGCTAACTTAGGCTGTGCTGCCCCAGATGAAGCGCCAAAGGCAACTGAGTATATTGATCAGATGCAAAGCATGATCAATACCTTAGTTGATAAAGGTGCTGCTTACCCTGCTGCCAATGGCGATGTCTATTTTGAAGTCACCAAATTCGATAAATACGGTCGTCTATCTGGCCGTAAATTGGATGACATGCAAGCGGGTGCTTCAGAACGCGTTGATGTTGAAGTTGAGAAGAAACACCCATTTGACTTTGTTCTTTGGAAACATGCCAAGGAAAATGAACCCGCTTGGGCATCACCTTGGGGCAATGGCCGTCCAGGTTGGCATATTGAATGTTCTGCAATGTCGACTTGCTGCTTAGGCAATCACTTTGATATTCATGGGGGTGGTTCAGACTTGATGTTCCCGCACCATGAAAATGAAATCGCACAAAGTGAGGCTTCAACCGGTGAACAATATGTAAACTATTGGATGCATGTTGGTTTCATCAATGTCGATGGTGAAAAAATGTCTAAGTCTTTAGGCAACTTTTTTACCATTCGTGATGTAATGGAAAAATTCCATCCAGAAGTGATTCGCTACTTCATTGTGTCATCACATTATCGTAGTCCAGTAAACTTCTCTGATGTGGCCTTAAAAGAAGCTAAAACAGCGCTGAGCCGTTTCTATCATTCATTTAAAGCTTATCAACAGGTCTATGGCCAAAAAACTGTTGAGCGCTTAGAACAGAGCTTTGTTGAACGTTTTAACAATGCCATGTGTGATGACTTTAATACTGCTGAAGCCATGGCGGTCCTTTTTGAGCTCAACAAAGAACTGAATCGTGCGGTTAAAGATGAACAGGCTGAGCAAGCCACACTGCTTTACTCTACCCTGCGCCACTTAGCCAACATTCTTGGTTTAGTCCAACATGACGTTGATGAATTCCTCAAATCAGATATTGGTCAAGAAGCACTTACCCTTTCTGATGCTGAAATTGAGAATTTTATCCAACAGCGTGTTGATGCGAAAAAAGCCAAAGACTTTGCTCAAGCAGATGGCATTCGTCAGTCTTTATTAGATCAAGGTGTGGTTTTGGAAGATACGCGTCAAGGTACAATTTGGCGACGTGCTGATTAATTCAACACTTAGCATTATAAAGAGTTGACACTTGAATGAAACTCTCTATAATGCGTCCTATTGCGGGAATAGCTCAGTTGGTAGAGCATAACCTTGCCAAGGTTGGGGTCGGGAGTTCGAGTCTCCTTTCCCGCTCCAGATTCAAAAAAGCCCTCATCGAAAGATGAGGGCTTTTTTTATTTACTCCAATTTTAATCCACACAAGGCACTCAACAACCCAAAAGTAATTATAACGATTTTAGAAAATCTGAATGCAGGGACCAAGGTAACATAATTGAAACGTAACAATTAAAGACGTTATATATTCACTTAATATTTAATATCTTAATAAACTCTTTTGCAAAAGCTTCTGACTGTTCTCTTTGCTCGATTATCGTAATATTTTCACTATTAAAACTCGCTTTATTAGTCCAGTTAAATGACCCAGTAATAACTTTTTTTAAATCAATAACACAAAATTTATTATGCATGATATTTTTATATACAGCATTTGTAGGTGAAATCTTATGATATTCCATTTTCGATTCTTCAAAAGCAATCCCCCTTGTTCTTGTTAAATCATCATCATTTACGATAATTCTTACATTTACTCCTTTTTTATGCTGTTCATAAAGCGCCTTCGCAATCGGACGGGATGTAAACCAAGCTACGGCAACCCAAATTGAGAATTGAGCCAAACCTATATGTTCAATAATTGCATTCTCAATATCCTCAAAAACAGGTTTTATAGTAGCTCCTTCTAGCATCTCTCCAGCGTTCAATCTGTAGATATCATCTACCCCTTTTTCTAATACATACCCATCGTGTTTTAATATTTTATTTATTAAACTCGCCCGATGATCAGGATTAGAACACCTTCTATCATCTACCAATGTCTCAATAAACCCTTTTAAATGAATAGTCCCATTAATTTCTGATATTTTATTTTTTGCATAATCTTTTCTTGATGGGAAAGATGATGCTTTATTCATCGTATGATAATCATCCCGAGAACCAAAGATATTAAAAAGATCGACCAACTTAGGACCTGATAAATAATCTGGGGATGTATCCGCAATTGTAATCATGGCCAATTCAGATATAGATAAGGGTGAAAGATTCATAATTTATATAAGCGCTTATTTTTGTTCTTAAAAATTATACTTTACATATAAAAAAATTGTAAAAAATCCTCGATATAAAGAACACAAGACATTGTTTTTTTATAAAACATAGCCTTACCAAGGTTTTTGGTCGCTAGTTTAAATCTCAGCTCTCACTCCAAATTCAGAACACCCTCATCGAAACATCTGAACCTTTTTATTATCGGCAAATATCTCCCCTAACCCTATTATCAAAAAATCAGACAAACTTTACACGCCCCAATTAATGTAATAGTATAACATTACATTAACTACAGAGACTTAAAAATGAAAGTTTGCTCATCCCTTAAAAGTGCAAAGCGTCGTAGCCCTGATTGCCAGATTGTAAAACGTCGCGGCAAGTTATTTGTCATCTGCAAATCCAATCCTCGCTTCAAAGCAAGACAAGGTTAACTTGTCTTGCTTTACCAAAGATTAAACAACCCTTACATTCCCTTACTACCATTTCTCCTTTAAATTTCATAACTTAGATATTACTGTTTTCATGAGGTTATATCTAAGATGAAAAAATCACTAATCGCAATTTCTTTGGCATCTATTTTTTTAGTTGCATGTAATAAAGCAGAAACCCCAAAAACAGATGAGCAAACGCCTCCAGCAACTTCAACCGAAGCCACTTCTGAAGTTGTAGATGGTGCACATACTGCAGAAAACTCATTAGACTGGAATGGTACATATACAGGTGTAGTTCCATGCGCAGATTGTGAAGGGATCAAAACCGAGCTTGAACTCAACCAAGATAAAACATTTGAGTTAAAAGAGACTTATCTTGGCAAAGGTGATGGTAAAGCGTTTGAAAGCAAAGGTAGCTTTAACTTCGATAGCCAAAACACCTCAATTATTGAGCTAGACAAAGCTGGTGATGGCCGTAAATACTTTGTTGCTGAAGGCTACTTAAAAGCTTTAGATACTGAAGGCAAAGAGATCACAGGCGAATTAGCAGAGAAATACGAACTTAAAAAAGAAGCTGAATAACCAGTAGGACCTCCGAAATCCATAAGTCAAAATGAGATTTTAGCAGGCAATAAAAAAACCCAGTCACAATGACTGGGTTTTTTTAGAAGATACGAATTACTTCGCAGCAGCTTGAGCAGCAGCAACTTCTTCTGCAAAGCTCATTTCAGCTTTCTTCTCAATACCTTCACCCACTTCGAAACGAGTGAATTGAGCAACAACAGTACCCGTTGCTTTTAATACATCAGCAACTTTCTTGTCGTTATCGATTACATACATTTGACGATCAAGAGCAACTTCATTCAAGTATTTTTCAACTGAACCAGTTACCATTTTCTCAACGATGTTCGCTGGTTTACCAGATTCTAACGCTTTCGCTTCAGCAATTTCTTTTTCTTTAGCGATCAAGTCAGCTGGAACAGCTTCTGCATTTACAGCAACTGGGTTGAACGCAGCAACGTGCATTGCAATACCTTTACCAGTGTCAGCATCACCTGTGTAAGAAACAACAACACCGATTTTTAAACCGTGTTTGTAAACAGCCAAGTTTTCGCCTTCAACGATTTGAGCACGACGAACTTGAATGTTTTCACCGATTTTTTGAACAAGTGCAACACGCGCTTCTTCTACAGTTGCGCCGTCTTCAAGTTTAAGTTCAGCAATTTTTGCAGCATCAGTTTCGCCAGCAGCAAGTGCAGCAGCAGCAACTTTATCAGAGAAGTTTTTGAAGTTTTCGTCTTTAGCAACGAAGTCAGTTTGACAGTTAACTTCAACAAGAATTGCTTTGTTACCGTTTTGAATAATAGTGATCGCACCATCAGCAGCAATGTTACCTGCTTTTTTAGCAGCTTTTGCTTGACCTGATTTACGAAGGTTATCAATCGCAAGTTCGATGTCACCGCCTGCTTCTGTTAATGCTTTTTTGCATTCCATCATTGCAAGACCAGTACGGTCACGTAATTCTTTTACCATGCTCGCAGTAACTGCAGTCATGTTGATCTCCTAAAATCGGTAGAAAATAAATCTGTTCAACAAAAACGGCCCAAAGAAACTCTGGGCCGTTTGCACTCTCGACGCTTTAATTTGCCACCATTACATGTCGCAAAAATGACAAGCTTGCGTCAAAAAACGCATTAAGCCTCAGATGCGTCTTTCGCAGCATCGTCGCCTTTTGCTTGTGCATTAGCTTGTGATTGAGCGTATTCTTTACCAGCAAGAATCGCATCAGCCATAGCTGAAGCATACAAAGTTACCGCACGAATCGCATCGTCGTTACCCGGAATAACGTAATCAACGTTGTCTGGGTTAGAGTTTGTATCAACGATACCGATTACAGGAATACCTAAGTTTTTCGCTTCTTTGATTGCAATCGCTTCGTGATCAACGTCGATTACAAATAATGCGTCAGGTAAACCACCCATGTTCTTAACGCCGCCTAAAGCACGTTCAAGTTTTTCCATCTCACGAGTACGTTCTAAAGCTTCACGTTTAGTAAGCTTAGCAAAAGTACCGTCTTGAGATTGAGTTTGAAGATCTTTTAAACGGTTGATAGATTGGCGAAGTGTTTTCCAGTTCGTCAACATACCACCTAACCAACGGTGATCTACATATGGTTGACCAGCGCGTTGAGCTTGTTCACGGATGATGTTAGAAGCAGCACGTTTAGTACCAACGAACAATACTTTGTTCTTTTTGCTTGCAAGATTGTTAACAAAGTTCAAAGCATCATTTAACGCAGGAACAGTGTGCTCAAGGTTGATGATGTGAATTTTGTTACGCGCGCCAAAAATGTATTGACGCATTTTTGGGTTCCAGAAACGAGTTTGGTGACCAAAGTGTGCGCCTGCTTGAAGAAGGTCGCGCATGCTTACGTTGTAATCTGCCATTTTCTTTACCTTAAAGTTTGGGTTAGGCCTCCATATATCCGCATTCTCCACCTATTGCTAGGCACCCAGAGTAATGTGTCGATATATGTGCGGATTTTGTACGACTATCATTATCAGATATTTTCGTAAAATATATTCACGAAAAGCATTTGATAAAATAGGCGGCTATTTATACCATAGACACTTGCAAATTACCAAAAGTTTTTAGAGATCATGAATACAACTTATACAGCCCCACGCCGATTAATCAAAACAGCTGAAGAAATTGAAAAGATGCGTGTTGCAGGGAAATTGGCGGCTGAAGTTCTAGACATGATTAAACCGCATATTAAAGCGGGTGTGAGCACACTAGAACTCGATACAATCTGTCGCAATCATATTGAAAATGTTCAACACGCGATTCCTGCCTGTGTAGGTTATGGTGCTGCACCAGGTCGCCCTGCTTTTCAACATTCAATTTGCACTTCGGTGAACCATGTGGTTTGTCATGGTATTCCATCTGAAAATAAAACATTAAAAAACGGCGATATTCTGAATATTGATGTAACGGTCATTAAAGATGGTTATCACGGCGATACCAACATGATGTATGTGATTGGTGGTGAAACCTCTATTCTTGCAAATCGTCTGTGCTCAGTGGCCCAAGAAGCGATGTATCGCGGGATGGCAACCGTTAAAGATGGTTCATACCTTGGTGATGTAGGTTATGCAATTCAGCAATATGTTGAATCTGAGCGTTTCAGTGTTGTCCGTGAATATTGTGGCCATGGTATCGGCAATGTTTTCCATGATGAACCACAAGTTTTACACTATGGGCAAAAAGGCACAGGTATGCGCTTAGAAGCTGGCATGACCTTTACCATTGAACCAATGGTAAACGCAGGTGTTTGGCAAACCAAGCTTTTAGGTGATAAGTGGACGGTCGTCACAAAAGATCACAAATTGTCGGCCCAATATGAACATACGATTTTGGTAACAAAAACAGGCATTGAAGTTTTGACTGCTCGTCCTGAAGAAGACTTATCTCGTTTTATGTAATTCATTTCATTTAAATTTTTTTTAAAAAGTCACCTCGGTGGCTTTTTTTATATATTCACAATTTCTTCATCAATTTATTTAAATCAAACAAAAAGATTCATAAGCATAACAATTATAAAATTTAACTAAACAAAGCGTGTATAAAAATAGCGTTATGGTGGGCGCAAGAAAAATCCTAAATATTTTTTGGACATGGAGTCCCACGATGATGAAGAAGTCATTCGCTTGCCTGCTTACAGGTTTATGTGCCCTACCCACAGTTGTTTTCGCAGACTCACCATATTTCAGTCTAAAAGATGGTGATGGTTTTAAACGCTTTTCTGTTTCCGCGGGTTGGTTACACGCCATGCCTCAAGGAAGCGCAAATCCAGTCAATATCAATACCAGTGTTGCTGAAGGAACGACATCCAAAGTTGGTGATGTTTCTAAACAAGCCGTACTTGCTGCCGCCGATCGGGATTCAAACAAACTTCTTTATGATGCCATCAAAATACAACCCTTGGATCCAGTCCCGGGTCTTTTGACAGGAACCGCAACTGTAAATGGCCTCTCAAATTGGCAAAGCCAAGGAACAGGCTTAGAAGCAGATAAAGTTGATACTGTAGGTATTATGGCTAATTACCATTTTACCGATAATATCTCTTTAGAAGTTAAAGCAGGTATACCACCAAAAGTTGATATCAAAGGTAAAGGTGACATCTACGCGCCATTAACTGGTAAAGCTGACACAGCCCTCGGATCAATCGGTTTAAAGCAGGACATCCATATCACCGATCTTACCCAAGGCGATAAAGCAGCAACAGCACGTGCTTGGTTACCTGCTGTTGAACTGCATTACCAATTTGGTAAATCAGGTGTGAACAAATTCCGCCCTTATGTTGGTGCAGGTGTGATGTATGCTTATTTCAATGATTTAAAAATCAACTCAGGAATTGAGTCTGACTTAGTCAAAGCAGGTCACATGATTCAAAACATTCATGATGGTAAAGCCGGTGCTGCCTTAGATGGTAAGACATCCTCTGCTGATCCAATCGTAAAACTTAAAGCAACAGATACCTTTGCCCCAATTGTGACTTTAGGTGCAACTTATGACTTTAATCCGAATTGGTTTGCAGTTGGTTCTGTGTCTTATTCAAAAATGAATAATGAAGCAAAAATTTCTGTGACTGACCGCAATACAGGTAAAGAGTTAATTCGTGCCAATACCAAAATTGATATCGATCCACTAATCACTTATGTCGGTGTCGGCTATCGCTTCTAAATCTCATTTCACTTAAAAAGCAGCATCAGCTGCTTTTTTTGTGATCTTTAAAAATACTATGATCAAAAATCATGCACCAAGAAAAATCAATTTTCAGACGCTTGTCTAACATCAATATGCAAAACCATCTTGCCATTTCTTACAAATATGTAGCTTGCCCCACCCAATATTCCTATAAACACCTTGATGATTAACATTTTAAATTATTCATTTGGTTAATTTATTTTTCTGGCATGACACTTGCTATATATCAAACAAAATGAATCAACGACGATTCATAAACTAATTTGATGACGGCCAATGACGTCCGTTCTGTTCGATTTGCTTAGGCAGCGTAACTGCCAAGCAAAAATAAATAACGTGCAGTTCAGGAGAAAGTTATGTCTTCACCAATGAATATAGATGCAAAAAAAGCCACCGAAATAAAATTATTCAGCTTTTCAACACCTGCCATGCGTGCCTTTCATATGACATGGCTGGCATTCTTTGTCTGTTTCTTTGCGTGGTTTGCCTGCGCACCACTTATGCCTGTCATTAAAGGTGAATTCAATTTAACCAAAGATCAAATCGCCAATATCAACATTGCAGCGGTTGCGATTACCATTCTAATTCGCCTCATTGTTGGCCCGCTCTGTGACAAATACGGCCCACGCAAGACCTACACTGCACTTTTACTGCTTGGTAGTATTCCCGTGTTCGGTGTTGCTGCTGCGAACACCTATGAATCCTTCTTATTCTTTCGCTTATTGATTGGTGCAATTGGCGCGAGCTTTGTCATTACCCAATACCACACCAGTGTGATGTTTGCACCAAACGTTGTTGGCACTGCCAATGCGGCTTCTGCAGGTTGGGGAAATGCGGGTGGTGGTGCGACCCAAGCAATTATGCCGCTTATCTTGGGTGCGATTGTTATGTTTGGTGTTGAACAAACCATGGGCTGGAGAATTGCACTGCTCGTACCTGGCATCATGATGCTGATTGTAGGTGTGCTGTACTGGAAATTTACTCAAGATTGCCCTCAAGGAAATTTTAAAGAGCTTCGCGAGCAAGGCATTGACGTTGGTAGTGGCAAAAAAGGTGGTGTTGCCATCTTGATGCAAGCTGCTCGTAATTACCGTGTTTGGATTCTCTTTGTCTCTTATGCTGCATGCTTTGGTATTGAAATTTTCATTCATAATATTGCAGCGATGTATTATGTCGATCACTTCAACATGGGACTTAAAGAAGCAGGTTTGACTGCGGGTATTTTTGGCCTGCTCGCCCTATTTGCTCGTGCACTCGGAGGTTATCTCTCAGATAAGGTTGCGATCTCAAAAGGTTTAGATGGTCGAACTAAAGTTTTGTTTATCATGATCCTATGTGAAGGTTTATTCCTCATACTTTTCTCTCAAATGAATACAGTAGCACTTGCGATTATCAGCATGACCGTTTTTGCACTCTTTACACATATGTCTTGTGGTGCAACCTATGCACTTGTGCCTTTTATTGATCGTAATGCCTTAGGTGGTGTCGCAGGTATCATCGGCGCGGGTGGCAATGTTGGTGCTGTAGCCGCAGGTTTCTTACTCAAAGGTTTGCTTGACGTGCAAACCTGCCTGATGATTTTAGGCGCACTGGTTACCGTGGCAGCGTTTAGCGTCGTCCTCATTCGCTTCTCGGTCGAACATAAAGCCAAAGAACAACAATTGTTTGAGCAAGCCGTCTTAGAACGTAACTCTCTCGCTTAACCACAACACATTTGGTGTGGGAGAGCACATCCCACACGATTTTCAAATGAAATACTTCAACACCATTTTCAGGGGTCTCAATATGAAATTGAATCTTCTTAGCTTCGCTATGCTCAGTTTTTTAAGCAGTGCTATTTATGCAGCACCAACGCTATACGGCGAAATTGATGCCAGCATCGATTATTTACCAGAAAAAAATGCCAACAGCTCAAATAAAGATGTCTGGGAAATCAGCTCAAATAGTTCATATCTCGGTCTTAAAGGGGATGAAAAACTCACTGAAAGGCTAAGTGCTGTCTACGGTATCGAATGGGGATTTAGTGCTGATGGCGATAGTAATGACTGGGTACAGCGTAACCGCTTCGTTGGTTTAAAAGATACCCAACTCGGAACGATCAAAGTGGGTAAACATGATACGCCAGTCAAACAGCTTTCAAACACAGTTGATATCTTTAATAACTACGTGGCAAATAAAGCGGATATTGGCGGAATCTTGGTCGGAGAAAACCGAATCGACAATGTTGTTGTTTATGAATCCCCTGCCATTAGCCTCACTAAAGGCGTAGTTAAATTCAATGCCCTGCTCGCTAGCGGAGAATCCTCTGGCATCAAGACTTCCAGTGGTGGTGCAAAGGTTGCAGGTCGAGGCTTAGGTGATGCATGGTCAGCCAGTCTGGTCTATGAACATCCATTTTTTGTGGCAGGTCTTGGCTATGACAAAGCCATTCCAAGTACTTTTGCAGGACGTGGTTTTCTTAATGTTGCTACAGGACAGTCTTATACTGCCGACACACAAGCTTTTGCTGCCGCCAATACCCTTCGCGCCATTGGACGTTTAAATCCAATTGAAGGTCTATCCATCAAAACCTTGTACCAACGCTCCGAAGTTGAAGAAACCACATATGCAGATCTAGCTGAAGCAACCAAATGGGCAACGAAGGCGAATAATATTGATGACGCTCAAGGCTGGTTAGTGGGTGCCGAATACATACTCCCCAATGCCAAAAAATGGATACTCAAAGCACAATACAGCCAAAATGATACGAGCTTTAAAAATAATATGGCTGATTTTAAAGCCAAACAAATCATGGCTGGTGCTGACTATGCTTTCAGTAAACAAGTGAAAAGCTATGCCTATGGGGGGTATTTAACGCTAGAACAAGCAGATAAAAAAGATAGACAACCCGTCGTTGGAGTCGGTCTAGAATTTAAGTTTTAACAACTCAGTCAATAAATAAAAGTAAGAAAAACAGGAGTAACTAGAGGTTATTTCTGTTTTTTTAGATTTAATCATTACTGCCTTTCTGCTTTGATTCATCAAAGCCTCAGACCTTATAATGTGCAAATAAATGATGCTTGACAGTATCAAGTATTGTTAATGCTAAATCATGGTCAACAGACCGAGCTAATGTGAGCGCACCAGATAACAGACTCAACTGGATAATAGCATTCTCAGATATTTGTTCTTGATCTTTTGAGCTTAATGAATCAAGCGAACTTAAAATAGAAAGCAATGATTCCACGCCTTGATGAAATGATTGTTTTACCGGTTTTTCACTAGATTCTCTTGCAACATCGCTACTTAAGGAAGATAGAGGACAACTTACTCCAGGATTTTCTAAATTTCGCTCAGATAAATAACGATTAAAAATCTCATGTAGTGCTGATTTTTCACTATCAGATTCATCTATGATGGCTTCCCACTTCCCCACAGATTGCTGAAAAATATCTTTGCAGGCAATATCAATCAACTCATCTTTATTTTGGAAATGTTTGTAAAATCCACCATGTGTTAAGCCTGCAGCTTTCATTAAATCCGCAACACTCACAGCAAAGCCCTTTTCGCGTATCAATCGCGAAGTCGTATGTTCAATATTCTTTCTATTTTCAATCGCTAACTGTTTGGATACACGTGGCATAAATAAACCTTCTTAACTCAATAGAAATTAAAAAATTAGCAATTCATCACTCATGATAGAAGCTACTTTAGCATTCCCAATACACTTTATTATAGATTATGATTATAATCTATTTAATATTATTGAATCATCATCTGACAGATCGCCCTTATATCAAATGATAAATACGGACAGTGTATGAACAACAACCATGATTCGAATTTCTCTAAAACCTTAATTATGATGCTCATTGGAAGTGCACTGGTACTCGCACTTTCCTTAGGTGTGCGTCATGGTTTTGGGCTATATCTGGTCCCAATGAGTGATGCATTTGGTTGGGGACACCATATTTTCAGTTTCGCAATTGCCATGCAAAACTTAATCTGGGGCGCAGCACAACCCTTTACAGGTGCGATTGCAGATAAATACGGAACCAAGAAAGTCGTTGCAGCGGGTGGTTTACTCTATGCCATTGGCTTAATTCTTATGGCATTTAGCTCCACAGGATTGTTACTCAATCTCAGTTTAGGTCTTGTCATTGGACTTGCCTTGTCCGCGACTTCATTCACAGTCCTTCTCTCCGCTGTTGGTCGCGCTGCGCCACCAGAGAAACGTAGTATGGTGATGGGGATTGCCAGTGCAGCAGGTTCATTTGGACAATTTATCATGCTGCCATCGACGTTGCTTTTACTCAAAAGCATCGGCTGGTCATCTGCATTATTGGTCAGTGCTTTCGCCATTGCGTTTATTGTTCCCTTGGCTTGGCTATTAAAAGCTCCAACTTCTACTGTACCAAAAGCGATTGCTCAGCCCAGCTTAAGCTTTAAACAGGTTTTAAAAATCGCAAGAGACCACAAACCTTTCTGGTGGCTATCACTTGGCTTTTTAGTCTGTGGTTTCCAAGTGGTCTTTTTAGGGGTACATCTTCCTGGTTATTTGATTGATCATGGTTTTGATGCCACCACTGGCACGATATTTTTAGCACTGGTTGGCTTATTTAATATTGTCGGAACCTATGGTGCAGGCTGGCTAGGTGATCGCTATTCCAAACCAAAGCTCCTCATGTTGTTATATGGCTTACGTGGTATTGCAATTATTGCATTTTTACTCCTGCCTTTAAGCACATTGACCGTTTATGGCTTTGGGATCATCATGGGATTACTGTGGTTATCAACAGTGCCACTGACCAATGGAATTGTCGCCAACATGTTTGGTGTCAAATATTTATCCATGCTCAGTGGGATCGTGTTCTTTACCCATCAAATCGGCTCATTCTTTGGCGGTTGGTTAGGTGGCGTAAATCATGATTTAACAGGTAACTATAATTTGATCTGGCTGACCTGTTTAGTCCTGAGTATTTTTGGTGTAGTTATCCATCTTTTCGTGAATGAAGAGGCTGTGATCCATGACAAGTATTGAACGAAATTTTAAGCTGATCTTGGTCATCTTTATTTTTGGTCTGATTAGTATTTCAATTGCCATCTGGTTTCAAACACCAGATTTATTTGAATACTTTAATCAAGCCTTTTGTGCGCATTGAGCAAATATTTCAATCATTATTATTTGTCATATAAAGACAAAAAAACTGTCATCAAATCATCAAATTTCGATGGTGTAATGAAAAATAAAAAAGTCTATAAAATGCAAAAAGCGTGTTGATCGAATGAATCAACACGCTTTTTTATTACCTAAAATCAATAAGGGCTGCTCATTAGCAACCCTTATTCACTTAAAATCAAATCAACTTATTGTTGGCGTTTAGGTAGTGGAATATATTGCGATTGCGCATTTTGCTGCACTTTACGCTCACCCACTTTCACTTGGACTGTTTGCTGCTTTCCTTCACGCTCAATGATCACATCAATCAAACTTTCCGGTGCTTGCAATGCCACATAATTAATTAAATGCGAGGCAGAAGAAATTTGCTCATTGTTGACTTGAATGATCTTATCACCACGTTTAATCCCTGCAGAATCAGATGGTCCGCCACGTAATACATCTGCAACTGTGACGCCAATCGGTTTCGCGGCTAGTACATCTTCATCCAAATTATTTGGAATTAAGCTAATGCCTAACCATCCACGGACCACACGCCCATCTTTCAAAATTGAATTCAATACTTGCTGACAAACTTTCGCTGGTATTGCAAAACCAATCCCTAGTGAACCACCAGATTGAGAGAAGATTGCGGTGTTTACACCTATCAGATTCCCTGCAACATCAATCAATGCACCACCAGAATTACCTGGGTTAATTGCAGCATCGGTTTGAATAAAATCTTCGTAAGTATTAATCCCCAAGTCAGAACGACCTGTCGCTGAAATAATGCCTTGTGTAACCGTTTGGCCCACACCAAATGGATTACCAATCGCGAGAACAACATCACCCACTTCATTACCACTCAACTTAAATGGCAATACTGGTAATTTGTCTAGCTCTATCTTGATCACAGCCAAATCTGTATCGGGGTCAGTCCCAATAACCGTCGCTTCAGCACGACGACCATCATGCAGTGCCACAACAATATGTTCAGCCTGTGCAATCACATGGTTATTCGTCAAGATATAACCATCAGCGCGCACAATCACACCTGAACCCAGACTGTTTTCATTTTGAGGTTGCTGTGGCATTTGGTTGCCAAAGAACTCACGAAATACAGGATCATTCAGTAATGGATGATTCATCTGTTTAACTTTCTGAGTGGTAAAAATATTCACCACGGCAGGTGCAGCCACTTTGACTGCAGCACTATAGGAAACCACACCACCAGTACGTGATGTATCAATCAATGGTTCAACCTTTTCTGCTGGCATTTTTACGCCATCAGCAGCCACTGTCGGCTTTGGTTGATGTGATTTCTGCCAAGCCAGAAAACTAAATATAACAAGAATGAGTAATACCCAAGGTAACCATGTAAATGCACGGCGCACGTCTATAATCCTCTAGGCGAAATTATGTTATTAACGTAATTTATTGAAGAACTGGAAGTTTCCACCATTGTAAAGTAAATTGCTTAAAATCAATGCAAAAGTTAAAAAAGTTTTGTCTAGCTTTAGTTACATTTAAAAATATGTTCTCATTAATGCTGAGACAAGATGTAAATCATTTGAGGAATCGCATGGCAAATTTGCATGAAATTGTGCAATGGTGTAATCAAACTTTAAAGGCCAATGAATTTAAAGACTACGCACCAAACGGCTTACAAATTGAGGGCAAGCTTGAAGTGAATAAAATTGTGTGTGCTGTCACTGCATCTGAAGATGCCATTGATGCCGCAATTGCACAACAAGCCAATGCTTTGCTGGTACATCATGGTTATTTCTGGAAAGGTGAAGCCTACCCAATTAGAGGCATGCGCGGCAATCGCATCAAAAAACTCATTCAACATAATATTTCCTTGATTGCCTATCACCTGCCTTTGGATGCTCACCCGACACTCGGAAATAATATCGCCATTGCAGATTTAATTGGTTTACAAAATCTGGAAGCTTTAGATGCAACAGAACAACACCCGATTGGCAATGTTGGCTATTTAGACGATTCGCTTAGCCCAGAACAATTTAAAGCGAAGTTACAGTCTATTTTTGATTTTAACGTGATTCATTTACCGAGTGACAAAACGGCAATCAAAAAAGTAGGCTTCTGCACGGGTGGCGCGCAAGATTTTATCAATAAAGCAGCCCAAGAAAATTGTGATGCCTATATTTCAGGTGAAGTCAGTGAACGTACTTTTTACGAAGCCAAAGAACTTGGGGTACATTATTTCGCATGTGGTCACCATGCAACTGAACGTTATGGTGTACAGCGCTTAGCACAGGCAATTGCAAAGCAGTTTTCGATCGAAACAGCATATTTTGAACTTAACAACCCGATCTAATTCGATTCAATCCTTTGAAGGAGTGGAATTATTTTTGCTCCTTCTCTTCTCAATCTATCGCAGTTTTTTATCAATCTTTAAGATTTGCACTAGCCATACCATCATCGCAATGTCTTTACCATTTCTTTGGACTTATAAAGCCTCACTCAGAAAAAATCCCCTTCTTTCGTTGGCAAGTCAATTCAAGACCCAAACAGTAAATGATAAATAAAATTTATTCTTTATCCAGTTTCACCAACATTAAAGTAAATGAAAAACATATTGATTATCATTTGCAATTATATAAATAATGAAAGCGCTTTTAATTTACCGTAATAAAACCACATTGATTACAAAAGGAATCAAACCCATGGCTTATTCTTTACCTGCGCTTCCTTATGCATATGATGCACTCGAACCCAATATTGATACCAAAACGATGGAAATTCATCATAGCAAACACCATCAGACCTATATCAATAATATTAATGGCGCAATTGAAGGCACAGAATGGGAAAAACTATCAGTAGAAGAACTGGTTGCCAAAGTGAATGAAGTCCCCGCAGATCTTAAAAATATGGTGGTCAATAATGGTGGTGGGCACGCCAATCACTCACTGTTTTGGACAGTCATGAGTCCACAAGGTGGTGGAGAACCGACAGGTGATATTGCTGCAGCCATTGATCAACAACTCGGTGGCTTCGATGCTTTTAAAGATGCATTCACTAAAGCAGCGATTAGTCGTTTCGGAAGTGGTTGGGCATGGCTCAGCGTCACTCCCGAAGCTAAAATTGTTGTGGAAAGTAGTGCCAATCAAGACTCACCTCTCATGCATGGCAACACACCTATTTTAGGTCTGGATGTCTGGGAACATGCCTACTATCTCAAATACCAAAACCGTCGCCCTGAATATATTGCTGCATTTTATAATGTGGTGGATTGGGATGAAGTGAATCGTCGTTATCATGCAGCGTTACAAAGCAAAGCTTAAGCATTTCTCCGATTTGAAGATCAACCATTATTGATCTTCAAACTTGGTTAGAGTCATCTAAAAGCTCAATCCATGAGCGACCGACTCTAACCATAAGTTGTGTATCGTATATGTCTCATAGCGAAATTTTTTGCATATTTTGTGTATTAAAAGACTGCCCTATTGCCTATAGAATCATTTACAATAAAGGCACTTAATGTAAAACCCAGCAATTTGCAAGGAATGACACATGACAACCATTACTTTACCTGAACTTCCATATGGCTATGATGATTTAGCGCCACACATCACTCGCGAAACTTTAGAATACCATCACGACAAACACCACAATACTTATGTTGTTAACTTAAACAACTTAATCAAAGGTACTGACCTTGAAGGCAAAACTTTAGAAGAAATCATCAAAGCTTCTGCTGGTGATGCGTCTAAAGCAGGTATCTTTAACAATGCTGCGCAAGTATGGAACCACACGTTCTACTGGAACAGCATGAAGCCAAATGGTGGTGGTAAACCTACAGGCGCGATTGCAGCGAAAATTGACGAAGCTTTTGGTAGCTACGAAAAGTTTGCAGAACAATTCACTGCTGCTGCAACAACTCAATTCGGTTCAGGTTGGGCTTGGTTAGTTGCTGACGAAGTAAACGGTACATTATCGATTACTAAAACTGCCAATGCAGACACTCCACTTGCACATGGTCAAGTTGCAGTATTAACTATCGACGTATGGGAACACGCTTACTACATCGACTTCCGTAACTTACGTCCTAAGTACATCGCAACTTTCTTAGAAAGCCTAGTAAACTGGGACTATGCAAATGCAAAACTTGCAGGTCAACCAGCAGGTGTTGAGAAATAAGTGATTATTTCTTAAATAAAAAACTGCTCTTCATGGGCAGTTTTTTTATGTCTATATTTTGATGGAATCATTCGACTCTGCCATCCAATTCACTTGCTCTTATTAAAATAAAGTCTCTTTTACATTGTTCTTAGATTAATAAAGATAGACCTACTCTCATTGAATAAGTGCTTTCAATAGAAAGCGTCTCATCACTAATAATCAGAAAGGCCATAATTCATTTTCTTGACACAAAGATTCAGTCTTAAGTATTTATTTTAAGGCAATAAAAAACCCTGCTTTCGCAGGGTTTCTTTTGAATCAGTTCAGTGCTTAGTGAGCAGCGAATTGGTTCATTGTGTTTTTAGCATCATCGTGCGCTTTAAGAGCGTTGTCACCAGAGAAGATTTCTTTGTGATCATCACCGATGTCAGAACCCGCCATTGCTTGGTGTTTAACACAAGCGATACCACCACGGATTTCTTTACGTTGTACGCCAGCAACATAAGCCAACATACCTTCAGAACCGAAGTAACCTTGTGCAAGCTCATGCGTAGAAAGAGCAGCAGTGTGGTAAGTCGGAAGTGTGATCAAGTGATGGAACACACCCGCTTCACGAGCAGCATCTGCTTGGAATGTACGGATCTTAGCGTCTGCATCAGCAGCTAATTCAGTAGCATCATACTCAGCGCTCATTAATTTAGCACGGTCGTAAGCAGAAACGTCTTTACCTTCAGCAACCCAACGGTCGTAAGCTTGTTGACGGAAGTTTAAAGTCCAGTTGAACGATGGGCTGTTGTTATAAACAAGCTTCGCATTTGGAACTGTTTCACGTACACGGTTAACCATGTGAGCGATTTCTTCTACGTTTGGAGTCGCAGTTTCGATCCAAAGAAGGTCAGCACCATTTTGAAGGCTAGATACACAGTCAAGTACAACACGGTCAATTTGAGTGTCAGCACGGAACTGATATAAACCAGAAGCTAAACGCTTAGGACGGTGTAATTTACCATTACGTTTGATCAAGATTTCATCTTCTTGAGCATCAGCAATGTCAATTTCAGTTGTATCTAAGTAGCTGATGTATTGAGAAGCGATGTCGCCTGGCTCTTTAACCACTGGGATTTTTTGAGTCAAGTCAGCGCCTTCAGAGTCAGTACGCGCAACGATGATACCGTCATCAAGACCCATTTCTAAGAATGCATAACGTAATGCATGGATTTTAGAGATGAAGTCTTCATGTGGAACAGTTACTTTACCAGCTTGGTGACCACATTGTTTCGCATCAGATACTTGGTTTTCGATTTGAAGTGCACAAGCACCCGCTTCGATCATCTTACGTGCAAGTAAATAAGTCGCTTCTTCGTTACCGAAACCAGCATCGATGTCAGCAATAATTGGCACGATGTGAGTTTGGAAACCGTCGATTTGAGCAGTGATTTCAGCAGCTTTAGCAGTATCACCAGCTTCGTTTGCTTTTTTAAGCGCACGGAATAAATCGTTAAGTTCTTTCGCATCAGCTTGGCGTAAGAAAGTGTAGATTTCTTCGATCAAAGCAGGTACAGAAGTTTTTTCATGCATAGATTGGTCAGGAAGTGGACCAAATTCTGAACGAAGTGCAGCAACCATCCAACCAGAAAGGTAGATATAGCGACGCTCAGTTGTACCAAAGTATTTTTTGTTCGCAATCATTTTTTGTTGCGCGATAAAACCGTGCCAGCAACCTAATGATTGAGTATATTTGCTAGAATCAGCATCATAAGCAGCCATATCACGACGCATAATCGCAGCTGTATATTTAGCAATATCTAAACCAGTTTTGAATTGGTTTTGCATTTGCATACGCGCAGCATCTTCTGGGCTAATATCGCGCCAAGTGTCGCCGAATTTTGCTTTTAGTTCGCGGATTGCATCAATCGCTGTTTGATATGTAGACATGATATATTCCTTTTGCGGATTGGCATCGAATGATCGCTAAAAAATCCTGATTTTATTTAGTCTAGATTTAAAGCACGTCATCAACATGTATCACAGCTTAGTCTTTGGCAAGTGTTTTATCCAATATTCTAGCTTAATCTTCAGTATTTTCTAAAAAAATATATGTATAACCATTTTTCAAAAATACAAAAAATACCACATAAATAGTTGTTTTAATTATTCTTCCTAAATACACAGCTTGAAACAACTATCGAATTTCAGCCCCATTTTCTAGACTCACCAGTTCAGAAAAAGCGATCTTTGCGTTATCTAGCCTACAGAAAATGACCATTTCTATCTGTGTTTTCTCTCAATTTGAATCAAAAATCACGCCATAAAAAGCCATCAAAATTAAATAAATTGACAAAACATGCCAAGTTAACGAAGCAGCCTGTTCGCTGTTGTTTTTATGTAGGATTAAGTTACACAAATAGCTTGGGATATGTCATAATTCAAGACAATTCAAGGATTTTATTTTCGGTATTTTTTTTATGAATCTGGAGCGCGTCGATCTTAATTTATTAATTTATCTTGACGTATTGCTTCGTGAAAAAAATGTCACGCGTGCGGCAGAGCAATTGGGCGTTACCCAACCGGCAATGAGTAATATTTTACGTCGTTTGCGTAATTTATTTAATGATCCTTTACTCATTCGCTCTTCTGAAGGTATGACTCCGACTGAACGTGCATTGGAATTACAACCGCGTATTCGTGATGCATTGTCAGACCTTTCAATGATCCTTGAGCCACGTACCGAATTCCGTCCTTATACCAGTAATCGTGTGTTCCGGATCATGACATCCGATTATGCCGAAGCAACGCTAGTTCCTCGTTTAGTCAAAGCATTACGTTCAGAAGCACCCAATGTTGTCTTGGACTTCTTAACCCCAAGTGATGTGTCATATCGTGATATGGAACAAGGTAAAGTTGATTTAGCAATCAACCGCTTCAATGAAATCCCTCAAAGCTTCCATCAGGTTTTGGTATGGCGTGACAGTTTTAGCTGTATTCTGAATGATAAACATCCTGCGGTCACCCATCTCAATTTAAAAAGCTATTTAGATGCACAACATATTTGGGTATCTAAAACAGGTATGGGGGTCGGCTTTGGTGTCAATCCAGAGAAACAAGCTGGATTAGGTTGGATTGATCAAGCTTTAGAGCGTATCGGTCAACGTCGTAAGATCTCTGTATTTACCCGTCATTACCAAATGCCAGCACTCTTGGCTCAAAATGTAGATTTAATCGCAACGCTACCAACGCGTATGGCGCGCCTACAAACACAGAACCCTAGACTGGTTATAAAGGATCCTCCGTTCTATATCCCAGAATTTGAACTAAAAATGGCTTGGTGTCCATTATTGCATCACCACCCTGCACATCGCTGGCTCAGACAACTTATTCTGTTTGTTGCACGCCAAATGATTGAGGAAGAAAACCGCGAGTATTTGTTGAATAATGGCAATTCACAATTACCGCACAGCTTTTTCTAAGTGAACAAATGAGCAAGATTAAATTTCAGCCATACCACCGCTATGGCTGACTGTTTTAATAACAATATCAATAAAAACTTATTTCTTTTACTTACTGATACATTATATTCTCTTATAGATTAGCGAGTGAAATAATAGGTTAGAACGATTATTTGCATAAGCGATTTTATAGGCTGTGTCCTACCAATATAGGTGAAGTATGGATGTTTTCCAAAGCATGACGATTCTAGTGATCTTAGTCGCATGTTCATTCTTTTTATCCTTATCTGAAATCGCGATTGCTGGATCACGAAAACTCAAACTTAAACTGATTGCTGAAAGCGGTGAAGAGCGCGCAAACAAAGTCATTGAGCTGCAAGAAAATTCAGCAGACTTCTTCGCATCAACCCAAATCGGTGTAAATGCTGTTGCCATCTTAGGTGGTATTGTTGGTGAATCATCACTTCGCCCTTACTTTCAAAACCTTGCCACTGAACTTTATCCTGGTCCATGGGCAGACACCATCGGCTTTAGTTTATCCTTTTTAACAGTCACCTCGCTGTTCATCTTATTTGCGGATTTAATGCCAAAACGCTTGGCTATGATTTTCCCAGAAAAACTGGCAATCTCAGTCATTAATCCAATTACTATTTTTATCAAAATCTGCAGACCATTAGCTTGGTTTATTAATATCATTGCAAATTCAATTTTTAGAATCTTTAAAATTGATACCAAGCGTGATGACAGCATGACCTTTGACGACATTTCAGCCATCGTCAATGCAGGTGCGCAAGCAGGGGTTTTACAAAAACAAGAACATCATTTCATTGAAAACGTGTTTGAACTGGAAGAAAGAACTGTCCCATCAAGCATGACAGCACGGGAAAACATTGTTTATTTCACCTTAAATGAAGCAGAACAAAGTATTCGTCAAAAACTGGCTGACCACCCCTATTCAAAATTCTTAGTGTGTAGTGAGCACATCGACCAAGTGATTGGTTACGTCGATGCCAAAGATATTTTGGTGCGTATCTTAAACAATCAATCCTTTACACAACTCAATGAATCGACCATCCGTAATGTGTTGATTATTCCAGATTCTTTAACCTTATCCGAATTACTCGATCGTTTCCGCTCAACCAAAGAGAAGTTTGCTGTTGTAATCAACGAATATGCTTTGGTTGTTGGGGTGATTACGCTCAGTGATATTATGATCACAGTCATGGGAGATTGGGTCACACCAATGGATGAGGAAAAGCAGATCATCAAACGAGATAATCATTCTTGGCTGATTGATGGCAGCACGCCAATTGAAGATGTGAAACATGCTTTAACCATCGAGGAATTCCCAGAGAATGAAAATTACGAAACGATTGCAGGCTTTATCATGTATCGTTTACGAAAAATCCCTCGCCCTGCCGATGCAGTAGAATATGCGGGCTTTAAGTTTGAAGTTGTCGATATCGACCATTATAAAATTGACCAATTACTGGTGACTCAAGTTTTACCAAATTTGGAAGGCGAATCTCCAGCCCCGAAAGACGATTAATCTTGATCGCTAAAAAAAGCCCATCTATGGGCTTTTTTTATTTCACAACAAACCAGATAAATGCAGCCAATATGAATAAAATCAAAATAAAGATTTTAATTCCACCACGGCTACGCTGTGCCAATTGCTCTTGAATCTGCACCTGCTCTTGTGGGTGATCCTGCAAATACTGATCAATTAAATCTTTAGATTCCTTTAGGCCTAAACCTGTTTTTTCTCGCGTGATCTTGATCGCATCAATCAACTGCCCTGCGCGGAGCACATCCAAAGCTTCTGGTGGAATCGTCGGTGGTAAATTCATAAAATTAACAATCCTTGTTATTTTCTATTGGCAACCGCAGTGCTCAGAACAGGTTTTATAATGCCTTAATTCCCGCCATACAATGAAATGAGTTCATCTAGCGTCGCTTGATAGTGAATACCAATGTCTTCTGCCAATATCTTATAAGCATTATCAAACTGAACCATTGGCCAACCTTCTTTCCAAAATGGGAAAATATTGTGCAAACCTTCAGTCACAATCGCATCTTCTCGAGTAATCGCTTGAGCAACCTGAGCTAAAACCTGTGCAGTTTCCGCGCCATCAATGGCTAAGTAATCAATACCACGCACTTTTAAAATACGGATACGGTCCTTTTTATAGCGGATTTTTTTCGCTTGACCAGCGTTTAGGCCCAATGCCAAAGTCACTGCTTCAACAAATTTTTCTTCAAAACTGGTATTAAGTACAACCAAAGCTTGTTTATGTGCTTCCTGACGACCTGCTTTCCCCCCATTACGGATTATCTCATTTGCTTCCGTATCCAGCTTATCTTTTTTCATAGACTGTAAAATGTCTAAAATTTCGATATCGCTTAAAGATTCAGGAGATTGCTCAATCATGGGAGTCCTTATACACATAAATAAAGAAGTATTGTCTCATAAAAGTGATTTCAAAGCTGAATAAAAATTAAAAATGGCATTCTATCTTCATTATTTTTTATATGGTCAATTCCAACGCTTAGGCCAATGAAATTGAGTACTCTCTGAATATTGATTTATGTGTTTGCATAATTACTTTTACCCTGATAATATATTTTTACCCGTATAAAATAATTTAAAGAAAATGAATACTCAACCAACCTATACCGCTTTTTCAGGCAATACATTTCTAGCAAATGGCCAAGCTGCTGAACTTGCAATAGAAATTAAACGAATTTCAACAACCACTGACAATATTCTAATTTTTAATGATCAAACTGGACAACAAATTGATCTTGATCTCTCTGGCTCAGAGCTAGAAATTCAACAGCGTTATAGCGAACCTGAACCTGAGAAAAAAGTTGGACGACCGAAACTCGGGGTCATTTCTCGTGAAATCACCTTACAGAAAAAACATTGGGATTGGTTAGACCAACAGAGTGCAAGTGCTTCTGCTGTGATTCGCAAATTAATTGATAAAGAGCTAAATGACCCTAGTTCTGAAAGTAATATCATGCTCGCGAAACAGTCTACAGATCGCTTTATGTCTGCCATGTTGGGCAATATGCCGAATTACGAAGAAGCAACCCGTGCTTTATATCAAGGTGATCAAGCGAATTTTTTGAAGAACATAAAAGAATGTCCAATGGATTTAAAAGAATATTTAATTATAAAAACCAAAAATATTTTTTAATTATGGTTGTTTCACTTATAAAAGGTGAAACAACCAAGCTTTATCACTAAAGCCCTATCCACTATTCATTGAAGATGTTATGCCCATATCAATATTTTTATAATCAATTACTTCTAAACACCTTAGGCATTTCTCTTTTAATTGATCAATCATTTCTTGTTGCTTTATCTTCCCATTCTCAAAGCAAGACCAAACATCAATTTCATCAAAACATCCGATTACATCTTTCAGATCATCAGAAATCATGGTTGATTTTAAGACTTCACTAGAAAAACTTGATCTTGATAAAGACCATATTCCAGCTTCAGGAGAAACAACACCTTGTTTTATTCCTTCTAAAATTCCTAAGGCAAGCGAAGCTAGATAAAATTCAGCATTTTTATTATGAGTATCAAGTTTCATATATTAGAAATGCACTTAAATAAAATATAGAGCATACATAATACAATAAAAAACCCGCTTCCGCGGGTCTTCTTAAATTCATTCGATCTATTAAAGACGAACCAATTCCGCAATTTTTTCAGCTGCTTCTTCAACCGTTTCAGCTGCTTCTTCAACCGTTTCAGCCGCAATCTCTGTATCAGTACCGTCAACAACTGTAGTAATAACCACTACACCTGTTTCACGTAACAATGCAATTTGCTCAGCCGTTAAATTTGCTTTTGCAATCGCAACCACACCCTGTTGAATCAATAAACTCTCTAAAGCTTGAGCCTTCTCGATTAATTGTCTAGAAACACCAATCACAGCAGGTTTCTGACCTAAACGAGCAGCACGATCTTCTGCAGTCACAGGATTGCTATGCGCTGTCCATTCAACCGCAGCTTCAACCATACCTGCACCAACCGTCACATTGCTTAGACGGTCAATAAAGATAAATGAACCTGTGTAACGGCTGTCTTGGTATTGGTCAAAGACTACTGGTGCATCAAATTCGACTACAACATCCGCAATTGCATTCAACTCTAGTTCTTCAACTTGCGTGTGCTCCAATGTATTCACATTGACACGGAAGTTAATTGCAGTCACTTTAGCAGGAACAGTTTGCGTACCAATTTTGACGTTGTACAGCTTCCCTTTCACCAAAGGATGTTCATTCATCCAAACAACAGATGCACGCACACTACGTGAAATTAATGGCTGTTCACCTGCACGTACTAGTACGTTGCCACGTGAAATATCAATTTCATCATTTAAGGTTAAAGTAACAGCTTGGCCAGCAACCGCTTGTTCAAGATTTCCATCAAAAGTTACAATCTCTTTAACTGTTGATTTTTTCCCTGATGGCAATGCAATAATTTCATCACCAACATTAATTTCACCCAGTGCAATGGTACCTGCAAAACCACGGAAATCAAGGTTTGGACGATTCACATACTGAACAGGGAAACGGAACTCACGCTTATTTGATTCACGTTTAATTTCCACTGACTCAAGCAGGCTCATCAAGGTTTGACCCTTGTACCATGGCGTACTTGCAGATGGATTAACAACGTTATCGCCATTCAATGCCGAGATCGGTACGAATACAATATTTTCAGGGCGACGATCACCGAGTTGACTTACGAACGCATCATATTCAACTTGGATATCATTGAAACGTGTTTCCGAGAACTCAACCAAGTCCATCTTGTTAATTGCAACAACGATATTTTTAATACCCAATAAGCTTGCAATAAATGAATGGCGGCGAGTTTGTGTTTGCACACCATAACGCGCGTCAATCAAGATAATCGCAAGATCAGCCGTTGATGCACCCGTTGCCATATTACGTGTGTATTGTTCATGTCCAGGCGTATCTGCAATGATGAACTTACGCTTTTCGGTAGAGAAATAGCGATAAGCCACGTCAATGGTAATACCCTGTTCACGTTCAGCCTGTAGACCATCTACCAGTAAGGCAAGGTCAGGTGCATCACCTGTTGTTCCTACTTTCTTACTGTCGCGTGTTACGGCTTGCAATTGATCTTCATAAATCAACTTTGAATCATAAAGTAAACGACCAATTAAGGTACTTTTACCATCATCGACGTTACCGCACGTCAAAAAGCGTAATAAATCTTTTTGCTCATGCTGTTTTAAATATCCCAAGATGTCTTGGCTAATAAGATCTGATTGATGAGACATTGCTCAAAACTCCACATATTCTTTAGAAATCGGTTTTAATCTCCCTAAATCCCTCTTTAAAAAGAGGGACTTGCTTAAGGAAATTAGAAATAACCTTCTTGCTTTTTCTTTTCCATCGAACCTGCTTCGTCGTGGTCAATCATACGACCCTGACGCTCTGAGCTGGTCGCTAAAAGCATTTCTTGGATAATTTCAGGCAAGGTATCTGCTTCTGACTCAACTGCACCTGTTAGCGGATAACAACCAAGCGTACGGAAACGTACCGATTTCATTTGTGGAACTTCACCCTCTTTTAAACGCATGCGTTCATCATCCACCATGATTAACGTACCACTACGTTCAACCACAGGTCGAACCGCAGAGAAATAAAGAGGAACAAGTTGAATATTTTCCAAATAGATATATTGCCAGATGTCTAACTCAGTCCAGTTCGACAATGGAAATACACGAATACTTTCGCCTTTGTTCACTTTACCGTTGTAAAGATTCCAAAGTTCTGGACGTTGGTTTTTTGGATCCCAACGATGTTTATTATCACGGAATGAATACACACGCTCTTTGGCACGCGATTTTTCTTCATCACGGCGTGCACCACCAAACGCAGCATCAAACTGATACTTATCCAAAGCTTGTTTTAAACCTTGGGTTTTCATGATGTCAGTATATTTTGAACTGCCATGATCGAACGGGTTAATCCCTGCTTCACGACCTTCTACATTTTGATGCACGATCAAATCAAAGCCATGGGTTTTTGCCATGTTGTCACGGAAAGCAATCATGTCTTTAAACTTCCAACCGGTATCTACATGCAGTAGTGGGAATGGAAGTTTCGCTGGATAGAATGCTTTTAATGCCAAATGCAACATCACTGCCGAGTCTTTACCAATCGAGTAAAGCATTACAGGATTTTCAAATTCAGCTGCAACTTCACGAATAATATGAATACTTTCTGCCTCAAGTTGCTTGAGGTGAGTTAATCTATTTTCAGTCATGTACAATTTCCTCCTTATCCATGCTATCCATAAAATCTATAAGCGGTATTAAACCACCACTTTGAAGACTGTGTGGAGGAACGAGTGCCATAACAACTCCAATTTTTCATGATATCGATATTCTTACCGGTGGCAGAACAGCCACTCAATAAAGGTTATTCATTATAATAATTTAGATTCAGTTCTTTAGCTTGTTTTTTCATATCAATATGCAAAATTATGATATGAAAATAAGATTCAGGAATAACAATACAATCAATTTCACATGAATTAAATTAAAAAAGAAGCCTATAAAGACTTCTTTTTAATGATAATACTTAGCTTAGAAGCGGAACATATTGCGTTCTAATGGAATTTCAACACCTACTGAAACACCGCCATCACTTCCATTTAAATCAGAGTCACTGACCCAACCATTCACTTTTAATGGAATTGTTGGTTTTAAATAATGCGTCCAAGTGAGGTCAAGACCTTTTACGGTATCTTGTTTTGGAAATGCTGCATTGATTGCCAGATTTGATTGATTCAGTTTGGCATAAATCACGCGACCATTTAAACGGTTCATCGTATCAAAACGGATATCGCCGCCAGCAGAATACATTTGACTATCACCACCAATTGCATGTCCAAGTGAAAAACCATGCTGATAATAACCATCCGTATATTGATGATGGCTATAAGAAATACCTTTCACTTCACCATTGGTACGTGTATCCGCCCATTCTGCATAGAGCTGATAAGGCATATTTTTATAACTTGAAGAATAATCTGCACCCGCTAAATACAAATATTTTGCAGGTAAACCACCTGCTTCATCTTCACCAACGAATTGGCTATATAGACTCACAGGCACATTCAATAATGGTTGAAGCAATAAACGTCCATCAAAACCAGCAATTTGGTTAGAGGCATTTTTATCACCAACGCAACCATTGTCATCACAGCCGTTGTCACGACCAATCATGGCATTCCAATATGCTTTAAAGCTATTCGGCTGTCCTTTACCACCAATTTGAATTGCACGTGAAGCTCCAAGCTCTAAGTACGGCAAGGGCTGAGCCGTAAAACGTAAACCAATTAATTTAGTGTCAGGTACAGCTTTATAATCATCCAACTGTCCAGCAAAAGCTTGGTATTGCCATGGACCAATCCAAGATAGCCATTTTGTTTCAAATGCATTTTGCACTGCACGTTGCACAGTCACCCCATAGACAGGACGACTTGCATCACCACGGATCAAACTACCATCATGTCCAGGTCCCCAATAGGTCGGAATCTGGCCAGCAACGACCCATTGATTCCACAGCTTGCCTGCAAGATAAGAGCCTTCAACATTCGCATCATGCCCATTATCAATCAACGGATCTTTTTCACCATTCACACGAAGCTTGGCATCCCAATTTTCACCACCTGCATTGAATTCAACAGCAGCTTGGTATTGAGATTTCTGATTATCACCAAAAGTTTGAGGAACAGTTTTTAAGTCAGTGCCTGCATGTAAACCAAGTTTTACCGTTTCATTATCCGCTTGTAGTGCATTGATCACAGAATTCACAACTTTCTGCTGTGCATTGTTGCTCACTTTTGCTTGAGATATAGCACGCTTAACCTCATCACCACTCAATGGCCAAGTCGAGGTACTGATTTGAATCACACCTTGCTGATTCAACCAATTAAGGTCTGTACGCAAGTTTGCATCATTTAAGATGAGACCTTGGGCAAAAGTGGCAGAAGAAAGCGAAGCAAATAATGCGACATAAAGCGATTTTTTTAGAAACATTTCTAAATTGTTCTCAAATTTATCTATGTGCATATAATCGTTTTTTTACGATGTCTTTTCAATCATCAAATCCAATAATTATGATTTTTAATTATGAAAAAAAGCCACTTCTTTAAAGTGGCTTTTTTATTGAACAGTAAATTAATCTTTACGGCGCATATGTGGGAACAACAACACGTCACGGATACTCGCTGCATTTGCGAATAACATGACTAAACGATCAATACCGATCCCCTGACCTGCTGTCGGTGGTAAACCATATTCCAATGCTTCGATAAAGTCAGCATCGTAATGCATCGCTTCATCATCACCCGCATCTTTCTCAGCAACCTGTGCTTGGAAACGCTCAGCTTGATCGATTGGATCATTTAACTCAGAGAAACCATTGGCCAATTCACGGCCACCAATAAAGAACTCGAAACGATCGGTAATATGTGGATTATCATCGTTACGACGTGCAAGTGGTGAAGTTTCAGCTGGATATTCAGTAATGAAAGTAGGCTGACGTAGCTTAGTTTCTACCGTTTCTTCAAATACGATGGTTTGCAATTTACCTAAACCAAAACCAGGTTTCACCTGCTCTTTTAAAACATCTTTGGTAAATTTCGCCAAGAACTCGCGATCATTCACATTTTCAGGTGTGAAATCAGGGTTATTCTCAAGAATTGCATCAAACATTGAGATCTTTTTGAATGGACCTTTGAAGCTATAGACTTCTTCACCATAAGGCACATCAGTAGAACCCAAGATATCAACTGCTAATTTTTCAAGCATATTTTCAGTCAATACCATCAAGTCTTTATAATCTGCATAGGCTTGATAGAATTCAATCATAGTGAATTCTGGGTTATGGCGTGTCGAAACCCCTTCATTACGGAAGTTACGGTTAATTTCAAACACACGCTCAAAACCACCTACAACAAGGCGTTTTAAATAGAGTTCTGGTGCAACACGTAAATAAAGCTCCATATCTAAAGCATTATGATGCGTTACAAATGGTTTTGCAGAAGCACCGCCAGGAATGACATGCATCATTGGCGTTTCAACTTCCATGAAGCGTTCATTGGTTAAGAATGCACGAATCCCTGCAACCACTTGGGCACGAATTTCGAAAGTTTTACGTGTTTCTTCATTTACGATCAAATCTAAATAACGTTTACGATATTTCGCTTCTGTATCGGTTAAACCATGGAATTTATCTGGCAGCGGACGCAGTGATTTGGTCAGTAATTCAAAACCTTCAAGGTGTACATATAAGTCACCTTTACCAGAACGACCAATATAACCTTCAGCAGCGATAATATCGCCAAGGTCTAAACTTTTAATGGTTTCTAAAATGTCAGCTGGCAAACCTTTACGGTCTACATAAAGTTGGATACGACCTGTCATGTCTTGGATCACCATAAATGATCCACGGTTGAGCATCACACGACCCGCAACTTTTACATACACTTTTTCAGCGCCTTCAATTTGCGCTTTGTCTTGATCTTTAAACTGTTCTTGCAAATCAGCTGCATAGTGCTCACGTTTAAACGTGTTTGGCCACGGGCTCTTACCCGTTTGTTTTGCAGTCTCTTGGATTTGCTTTAATTTGGCATGACGCTGTGCGATTAAATCGTTTTCGGAAAGTGTTTGTTCAGAAGTCGATTGAGCGTTTTGTTGCGTCATCTCTGCCTCGATTAAGTAAAAAATGAAGTGACATAGAATAGCAGATCACAACTCATTTTCGTATTATTTCAACTAGACAATTCAAAAAAATGAAGATTTATCAATTTTTGAATAGTGATAACACAACAATTGCCCTGTCCTGATGATTACACTTACAACTTATTTTTCAGCCAGATGCTTGACCATGGCAAGTCCCTGATCAAAGCCTTTATTCATAAATTCTGCATGCTCTGGTTGAATATCGACTTCTACATGCAGTTGCGTTTCACCATTAAAATCAAACAGCATATATTTTTCCAAAGCACCTGCCCAAGACTTCACAGCCTCACTTTCCAGATCTTCTTTGCCGTTCTCGATCATTCCTAGATGTTTAAAAACAATCTCTTTAGGCTCATCAATACTTTCAATGGTAGAGATCATGCCATTGCCTTTACCATCACCAAAATAGGTTTTACCACCGACTTTCCAATCCGTCGTCATGGTTGAATCGCATGCAAAGAATTTTGTCCATGCTTGATAACTTTCTGGAGTCCAAAGCACTTCCCAAACTTTCTCAGGGGTCGCATAAATTTTTATATTATAAGATAAGGTTTCCATGTTTTATTCTCCTTGCTCATTGTTTTCATCATCATATCTTGATTCTGAATGTTTGTTTTTTATACACACTATATTTATACATTTCGGCTTTTTTTAATTGTATAAGCGTTATATTTTTACAAAAAATTAGAGTAATTGCTCAAATAACAAGAGTTTCAGATAGAATTGCCATATCACTTTTTGAATAAATGATTAAACTCTTGCATTTACTTTACTTAAATGTCGTTCTGCGTAAAAATCTAACTCCCGATTAGCATAAGTTAGTTCCTATTGCAGCGATCATAGCGACATTACGGAATAGTTTTACTGAAAGGCAACTTGAACATACCTATCAGTTTGGAGAGTCACATGAAAAAATATCAATGTATCGTTTGTGGTTGGATTTACGACGAAGCAGAAGGTTGGCCACAAGACGGCATTGCAGCAGGTACCAAATGGGAAGATATCCCTGATGATTGGACTTGCCCAGATTGCGGCGTTTCAAAAGCTGATTTTGAAATGGTTGAAATCTAAATAGATCTAAAAGGCCATGACAATGATCATGGTCTTTTTTTTCCTATCATTTGTTTTTAAATAAGAAAATATTGGAGAATAGAATGCATCCTATCGTTATCATCGGATCGGGCATGGCAGGTTACACCGTAGCGCGAGAGTTTCGTAAACTAAGTCCTGAACAAGAACTGGTTATGATCTGTGCAGATGATGCGGTAAATTATGCAAAACCAACATTATCCAATGCCTTTGCAGGGAATAAAGCACCAGAACAAATTGCTTTAGGCGATGCGACTAAGATGGCAACCCAATTGAATATGCGCATTGATGCAGACACATGGGTGAAAGCCATTGATGCTGAAAAGCATGAGCTTACATTAGAAAAAAATGGGCAAACCATTACCCAACCTTATTCAAAGTTAGTATTGGCTGTCGGTGCAAATCCAATTCGATTAGCGATTGCGGGTGATGGCAGTGATGACATTCATGTCGTAAACTCATTGGTCGACTACCGTATCTTCCGTAACAACCTTGCAAACCGTAAAGACAAACGCGTGGTTATTCTTGGTGCAGGTTTGATTGGCTGTGAATTTGCCAATGACTTATTGCATAGCCAATATGATGTTACTGTAATTGACTTAGCTCCTCAGCCACTGGGTCGTTTATTACCAAACCATGTCGCTGAAGCTTTTAAGACCAATTTAGAACAAGCAGGCATTAAGTTTGCACTCTCTACCACGGTTGAAAAAGTCACCAAAATTAATAATGGTGAAGACTACGAAGTCACTTTAGCCAATGGTAAAACACTGGTCGCTGATATTGTTCTTTCTGCAATTGGCTTACAACCGAATATCTCGTTAGCAAAAGCAGCAGACATTCAAACCAGTCGTGGCATTATTACCAACACGCTTTTAGAAACCAATCAAGCTGATATCTATGCTGTTGGTGACTGTGCAGAAGTAAATGGCACGTTATTGCCATATGTGATGCCAATCATGCAACAAGCACGCGCTTTAGCAAAAACCCTCAGTGGTCAAAGCACAACGGTACACTACCCTGCTATGCCAGTTGCAGTAAAAACACCAGCTGCGCCATTGACGGTTTTACCAGCACCGCTTAATGTGGATGTGAACTGGGAAACTGAAGAGTTTGATGATGGTATGCTTGCAAAAGCAGCTGATGGGGAAGGAACCTTAAGAGGTTTTGTACTGTTAGGTGCAACGGCAGGCAAACAACGTTTAACGCTCACCAAGCTGGTTCCAGACTTGATTCCAGCACAAGTTTAAGGTTTAAATATGAGAGTTTGTTGAGAATAGAATTTCCTTCAAACTCTCTGAGCAATAAGAAGAATACTATTTGGAACGAAGATCATGAACAGTGCCCTCCAATTTAACGTGTCGCCCTATGCTTCTTTTATGCAGGAAACCAAAGTTACTTTGGGCAATGGCATTGAACTACATGTTGAAATGGGTGGTAATCCAGAGCATCCAACAATCTTATTGATCATGGGCTTAGGCGCACAAATGCTGTTTTGGCCTGATTTCTTCTGTAAGGCATTAATCGACCAAGGTTTCCGCGTTGTTCGCTTTGATAATCGTGATATCGGTTTATCTTCTAAAATTCGCAATAAAGGCAAACGACTGAATACCATGAAACTGATGAGTCGCTTCATGTTTGGTCTGAGCAATGAAGGTGCACCTTATACTTTATATGATATGGCCGACGATGTAGCGATGCTGATTGATCAATTAGGCATAGAGAAAGCCTACATTATTGGTGCCTCAATGGGCGGAATGATTTCACAGATTGTTGCTGCGAAATATCCAGAAAAAGTAGAAAAAATAGGTTTACTCTTTACCAGTAATAATCAACCATTTTTACCTCCCCCTTTTCCAAAGCAGCTTTTTAGCTTATTGGGTAAACCTGAAGGGCATGATGAAGAAACAATTATTAATCATAGTTTAAATGTTTTCCGTATTATCGGTTCCCCTGGTTATGTCAATCCAGTCGAATCAATTCAAACGATTCGCAAATTATATAGACGTAGTTTTTATCCAGCGGGTGTACTTCAACAATTTTTAGCAATATTATGTACAGGTTCTTTGTTACCATTGAACAAGACGATTACTCAGCCGACCTTGGTTGTACACGGATCAAAAGATCGCCTGTTACCGCCAAGTCACGGGAAAGCTGTTGCAAAAGCAATTTCTGGTGCTAAGTTTGAATTAATTCAAGGAATGGGGCATGATATTCCTGCACATTTCATTCCGCAACTTAGTGGTTTGTTTACTCACCACTTTAGATCATCACACTAGGACACTATGGCTGCATTACCCTCATTAAGACAGCTATCATATTTAGTTACGTTGTCAGAAACTTTACATTTTACTGAAGCAGCGCGTCGTTCCTTTGTCACCCAGTCAACACTGTCTGGTGGCATCATGGAATTGGAGCGTTTATTAGGTGGCGTCTTAGTTGAGCGTGATCGTCAAAACGTCCGTTTAACCCCATTAGGTGAGCAAGTCGTGGCTCGAGCGCGAGTGTTGCTTGCCGATGCCCAAGACCTGATGCGTTTAAGTCGAGAGATGAGTGAACCATTAACGGGCGATTTGCATCTCGGTATTATTCCAACAATTGCACCTTTTATTCTGACTCAACTCTTAGATGAAGTTCATCAGCAATTGCCGAAAATCCAACTACACTTGCATGAAGCTCAAAGTGAGAAGATTGTAGAGAAGTTAGAACACGGTAATTTAGACATGATTGTGCTTGCGCTTCCGTTTGATACGCGCAGTCTAAAAGTTGCCGAAATTGCAAAAGAGCACCTGTTCCTTGTGTATAACAAGAAAGACACCAATGCTGCCAATGCCAACTCATTAGATGACTTAGATTTATCTCGTTTAATGTTGCTTGAGGAAGGACATTGCTTACGTGATCATGCTTTAAGTGCCTGCCCTGTGGGTGAGCGTAAGAATGATCATCGCTTAAAAGCGAGTTCATTACCAACACTGGTTGAAATGGTATCGTCTGATTTAGGCTTTACCCTTTTACCTGAAATCGCACTCAAAAACAGCATGATTCACTTCAATGAAGAGATTGATGTGAAAGCAATTGAAGCTGCACCAAGCCGTACATTGGCTTTAGTGACCCGTAAAAGCACACCATTACAAAGTGAATTTGATGTGATCTTGCAAATTCTGCAAAAAATCACGGCTCATTTATCGTAATAAAAAAGCCTGTAATTCAGATTGAATTACAGGCTTTTTCTTCATCAATAACAATAATTATTGAATCTCTAATAAATTCACTTGTTCAACTTGTACATCGCTCATACGTAAGCCTTGATCCAGCAACTGATCAAAATACCCTTCAACCACTTTAGCCTGATCAGCTGTACTTTCAACTTTATACATATTCTGGCGAAATTCATTACTTGAACGTAAGCCCTTGGTGTACCAAGCAATATGCTTACGCGCAATACGACAGCCTGAGTATTCACCATAGAACTGATACAATTCAGCCAAATGTCCCAATAGAACAGCTTTGACTTCTGCAATATCAGGTGCAGCCAAATGCTCACCTGTTTCTAAATAATGGGCAACTTCTCGGAATATCCAAGGCCGGCCTTGGGCAGCACGACCAATCATAATGGCATCTGCTCCCGTATAGTCCAGCACATATTGGGCTTTTTCAGGGCTATCAATATCCCCATTGGCAATCAATGGGATATCAATCAATTCTTTCACCTGCTTAATCAGTTCATAACGTGCAGTATTCAAATACATGTCTTCACGGGTTCGTCCGTGCAAGGCCAAGGCTGCTATCCCCGCTTCTTCTGCACGTTTCGCGACACGCAAGATATTTTCATGGCCATTTAAAAAACCCAATCGGGTTTTTAACGTCACTGGTACATCAACCGCTGTGACCACTGCATCGAGAATACGTGCAACTAAATCTTCATCTTGTAATAACGCTGAACCCGCAAGTTTGTTACACACCTTTTTAGCAGGGCAACCCATATTGATATCAACAATTTGTGCGCCATTGGCCACTTGGTAGCGTGCCGCTTCAGCAAGCTGTTCAGGATCAGAACCTGCGATTTGTGCGGAGATTGGTGCAAGCTCACCATCAAAATTGGCCCGATAGAGACTCTTTTTACTCATGCGCAGAGTCTTATCTGCAGTCATCATTTCACTAACCGCATGCCCTGCACCAAAGTACTTACACAGTGTTCTAAATGGGCGGTCTGTTACGCCAGCCATCGGAGCAACGACCAAATTATTTGACAGTTGATATGGACCAATATACATATATTTTCTTACAATTTCTGATCAACATAGTATACTTCATTCGCCCGTTCGGCTCATCTTTTTGTGCGGTGTTGTCTTCATTATGAACAAATCGTTTTCGACTCGTCCTCTATTCAAAACATTTAGCCTATTGGCAATCAGCATAAGCTTAGCGGCTTGTGGTGATAATGCTTGGTGGTCAAATAATAAAGAACCCGAAATGAAGGCAGAGCAAATTACAAAAGTGCTGCCACCACGCGTAAATGATCGTCAGTCCTGGTCGCAAGATATTTTTGATATCATGCAGCAACTGAGCATTCCCAAAACCAAGCAAAATGTATGCAGCATTGTGGCTGTGGTCGATCAAGAGTCTAACTTTGTCGCTGATCCTGCTGTGCCAGGCTTAGGTGAAAAAGCCGTTCAGGAAATCAATACCCGACTCAAAGAGAAATTTGAAGCTAAATTAGGTGAAACCATTGGCGGCACAGTGGCTGGTTATTTTGAGGATGTGCTCAAAAACCAACCTTCACTAGAAAATAACTACATGAGCCAAATGCGCAAAGTAAAAACTGAGCGTGAACTCGACCTGCTCTACCGTGAAATTTTTGACTATATGTCGAAGCATTATCATGTCAGTGCATTAACAGGCGCTGCAAAACTGGTTGGACAAGATATTGGCGAGAAAATGAATCCGATTACCACCTTGGGTTCAATGCAAGTGCATATCAATTATGCCAAAGAACATAAGCGTCAAAGTGGTAATATTGCCGAACTGCGTGATGACCTGTATACCCAATATGGCGGTTTGTATTACGGTATTCACCGTTTAATGGAATATTCTGCTGATTATGACAAAGCCATCTATCGTTTTGCTGATTACAACTCAGGTATGTTCTCGAGTCGTAATGCTGCTTTTCAAAAAATGCTTGAAGTTATACAAGGTAAAGACCTTGATTTAGATGGTGATTTATTACTTTACAATAAAGATGGGAATGTACAATCAGCACTGAGCCAATCCGAAAAAGAAGTGATATCAGCGTTTACCAACAATAAGATTTTAGTTACTCCGCGCCAAATTCGTGCGGATTTAAAGAAAGAAAAAGAGAAGAAGTTCGAAGATACGCAAACTTATTTAGCCATTCAAAAGTTGTATCAAAATAAAACCAATAAAGAACCGATTTATGCAATTATGCCTGAAGTCGTTATTTCTGGCCCTAAACTTAGCCGCGATTACAATACCAATTGGTTCGCCAGTCGCGTAAATGGACGATATGAAACATGCATGCAAAGAGCGAAACGCATAAAACTCTAAACCTTGCTTTATTTGATTTCGATGGGACACTTTATCCAAGAGACAGTTTCACTGGATTTATTTTCTTTGCGCTTTCAAAGCGTCACATTATTAAAAGAGGCTTGAAAATCCTACCATGGATTCAAGCCTATTATTTACGTCTCTACCCTGCACATGCCATGCGACCACGCCTATTTGAAACCATGTTTAAAGATATTCCTGCTGACGTGGTTGAAAAATTAGCCCAAGAATATGCGCAAAAACTGTTAAAAAAATTGGATCAGGATTTATTGAGCCAGCTGCAACAACACCAACAACGTGGTGACCATATTGTTTTAGTGTCTGCCTCAGTCGATCTTTATCTGGCCCCAATCTGTGAATTTCTGAATATTGATTTAATTTGCACGCAAACTGAAGCCCAAGACGGACTTTTAACAGGTAGTTACAGCTCAGAAGATTGCAGTTGTGAACAAAAGAAAATACGTATTTTGCAAAACTACAATTTAGATGACTATCACGCTATTTATGCCTATGGAAATAGTGAAGAAGATCTGGATATGCTTTCACTGGCAGATCATGCCTATATGATGGGTGAAGAAAAAGTATTGCCCCCATTAGAACCCAGCCACTTAAAAACAATAGATATAAAAAAGCCCGCTTGATGCGAGCTTTTTTATTGATGGTAATTTAATAAATCGCCATATGATCACGATGAATCATTTCTAGCGAACGTGCTTCACCGAGAACTTGATAGACTTTTTCCGAAGATAAACCTTTGATCATTTCCGCGGAACGTGAACTAAAATTTACACGTCCAACCGCGATACGACCGCCATGTTTATCAACACACTCCACTATATCGCCACGATCAAAATGCCCTTCAATCGCTTTTACACCAACAGGTAACAAACTACGATGCTTAAGCTTAATGGCTTCAACAGCACCATCATCAATCACTAAACGGCCCGCAGTTTGTAAGTGTGCAGCCAACCATTGCTGATGCGCTGTGACGCGATCATTATCGGTGGTAAATAAAGTACCCAACATCTCGCCCGCCATTAAGCGAGCAAGCACATGGTCACTTTCACCACTAGCAATCAAAGTTGGACAACCTGAGCGTGCCGCAAGACGTGCCGCACGAACTTTCGTCACCATGCCACCACGACCAAGCACACCACCGCCGCCAGCCATTTCAAACAAGCTGTCATCGAGCGCTCGAACGGCTGAGAACAGTTTTGCATTTGGATTGCTGCGTGGATCTGAATCAAACATGCCTTGCTGATCCGTGAGGATAATCAGCAATTCTGCTTGAACCTGCCCTGCAACCATCGCGGCCAAAGTATCATTATCGCCAAAACGGATTTCATCGGTTGAAACCGTGTCATTTTCATTAATGACTGGAATCACACGCCAATCGATCAAGTTCTGCAAAGCATCACATGAGTTGAGATAACGACGACGATCGGCAAGATCATCATGTGTCAGTAAAACCTGTGCTGTCTGGATGCCATGTTGATCAAGTACACTTGACCAAGTATGGATCAGGCCCATTTGACCAATGGCTGCACAAGCTTGCAAACTGGGTAGATCAGTGGGTCGACTCGCAAGTTTCATGCGTACCATCCCTTCTGCGACTGCACCTGAAGACACGAGAATAATTTCATGTCCAGCATTGTGTAGATCTGCAATTTGTTTCGCCCAATGCGAAATTGCATTTAAATCTAAACCTTGCCCATTTGCAGTGAGTAAAGATGATCCGATTTTAACAACGATTCGTTTACACGCATTGAGCTGACGTTGCCCATCGACCACTTCTATCATTTTTCCCTCGGTTTACTAGTCACGAATGTAGACGCTTTCTACATCACCATCGTCTTCATCATCAAAGTCTTCATCATCATCCAAGCCTTCTTCACGCTGAGCCTTACGCATAGCACGATACGCTTCTTTTGCTGCGATGGTTTGCTCACGTGTCTCAGACTCAAGCTGTTCACGGAATGCTTTAACTTCTGCTGCATACTCTGGATCTTCAACTTCTCGCTCACGTTGTTGTTCGATTTGATCCATCAAGTAATACACAACTTCTTTGGTCCCTTCTGACATAAGACCAGAAGTTTTAAATACAGGACCTTCCCATTGCAATTCATCAAGAATGTGCTGACACCACTCTTCTCTTGATTCTTCAGGGAGTTGGTCAAGTTTGTTTAGTACAAGAACCACTGGAAGTTTTGCCAAAGTTGGTGAAAATTTTACTAACTCACCTAAAATCGCTTTTGCATTATGCGCAGGATCTGAACCATCAATCGGTTGAACATCAACGATATGCAACAGGATACGGGTACGCGCCAAGTGCTTAAGGAAGCGAATCCCTAAACCAGCACCTTCTGCCGCACCTTCGATCAACCCAGGAATATCCGCCATAACAAACGAGCGATGACGATCCGCATCGACCACACCTAAGTTAGGCACCATTGTGGTAAATGGATAATCTGCAACTTTTGGTTTTGCCGCACTAATGGCACGAATGAAGGTTGATTTACCGGCATTTGGCATACCCAGCAAGCCAACATCGGCAAGTACTTTCAACTCTAAACGCACTTCACGATATTCACCTTTGATACCGTGTGTACATTTACGTGGCGAACGGTTGGTTGATGATTTAAAGTGAGTATTCCCTAAACCACCATCACCACCATGCGCAACTTTTACACGTTGGCCATCAGCAACCAAGTCACCAATGATGTCACCTGATTCAGTATCAACAATGGTTGTACCGACTGGCACTTTTAAAATAATGTCTTCACCGCCACGGCCAGAACAGTTCGCACCCGAACCATTTTTACCGCGCTCTGCACGATATCGGCGTGTATAGCGATAATCTACCAGCGTGCTGGTATCATCATCGGCTTGAATATAAACACTTCCACCACGTCCCCCGTCTCCACCATCTGGACCACCAAAAGGGACAAATTTTTCACGGCGAAAACTGGCTACGCCATTGCCACCGTCGCCAGCCTCTACGGTAATGACTGCTTCATCAACAAAGCGCATGTGCCAATCCTCTGAATTCTGTAAAACGGGCTATTTTGCCACATTTTAATAAAATTCTCGAATAGAAAAATCAGCAAATTGATTTTTTTAAATTTATTATTCGTTCAACATTTCATTTCGCTATTTTAAGGTCTGTAAAACAACATAAATATCGAGCCTAAAATATTCAGGAGATATGGAATGTATAAGCAGCTACGGTCTCACATTCTTCAAAGGCAACTCCATTTGCATATCTAAATTGGCTTTGGTCTGTTGCACCGAGTTATACATGATCGCATCAAAGGAAGAAATCTTACTCATATTAATCGCATCATTCATATAAAAGCTTGGTTTAAATTGATGCTTCACTGGCAAATCAACTGTTTCATCAAAAGCAAAATATACTGGCCCGTCAAACACAATTTTCACTGGCACGGTATAGGTTCTTTTCAGTTGAAATGGAATATCCAATTTCACTGGAATATTCAGACTCAAAGGAAACTTAGGCAATAATTTATTTTGATAGATCAAATCTGTACTGGTTTCAATCGGCACAACTTCATCCACTTTCAGCATGGTTTCATAATTGATATCCACCGTGATCGGGGTTTCAACTTCAAAACTCAGATCAGCCAAATATTTACCTTTTAACGGCAATTGCAAGCTACGATCAATATTTAAAACCGTATTCAATTGACCTTCTGATTTTACGCGTAAATGATCACCCACCTGAATCTTGGTTCCCAATGACTTAGGTAAACGAATATCCGCCTGCTGTGCTGAAACGATCAAAGAAGCCTGTATATTCAGATAGAACCAAAACAAAATCGCCACCAAGGTGGTCACAATCACAAAACTGATTAAAAAACTTTTGAGTGTTTTTGGCATTTCCATTACTCACCTGCTTTTACATCATTTTGAGTGACGGGAGCTTCTACAGGCTGAGTTTTGACACGATCCAAATACATGGTTGATAAAGGAATCTTTAATTCACCCTGCGCGATTTTGACAGGTAACGTATTTTTTACATCCACTGTAGCATTGAGTTCAGAGGTAATCGGAACATTCAAATTGCCTTGAATTGGAATATTAGCATTCAGTTGCGCTTTCAACGGAATATTTAAATTTTCCTTGAGTACAGTACGGACAGGCGCATCAAATTTTAAATGTACTTTTTGCTGTAACGGTACTTGAATATCGATTGGAACATCAAGCTGTAGAGGAATTGAACCCTTCAAAGGCAAAGTCACATCTTTACCTAAAATCTTTACCTGAACTTTGGTATCGATTGGCAAACTTTGATTGACTTTAATGGTTTCCTTGACTGGAATCGTCGTACTAATCGGAACCACATTATCAAAATAAACTCGTGGTGTGAGTGTTTGAGTTAAAGGAACATTCAGTTGTTCATTGATTGGAATTTTTGCATCAACACGTCCATTGATATCAACATTTAAAGCATCTTTGACTTTTACCCGTACCTGCAAAGGCTCTTGTAAATCGATGGCGACATCTTGATTCTTCAACGGAATATAAATATTAAAATGCTTGAATACCCACATTGCGATATACACACCACATAAGTTGGCCACCACAATTAAAGCAAATACGATAAATAAACGTCTAAACTGCAACAATGAATGATTCCTTGATTAATTATGTCCCTTTTCCATCATTCTCATCGATTTTTATGTTTTATTCAGCATATATTCTGTACAGTCAATAAAAAGCCCAGTCAAACTGGGCTTTTTATTTATCGCTCTATAAACAAATTATGCATTTGTTTCAGCAGGAATTTTTGTATAGCTTACACCACACATTTGTTCAGCGATACGTAATACTTGGCAGCTATAACCTACTTCGTTATCGTACCAAACATAAGCGGTTAAACGAGTACCTGAAGTGATTGTCGCTTGCGCATCAAACACACCCGCTGTACGAGAACCGATAAAGTCACTTGATACAACTTCAGTCGAGTTTGTATAACCAATCTGACCTTGTAAGCTAGAGTTGATCGAGATTTGACGAATGTATTCGTTCACTTCTTCACGATCTACTTCTTTCTCCAGGTTTAAGTTCAAGATTGCAAGCGAAACGTTTGGTGTTGGAACACGTACAGAATTACCTGTTAACTTGCCTTTAAGGCCAGGTAAAGCTTTAGCAACTGCTTTTGCAGCACCAGTTTCTGTAATCACCATGTTCAACGTTGCAGCACGACCACGACGATCAGCTTTATGGTAGTTATCAATCAAGTTTTGGTCATTGGTGAAAGAGTGAACTGTTTCAACGTGACCATTTAATACTTTGTATTTGTCGTCTAAAACTTTTAATACAGGTGTAATTGCGTTCGTTGTACAGCTTGCAGCTGAGATGATTTTGTCTTCATCTAAAATATCAGTGTTGTTCACACCAAATACAACGTTCTTCATTTCGCCTTTACTTGGTGCAGTCAATACCACACGTGCAACGCCTGCACATTTCAAGTGTTGGCTCAGGCCTTCAGCATCACGCCATTTACCTGTGTTGTCGATCAGAAGCGCATTTTCAATACCATAAGCGGTGTAGTCCACTTCGCTTGGGCTTGAAGCATAAATCACTTTGATGAACTGACCGTTTGCAATGATTGCTTCGTTTTCTTCATCTACAGAAATCGTACCATCAAAGGTACCGTGAATAGAGTCACGACGTAATAATGAAGCACGTTTCGCCAAGTCACCATCCGATGATTTACGAACAACGATTGCTTTAAGGCTTAAACCACGGCCTAAACCAGATTGGCTGATGATTAAACGCGCTAAGATACGACCAATACGACCAAAACCATAAAGAACAACATCTTTAGGCGCAGCAGCAGTCTCTTTACCTTGAATTGAAGCAACAGCATTTGCAACAAAAGCGTCAACATCACCGCCTGCATTTTTGAATTCAACTGCAAGTTTACCGATATCAACTTCAGCAGAACCGATGTTCTCAACTTTCATTAACGCTTCCAAAATTGGGAAGGTATTTACAACAGAAAGTTCAACATCAAGCATACGTGTACGACGATGTGTTTTTAAAATCTGGATTACTGAACGGTTGATTAAAGAACGACCGTAAACAGAAACAACAATATTTTTCTCACGATACAATTGACCGATTAAGGTAATCATACGTTCCGCGATTTCTTCACGGTTTTTCCAACGACCTTGGTGTTCTGCGTGTAGGGCAACGATTGTTTCTTTGCTCACAGTTACGTCCTCTAATTTATATATACTGGGCGTGAATTTTTAAAACGCCATTATTGTAATAGAATTATCATCAAGATTGAATCAAAAGCTGCTAAACGCGCTAAGATTTTGTCCTAATTGACTATAAATTCATAAAATACCTATAATTATTTTTGTGAATTTTGGTAAAACGAACTCGCCTTCATCACAATATGTTCAATTTAATCAACGCTTATAACAGTTTTATTGATATTTTTTGCTTCATGAAAAAGTAAATCGCAGATTTGTCCTATTTTTCATCTATCCCCACCCGTTTTGAATATTGTTTCACATTAAGGTGCAAATGCTGTTTACGTTGCTTTTGCTGTACTAAATGCACTGCACCTTCAATCACTAAAACAAGCACTGCCAACCAAATTGGAATATAAGTAAACCATTCACCTGCTCCAATTTTTTCCCCAAGCAGCATAGACACCAAGGCCAGTAAGACCGGTTCCAAATACCCCAACAAACCAAAGATGACCAGTGGAAGGTAGCGGCTGGCAAGAATATAACTGCCTAAGCCAATTGCACTGAGCAACCCAAGTCCAATCACCACAAATACCAAGCTTGGGTGTTCTAAGAATTTGAGATACGGCGTATCGCCTGTTTGAGCAAAGAAAATTGCAATGGGTAGAATCAATACTAAATCCCACCAAAACCCACCTAAATTATCCGTTTGGATTTTTTTACGAAGAATAAAATAAGCTGCATAACCGATTGCGACAAAGACTGTTTCCCAAGCAATACTGCCTAAACGCCATATTTCATGTCCAACCCCTAAAGCAGCGAGCAATACAGCGAGGTACTGAAATTTTGAAAGCTTTTCACCATATAAAACATTTCCAGCCAACACTAAGACCAAAGGCAATAAGAAATAGCCCAATGAAACCTGCAAACCTCGACCATGCATAGGTCCCCACAAAAACAGCCACAGCTGTGCCGAGGTTAAGATAGAGGTCATCATTAAAAGCAACAGAAGACGAGGTCGAGCTAAAATCCGTTTAAATATTGTTTTGATATGAATTAAATCACCGCTAAACCACATAAATAGCGTCAAAAATGGCAGTGTTGCAACAATACGCCAGCCAAAAGTTTGTTCACTATCAAATGCACCAAGCAGTTGGGTATAAAAATATAGAACCCCAAAGGTCACAGAAGCCAAAACTGAATAAGCAATTCCTTTAAACACTTTGAACCTCTGGAGTTGAGAGAATTAAAAAATATGTGATTTATCCACTATATAAAAATAAAAAAACCATGCAAGCATGGTTTTAAAACAAGTATATCTTATTTAGTGATGTTCAGGATAAATCACATCCGCAATATCATAGCCCAATGATTTAGCGTAATTTAGATATTCATGAATAATTTCTTTTTTCGGATTGGGTATACGTGAAAGTACCCATAAGTATTTTCGGCGTGGCTCTCCAACCAATACGGTTTGATAATCATTATCCAGCTTTAAAATCCAATAATCACCACGAATCACTGGCACCCAACGCACAACCTCTGGTAGAAAGCTGACACGTAATTTACTGTTAAATGGTGCATTGGCAACAAAGGCTTCACCGACACTTTGCTGTATATTGCCTTCACTGTCATAGCATTTGTTATCAACAACAATATTGCCATTTTCATTTAGGGTATAAGTTGCGGTAACGTTATAAGCGCACTTACGCTCAAAAAACATCGGTTTTCGAGCGACTTCATACCAAACACCCAAGTATTTATCGAGTTCAACTTTATCTACTGTCGGTAAAGGTTTTGCTTGCGCATAAGCAATGGTTCCAACAGCCAAACCTGTTAAGACGGCCCCACCAATCGCAATCTTTGCAAGGCGCCAACTCGCTTTCGGGAAATTTTGAATAAAAGGCATGAGAAATCCTCAAAACAGTAATTTGTTATAAATAGTCATATAGTTAGCTATTAAAAATAGCCTACTTTATAAACAAAAACTGTTGCGATATGTATCCCTTTTGAGGATTTCTCTGTCTAATTAAGATTGCAGCATATGTGCTTTTAAGCGCACGATCTCGTCACGCAATCTTGCTGCCTGTTCAAACTGAAGCTCTTTAGACGCTTTTAACATCTCTTTCTCAAGCTTGCTGATGTGCTTAGCAAACAATTTTGGATCGGATAAAAGATGCTGTTCATCCGCGCTAATCGCCCGCGCCTGCTCAAGCACATTTTCATCAATCTCATCATCAGTCAACACTTCACCAGTATCGATTTCTTTAATCGCTTGGCGCACAGCACTACGTGGCGTAATCCCATGTAATTCATTAAATTCAATTTGCTTGTTACGACGGCGATCCGTTTCATCGATTGCTTTACGCATCGAGTCGGTAATACGATCCGCATATAAAATCGCTTTACCTTTCACATTACGTGCAGCACGGCCAATGGTCTGAATTAATGAACGCTCGGAACGTAAGAAACCTTCCTTATCTGCATCCAAAATCGCAACCAAAGAAACCTCTGGCATATCCAAGCCTTCACGCAGTAAGTTAATCCCGACTAATACATCATGCACACCGGTACGTAACTCATGGATGATCTTGACTCGTTCAACGGTATCAATATCCGAATGTAGATAGGCAACTTTCACACCATATTCTTTTAAATATGAGGTTAAATCCTCAGCCATACGTTTGGTTAAAGTCGTGACCAATACACGTTCATTCAGTTGCTTACGAATATTGATTTCAGATAACACATCATCCACCTGTGTTAACACTGGACGTACTTCAATTTCAGGATCAATTAAACCAGTTGGACGCACCACCTGCTCAACAATTTGATCAGATTTTTCCAGTTCATAACGGGCAGGTGTAGCACTGACAAAAACCGTTGTTGGAACAATTCGCTCCCACTCTTCAAATTTCATCGGGCGATTGTCTAAAGCACTTGGCAAACGGAAACCATAATTGACCAAGTTTTCTTTACGCGAACGGTCACCTTTGTACATCGCACCAATCTGCGGGACGGTCACATGTGACTCATCAATAATCAGCAATGCATCTTCGGGGATATAATCAAATAAGGTTGGTGGTGCTGCTCCAGCGCTACGACCTGAAAGATGGCGTGAATAGTTTTCAATACCGTTGGTATAGCCTAGCTGTTGCATCATTTCCAAATCATAACGCGTACGCTGTTCAATCCGCTGAGCCTCTAATAATTTGTCATGCTCTTTGAAAAATTTCAGTTGATCTTTTAACTCATCTTTGATGGTATCAATAGCACGAGTTAAATGGTCTTTCGGCGTTACATAGTGACTTTTTGGATAAATAGTCACGCGAGGAACTTTACGGACCAATTTTCCTGTCAGTGGATCAAACCAACGAATCGAATCCACCTCATCATCAAATAACTCAACTCGAATCGCATCTTTGTCCGATTCCGCTGGGAAGATATCAATGATTTCACCACGAATACGATAGGTACCGCGTAAAAACTCAAGTTCATTGCGAGTATATTGCATTTCGACCAAACGGCGAATAATTTCATCACGGCTGACGCGATCGCCTTGTACGATATGCAATAACATTTGCATATAGGCATTTGGATCGCCCAAACCATAAATTGCAGAAACCGAGGCCACAATAATGGCATCACGACGTTCTAATAAAGCACGCGTTGCAGACAAACGCATCTGATCAATATGGTCATTGATAGCAGAGTCTTTTTCAATAAATGTATCTGAAGATGGCACATAGGCTTCAGGCTGATAGTAATCGTAATAACTAACGAAATACTCAACTGCATTATTGGGGAAAAATGCCTTGAACTCACCATAGAGCTGTGCGGCAAGCGTTTTATTATGTGCCATGACAATGGTTGGACGTTGCGTTTGGGCAATCACATTGGCCATGGTATAGGTTTTACCTGACCCAGTAACCCCGAGCAGCAATTGATTGCGAAAACCTTGATCGATACCGCTGACCAATTTTTCAATCGCCTGTGGTTGATCGCCCGCAGGTTGATAGTTGGTGACTAACTCAAAAGGTTGGTTTTCGCTCACGAGAGTTCTCTTTGCTGAATATGCGTTATTTATGGAGTCGATCGACCCAATTTACAATCAATTTTATCTACTTTAAATGCGAATTTTCAGATGTGTATATTAGATTTAAATTATTATTTTCGAATTCACATATTTTTTGAAGACAAAATAACAAATTTACTTAATATTTAGAAACAAAAAATATTGAATATTCATATAAAAAACATTAACCTACACCCTTTAAAAAGATCAAGAACTTTGAAATTTTTCTGTGAATTCAGTTAATACACAATATTTTATATTAATCGTTCCCAGCTGCCTATTTTTCATTGGTTTGGCATTTACATTTTCTCGCTTAATTTTCAGAGCTGATATTTTTTTACTATGGATTGGTTTGGCCTATACGATTCCATCTATTGCCCTCTTTATCCAGTGCTTAATGACCAATCCTCAACTGACTATTGCAGCCCCATTTACCGCAGTTCTTTATTTATTCGGGAGTTGGATTGGTGCCTATGCCATCAGTGTCAAACTCAATACCCCCTTCAAGCATCTTCCCGCGTTATTTCTCACTGTCTTTGCCTTTATTGCGCTCGCCTATTTTTCATATGTAAATCCGCAAATATGGTTAAGACTGATTATTTTGAATGCCACGCTAGGATTGATTGGTCTTATTAGCATTCCTGCTGTATTAAAATATCTGCCTACCAGTCAATCATTTGATCGCTGGATTTTGATTTTCTATTTGCTTAATGTTTCTTATTCCTTTTGCCGTGCCCTCATCAATTTTATATTTTTAGATAGCATTGATCGAGACCATATCATCTTAACCTCCTCAACATGGTGGTTATTAGGAATGTCGGTCAATATTATTTTAAATATTTTATTCGCAATCGTAATCAGTGGCGGTGCAGTCAAGGATGTTATTCAGCGCCTCAACAATGAACGTCTGCATGATCCGTTAACACAATTACTGAATCGCCGCGGCTTTTTCGAACAAAGTGAAAAGTTACCCTTCAATAATCAACCTTATTTTTTAGCCTGCTTAGATCTCGATCACTTTAAATCAGTGAATGACACCTGGGGACATTACATTGGTGATCAGGTCTTGCAAAAAGTAAGCCGCGTGATGCTACAGCACAAAAAACCGAATGATCTAATCGCCCGCTTTGGTGGTGAAGAATTTATTTGCTTAATCGCTGCCAAAGATGCAACTGAGGCACTTTCTCGTATAAAACAGCTGAAAGTACGACTTGAACAAGCCACGTTTACCCATCATAAAATTAAAATGACGGCCAGCTATGGCCTCACAGAGATACATGACTTTCATGAAATTGAACAAGCATTGCAACGTGCGGATGATTTGCTTTATCAAGCAAAACAGAATGGAAGAAACCAGATTTCTTTTGACTTGGTGGTGTAGATACTCGATCCAACACATTTAAAACAAGCGAATTCAGCTAAGTAAATACTCCGCCACGCCGCCCATCAAAATAAAATATAAAAGAAAAATACAAACAGCGCTTGACCCTTTTAGCAATCAACTGCAACATGAACTTATACTTTATTTCAATGATAAAAATATGGCTTACCAATACCATGACGAAACAATCGTAACGGAACTCCCAGAAGATACAGTCTTTGTTTTTGGCAGTAACTTAGCGGGTATCCATGATAGCGGTGCTGCACGCGTCGCTGCCCAGCACTTCGCTGCCGTGACAGGCGTTGGTCGTGGTTGGGCGGGCCAAACTTTTGCGATTCCAACACTGAATGAACACTTACAACAAATGCCATTGTCTCAAATCGAGCATTATGTGGATGACTTTAAAATCTACGCCAAAAACCATGCAAAAATGAAATACTTTTTGACAGCTCTAGGTTGTGGTATTGCGGGTTATAAAGTGTCAGAAATCGCGCCATTATTCAAAGGCATCCATTCGAATGTGATTTTTCCCGAATCTTTTCGCCCTTATATTGAAGAAGATGCGGTTTCACAATTTCCCAACTTAACCGCCGCAGCGGTACATGCCTTTATTACCGATGAAGTGATTTTCTACTTCAATCATGGTTATGAGTCTTTTGAAGAGGCACTGGGTAAAACCAACTTAACTGCAGCCGAAAAAGCCATTGCACTGGTGGTTTTAAATGAAGAGCTTTATCCACGTGATCGTTATGGACGCGGGCGTGAACATGAAATCAGCGATATTCTCGGCAAGCTCAACGGCAAGATTTTTAATTTCCATGACAATACTGAAGGTGCAATGATTTTTGTCAGTGTAATTATTGCCTTAATGGAACTTTACGATATTGATGAATATGATTTTATTAAACTTTGGCGTGGTGAGTTAGAAATACAGCATCCACTAAACCGCCATTAAACAATAAAAAAGCCAATCAAGATGATTGGCTTTTTTATTAACGCTTCCCCATCGAACGACGAGTACCACGTGGTGGCATCCAAGTACGATCGGCATATTGTTCAGGTTTTGGACGAACCTGATTATGCGTTGCATCCTCAGAGTCATCCTGAGCAGACGGCATAGGGAATGGTAATTGCACCAAAGCTTTTTTTGCTTTAGGTTGTTGAGCACTCATTGAAATTCTCTCGAAATCTAGATTTCTAGCCGCTATTGTAATGGATTTTTGCTGTTTTGATAAAAATAAAATATGTAAAAAAATAGAATGCGCTCGCGAGCTAAAATTTGGTAACTTTTTATGCGATTAAGGCAAGTTTCAGCCACAATCAAGTCTATTTAGGCTAAGATAACCTGCTTTTTATCTTTTAATCCCATAAGAAGGAATAATGCCGTGGACGTACGTCTCTCTGATCGTGTCAATGCCATCAAACCGTCCCCTACACTTGCAGTAACCAACAAAGCTGCTGAGCTTAAAGCTGCCGGTAAAAACGTGATTGGTTTAGGTGCAGGCGAACCAGACTTTGATACCCCTCAACATATCAAAGATGCTGCAATTGAAGCGATTAATAAAGGCTTTACCAAATATACAGCGGTAGACGGTACTCCAAGCTTAAAAAAAGCAATTATTGCGAAACTCAAACGCGATAATAATTTAGATTATCAAGCCAACCAGATTTTGGTTTCTTGTGGTGGTAAACAAAGTTTCTTTAACTTGGCACTTGCTTTGTTAAACAAAGGCGATGAAGTGATCATCCCTGCTCCGTTCTGGGTAAGCTACCCAGATATGGTGATTATCGCTGAAGGTACACCCGTTATCGTAAAATGTGGTGAAGAACAGCGTTTCAAAATCACACCAGAACAATTAGAAGCAGCAATCACAGCAAATACACGTTTGGTTGTATTAAATAGCCCGTCTAACCCAACAGGGATGATCTATACCAAAGCTGAGCTCGAAGCGTTGGCTGAAGTATTGCGTCGTCACCCACAGGTTTTTGTTGCATCTGATGACATGTACGAACCAATCCGTTGGGAAGATGAGTTCTACAACATCGCAACTGTTGCACCAGACTTATATGACCGCACGATCGTTTTAAATGGTGTATCTAAAGCCTATGCAATGACAGGCTGGCGTATTGGTTATGCAGCTGGTCCTGCAAAAATCATTGGCGCAATGAAAAAAATCCAGTCACAGTCAACCTCTAATCCGACTTCAATTTCGCAAGTTGCAGCTGAAGCCGCGTTGAATGGTCCACAAGACGTTTTACAACCGATGATTGAAGCATTTAAACGCCGTCATGATTTAGTTGTGAATGGTTTAAATGACATCAAAGGCATTTCATGCTTACCTGCTGATGGTGCTTTCTATGCTTATGCAAACATTCGTCCATTGATCCGTGCCAAAGGCTTAAAATCTTGCACAGAATTCTCTGAATGGTTGCTTGAAGAAACTGGCGTTGCTGTTGTTCCTGGTGATGCGTTTGGCTTAGGCGGATTTATGCGTATCTCTTATGCAACTGCTGACGAAGTTTTAGTCGATGCTTTAGCACGTATCAAAAAAGCGGCTGATTCAATTGATGGTGTTGATGCTGCAATTGCATCTATCCAAGCAGAAAAAGCGGCTCAATAATTTGAGTTGCAATAAAAGAAGCTTCCATTTGGAAGCTTCTTTTTATCTCTTTATTTCTAAATCAAAAATGACCAGCCCTATTCTGAGGATTCTCCGCTAAATAGTGCGACCACCTCAGCTTCGGTCATTTTCTTGGTCGAGTTTTCAAAAGCATAAAACTCAGGTTTACAATCAATATAAATTTCTAGATCAAGATTCAAATCATTCGGTGGCTCATTCAATGCAAAAGCATTGATATTGCAATAACTCTGGTCTTTGGTTCGCCAAAATAAATTGGTGCCGCAGGCATTACAAAAACCACGTTCGCCCCAAGCGGATGAGTTATACACCGACAAATGATCTTGTTTTAAAAATTTTAGACTGTCTCGCTTAACATCAATGGTCATAATCACACCACTGGTTTGTCTACGGCAGATTGAGCAGTGACAGGCATGCACATCATGATTGCTTAATTCAACTTCAAATGTGGTTTCACCACAAACGCATTGTCCGTTCATTATCATTTACCTTTTATTCAGAATTGTTATGCATGATTTTTCAAATAGCATAAAACAATCCAAATCTTTAGCAACGAACAATTTGTAAAACAGATGCTTAGTGGCTGTGATACTTGACACTTGCAACCACAAAGTCTATTTTATATACGAGTTCTATTTTGGAACTATAAAGGATAAATAAGATGAAACACCCGAAAGAAATGAACGGACTTGAATTTTTAACTGCAATGTGTGAAGGAAAAATTCCACCTGCCAGTATTAGTGAAACCATCCCAATGCAACCAGTCGAAGTTGCAGAAGGATTTATCAAATTTGAAGTTCAAGCAGATCAACGCCACCTTAATCCCTTAGGCGGTGTACATGGTGGTTTTGCTGCGACCGTACTCGATTCAGTCACTGGGTGCGCTGTTCATACACTTCTAGAAGCAGGTGTAGGTTATGGCACCATCGATCTGAATATTAAAATGTGCCGCCCTATTCCTAAAAACCAAAAGCTCATTGCAACCGGTAGCATCATCAACATGAGTAAGAACCTCGGCATTTCCGAAGGCAAGATTGTCGATGCGGATGGAAAGCTTTATGCACATGCTACCGCCACGTGCATGGTTATTCGCCCATAACAATGTTTAAGGCAGATGGGCTATTTGCTTATAGCCCTATGCAATCGCTTGAGTTGCTTGAAACTTTTTTGGGCGAATACACAAATGACTAAATACCGCATATTGCCAAATACTTTTGACCTGTACAGTAACAACCTTCTGTTCCGCAACAGACCAAGCCAGTGCTGTATTGGCACCTAAAAACAGTTCACCGCCTAACTGAAATAAATACAGCGGTGCATGCTCATCAAGTGTTGCTGTATTTTTTTGTACTAACAGATTTTTTGCATTTTCGATTTTCCATTTACTACCAAACCATAGTTGTAACAAATCACCGAGATACAAGGCTTGTTGTTTAAACGGAAAAGTATTTAAAAATGAATTTTCGACGGGCGTATAATATTGCGCAGAATCTTGAATAATTTCGAGATAATGCTCTTGATAAAATGAAAGGTTTGAAAAAATAGATTGAATGCTAAGAATCGTCATCACGATCTCCAGTTTAGCCATTTTAGTGCTGGCAAGTAGGGTTAAATCCACACTGTTTAGATGAATATCTAAACGCTCTTTCTGATTCGAATCTAGCAATAGCCTGTTCAAAGTTCAAGTTATTTTTCCTACTTTATCGTAATTGTGCAAATAAAAAGCATACGATGCAAAAATGAAAGAAACATGACACTTTTATCTTGACCAATTTTAAAAGCTGCCTATAATGGCACTCAGATTCTCCCATAGCTCAGTCGGTAGAGCGACGGACTGTTAATCCGCAGGTCCCTGGTTCGAGCCCAGGTGGGAGAGCCAAGATTCTAAAAAAGCCCAGATCACTGATCTGGGCTTTTTTATTGTATCGCTAAAATCTACACACTATTTATGATTACCAAAGCGATTCAGATGAACAAAACAGCTGAAATGCTGATAAAAAGTACAGTTAAATCAATATTTAAATTTTTTCTTATGAATCGCTTGACCACTGCCCCCTTCATGCATAGAATGCATATCCAGATTCTCCCATAGCTCAGTCGGTAGAGCGACGGACTGTTAATCCGCAGGTCCCTGGTTCGAGCCCAGGTGGGAGAGCCAAGATTCTAAAAACCCACTCTTAATTGAGTGGGTTTTTTATTTGCTCTTTGATAAATACATGTTTGAATCAAATCACCTCCTATTTCTAACCATTGGGTTTATAAGTACAGCTATATTGCTATTCAGCTGCATACGTCCTTTCTTCCCCAAGCAAAAGTTCTTTGCCCGACCTGTCATCACTTCGTTTGAATCGCGTATGTTTATGCGTTTACAGCAAGCATTTCCTCAGCATCATGTTCTGGCTCAGGTTGCATTTAGTGCATTGATTACCAGCGACCATTATAAAATTCGCAGCAAGTTCAATCGCAAGGTCACAGACTTTGTAATTATGGATCAGGAAATGAATGTTTTGGCGATTATTGAGTTAGATGACCCAAGCCATTTAGGCAAAGAGCTAGAAGATAAAAAGCGCGATCAGATGCTACAAGAAGCAGGTTATCAGGTACAGCGTTACACTGAAATTCCATCCATAAGACAATTACAGATGGATCTTCGATAATCTGTCTTTCTAAGAAAAATTATTCTGTCTTTGCTTGTTCAGCATTTTTCTGTTGCTCAAACTTTTTTGCAATCTCAGCACGTTGTTGATCATATTTTTTCTTGGTTTGCGCATCACTTTTGGCAGCAACAAATGCCATACCTACAATAAAAATTGGAATCAATAATCCCAAACTCATTAATAACCAAGGGACTGACTTTTTCTCAACAGGTGGCTGGCTCATAAGTGATTTAAACTCAAATTGCATGGCTTTAAACAGTGCAACAATATAACAAAAAAGAGCCCCGATAAAGAGACTCTTTTTTATTAGCTTGAAACCACAAATATTATGGCTTCACACCTGTACATTGCTCATTTTTACTTGCATCAATCTTAGCTGGATCAACCACTATATTTGTTTTAGCAGGCATCTTAGATTGAATGAAGTTATATACATCAAGGTTTCTACACACAATTGCCTGAGTATGCGTTGCATTTACAACAGGGTCCAGTTTAACACTTGGTGACCCTAATGCTTGCAAATTAGCAACCAATACCTGTGTAACAGGGAATGGAACATTTGTATCCGCAGTTCCCTGAACAATATAAACTGGCTTATCAATACGTTTCGTTCCAGGTTGGTTTGCAACTAGAAACTTCTGCACTGTTTCATTATTTTTAAAGTTATTAGTATCTAACCCTGGATAGTCCATAACTTTTTTATCAGGATTATCCGTCATAAACTTAATGATATCAGCTTTAAACTTCTCAATAAGACTTAAGCTTGGATCAGCTTCATTATCTAAACAAAGACCATTTTCACCTGTGGTACCTTCAGCAAATTCTGCAAGAGATTTTGCACGTTCTTGGAAAATGTCTCGATAATTGAATCTTGGCTCATATGCTTTAATCCCAACACCTGTCAATGCAGCATAAGCAAGTAAAGTTGCATAGGAATCAACAGATACTCGTTTTGCTAACGGTACTCCTGCTGCTATTTCTTTTAACTCAATCCCTGCCAAAGCAGTAGGTGCAACCTCTAAGATAATCTTTCCTAAACTCGATGCAGGTGCTCCAGCCACAGATCCCTTATAGGTTGCATCCGCATTTGCATACTCCGCAGTCCCTAAAGATGCCTGACCACCTTGAGATTGACCAGCAGACATCCACTCCCCATTTAGCTTGGCACCATAATGATCTTTAGCTGCTTTTACAGCTGCAATCGCAGATTTCGCCTCACTACCCAAGTTAAGATATGGATGAATACCTGGCGTACCTAAACCTTCATAATCAGGCGCAACAACAACATAACCTGCCTCTAATAAGCTTTCAGCTAAAATTCTAAAGCGAGCCCCGATTGCATTGTTACTTGGTGCACAACTATCCGCAACACCAACTGTGCCATGTTCCCAAACCACAACTCGGTAACCATCAGTAGGTTGAGCAGCTTTTGGAAACATCACTAGTGCCGTCGCTTTTGCTGTACGCCCTTGGACATTGACCATGTTATACGTCATTACTTTAATTGACGATGCATTATCTACTTTATCTTTCGAATAAGTAGTTTCAGACAGATAGGTTTTTTCCGAATCCACCCCGGTATAATCATCATCATTGTCATTACACGCTGTTAAAAATAATGCAGAAATTGAGAAAGTTACTGCTAAAGCAATGTTTGACCGTTTCATAAAATATCCTTTTAGTCCTTGTTTTATTTTAAGCATGAAACTACATGCCACATTATTAAGGCATAAAAAAAGTGCTCTGCATAGAACACTTTTCAACTATTCAGTCAGTTTAAGATATTAATTCTAAAAAAATTCCAATAAAAATAATCAGCCCTACCCAGCGATTGTGACGGAATGCCCAAAAACAAATTTGTGGATCACGATCTTTGGTTTTAAATGCCTGATAGGCAAAATCAGCAGCAACGATCAATAAAGCAATCAATCCAAATGGCAATAGCAGATTTTCTAAATATAAAGCACCACCGATAAGGAGCAAGCTGAGGATCTGAAGCAACCCAATGATCTGGATATCATAACGACCAAATAGAATTGCGGTTGATTTCACCCCAATTTTCAAATCATATTCACGATCTGTAATCGCATATTGAGTATCGTAGGCAACCGTCCACGCCAAATTACCGAAATACAAAAGCCAACAGGTTAAATCGAGTGGTTTACCCATCGCAGTAAAAGACATGGGAATTCCCCATGAAAATGCCATACCCAAAACAACTTGTGGTAAGTGGGTATAGCGCTTCATAAAGGGATAAATAAATGCCAGCACCAGCCCCGCAAGCGCGCAATAAAACGTGGCAATCGGCAGGAAAAATAAAGTGCAGGCACTTGCTGCGACTAATGCAAGAAAAACATAAACCGCTTCACATGGACGAATAACACCTGTTGCCAACGGACGGGTTTTGGTTCGCTCTACATGTGCATCGACTTTCCGATCTGCAAAATCATTGATCGCACAACCCGCTGCACGCATAAAAATCGTACCCAAAACCATCGCAATCAGAATCTGCAATGGAGGTAGTCCCCCCGCAGCAATCCATAAAGCCCACATAGTTGGCCAAAAAACCAGTTCTGTGCCAATCGGTTTATCGAAGCGACATAAATAGTAATAGGCTTCTAAACGTTGTCGCCAAGTTGTGTGTTGCACCGTTTCCATGATGAATCCTTAGAGTCAATGCTGTCGAATAAATTGTTCAAATGCAGGTAAAAATGTTTCTTGCACAATAAATTTACATCCATGCCATGTATAGCAACTCTGCCGCGTCCACCCTTCTTCAAGATGAATCACTCGTCGCTCGCAAGCAGGATTTGTTCTTTGAAATAAAAACCAGCCAATCGGCTTATTACGGATATGCCGAAACAAGCGTGCTTTTTTCTGCATACTCAAAATCGGGAAAATACTTTTTGCTTTGACCCATGCCTGCTCTTGACTGCCATAAAGATAAGTTTCACGCACCCAACCAATATGCTGAGGTGGCATCTGCATCCATTGACTATCGGCAAAGGTTAAACGCTGATAATGTTCTTTCAATCGCTCAACATGGAACTGGCCATGACCTAAATCGGTTAATTGTTGAGTAAGTGAACCAGATGCATACAACCATTTCTTTAAATCAATCGGGATTTCTTTCCCCTTTATTCTGTTTGGTCGTAAATTTCGCATGCTTGGCTCACTAAAAACATCTTTAGGGTCTGTTGATACTTCAACCATGCATTGCGTTATAGGCTAAAAGCACACAGACAAGGCATGGAACGTAGACAATGGCGATACCCTTGTCAAGTTTCATAACGAAGTTTGGGGGAGTTTTAGCCATAACCCTTCGGGACAGGGAAATTTTTTGATGTTACTACGTTAGCTCGTATTTTTTTAGAATCACTAAATTTCATACGACCTGCCTTGTAGCATCTAAAAAATGCCCTCTGTCGCAAGCATCTGTGAAATATCAGCAGCACCTATGAGTGTACATGATTTTTTTCAAAAAAGAGTATGACTTTCAATTGAATCAAAAACATAAAAAAAGCTCGCCGAAGCGAGCTTTTTTGAATTGGATGTATTACAGGCTGTAGTACATATCAAATTCAACTGGGTGAGTTGTCGTGTTAAGACGACGTACATCTTCAGTTTTAAGTTCGATATATGCATCAAGCATTTCTTTAGTGAATACACCACCTTTCAACAGGAACTCATGGTCATTTTGAAGCGCTTCAAGTGCCATATCCAAGCTGTGAGCAACTGTTGGGATTTTCGCTTCTTCTTCAGGAGGAAGATCATACAAGTTCTTATCAGCAGCTTCACCTGGGTGAATCTTGTTTTGGATACCGTCGATACCCGCCATCAATAATGCCGCAAAACCTAAGTACGGGTTCATCATTGGATCTGGGAAACGTGCTTCGATACGCTTGCCTTTAGGGCTAGAAACGTAAGGAATACGGATAGATGCAGAACGGTTACGCGCTGAGTAAGCAAGCATAATTGGTGCTTCGAAGTGAGGAACCAAACGCTTGTACGAGTTCGTAGAAGGGTTTGTGATCGCATTTAATGCACGAGCATGCTTGATCACACCACCGATAAAGAATAATGCCATTTCTGATAAGCCAGCATATTCATCACCAGCAAACAAGTTCTTGCCATCTTTAGAGATTGACATGTGAACGTGCATACCAGAACCGTTGTCACCTACCATTGGTTTAGGCATAAATGTTGCTGTTTTAGCATATTGATGCGCAACGTTCCAAACTGCATATTTGAACTGTTGAACTTCGTCCGCTTTACGAACTAAAGTATTGAAGCTCACACCAATTTCTAATTGGCAAGATGCAACTTCGTGGTGATGTACTTCTACACGACCAGGACCCATGATGTCTTCGATTTTTGCACACATTTCCGCACGCATATCTTGTGAAGAATCAACAGGAGGAACTGGGAAGTAACCACCTTTAACACGTGGACGGTGACCAGAGTTACCCGCTTCGTAATCTTTACCAGTTGACCATGCAGCTTCTTCAGCGATCAATGTATGACGCGCGCCAGACATGTCGATGTCCCATTTTACTTCGTCAAAAACGAAGAATTCTGGTTCTGGACCAAAGAATGCAGTATCACCGATACCTGTAGATTTTAAATATTCTTCAGCACGACGAGCAATCGAACGTGGGTCACGCTCGTAACCTTGACCAGTAGATGGCTCAATAACGTCACAAGTCACAACAACTGTAGGCTCAGCAAAGAACGGGTCAAGAAAACCTGTTTCAGCATCTGGACGTAAGATCATGTCAGACGCTTCAATGCCTTTCCAACCAGCGATTGAAGAACCATCAAACATTTTACCGTCTTCAAATGTATCTTCATCAATCGTGTCAGCTGGGTAAGTTACGTGCTGCTCTTTACCCTTAGTATCAGTAAAGCGAAAATCGACCCATTTTGCGCCACTTTCTTTGATGAGTTGAAGGACCTTGTTCGCCATGCTCATTTGCTCCAATGAAATTTCTATGCACCTGTTAAGTGCGTGTTAGTTGTTGATATCTAATTAGCAATTATCATACCAACAATTTTAAAGCATACCTAAAACATTGAAATTCTTTGCAGAAAAAATGCTTTAAGCTCCATGTCCTATGTCTACTATAATGCTTATATCCGAAAACGCACCATATTTACACATTCCTATTTCGGAGCGTCCCTAAAAAAGACAAAATGAACCAAAATAGTGCAATACATATAACAAAGAACCAATGTAGTGCCAATTACGCTATTATTCTTAGCATAAATTGGCTTTTTATATCATTCTTTTCAAGATCATTCCAATCAATTCATTTAGACTTTCGATTCACTTTCTTGTTTTTTTACCAAGTCTTTCAATTACAAAATTTATTCTCGATTAAGCAGGTATTGCAAAGCAATAAAATCTACCAGATTTCAACCAATGCCTTGTTTCAAAATTTTCCACATTAATCATCGGTTTTGATATGATGATTTCCCGCTAGCGCTAGAATAATCCTTCTTCTATTAACAACAGATGAAATCAAATAGCGTTCAGATCGGTTTATCGAATTCAATAGCACAATTAAGTGCATATTTTTCAAAAGGTTATAATCATGCTTCTAATGATTGACAATTATGACTCATTTACTTACAACATCGTTCAATACTTTGGCGAGTTGAATCAAGAAGTAAAAGTTGTTCGTAATGATCAAGTGACATTAGAGGATATTGAACGATGGCAGCCAAAATATCTTGTGATTGGCCCTGGCCCGTGTTCACCAAGTGAAGCAGGTATCTCAATTCCAGCCATCAATCACTTTGCTGGCAAAATTCCGTTACTGGGTGTTTGCTTAGGTCATCAAGCGATTGGACAAGCCTTTGGTGGCAACATCATTCGTGCTAAAACGGTGATGCATGGTCGCCTATCTGACATGCACCATAGCGACAAAGGAATTTTTAGCAATTTGCCCTCTCCGTTTGCAGCGACACGGTATCATTCATTGGTGATTGAACAGGAAACTTTGCCTGAATGTCTAGAAGTCACCTGCTGGACCAATCAAGCAGATGGTACGATAGAAGAAATCATGGGTGTAAAACATAAGACACTGCCTGTTGAAGGTGTCCAGTTCCACCCCGAGTCTATTTTAAGTGAACATGGCCATCAAATTTTCAAAAACTTCTTGGATATTTATGCTTAGTCTCGAGACTTGAGCATACTTCATCTTTAAACAGCCTATTTTTTATGAATAGGCTGTTTTTATTTTGAACATATAAAAACAATATACAACTCATACATACTGCATAAATTTACAGCATTAAAATAAAAGTGAAAAAATACATTTAAAACAAGTCATTCTTTTTCAATAATTAATCCACTTTTCACACGTTATAAAAAGTAAGTTCAATACGTGATTTCTAGCAGCGTGAATTGCTTTTTACTTTTTTAGATTAACTATAGTCATAGGAATGATTAAGTTTCAGGGCAGCTGGATGATAGAATCTAAGTCATTGTTCTTAGCATTCCCCCTGAATGATTTATCAGGATAACCTATTGTGAATACCTTGGTTTTATTGAATATTATTGTTTTCGTCCTGCTCATGGCAGGATTGTTTTTTAGCTACCGTAAAGATTGGAGCCTCTCCAAAAAAGTTCTGATCGGTATGATCGTAGGTATCTTTTTTGGTTTAGCACTGAAAGCGATCTACGGCGACAACCCTATTATTGAACATTCAATTGCATGGATTAACCTCGTCGGTAATGGTTATGTGCAACTATTACAAATGGTGATCATGCCACTGATTTTTATTTCAATTTTAAGTGCGGTGGTGAAACTACACCAAACCACATCACTTGGAAAAATCAGTGTGCTCGTGATTGGTATCTTGCTCGTCACAACGGCTATTGCGGCACTTGTCGGTGCTGGGATTACCAACTTATTTGGCTTAACCGCTGAAGGATTGGTGCAAGGTACCAAAGAAGCGGCTCGACTAGCGACCATTCAAAGTCAATATATTGGTCAAGTCACAGATTTAGATGTTCCAAAACTACTACTTTCTTTATTTCCGCAAAACCCTTTTGCTGATTTGACTGGGGTTCGCCCTACCGCAATTATCAGTGTTGTGATTTTCTCTGCATTTTTAGGTGTAGCAGCCTTAAAACTGATGGATAAAGACACCATTAACGGCGAAAGAATCAGACACGGAATTGAAGCACTACAAGCTTTGGTCATCAGTCTGGTACGTTTGGTCATGCAATTTACGCCTTATGGTGTATTGGCATTGATGACTAAAATGGTAGCAACAGCGAACGTAGCTGATATCGTAAAACTCGGTGAATTCTTAGTTGCCTCTTATCTTGGCCTAGCGATTATGTTCATCGTACATACACTGATTCTGCTGTTTGTACGTGTCAACCCAATCGACTTTTTCAAGAAAGTTTTCCCTGTTTTAACCTTTGCATTTACCAGTCGCTCAAGTGCAGCCAGTATTCCATTGAATATTGAAGCGCAAACCAAGCAACTGGGTGTACCCGAAGGCATTGCCAGCTTCTCGGCTTCATTTGGTGCAACCATTGGTCAAAATGGTTGTGCTGGTTTATACCCTGCAATGCTTGCAGTGATGGTTGCACCAACAGTCGGCATTAATCCACTTGACCCATTATGGATTGCCCAATTGGTTGTTGTGGTTACCCTCAGTTCTATTGGGGTTGCAGGTGTGGGGGGTGGTGCGACTTTTGCTGCTTTAATCGTGCTTCCTGCGATGGGCCTACCGATTACTTTAGTGGCATTGCTCATTTCAATTGAACCATTGATTGATATGGGACGTACTGCATTAAATGTGAATGGTTCTATGACGGCAGGTACTGCGACCAGTCAATTGTTGGGTGTTCGAAATCCTCAGCCCGATAATGATGCTTAAACGATCTACAAATAAAAAAAGCCAACGATGATCAGTTGGCTTTTTTATAGCTGAATAAATTACAATTTTAGCTGTTGCACGATAGATCCATCTTGTTTCGCGACCAGAGATTCACAGAGTTGGATACGTTCTTTAGTTTGATTTAAACCCCGCTCAACTCCGACCAACTCTTTGGTTCGTGGTGCAAAGAATGTATTTAGCTGCGTAGCTTCTTGCTGTGAACATGCTGCTCCGCTAAATAATGCAGGGAAACGTCCTGCTGAAGACTTACCTAAACGATCAAACACAGCATCATGATTGGTTTTAAACCAAGACCACAGTCCACCTTGTTCACCGCTATAGTTATTGATTGCATTAATCACAGTCCGTACTTCACCAACTTTCACACGTGGATCAAGAACGAGCTGACGTGCCTGCTGACGTGTATCTGCCTGATTGGCTGAACCTAAAGCAGACAGAATCGCCAGACGTTGTGTCGGTTGCGTGATGCGTTGCAACTCCCCCACTAAACGATCAAATGCAGGCTGTCCTTTTTCTTGGACACGTACAGCCAAAATCGTCGGTAATAATTCTGGCGTAAGCTGAGCAAAGTTCAGTTGCGTCTGTTCAAATAAAGCATCGGATTGCTTTAAGAGTTTTTGACGAACTTCTGGCACCTGAATTTCCAATGCAAGGAACTGTGCTAATTCGCTTCGCCATAAGCTATCTTCGGCAGATTCACCTGCTTTACTGGTATAGCCCAACTGATTCAATTTTGGTAAATAGAAATTCGCCAAAACCTTTCTCAAGTGTTCACGTTCTGCCTCGGTCTTCAACACATGACGTTGTATAGCGCTAAGCTGCTGAAACAATGCTGTACTAATTTGGCGACTATTCGAGTTGGCAAATTTCTTCGCCACATCCACCACCGCCAGCAAGTTAATATCCCCATGGTTAAATGCTGCCGAAACCGCATAGGCATAAGCCAATTGTTCAGTGTTAGAAAGTTTCTCTGTCGCATGAGTCAGACGAGCAAGCTCTGGTTCAGGCAAACTAAATTGGTAATAGCCTGCTGCATCTGCATTTGGAATATACCAACTGTTAATACTTGCGCCTTTGAGTTCAATTTTGGCTTCCGCTCGGTCAACCAGTTCACATTGAACTTTGCTTGCAGCATTTGAAACTTCGTAGCGTACACATAATGGTACACCCCAAAGACTATTTGCATCTCCAGTTGAACCGACAGGTAAATAACGCGTTTGCTTCACATTTAAAAAGACTTTATTGCCTTGTTGCTGCAATGAAGTACTCAGCAAAGGTACACCGGGTTGATCAATAAAGCTTTTCACCGCTTTGCTAAAACGCTCAGCCTGTCCAGACTGCTCTGCAAGGGAACTGATTAAATCATTGGCGGTGGCACTACCATATTGGTGCTTGTTAATATAATTTCGCACCCCTTGTTTGAATTTTTCCTCGCCTAAATAACTTTCAAACATATTTAAAACAGCTGCGCCTTTTTGATAGGTAATACCATCAAAAGCAGTTTGAATATCTGCGTTACTTAAAATGGGCTGACGGATACGACGTACACTGACCAAACTATCGCTTTTCATTGCACCTGCAGTATCGACCACACGTTCAAGATCAGCATTAAACTCTGGGTGTAATTGTTGGGTTATTTTACTTTGCATCCAAGTGGCAAAAGATTCATTCAACCACAAGTCATCCCACCACGGCATCGTTACCACATCTCCAAACCATTGATGTGCCAACTCGTGTGCATTGACATTAAAAGAGCTCTGTACAAATGACACAGGAGAGTCTTTGTCCAATAGCATCAAATAATCTCTAAAGGTAATCAACCCTGGATTTTCCATTGCACCTGCAGCAAAGTCAGGTGCAGCAAGTAAGTCTAATTTGTCGAAGGGATAGCCAAAAGCAAAATAATCTTCTAGCGTTTTTAAAATTGCAGGGGTTTCCGATAAAGCCTGCTGCATTTTTACGGCCTTAGCATCCGGTGCAATACCACGCAATTGAATAGCATCTTTGCGCCATCGTGTTGCAGCAATATCTGGACCTTTTTGTAATTGCCAAGGCCCGACTGCCAGCGCAAGTAAATAAGTCGGTAATGGTTTGGTCTGTGCAAAACTTAAAGTTTTCCAGCCCGACTTTTCCGCCTGCTCCGATGTCTGATTAGTATTGGCAAAACCTGAATATTTATCAGGGATGGTCAAGCGAATATTAAACGGCGTCTTAAAACGTGGTTCATCAAAAGATGGAAAGGATTGACGGGCACTAATGGCTTCCATTTGAGTCATGACATAAGGCTTACCTTCAAACTCAATTTTATAGATCCCATCGAGTTGCTGATCATAATCTGCATTAAAATCCAGTACTAAACGATATTGCCCAGCAGCTAATGTCTTGGCAAATTTAATCACACTCACCCCATCGACTTCTGAGGCCTGTTCATATTTGGCTGTGGTTTTCTGTCCATTTAAGGAGACGATACTGGCCTCTTTTACCGACAGCGATTTACCATGAATCCAGAGATGGTCGGTTGCTTGGGTCAGTTTTAAATGAATGGTGGTTTTGCCCGTATAACCTTTTTGAGCAGGATCAATTTTAAAGTCTAAATCATAAGATTCGGGCACAGCCCATTCAGGTAATTTGCCAATTGGAATTTGTTCATTGATATTCGACGCAAAAATCTGTGTTGCAGATAAAGAGAGTAATGTTGTAAGCAGCAATCGTTTTTTAAATGAAGGTTTGACCAACATAGGAGATCTGTCCTCTGTAGTTTTTAAAATAAAAAGACGCAGCAAATGGTGTACCACTTCGCTGCATCCACACATCATTGTTAGAATTTATAATTAAACTCCAGCCAACCCTGACGGCCGAATGGTGAATACGATCCTACTGGATAATAAGGCCAGCCGCCTGTGTCATCGTGTTTCACTTTGTCAAACAGGTTATTCACCATGATTGAAGCAGAAGCTTTTGGCGAAATTTGGTAGGTTCCACTCCAGTTCACCAAATATGTTGAGCTTAGATAAGTCGTTTGATCACCGTTTGGAATTTTGCCATAGCGATTCACCAGCACGGTCGATGCCCAATCACCTCGATTCCAACTCAAGCTGGTATTGAAACGGTCTCTCCAATCTGGAATGGTTAAATCTTTTAAGTAGTTATCTTTCTCACCGTCTTTTGATTGTTGATATTCACGTTCAAGCACGCGGCTATAATTCACCGTCCACAAGAAGTTACCCAGATTTTCTGTTTTCCAGCGCCATCTGCTGGTGAAATCAATACCACGAGTATGATCTGAAGCCGCATTAATCGGAACGATATTAATATTCTTGATCACATTTGGATCAACTACTGCATTCGTCGGGTTCCGTTCTACACGCGCTAAAGCATCGACACATTGTGCCGAGTTGATATCTTGTGCGCCCAAACGGCAATCTGCTTCTAAACGTAAAATTTTATCTTCACTTAAATTGGTCACTAGATTATCAATTTTGATATCCCAATAATCGACGGAAATATCAAACTTATTACTGGGTGACCAAACGAAACCTGCACCATAAGATTTACCCTCTTCTGGCTTTAAATCCTTGTTGCCCGTTAAGGTATAGTTTGCCCCTGGTGAATAATCTTTAAAACTACATTTATCTAAAGCTTGTCCCGTCTGACTGCAACGTAAATAATCGGTGGTACTTGGGAAATAGCCCTTTTGTTTATTTAAAAACAGATAATTCATATCTGGCGCGCGGAAACTCGTCGCGTAGTTACCTCGAACCAATAAGGTTGGATGTGGCCTAAACTCAAGTCCTGAACCAAAGGTAAATTTATCAATACTGTTATCTGACAAAGCATAGCGGTCATAACGTCCAGACAGCGTTAAATTTAATGGCTTTGCTAGCGGTAAGAATAATTCCGTACCCAATGCTTGACGAGTCCGTGCTCCACCATATTCACCACTGGAAGTTGCATTATAGAATTCACCATTTTCTAATGCCTTATCCGGTTTGATTGAAAAACCTTGGCGTCCAATTTCTGCCACAACAGCAAGCTTGGCCGTTCCTGCCGGGAGTTCAAACACATCACCATTGGCACTTAAAGTTAAGCTCTGTGCCCAAGACTTATCTTTTTCTTCTGTCGTACCCGAAATAGCTCTAAATTCACTGGCTGTTAGTGGTCGACTTAAACGATCCAGATTCGGTGAATAAATTGGAATACCATCTTGATCAGTACCCAATCGCTGACCTAAGAAATATTCATCAACATTCGAACGTACCAGACCTTGTTTGCGTAATTGACTGGTATAAATCGAGCCATTATAGGCAGCTTCATAACGCCAGCTGCTGTCCCCGATATCACCGCGAATACCAAAATTCAAATTTGTGGAGAGCTCTTTCCATTTTTTATTGGCTTGTTCCACACCACCCAACTCTTCTGGTGCAAAACGACGACTCCAAATTTCATAATTTCCTGTATCTTGGTTTAAGAAATAGCCACTACTTGCACCTAAAGATGTCCATGTCGGACCACGGGTATTATTTTCAATTTGATTGGCACCAATCAACACATCAGCAAATAATTGTGTTTTTTCATTCAGTTCATAATCCAAACCGAGATAACCATTTTGGCTGCGATTCTTGGTTTGAACGGTCCAATAGGTTGGTCGAGCTAAACCGCTAGCACAGTTATCGGCACCGACCTTTCCTGCATTCTGGACGGAACCCTTAAATAAACCATCAAATGCTTGGCAACCGCCAATTGAGAGATATTGCCCTGTCTTGGCATTTTTACGTCCAACGATATTGTCTGGTTTTTCTCCTCGACGCGTTCGGCTCGACATAAAATCACGATCAGCCGCCCAAATCGGTTCACGTCCACTCAGTTCAAGTCCATACACTAGATTGAGTTGATCCAGTGTTTTACTGCCACTCAGTTGTAAACGTAAGTTTTCTCCACCCTCTTTGGTTCCACCTGCCTTGATATTAAATTGGGTTCCATCGGTTTTCTTTTTCAGAATAATATTCACCACACCCGCAATGGCATCAGAACCATAGATGGCAGAAGCACCCCCGTTTAAGATTTCGATTCGATCAATAATTGCGGTTGGAATATTGGCTAAATTGACAAAATTCACAGCACCATCATATGGTACAGGATAGTCGGCCACCCGATGTCCATTGATTAAAGTCAGGGTATGATTCGGCCCCAAACCTCGTAAACTAATCGCATTGGCGGCAGGCGTAAAGGTATTGCCATAGTCAGCCCCCTGCACAAAGCCTGTATTTTGGGTCAGATTGTTGAGTGCATCAAAGGCATTGCTAAAGCCCTGTTTTTCGATATCGGCTGCGGTAATCACCGTTACACTGGTCGGGCCATCTTTTTGAGCTTTGGAAATACGTGAGCCTGTGACTGCAACACGCACCACTTTATCCGATGTCACATTGCTTTGTGGCTTTTCTACATTTGTCTCAGCATAAGTTTCTAATGGATGAAGGCATGCAATAAATACAAAAACAAAACGACCTTTGTTTTTAACAGCCCCAAGATATTTCAAGTAATTTAGGTACATATTTATAAATGAATAAAATTAAGACCGACCTAATATATCCACTTTTATTTATTTGATTTATACGCATTTTTTATAGAGATATGCGCGAATAAGATATACCAAATGGTTGATTATTTATCATAAAAACTCAGATAAACCCCTCATAAAATAATACCTTTTTCATTCAATCACTCCCAACCATAAATTTATCAACTGACTTAAACGGGTTAAATTTTAAAAACTCTCTAGCCACAACCTAAATCTTGAGTTATTTTCTGCTAACATAGCCCTTTAGCGGGTGGCATACACCCCACCAATAAGCTGAGCTTTCCTTCATCATCAACCACTTTCATCCAAATTTTTTAATCATTAAATGCTGTAACTCATGACTATGAATATCCAACAGGCACTCAATAATATTACCAAGAACATCCATCTGACCCAGCCACAAATGGAAGATGTCATGCGCAGTATCATGCAAGGTGAAACCACTGATGCACAAATTGGTGCGCTGATGATGGGCTTGCGCATGAAGGGTGAAAGTATTGATGAAATTACAGCTGCCGCACGTATCATGCGTGAATTCGCAATTAAAATTGATGTCAGTGATATTCCTCATCTCGTCGATATCGTGGGTACGGGTGGCGATGGTCAAAACTTATTTAATGTTTCAACGGCTTCAAGTTTTGTAATTGCAGCTGCGGGAGCAACCATTGCTAAACATGGTAACCGTGGCGTATCCAGCAAATCTGGTTCTTCTGATGTACTTGAACAAATTGGCATTCAACTTGATTTAGACATGCAGCAAACTGAACGCTGTATCCGTGAAATGGGGGTCGGCTTCCTGTTTGCGCCGAATCATCATAAAGCCATGAAATATGCAGTGGCCCCCCGTCGTGAATTGGGCATCCGCAGCATTTTCAATTTGCTTGGCCCTTTGACCAATCCGGCTGGCGTGAATCGTTTTGTGATTGGCGTATTCTCAGATGAATTATGCCGTCCAATTGCCGAAGTACTCAAACAGCTCGGTGCAATTCATGTATTGGTTGTACATTCAAAAGATGGCCTAGATGAAATTAGCTTAGCTGCACCAACCGCTGTGGCAGAGCTTAAAGATGGCGAAATTACAGAATGGACCTTGACCCCAGAAGACGTCGGGATCGCTTCTCAAACCCTCACCGGCTTAGTGGTCAATAGTTCAGAAGAAAGCTTAAAACTGATCAAAGATGCTTTAAGCCGTGACAAATCAGACGTTGGTGAAAAAGCAGCAAATATGATTGCACTGAATGCAGGTGCAGGCATTTACGTCGCAGGCATTACCAAAACCTATAAACAAGCCGTTGAGTTGGCTCAAGATATTCTTTATGGCGGACAAGCGCTAGAAAAAATGAGTATCTTGGCTGAATTTACCAAGACATTGAAACAATATCAGGCAGACTAAGGACTTCTCATGATCGATATTCAAAATACCATTTTAGGTAAAATTGTTGACCGCAAACATGAGGAGCTTGCAGCACGTTTAAAACAACGTAGCTTGCATGATGTTGAACAGTGGGCAAATGAAGCGACTCCCGTTCGTGGCTTTGCCAATGCCCTACAGCACAAGCGCCCAGCCGTGATTGCTGAAATTAAAAAAGCATCACCGTCTAAAGGTATCATTCGTGCAGATTTCAATCCTGCTGAGATTGCCCAACAGTATGAGCAGGCAGGTGCTGCTTGCTTGTCCGTATTAACGGATGTGGATTTTTTCCAAGGTGCAGACGAAAATATTGCAATTGCACGTCAGCATTGTGCCCTGCCAGCGTTGCGTAAAGACTTTTTGATTGATCCTTATAATGTGGTTGAAGCACGTGCTCTACATGCGGATTGTATTTTACTAATCGTCGCATGTTTATCAGATCAACAGCTGGAAGAAATGTCAAAAACCGCTTTTGAACATCAGCTTGATGTGTTGGTTGAAGTGCATGATGAATATGAGTTAGAGCGTGCTTTAAAACTTTCTGAACAATGCATTTTGGGTGTGAATAACCGCAACCTTAAAACCTTTGATGTGGATTTAAACACCTCATTACGTTTAAAGAAATTATTGCCTGCTTCTCGTGTTTTAGTCACAGAGAGTGGAATTGCCACACCTGCTGACGTAGAAATGATGCAAGCTAATGATATTCATACTTTCCTTGTCGGTGAAAGTTTTATGAAGCAACCTCGCCCTGATCAAGCATTTAATGCATTGTTTGGGCAGCCTGAGCAAATTTAAGTAAATAAGGTTCAAGGTGAGATTTTACCTTGGACCTTTAAAATGACGCTAGAACCAAACATAAGCGCTTAATAAGTAATAAAAATCAGAATTCCAAAATACTAAAAGATTAAAACTGATGGAATAATATGCGTAATTTTTTATTCATCCTAGGACTAATCTTTCTAGTCGGCTTTCCAATTTATAGCCATCTATTTTTCTACGAAAAAATTCAGAGATTGAAAGATCCAAGAGTTTTTTACTACTTTACGATCATTCCTGGATGCATTCTGATTGGTATCGCAATGTATTTATCTCCCGCAAAGACCTACATCAAAACTGAAGAATGTGGTGTTGTAGAACAATACAAAAAATTTCCAAAACGAGGAGGAGGTCATTTCGAGCGACTGGCGATTGTTATGGATCAATCTGGTTATATTCGTTACTTTGACTTTGATAACACTTTGCCTCGCGTTCAAGCGAATCAGCATATCTGCTTTGAACTCTATGATCGTTTTAAAAATAAAGGGTTAAATCAATCAAGAATTACAAAGATTCTAACAGCCTCTGAAACTCAGTTATTATAGATAAGCGTTTCCATAAACAAGCTAAATGAATTTGCTCTCCTCTACTTTGAGCAATTTCTAACGATTTTAAAATCCATATCCTTTGATGAATGCAAGACAGTTCAAATCAACACAGATTCGGACTATAATTTTACGCCTCTCTGCTATCTTGCCTGTTTTCTAAAATTATGAGTAAACATGATTCATCGCTTTCTAAAGATCAGTTTAATTTACTGAAAGCCTTTAAAAAGCAAATCTCCAACCCACAGTCTAGCGCTGTTGCGAAACAAGCCGAGTCAAAAAAGACTCAAGCTGTTGCTGAAGAGCTGGAAGATACAGAGCTTTTTAAAAAAGCCCTTTTAGGGGTAAAGCCAATCGACAATCAAAATATTGCCGATACTCGAGTTGTGCGTAGCAAAAAAGTCGATGCCCAAACCTTAGCAAAACGTGCCGCTGCTGAAGGCGGAACTGAACAAGAGCTCACAGAGATTTCAGATACTCAAGCGATCTTAAATCCTGTTGCAAGCCAAGCGACTTTAAGCTACCGCATTGCAACTTTACAGCACAAAGTATTTGAAGACTTAAAAGCAGGTAAAATCCGCTGGTTTGAAGCAGTCGATCTGCATGGTTGTACTGTTGAACAAGCACGAGCTGCTGTTTTACAAGTACTCCAAATGGCAAAAGATGAAAATCAGAATGTCGTTAAAATTGTGCATGGTAAAGGTCCTGAAGCAATTTTAAAAACTTATGTCAACGGTTGGCTCAGACAGCATCGTGATGTGCTTGCTTTCGTCAGCGCACCTGAAAATCAAGGTGGTACAGGAGCAGTTTTAGTCCTGCTCAAACGTGCCGAAAAGAACCCTAAGTACAAACAGTAATCGGCATTTTTATCAAAACTAAGATTTCCAATCGTTTTCTGATACAATTGCCGTTTTTGTTCAACCCACCTAAGTGAACATTGTTATGTCTATGCAGCAATCGTACGCAAATATCTTAACTGCCGTTGGCGAAGACCTAAATCGCCCGGGCTTAAAAGATACGCCAATGCGTGCGGCTAAAGCTTTTTCTTTTTTAACTTCTGGCTATAGCAAAACGCTTGAAGAAGTTACAAATAGCGCGCTCTTCCCTTCCGATAACCATGAAATGGTATTGGTCAAAAATATTGAATTTTATTCACTGTGTGAACATCACCTGCTGCCATTCTATGGCCGTGTTCACATTGCATATTTACCTGAAGGTCAAGTTTTAGGTTTATCTAAATTTGCACGCATTACAGAAATGTTTGCGCGTCGTCTCCAAGTTCAAGAGAACCTGACACAGCAAATTGCAGAAGCAGTTGCTGAAGTAACACAAGCACGTGGTGTTGCTGTGGTGATTGATTCTGCTCATATGTGCATGATGATGCGCGGTGTAGGTAAGCAAGAGTCGACCACACGTACTGTTTCTTTTGTTGGTGATTTTAAAACCGACAAAGATGTACGTCGTGAGTTCTTAAGCGCTGTTCCTGAAAATTATTAAGCTGAGCAGCCTAGAATGTCATCTGTTCAGTTAGCAGGTTTTGGTGATTTAGTTCAAGGTGAAGCCAGTATTGATTATCCTCGTCCCGATCGTCTGGTGCGAGGTAATCCTGAGCGTTTAACCTATAGTTTATATGAACATCCACATATGGACTGTGGCATTTGGCAATGTGAGGTTGGTGCCTGGAATATTCAATTCGCTGATAATAAACAAGAGTTCTTTCAAGTCATTGAAGGGATTGTGCGTATCCATGATGCAAAGACCAATACTTTTATTGAAGTCACTGCTGGCCATGCAGGGATTATCCCTCCCGCATTTGTTGGTACATTTGAAGTCATTGAAGCGGTTAAAAAATACTACGTCATCGTTGAAGTCTAAATCTTGGAAATTGGCCTGATCCCAATGATATTTTATCTAAAAAAACAGAACATAGCTTAAACCTACTTTATTCCAGTCTTTATGATCTTGTTGTTCAAAATCCCAATTCAGACGCAGAGCATGATTTGTATTCAGACTATATTGAAGCTGTGTACCGACTCTTAAATTCCACTGACTCTGATCTTGCCAATACGGCAATTCCACCTGCACCACACTATTAATATTGTCCGTCCACAGATTCATACAACCAACTGTGGGGCCTGCACCAACGCGCCAGCCTTGATCTAAATCTCTCCCACCTTGAATATGACTTTGTAGTTGGGCATAACACAGATGTCGACGATCATAATCTGCCATGCTATAACCAACTTGCATATTTAGATTCATCACGCCATGTTGAGCTTCTTCACTAAACTGCCCATTTTCAATCGCTTCCTGTTTCCAACCGAGATTAAATCCCCAAGTGAACGGCGATTTAAAAGGTTGAACTGGATTATAAGAATTCACCGATAATAGATCTAAATGTTCGAGCTTGAGCTTGTCATCACGATATTGCAGACTACCATCTAAAAACAGTAATTGTGTGCCTGTGCGATAGCCCCCTTGTGGATCAATCAAATCGTGATAGGCCTGACGATGACCCAGCTCCACAAACTTTTGTCCTTGCACCTCACCCACATTCACAGACAAATTACGTGCATGATGCCCTTCTACAGGCTGCTTTTTCGGACGTATCGGTTCTTGACGCTGTTTATCAACATCAATCTGACTACGCTGAGCGAGTAGCTGACGTAATTGCGGTTGAGCAAAATCTGCATCGACTTGGTGGCTAATATATTGTAGATATAAATCATCATAAGCCATTTCTAAAATCTTGGCCTGATCTTGCTGAGTATAGGTTTTTAAAATGGATTGAACTTGGTCAGTCTCGGTAAAAGCAACTTGGTGGGCAACTTTAGCCAGCTGTGTACCATGCTGTTTGGCCTGCGAAAGCAGTTGTGTTTCCAAAGCAGGACGATAGACCACTTCTTTAACCAGATCCTGCTCATCGACCGCTTTCAAGGTTTCAATTGGAATCGCAGCATAATTAAACTGCTGTTTTAAGTTTAAATTTGGGCGGACTAAGTCGATTAAGCCCAATAAACGATAAGCACAATTATCACTGACGAAATAATAAGGAAAACTCACATGCTGCATTTCCCAAATATGTTCAACCAAAAAGCGGGTTTCTTCGGGTGTTAGATTAAGCTCGTATTCCCACAAGTCACGGCTTTCAAAATCACCATATTCTTTTACCTTACGATAATACGGCATTAGTGAATATTCACCAGGATACTGCCCTGTTAAGCCCTTCCAAGCATAAGACCAGTTATCATCACCTTTAACCGTTGCCGCATAATTCACCGCATAGGAAACCAGATTGAGTTGCTTCTGATCTTTAGGGTCTAAACGCAGCAAAGTATGCCCAAACATCGAACTCGGATTGCCCATAAAGTCTGTTGCGTAAATCAACGTGGCTTTATATGGCTTGATTTGATTTATCCAATCGTCAAATTCAACGCAATTTACTTTTGAAAGTTGTTGTACATCAATGCTGAGTTGCTGCATCAACCAACGGCTACGTGCGGGAAATTTACAACGAATCGATTGATTATCGGCAGCTTCAACAAATAAGGCCTTAATATCTGCTTGTAATTCACTCTTTAAATTTGTTTTGCCATCTTTGGCATAAAAATAGCCTGCATAAGTGACTTCACTGTTTTGTTTTTGATCGGCATACATCAAGCGTTGCCATGTGGTTTGCTGATCTAATTGTTTTTGTTGAGCAAGATCTAAATACTTCTGTAAATCAGATTCAACCGAGGCATGTGCAAAATGACACATCAAAGACGCAAATACAAAAGTAGCTAATTTCATTCAATCGCAATTTTTTAAAATAATCAGAATAGGTATAAGAAAACCCTGCCATCAAGACAGGGTTTTATCAGGCAATAAATTAAACGTATGCTTTAAGCACGGCGTCTTTTGCCATCACACTTTGTAACGCATCTAAAACTTGAAGTGAGTTTGCATTTTTGCTTGAATAAATTTCAGCAAAGTTTGCTTTAGATACAGCAAAGAAACGTGCTTTATCATTGGCTTTAATTTGCATTAACTCTGCAAGCACATTTAAGCTTTCGCCTTGGCCAACTGACATATCACGTGCTAAAGATTCAGCATTTTCATTGGTGAATGTCACCACTTGCGCTGTTACTGTACCACCTTGACGGCATCCTAAAGTACCGAATGTAATACCGAGTAATTGGTTCGTGAAGATACCATTGGTTGTCGCAGCAAGAATTTTAGGTGCAACACCTTTTTTACCTGCCCAAATTTGCGTACCAGCACCACAACCGACATCATTATCAGCCATTGCTACTGTTGAACCAGCAGCTAATAAAGCGGCTAAGGCAATTTTCTTTAACATAGGAACGATCTCCAGCATAAATTATATTAACTATTTTTTATCACTATTGTATTGTGTAATTCTTCTTACACAGAAGTTAAAATAACCAGCTTGGCCTGTTTTAGCAAATAAATTTTGAAATATATCTGAAATATTCATAACCTAATTGAATGAAAGATAAACAGCTTAATTCAATTGCCAAGATCCGTTTTTATCACGCGTACCCAAAATTTTTAATACCAAGACCAAGCTAAGTAGTAATAAGAGATACCAAGAACCTAACTTGCCCCAACCGACCATATGCCATGCATCGACTTGGCTTGGGTACAACCAGATTTGATAAAAAGTACTGATGTTTTCTGCAATCCAGATCAAGAATGCCAAAAGTAATAATATTGGCAACATAGGAACTTCAAAACGATGTTGTTGCAGTTGAAAATGAAGTTTCGTCTTCCAGAAAATGACCACACTCCAAATAAATAAAGCAACTCGAATATCGGGAATAAAAAACTTGGTCATAAAGTTTAAATAAGATAAAACCGCCAAACACAGCATATTGCTAAATTTCGGTAAGTTTTCGAAAGAAACTTTATACAGTCGCAAAGATCGAGCAAAGAAACTTCCCACTGCCGAATACATAAATCCTGCAAATAACGGGACTGTATATAATTTAAAAACAGCTGGTTGTGGGTATTGCCATGAAGCAATGGCTGGATGGGTGAGGAAAACTTCCATTCCCATTGCCATGAGATGAAATAAAGCAATGACCTTTGCTTCAGCCCATGACTCAAGTTTTAAATAAAGCAGACAAAGCTGAATCAGTAAGGCATAAAACAACAAATAATCATAACGGAAGAAGCCCCAATATTCATGGCTCCCCATTGGTGCAGTGACTGCAAATGCAATTAAAAGCAGTAATCCAAATAAGGCAGCCGAAGCTGCCTTAGTGATAAAATTGAGTGGTAATACAATCAACTGCACGAAATTGGTCCTAACCTATTTATTGGGGATAAGCGAATGATATCAGCCTAAATATTTCGCACTATACTCATGAACAGTATCAACAAAAATCTTAGGTTGCGCTGGATCAACCCATTGGGTAATACCATGACCTAAGTTGGCGATATAACCTGTCTTCTCACCGTTGGCGTAGGCATCATCTAGCATTGCTTTGACTGATTTTTCAATCGAAGCTGCTGAACCATAAAGTACGGCTGGATCTAAATTGCCTTGTAAGGCAGCTCGCCCTGCAACCACATCCCGTGCGGTATAAAGCGGTGTAGTCCAATCCAATCCAAACGCATCAGCACCAGTCGTCAACATGGCTTCTAACCACTGACCGCCACCTTTGGTAAACACAATAATTGGAATACGTCGACCATCTTTTTCACGTTGAAGACCCGCAATAATTTTGGTCATATAATTCAATGAGAACTCAACATATTCTCGATGTGCCAATGCACCGCCCCAACTATCAAAAATCTGAATCGCTTGAGCACCTGCATCAATTTGCGCATTCAGGTAATCGATCACTGAGTCAGCCAAATGATCCAGCAATGCATGCAACACTTCTGGCTGCGCGTACATCATATTTTTGAGGAAACGAAACTCTTTGCTTGAGCCACCTTCCACCATGTAGGTCGCTAAAGTCCATGGGCTTCCAGAGAAACCAATCAAAGGAACTTGGCCATTTAAAGCTGAACGAATGGTCGATACTGCATTCATCACATAAGCAAGATCAGACTTGGCATTTAACTTTGGCAGATTCGCAACATCTTGTTCGGTACGCACTGTCTTATGAAACTTTGGACCTTCGCCCGTTTCAAAGTACAGACCCAAGCCTAAAGCATCAGGTACTGTTAAAATATCAGAAAATAAAATCGCAGCATCGAGTTCATAGCGGCGTAAAGGCTGTAAAGTCACTTCACAAGCAAATTCAGTATTTTTGCATAGCGATAAGAAATCACCTGCCTGCGCACGAGTTTCACGATATTCTGGTAAATAACGCCCTGCTTGACGCATCATCCATACAGGTGTGGTGTCTACAGGCTCACGTAATAAAGCTCGTAAAAAACGATCATTTTTCAACGTTGTCATGACCAATCTCTAAATTTTCTCGTGTAGGCGGCATGATAGCAAAGTTGGCCCAGAATTTATAATTCCAATTGCACAGCATAGGCCAGTCTTCAAAAATAAATTTCGTTTTTACACAAAACTGCTACTGCAAGCTGCATTATTTTCTGTAATACTTGCAACATCTTATATCCCAATATGAATAATTCTTAAGGTTGAATTACATGTTTGTTCGCTCATTACTCGCTATGAGTTTAAGTTGTATTCTTGCTAATGTTGCTTTTGCTGCTCCAACAACTGAGCAACCATTAAACCCAAAAAAAATCTCAGCAGCGGTACAAGATCCAATTGATCCTTTAGCTGTTGACCGTGCTGCATCAGATGTTGCCGTAGATCCAGCTTCAAGTGTTGTTGCAACAGCAGCATCTGAGCCACAAGTGAATACTGGGGCTGCATCAGTTGTATCGCAAAAATTAGAAAATGCACCTGATGCCACCACGACAACAGCTACCCCTGCTGCTAAAATTTCATGGACTTTGGAAAGCATGAACAATGCTGAATGGCCTGAAGGCTTACCAAAAGGACAACTGCCTGCATATGCCCGAGCACATGTGATGCTAAACAATGCCCATGCATCACCAGGGGCGATTGATGGCTCAAATGGTAAAAATACATTAAAAGCGATTGCCTCATTCCAGCAAATGAATGGTTTGACACCCACTGGTCAGCTCACCAAAGAAACCTGGGATGCTTTGGTTGCAAAGCAAACTAAGCCTGCCTATGTTGAGTACACCATTACTGATGCTGATCTAAAAGGTCCTTATGCAGATTCAATTCCTTCAGACTATGCGCTACAAGCAAAAATGAAAGGTTTGTACTACACTCGCGTAACAGAGATGTTGGGTGAAAAATTCCATATGGATGAAGGTTTCTTAAAGAAATTAAATCCAACTGCAACATTTAAAAAATCGGGTGAAAAAATTATTGTGGCCAATGTCCGCAATGACCTCCCTGAAGATATTCATTTGATCGTTGCACATAAAGGCGCAAGACAGCTTTATTTATTCAACAGTCGTAATCAAATGATTGCATCTTTTCCTGCAACAATTGGCAGTACTGACACGCCTTCTCCAGCAGGTACTTATAAAGTAGTCGGTGTTGCAAAAAACCCTTGGTATAGTTATTCACCATCTAACTTTGTGCAAGGTAAAAATCTTAAACCACTTTCTCTACCACCAGGTCCAAATGCACCCGTTGGTAATATCTGGATTGGTTTAAGCAAAAAATCTTTTGGTATTCATGGTACGCCAAACCCATCTTTAATTTCTAAGACGGCATCACACGGTTGTATCCGTTTGACCAACTGGGATGCAAATGACTTAGGTGCTAAAGTACGCTCAGGTGTAACTGTAAAATTCTTAGAATAATCTTAATTATTCAAGTCAAAAAACCGAATGTCTTCACAGATATTCGGTTTTTTTAATGCTAAATATTTTCTTCTATATTCGGCAAAGGCTGATAGTAAATTTGATTACGCCCCAGCTGTTTTGCCCGATATAAAGCCTTATCTGCAGTATGAATCAAAAGATCTTGGCTAATTCTCGGATTCCCATTAAAAACCGTAATCCCCAAGCTAATCGTGACATGATTAGACACCAATGATTTATCGTGTGGAATCATTAAACGGTCAATTGCTCGGTAAATATTGGTAGCAACTGCATAGGCCCCTTGAGCTGAAGTTTCTGGTAATAACACCACAAATTCCTCTCCACCATAGCGTGCAATAAAGTCCATGTGTCGAATTGAACTTTTGATGGTCTTGGCAATGGCTGAGATCACCTGATCCCCCATCTGATGCCCATAAAAATCATTGTAGTTTTTGAAGTAATCAATATCGATAAATAAGACCGAGAGCGATTTTCGCTCTTTGCAAGCGGCCTCATAATAATAGGTACACATCTCTTCAAAAGTACGTCGATTCGAGACATTGGTCAGTTCATCATGCTGACTTAAATGTAGTAGCTCAGAGGCTTGTATCCGTAAAATTTGCTCATCAATTTCTGAGATTTTTGACTTTATAAAGATTTTCCGCTCTTTAGAAGTCAACATCACACTGATCGAGAAACCCAGTAGCAAGCTTCCAATCAACGTGCGTCCGATCATGAGAAAATCACTAGGATTATCGAACCAATACAAAAGAAACAGGATGGCAATTGCAGCAAACGAACCAATCCACAGCATATGCAATGGACGAATTCCACTGAGGATAAAGCCCAACATATAAAGAAAAGCAATCAAGACCATCGCTTGATTTTGCAGAACCAGATTAGAAACACTGATCATCAAAATTGACGTCAAAACAATGGTCAAGAAAACAATGATACAGGCAGCAGGATAAAATAAAGGATTGAGTTTTTTAAACCGAGAGAATGCCCAAAATAAGAACAGTGCAATCCCGACAACAATCAAACTGAGAATGCTGTAGATAAAATCAGAGACAAAATGTTCACTTCCGTGAATCACGACAAAATTAGAAGGCAAAATCAGCAGAATAAAAATGGTATAGGTAATGACACCTTGACCAAAGAACTGAATCGCATTGAGGCGCGTTCGGTCAACATTGAATTTCCAAAATTCATTTTCTAATTTTTGCGGTAAAGTTCGATGTGCGCTTTTGGATTTAGAATGTTGGGCAACAAGCTGCTCTAGGTCTTCTTTTGACCTCCGCAATTGATCAAGATCATAGCCGTTGTCCATCCCATATACTCTTTTTATACTGCACTATTTTTGTGCCGCATAAAAAATAACATAATTTCTCGTTTTGTCATGCGCTTTGCTTAACCACTTATCCGTAATTCTAGTTACCATTTTCACACTTTATGCATTATTATTTGTATTATTTTTAAGTTTGAAGTAGACCTTGAATACTCTTACACTTTTACAACCCGATGATTGGCACGCACACCTGCGTGACGGTTTAGCTTTAAAACGTACTGTCCCTGATTTAGCCAAACAATTTGCCCGCGCAATTTGTATGCCCAATCTTGTTCCACCCGTCAAAACTGTAGAAGAAGCTTTAGCCTATCGCGAGCGTATTCTTGCTCATGTTCCAGAAGGGTTGAATTTCGACCCGCGCATGGTGCTGTATTTTACCGATCATACTTCTCCAGATGAAGTTCGTAAAATTAAGGCATCTGAGTTCGTCAATGCAATTAAACTTTATCCAGCTGGCGCAACCACCAACTCGGATAATGGTGTAAGTGATATTCGCAAGGTATATGCAGTCATTGAACAACTTGAAGAACATCAAGTTCCTTTACTGCTTCATGGTGAAGTCACGCATAATCACGTGGATATTTTTGACCGTGAAAAACGCTTCTTGGATGAAGTGCTGTCGCCGCTACTAAAACAGTTCCCACAGTTAAAAGTCGTGTTAGAACACATTACAACAAGCGATGCGGCTAATTTTGTGCTCGAACAAGATCGTAATGTCGCAGCAACCATTACCCCACAACATTTATTATTCAACCGTAATGATATGTTGGTGGGTGGTGTCAAACCACATTTCTATTGCTTGCCAATTTTAAAGCGTCAAACACACCAAACCACCTTATTAGAAGTTGCAACCAGTGGTAATCCAAAATTCTTCTTGGGTACAGACAGTGCACCTCACTCGCAAGATGCCAAAGAAAATGCTTGTGGATGTGCGGGTTGTTACAGTGCGCCAAATGCCATTGAGCTTTATGCACAAGCCTTTGATCAAGTGGGTAAATTAGAACGCTTAGAAGGCTTCGCAAGTTTATTTGGCGCGGACTTCTATGGTTTGCCACGTAATACCTCAACCATTACCTTGGTCAAAGAAGACATTACTGTCGCTGAATCTTTTGACTATCTTGATGGCCAAAAAATCATCCCACTTCATGCAGGTAAAACCTTGCATTGGAGAAAAGTGTGACCCAAGAAGAAAACAAAGCCCCTGTGATCGGACAACGTTTTCGTGGATTCTTGCCTGTCGTTGTCGATGTAGAAACAGCAGGTTTTAATTCGCAAACCGATGCCCTACTCGAAATTGCGTGTATTCCAATCGTTTATGATGAGCATGGACAATTTGTACCAGGTCCATCATTTCAGGCACATATCAATCCTTTCGAAGGTGCGAATTTAGACCGCCGTTCCTTGGATTTTATTGGTATTGACCCATTTAATCCAATGCGTGTAGCAATGGCTGAAGATGAACGCACTGCTTTACGTCGTATTTTCAAATCATTGACTGAAGTCCGTAAAGCCCAGCACTGTACCCATGCCGTGTTGGTGGGTCACAATGCACACTTTGATTTGGGATTCTTGCAAGCAGCGATTGCACGCACAGGAACAAAAAACCAAAATCCATTTCACAGCTTTTCGGTATTTGATACCGTGACACTCAGTGCGGTCATGTTTGGTCAAACCGTGTTGGCACGTGCATGTATTCAGGCTGGAATCGAGTTTGATGGTAAAGAGGCACACTCTGCATTGTACGATACACAGAAGACGGCTGAACTGTTTTGCTATATTTTGAACAAACTGTCTCCTCACCTTCTTGACAGTTTGGTGACAGAACCCTAATATACACCCACCTCAAGAAGTCCCTATCGTCTAGAGGCCTAGGACATCGCCCTTTCACGGCGGTAACCGGGGTTCGAATCCCCGTAGGGACGCCAAATTCTAAAAAGCCACTGCATCGTTTAGACAGTGGCTTTTTTATTTGCTCAGATAAATAAAAAGGACTCCGAAGAGTCCTCAAAATATTATGCAGATTTACGTGAATTAACTCGGCCTTTCACCACCGCTTTGATATTGCCTTTCGCATAGTTTAGGAATACCAACAAAGGTGATAATTTTGGATTTGGTTTTTTGCCTTGTCCAATCGCTTTGAACTGTGCTGCATACCAAATGATTTCCATAATCGCCATTTTATCTACAAATGGAATGCCTGTTTTGATTTGATTCACAGCATAACGAACATCATGACCTGCAATTAAACGTTCAGGTAAATCAACCTCAACCGCTAAAGGACGGGCAATCCCAATAAAATCACATGCACCACTGGCCAAGGCTGCATTCATGCCCTCCACAGTCCTGAAACCACCTGTAACCATCAACTTACATGAAACATGTTGGCGAATTTTCTCTGCAAATTCCAGGAAATAAGCCTCACGTGCAATGGTACTGGCCTTACGTTTTTCTGCCTTCGCCCCTGCCATCGCTGGCGCTTCATAAGTTCCGCCAGAAATTTCAATAATATCAACGCCAGCAGCATCAATCGCTTTAAATACAGTAATCACATCTTCTTCAGTAATCCCGCCACGTTGGAAGTCTGCAGAATTCAGTTTTACCGAAATAATGAAATTTTCAGATGTTACTGCACGCACAGCTTTATAGATTTCAAGCAAGAAGCGCATACGATTTTCAATTGAACCGCCCCATTGGTCTGTACGCTTATTGGTCAGTGGTGATAAAAATTGGCTGATCAAGTAACCATGTGCACCATGGAATTGTACACCTTCAAAACCTGCTTTTTCACAAACTGCCGCAGCTGTTGCAAACCGTTGAATAATATCCAAGATTTCTTCATGCTGAAGTTCACGTGGTGTTCCGAACATTGCAGCCAGCATTGGGCTAAAAGGCACAGCCGAAGGTGCAACTGTTTCTTTATTTAGACCTTTTGGACATTGGCGACCAGGATGTGATAATTGAATCAATTGCACCATACCGTGTTTTTTACCCACAGCGGCCCATTGCTTTAATTTTTCCAAATCACGTTCAGTTTCAATCGCAACCACACCCGGCTCATTCTTTGCCCCAATGTTGACCATCACATTTCCAGTAATAGCACAACCTAAACCACCTTTAGCCCAAGCTTCATATAAACCAATCAGTAAATCATTCGGTTGCCCTGCATCATTCGCAAGCGCTTCACTCATCGCCCCTTTGATAATACGATTTTTAAATGTGGTGTTCCGAATCTGGATACTGTCTGCAATCTGACTCATGGTCATCCTCTGCTACAATTAGAGTATTTGCTCTAATTTAATCTGATTATTGTTACTGTCAAGCGTTCTTCCGATGAACTGACAATAGCATATGTCAATTTAATTACAATGCTAAAATTCACTCGCAGAAATCAACTGACGGGTATATTTCGTCTGAGGCTGGCTAAATAAAAGCGCTGTTGCTTGATATTCCAAGGCTTTGCCCTGATGCATCACCAGCACTTTTTGACACAGTGCTTTTATGACTTGTAAGTCATGACTGATAAACACATAACTCATCTGTTCCTGTTGCTGCAATCGACGCAATAACTGAATAATCGCCAATTGTGTTGTACGGTCTAAGGCAGAAGTCGGTTCGTCCAAAATGATCAACTTCGGTTTCAAAATCAATGCTCTTGCCAATGCAACCCTTTGTCGCTGTCCACCAGAAAGTTGATGTGGATATGTGTGTCTAATATCCACAGGTAATTCAACTTTTGCGAGAACTTCGGCAATTTCTACTTCACATTGCTGTTTTGAAATGGAATGAAGGCTCAGCCCTTCTGCAATAATCTGTTCGACTGACAAGCGTGGATTTAAACTGCCAAATGGGTCTTGGAATACAATTTGAATCTCACGGCGTAATGGACGTAGCTGCTTTTGATTCAATTGATTTATATCTTGCGCTTGAAAATAGATTTCACCTTCACTGGCGATTAGACGTGCAATAGCCAAAGCCAATGAAGATTTACCAGAACCACTTTCTCCCACAACCCCTAAGGCTTCACCTTGCATCAAACTCAAGCTCACCGATTCAGTCGCAATCTGATACGCAGTGACCCGATTCAACACACCATGTTTGATGGGATATTTAACGGTGACTTTGTTCAACTCAAGTAATGTTTCAGCCAGAGGTAAAACCAAGGCTTGTCCAAAATCATGATTAAGCAAACTTTGCGTATAAGCCGACTGGGGACGTGCAAAAATTTCAGCAGTCGGTCCTTGCTCCTTAAGCTCACCGTGATTAAGCACCAATACATGGTCAGCATAACGTTTCACAAGATTGAGATCGTGACTGATAAAAATCATCGCCATCTTACGCTGCTGCTGTATGCTTTTTAATCGCCCCAAAATCTGTGCTTGTAATAGCACATCTAATGCAGTGGTCGGCTCATCCGCGATTAGAATATCGGGTTCTAATGCCAATACCATTGCAATCAGAACACGTTGTCGCTGCCCGCCAGACAGTTCATGTGGATAGCATTTTAAAACGTGCTCAGCCTCTACCATTCCTACATCTTGCAACAAGACCAATACTTTTTGCTGAATCTCAGTTTTAGCATCACCTTGCAGATAAAAACTCTCCCCAATTATTTTTTCAACTGAATGTAGCGGGTTTAATGCAGTCAGAGGCTCCTGAAAAATCATGGCAATGCGTTTGCCTCGAATGCGCTGCAATTTCGGCTGATCCAAAGCCAAAAGATTCAGGCCTTCTAGCTCAATCTTACCCTGCACTTTTAGATTGTCAGGTAATAAACCTAGCAGAGCCAAAGCACTCATCGACTTACCCGAACCACTTTCGCCTACAAGCGCAACAGTCTGTTCAGGATATAAGTCAAAGCTCAAATCTTTAACTAGGCTTTGTCCTGTTTCATTGTCGATACTGAGTTGCTGAACTTTCAATAAAGGTGTTTGCTGAATCTTGTTATCGTCTTGGGTCAAATGCATCACGTGCGGCCTCCCCAATATAAATCAATAAAGAAAGAACGATCGCCAAAGTAAAAAAACCAGACAGCACCAGCCACGGCGCATCTAGATTATTTTTACCCTGTAATAATAATTCTCCCAATGACGCAGCATCAGGTGGTAAACCATAGCCTAAAAAATCCAGTGCCGTAAGTGCAATAATATTTGCGGTCAACATAAATGGAATTTGCGACAGGCTTGAGCTGGTTGCATTTGGCAAAATATGCTTGAAGATAATTTTATGATCGCTCACGCCCAAAGCTTGAGCAGCTCTAACATAATCAAAGTTTCGGGCACGTAAAAATTCGGCACGTACCAAACCTACGAGCTCGGTCCAGCCAAACAGCAACATGATTAAAAATAGCCAATACACGCTCGGACTGAACATGCTGACTAAAATCATCACGATGAACAACATCGGTAAACCGCCCCATACCTCTAAAATACGTTGTCCAATCAAATCCATCCAGCCACCATAATAGCCCTGTATTGCACCAACAATGATGCCTAATACAGCAGAACACAGTGTTAAGGCGAAACCAAATAACAGGGAAATTCGCAGACCATACAGGATTCGGGCAAAGACATCACGACCTTGATCATCAGTGCCTAACCAATTTTGCGAACTTGGTGCTGAAGGAACAGGTACTGCCAAGGATAGATTTGGGGTTTGATAAGAAAAAGCCACGGGGGGTGAAATCATCCACCCTTGCTGCTGAATTAATTGTTTTACCGCTGGATCTTGATAATCTGTCGCTGTTTCAAACTGGCCGCCAAAAGTCGTTTCTGGATAATCTTTTAAAACAGGAAAATACAATGCATGCTGATAACGAACCAACAACGGCTTATCATTGGCAATCAATTCTGCAAATAACGACAAAACAAAAATAGCAAAAAAAACAATCAGGCAACTGAAACCCAGTTTATTTTGCTTAAAACGTTCGAAGCGTGCGTGCATCAAGGGTGACATCATTTTCCACCTCTTGATTCAAAATCAATACGAGGATCAATCACTTGATACACCAGATCACCGATTAAGCGTAGCATCATGCCAAATAAGGTAAATAAAAATAAAGTGCCAAAAACAACAGGATAATCACGCTGGCTAATCGCTTCAAAACCCAACAAGCCAATGCCATCTAAATTAAAAATGATCTCGATAAATAAATTGCCAACAAAGAAAATGCCAACCAGTGCTTCTGGTAAAGCCGCAACAACCACTAAAATCGCATTACGAAAAACATGTCCATAGAGTATCTGATTGTCATTTAATCCTTTACTGCGGGCAGTCAGCACATAGGGCTTTTGTAGTTCTTCAACAAATGAATACTTCGCCAGATAAGTCAACGCTGCAAAGCTGCCGAGCACCATGCTTACGATTGGCAGACACATGTGCCAAAGATAATCTTTGACTTTGCCAAGCAAGCTGAGCTGTGCAAAGTTCTCTGACACTAGCCCCTGTAAAGGAAACCATTGTAAATAACTGCCACCAGCAAAGAAAACAATCAATACAATCGCAAAAACAAAAGATGGAATGGCATAGCTCACTGCCAGCAATAATGATGTGGACTGATCAAACAGCAAGCCTTTATTTTTGGCTTTTTTAATCCCAAGCGGTATTGCAATCAAATAAATAAGAAAAGTACTCCACAGCCCCAAAGACAAGGTCACAGGGAGCTTTTCGTACAAGAGTTGAGTAACAGGTTTATCTTTGAAAAAACTGGTGCCAAAATCAAGGCTCAAATAGCCTTTTAGCATCAGCCAAAAACGTTGGTGTGCAGGGCGATCAAAACCATACTGTACTTTGATCTTTTCAATCATCTCAGGACTTAAACCACGTGCGCCTTCATACTGCGCCAATGTACTCAGACCAGACTGTGTACTATTTCCCGCCCCCAACCCTTGGGCATTTTGGATCTGTTGCATGGCCTGTTCCACAGGCCCACCTGGTGCAATTTGCACAATGCAAAAATTAATCAATAAAATGAAAAATAATGTCGGGATCATCAATAACATTCTTTTTAGAATATAGTGAACCATTGAAGTCGAACCCTTATTAATTTATTTACTAAGTTTTTATGAAATCTAACATGAGATAAAATACGCGGAAACGTCATCCACAACCTGCGTGTTTTAAACAAGATAATGTTTTTGCGAAATAATAAAAGAGGTCCAATAAGTAAACAGGTTTTGTGGATGACAATGCCTTTGGTTACTTTGGGCAAAACCAAAGTAACTCCAGCTGAAAGCTTATCTTGAAATTAAGATGAGAACTCGGTAAGACTCCGTTATATTAATCTAACGACTTCATCAAACGCTAGTCAAAACCATTCTAATTAATGCTTTTGTATAGACAGCTCCTGTTTCTTCGACTTATCTGCATCCACCCACCAATATTCCCAGCCCACAGAAAGCTTTGGCTTAATTTGAGGCTGTTGATACATATCCCAATAGGCAAACCAGCGCTCTGGCTTGCCATAAGTCAAGATTTGATAATAACCCGCACGCAATAACCGATCGAGTACACGGGTATATAACACTACTTCTTCACGGCTTTTGGCCGCCACAATTTTCTCGATCATCTGATCAATTGCAGGACTCTTGATGCCCGAATAGTTATAGTTCCCCGCCTCATCTGCTGCTGCACTGCCCCAAAACTGAGCTTGTTCCTTACCTGGTGTTAAGGTCTGCGGTAATTTCAGTACCATCATATCAAAATCTTGATGGCGAATCCGTTCCATATACTGTGGTACATCGACCTGTCTGAGCTGAACTTGAATCCCCAAACGATTCAAATTGCGAACAAACGGCATCAGTTCACGTTGTGGATTCTCTTGTTGCATCAACAGTTCAATTTGAATAACTTTGCCTGCACGATTATACAATTTACCGTTACGAACCATATAGCCAGCATCTTTCAAGATTTTTTGTGCCGTCAATAAATTCTGTCGATTAAAACCACTGCCATCAGAAACTGGGTAATGCCAATCGGCTAAAATGCCTTGTTGCATAATCGGATGCAGTTGCCACAAATATGGCTTTAACACCTTGAGCTCTGCGGCACTGGGTCGACCAATTGCAGCTAAATCAGTATTATCAAAATAACTTTGTAAACGTCGATTTTGATTAAAAAATAAGGCCTTATTCTGCCATTCAAAATCATAAGCATAGGTCAATGCCTGACGCAGATGAATATCACTGAGTGGCGAACGGCGAATATTAAACACCAGACTTTGAATATCAAGCGGAGTTCCCAACCGCGCTTTATACTTTTTGACTAAACCAGCTTGTGCTGCTGGAAAGTTATAAGCTGTGACCCAATTGCGAATATTTTTTTCTTCATATAAATTGAATTGCCGCGATTTAAACCCTTCAAAACTCACTTCCAAATTTCGATAATACACATATTTCAGTCGATCAAAATTATAGCGACCTTGATTGACAGGCAAATCTTTGGCCCAATAGTTTGGACTACGTTTATAAGTAATACTACGCCCTGCATCGATGCGATCGACCACATAAGGGCCTGAACCTACAATCGGTTGAAGGGTAACACGGCTGAAATCTTTATTTTTCCAATCCAATTTCGAATAGATCGGTAGACTCGCCACAATCAATGGCATTTCCACATTGTTTTTGGATTTAAAAATAAATTTAATTTGATGCTTCGATAACACTTCGGTTTTAGCCAGATCTGACAAATACATTTGAAAGCCTAAATTGGCTTTGGTCTGATACGTATCGAAGGTAAATTTGACATCTTCTGCCGTCAAAGGCTGACCGTTATTAAATTTCGCCTGTGGGTTTAAATGAAAAATAACGGATTGCAGATGATCTGGATCATAACTGACTTTTTCAGCAAGCAGCGGATACATGACACGCGGTTCATCCAGCGAACGATCCATCAAACTATCAAACAGATAGTTCACACCTTCAGTTGAACTGCCCTTGCCATTCATGCTGTTTAAATTATCAAATGTACCCAAACTGGATTGGCTCAGTGTACCGCCCTTCGGTGCATTTGCATTGGCATGAGGCATTGCTTTGAGCTGAGTATATTTCGGCTGCACATGCATGGCCAAATATGGCGTCGTTTGCATGGCAGCAAATGAAAGCTGAGCAAAAAGGCTTAGTCCAGCATATAGACTAAGCCTTTGGATTGAACGTAAATGAATCATTTACAATTACAGGTTAGGTACTTTAATCACATCACCGATACGTAACTGGGTGCTTGGTGTTAAATCATTCATTTCCGCGAGCGCACCAGTATCTAAGCCATAGCGACTTGCCAAACCAATCAGTGTATCACCACGTTTTACTTTGTATTCACTCACTGTTTTAGGAACAGAAATGCTTTGACCGCGTTGCAGACTTGCATTGGCTTTTAGATCATTTAGCTCAGCCAATTCACGTCCAGACATTCCAAAACGATTGGCAATACTGTTCAAAGACTCGCCCGCTTTGACAGCATACTTCTCGGTATTGCGACTCGGAGCTGATGCTTTTGGTGTTGATCTACTGTTCTCTACTTTTGCTGTTTCAGCCTTAGGTAAATCCCCTGTCAATTTGAGCTTTTGACCAATACGAACGCTACTGCCACGTGTTAAACCATTCAAACCTGCAACATAGTCGAGCTGTAAATTATGACGGCTGGTGATATTGCCTAAGGTATCTCCAGACTTAACGGTATAAATATCTGGCGTAGTTTCTTCTCTCGATTTACTCGTAGTGCTTGCAGTGGTTTTCGCAGGTGCATCACCCGTCAGTTTCAAACGTTGCCCAACACGGACTCCCGATGTACGTTCCAAACCATTTAGATCGGCAATATAGCTGAGTTGAAGATTGTACTTGGCTGCAATCGCATTCAAGCTATCCCCCGACTGCACTACATAACTGTCAGGTACAGTCGAACCTGCTGGAATCTTTAAGCTCTGACCTAAACGCACACCGCTGTTTGACTTCAAGTTATTCAGTTCAGCCAATTCACTCAAGCTAATCTTTGACTTGGTTGCAATACTCGATAAGGTATCGCCACGCTGTACGCTATAACTTTCAGTTTTATAGCTGGTCGATGCGCTTACATTTTCGTATTTAGTACTGCTTTTAGTCGACTCGGGTGTTTCCTGAGTCTGAGAAACTTCATGTAATGGTACATTGATTTTTTGTCCTACGAATAAGCTACTGCTAGCGGTTAAGCCAGAAGTTAAATCCGCCAATTCCTGATTGGACAATGCATAACGATCCGCAATCAGCTTTAAATATTCACCACGCTTTACCGTATAGGATTTGGTGGCAACCTTTTGAGTTGAAGTTGCCTTACTGTCAGTCACACGTGCTGTCTGCTGAGTGGTACGGCTATTATTCTTCGGCTCAATCAATGTCAGTTTTTGCCCAACAAATAAACCGTCAGTAACAGACAAATTATTATAATCCGCTAGCTGTTTTAGACTTAAATCAAAGCGTGAAGCCAAGTTAGTCAAACTATCGCCAGACTGCACCACATAGCTCTCTGGCTTTTCAGCAGCTTTTGGTGCTTCTGGTTTAGCATCATATAAATATAAGCTAGCACCCACGAACAATGTGCCATTTGGATCAATCTGGTTCCACTTGGCAACATCACGCCAGTTCACGCCATTTTTTTGCGCAATCACCGCTAAAGTATCGCCAGGCTGTACCACATAGGTACTGCGCTTTCCTTTTGGTGCAACAACCACAACATCGGTATCCGTTTTAATATATGGCTTACCTTGGTTACGTTTAGCATCTTCACTGTTTGCAGTAGCAGTATCTTCAACCAAGTTTTTTGGATAAGAGAAACCTCGGCTGACCTCTTGACCTTTTTCATCAGCAACCGATTGACTGGTTTGAATTGCCGTCAATTTAATTTTGCCATCGAATGGATCAACAATTTCTGTGCCTTTTGGTGCAATCGCCTTAATTTCTGCAACAACCTGATCTTTCTCAGCTTGAGTCGCTTGTGGCTCTAAAACTTGTGCAACCGTTTCTTTTTTACCTTCTTCTTTGATTGCAGCGGTAATTTGCTCACGTTCTTTAAATGAAATCGGTGGCTCAATTTTTACTGGTTTAACATTTGCAGCAGGCGTAATCGCAACAGGGATACGTGGTGCACTTGGTACATCTGCTCCCGCAGCAAATGAAGCCAATGCATCTGAACCTCTAGGTGTATTGACTTTGCTGGTACTGATTGATGAGGTTGGGCGTGTTGTATTACTTGCCGTTAAATTGGGTGGTGTTGCAGTCGATGCCGTATTACTTTGCCCATTAGTGGTGGTACGAATCGTCGTTGAACTACTCAACGGATTATTATTCATCGCAGGTGGGGTTTTATTGCTTGCCCAGAATCCACCAGAACTGGCTTTACCAGAACGTAATTTTGCATCAATCGAAGGACTTAAATCTGCTGGAATCAAAATCCGCATTGGACTCATTGGATCAACACTTTCACCACGGTATGCAGGGTTCAATGCATACAGTTCAGCACGACTTAAACCTGTAATAGATGAAATCTGATTGAGTTCCATAGGTGCAGATAAACTGACTTCACGAAAGTGAGGACGGTTGGCAATTGGCGGTAAACTCACGCCATAATTGCCTGGATTTTTAATAATTTGCGCTACGGCCAAGAAACGAGGAACATAGTTCATGGTTTCTTGTGGAAGTTTCAATGACCAGTAATCTGTGGGTAACCCTGCTGCACGGTTGCGGTTAATCGCCTGTTGAATACGACCCGGTCCCGCATTATACGCAGCTAAGGCAAGTTCCCATGAACCAAACTGGTTATACAAGCTACCAAAAAACTCATACGCAGCACGAGTCGACTCGACCACATCACGACGCCCATCATAGAGACTGGTCTGCTGCAAACCATAAATACGTCCTGTACTTGGAATAAACTGCCATAAACCTGCTGCTGCCGCACTACTGGTCGCTGCTGGGTCATAAGAGCTTTCGATAATCGGCAGTAATGCCAATTCAGTCGGCATACCACGGCGTTCAGCTTCTTTTACAGTGTGGTATAAATAACGGCTGGCACGTGCACTTAAACGATCTAAATAAGGTTGGCGAGAAATAAACCAGCTACGTTGTGCTTCAATACGAGAATCCCAATGGTTCAAATCCATCTTGAATCCAACCGTCATTCGTTTCCACACATCACCGTGTTTCAGAACCAATAAACGATCACCTTCCACCGCACGCATATCTGTTGCAGAAAGTAAGTCTTCAAGTGAATCTAAACTGCTTGCATCCAGATAACCTGAACCAACTTGCTTTGAAGATGAAGTTTTACTTGATTGAGGTGTTGAAGAACAACCTGTGGTGATTCCCAACGCAACGAGAGCAGAAGTGAGTACAGTAATTTTGAATAATGATGTTGCAGATGTTTGCGACACCAATGTGCTCGATTTATACATAAAAACTTCCAGTCAACTCACGCTAGTTTATTTCTTAAGTAGGGTCTATTGATATTTAAACATGCATTGCGTTATAGGCGCATACGACTCAAACAAGGCATGGGCAAAGACAATGGCCTCCCCTTGTCAAATTTCACAACCAAGTTTGGGGAAGTTTTAGCCATAATCAGAGCGAACAGCAAAGCACTGCTTTGATCGCAACACAAAGTTCTTCTGTCATTTGTGCAACGTCAACAGACCTTAGCCATTGTAGTAAAGCATCTCACTTAGACAAGGCAATAATTTAACGTGATTTGCATGGAAATGTTACAAGAAATTAAAAAAGATGAGTTTTGTAACGTTCAGAAGCCAAATTTAGCTTTACAATAGCTGTTATTGTCATGGGGATGCTAAAATTCCCAACTCACTTTAGCTCAAGTAAAAGTCTTGTTCTTTTGTTATATGCTTAAGTAACACTTGAATATTGACCATCCTTTGCTGCGATTAAAAATATTCAATTTCTTATTCTGCTTATTGTTCAGGTTCAAATATGTCACAAACAATCACACTTTACGTTGATGGCGCATGCAAAGGTAACCCAGGTCTTGGGGGTTGGGGCGCGTATGTCATTACCGAGCAAGGTGAACACAAGCTGTTTGGTGGTGAACCTGAAACAACCAATAACCGTATGGAACTCCAAGCCGCAATCGAAGGTGTCTCTTTTTGCCCTATCGATGCCCGTTTAATTATTTGGACAGACTCCAATTATGTAAAACAAGGCATTACTGAATGGATTCACGGTTGGAAAAAGAAAAACTGGAAAGATGTTAAAAACCCTGATTTATGGAAAAAACTTGATGCTGTCTGTGCCAACCGTGAGATTGAATGGAACTGGATTAAAGGCCACGCTGGACATGCAGGTAACGAAATGGCAGACCAATTGGCAAATTTGGGTGCAGAACAAACAGCTCAACAACTCAAATCTTCGACACAGGCTAACGCTGATACAAAAAAGCCTGAATCCGACTGGCTCTTAAATGACCCTTTCGGATTAGATCTTGATGTTGATACAGACGAAATGATTGAAGAATCAGAACCTGAAGAAATCATGGATAATATGGACGAAAATGCAGTATCGGCTGAAGTAGTAACAGCAGCTTCGCCAACAAATCAGCACCCGAACATTGTCATTACTGAAGCTAAAATACATCTTCAAGGCCCTCGCCAACTCATTCTCGATACGGAAACCACAGGTTTTTACTATCAAGATGGCGACCGTATTATTGAAGTCGGTGCGATTGAAATGATCAACCGCAAGCTCACGGGCAGTTCAATTCATATCTATATCAATCCAGAAAAAACCGTCGGGGATTCTGAAAATGTGCATGGTATTAGCGATGACTTTTTAAAGGACAAACCGAAATACGCAGAAATTTCTGATGTTCTGTTTGACTACTTAAAGGGCGCTGAAATTATCGCGCATAACGCGACCTTCGATATGAACTTCTTGGATATGGAGTTCAAACGCACTGGATTGCTGCCGCTTTCAGAGGTTTGCGAAGTCACCGACACCTTGGCACTAGCTAAAAACAAACACCCTGGGCAAAAGAACTCATTGGATGCTCTGGTACGCCGTTATGAAATTCCAGCGCGAGATCGTACGTTCCATGGTGCCTTACTCGATGCTGAAATCTTAGCCGATGTTTACCTTGCGATGACGGGTGGGCAAGTCTCCTTTGATATGGATGCCCTTTCGCAAGCAGAACAAAATCAGAATAAATCGACCCGATCTCGTGTCCAAGTTGACTTACCTGTGATTCCGCCTTCCGAACAAGAATTAAATGAACATGAGACGTGGGTCAAACAATTCGAACAAAAACATGGAGAGCCTTGCCTTTTCGCAAAATAAATTTTCCAGTCAATGTAATTTTTTGTATTTCAAGCCTCTAAAGTTAAGTTATATTAACCTTTAAAGATTTAGGCCTCCTAAAAAAGGAGGTCCATGGATATAACAACTTAGGAAAGGTGTAGGTCATATGTCTTACCAAACCTCGATTCATTTCGACCCAACGGCATTATTAATAATAAAAAATGAAATCGACAATTCGATTAAATTGGTAGAAACAGCAGTCAATACCCTTGCCGAAGAACAAGCATTACCTTTCGGGATTGATGATGCACTCAACCAGTTTGAACAATGTACGCAAGTTCTCGCGTTAATTGATATGCCGCATTTATCACAAATTACGCAATACTCTGCTGAGCTGATGCGCAAAATCATGGCGCAACCGCAGCAAATTCAAACCAATGATGTGATTGCGCTCAGTGAAGGCACCACCATGCTGAAGCGTTATATCGAATTCATCTGTTTGCGTGAAGTGAAAGTTCCACAATTCCTGCTCGATACACTGAACCGTTTAGAAAAAGCGCTCGGCAAACCACTGACCAAAGAAGGTCAAACGGTCCAGCCTTTGCTTGAGTTCATCACACCGAGTTTTAATTTGCCGCAAGCACCAAGCTTGGAACAATCACAATATATTCATCAGCTTTACAAATTGTGTTTAAACAAGCTCATTAAGCAATCAGAAACCCCACTTGACCTACAAGGGATCAAATTGGTGGGAGTTTATCTTGCAGGCTTAGCAACGGGTCAACCAAGCCAGCAATACTGGCAGTTGGTTAATGTTGGTTTAAGCCATATCGATGAGCTTTCAATTACTGAAGCACGCCTACGCACGTTGATTCAAATTGAAACCAATATCGGTAAATTCTTGGCTCAAGCTACCAGCTTTAAAAACACCATTGCCGATCTTGCAGACATCTTGTGTATCTGTATTAGCCAAGAAGATGATGTGTCACAACATATTCGTGATCAACTCAATATTGGTGATGAGTTACTCAGTGATACGCAACTGCAAGTCTTGAGTCGTCATTTATATGGCCCAGACTATGAAACTGTGCATACCATTAGCCAGTTAATGACAGATGAGATGGCTCAAATCCGTAATGAAATTGAGTATAACCATCAAAACATGTCAGCGGAAAAGACGCAGGAACTGCAACAAAAATTACATCAGCTCTCTAATGTCTTCAAAGTACTGAATTTAAATGAAGCAGCGCGAGAACTCACCCAACAAGCGGAAAAATTAAGCCAACCAAATACTTTAACGGATGCGACTTCGGTACAACAGTTAATGAACAGTATTTTGGCTTCAATGAATTCAATCGGGATTTTGGAACGCAACTACACGTCTAGTCGTTTACAGCTACGTGTCAATAACATGCAAATTTCGCTGGATCGTTTAGATGAAGCGCATAAAGCCTTATTGACTGAAACGAAAACCCTGATTGATACTTTAACGCAAACTTTGAGTCTCTATGTGCAAGATCCTACAGCACATAGCTTAGAAGCATTGCCAGTGTATCTGAAAGAGCTGGCTGGTGCTGCCCTGTTCTTGGGTAGTTCAGCGCAACAAACCGCTTTATTAGGCGCAGCTCACTTTGCTCAACATCGTTTAGCACAAAACCAAGCGTTTGATGCAGAGCAGGTCAATTGTATCTTGAATGTAGTTGCAGGTTTAGATTTACTGGTTGAGAACTTGAAGAACAAGCAACCAGTATTGCAATCTATGTTTGATGTGGCATTATCAAACAGTCAGCAATTACAAACTCTAGCCGCATAATGACTCAACTATCACTTGCTTATATTTTTCAGCACCAAAAACTGTTAGTCGACCAAAACTTACAACTGCCACAGGTTGAAAAATTAGCAAGTGACCTGCCCATTCATCACAATGATCAGGTCATCGCACGTGATTTACTTGAAGATGAAGTGATTCCCGAAGGTTATCAACTCATTCCAATTCGGGAACTCATTCAAACTTGGTCAAGCCGTGACTTTTTACAAGCCAGTCGCGCAGTACAATTGCTCGAATGGCGACGTAACCACAAATTCTGTAGCCACTGTGGTCATGCGACTGAAATTCACCCGAAAGAATATGCAATGGTTTGCCCAAGTTGTGCTTACCATCAATACCCACGTGTGCAGCCTTGTATCATTACCATTATCACCAAAGGTAATGATGAGATTCTGCTTGCCAAATCAGCACATAACAAAAGTAATATGCATGGCCTGATTGCTGGTTTTGTTGAAGTGGGTGAAACATTGGAAGAAGCCGTGCAACGAGAAGCGTTTGAAGAAGTCGGGCTCAAACTTAAAAATATTCGTTATATGTCGAGCCAACCTTGGCCATTTCCAAGTAATTTAATGATCGCCTTTCATGCTGAATATGATTCAGGTGATATCAAGTTACAGCTCGAAGAAATCAGCGAAGCGGCATTTTTTAAGTTTGATCAACTCCCCGAAATTCCGTTTAAAGGCAGTATCGCCCATAGCATGATCATGCAAATTATTGACAATAAAAAAGCATCTTAAAAGATGCTTTCTAGCTCTATATATTTTTAACTCATCTATACACGATGATGGATACAAAAACTATGATCTTTAGCCCGATATACCAAAATCAGTGTAATAAATGACAAAATCAACGCACTCCACGCAAAAGAGTGAATCCCCCATTGATCAAAGAGAAGACCACCCACTATCCCACCTCCAGCAACAGCAATGTTGAATATGGTCACCAACATAGATTGAGCAACATCTGTCTGTTCTTTCGCAATATCGGCCAGTGCCGTTTGTAGCAGTATAGGTGCACCACCAAATGAAATCCCCCATGCAATCACTGCTATACAAACCATCCAGATGGAATGCATAAAGATGCCAAAGCATAAAGCTGAAAAAGCAAATATAACAAGACTCGCCAAGGTTAAGTGTCGTAGATATTGATCAATAAAATGCCCAGTGACAAAAATACCGACAATCGCTGCTAGGCCAAAAATCAAGAGCATGAGATCAATATGTTCTCCCAAACCCACTGCTATTAAATATAAAGAGATATAGGTATATAGAATATTATGTGCCAAGACCCAGACAAACAGGATTAATAAAATTAGCCCAACACCTTTCATTTTAAGCGTTTGCCCAAATGCTACTTTTTGCTGTGCAGGATCAACCATGAAACGGGGAATAAACAATCGGACCCAAATAACCAAGATCAATGCCAAAATTGACATCATCCAGAAGACATTACGCCAATCAAACAACGTTCCAAGTAATGTTCCCAGCGGTACACCAAAACACAATGCTAATGGCTGTCCAATACCTGCAACAGCTAAAGCACGTCCTTGTAAATGTGGAGCAACCAAATAACGGACATAGCTCACAAACACTCCCCAAATAACACCTGCTGCCATCCCTGCGCAAAAGCGAACAAACAAAGTAAAAATATAATGTGATGAGATCGCCGCTAGGCCATTAAAAACACATAAGCTTCCTAAAGTGAATAACAATAAACGGCGCTTGTCCCAATGTTTTGTGAGTACGATAATAGGTATCGCTGCACAAACAGAGCCTAACGCATAAAAGCTAACCAATTGTCCAGCCCACAGCTTTGATATCTGCAAATCATGGCTAATCTGTAGCAATAGGCCAACAGGCATGGTCTCCGTCATGATCGTAATAAATCCGATCAATGAAAAAGCTAATAACTTCCAAATAGGAAATTGCTCTGCTGATTTCTGAGTGACTAAAGTTTGTAAGGATTGATTTACATTAATACTTGGCGGACTCTTCATGTAGTTCTCGGATAAAGGAATGATCATTCCACAATGGAATAAATAAAAACCCACTACCGAATAAAAGTAGTGGGTTTCTGGCTAATTACAAAATGCGAAGTGCAATATCAATAATATCTAATAAACACTGTCGACGCTGATGAGTGGGTGTTCCTTTTGCTACAACCCTCATTCCTTGTATCGTGTTCACAACAAAAAATGAGAGTGCTTCAGCATTAATTTCTTTTGAGATTTCACCTTGCTGCTGCGCTTTTTGGAATACATTTAGAATCGCTTTTTGAAAACGTTGTAAATTCAGTGTTACTTTTTCTGCAATCAACGTGTCTTGTCCTGCTAGTTCCAGACTAGCATTGGCAATCAAGCATCCACGGTGTAAAGGATCAGCCAACTCATCTTCAGCGATCTTCATCAACAGGCTTTTAATGGCTGCTTTGGCACTTTCTTCTTGTTCTAAACAATGTATATTGGCGGTTGTCACAGCATCATATCGATCTAGTGTTTTTTGATATAAGTTATATTTACTTTCAAAAGTTCCGTACAGGCTACTTCTTGAGAGACCTGTGCCATCCACTAAATCCTGAATGGAAGTTCCTGCATATCCTTTTAACCAGAAAACCTGCATAGCAGCATCTGTCACTACATCTAAATCAAATTCTTTTGGGCGCATTAGAATCAATTACGGAACAATCATTCCACTAAAATAAGTAATATATAAAAAGAAATCAAATATAAAAACAACATGTCTAACTTTTAAGCTTAGCCCACTCCCCGAAATTCCATTTAAAGGCAGTATTGCACATAGCATGATCATGCAAATTATTGACAATAAAAAAGCATCTTAAAAGATGCTTTTTTATTATTTAAGGATCTAAAGCTTCATCCAAGAAATGTAAGATGGTCCGCTTAGTCTTGAAATAATGGCTCATCAAGCTCGCTAGTGTTGCGACAATAGTAATATGCCCTGTCTTTGGAATTACGGCGATATGACTGTGATTGCCTTTTTCTCTAAGCGCCTTATCCAGATCAAAACTATTCTCTTTGCCAACCAACTGATCTTGTTCAGCCATCAGTAAATAATGCTTAATCTGATTCGGCTCAATAAAATAGTACGGCATCACTTGTTGGTACGACACTTTTTGATCAAAAGCATGCTCAGCTAGCGGATCACCTTTATAATCAAAGTGATAAGGCCCTGCCATCCCCACAATTGCTCTGATATTTTCTTTGTATTTAAAATTTTGTGAATAAGCAGAATACACCACAGACATCACATTAAACGCACCCGCAGAATGCCCCATTAAGATGATATTGTCTGTCGAAATATTGAGCTTGGCTTGATTCTGGTTTAAATAATGAATGGCTTGAGCAATATCATCGATAAAAGTCGGAAAAATATGCTCAGGTGCAAGATGGTAGTTAATCACTGCAACATCATAACCTTCACGGGCAAAGGTTTCCCCGATAAACAGATACTCACGTTTGTTGCCATGCTGCCAAGAACCGCCATGTACAAATATGATAAGCGGTCTTTGCTTTTTAGGGGTTTTAGTTCGATAAAGATCCAAACGCTGTCTTGCTTTCAATCCATAGGCAAGATGCTCTTCTTTTTCAAAGGTATCTTTTGGCGTAAGGTAATTGATCGAATAACTGGCAAAATCATAAAGGCGAAACTCCTGATAAAGAGTTTTCGCCTTTATTACATTTTCTTGTACTTGTTGAATAAGTTGCTTCATAAATTAAGGATTAGTTGGAGTAATGGTCGCAGGTTCCGCCTGATCAGGATCAATTGCAACAGGTGTCTCAACTAAAGGTTGTGTCGTCGCAGTACCCACCATTGGTGTTGCTGCTGTTGAACTAGCGACAGTGCCTGAAGCTTGATCCGTATTGTCAATGAGTGTCACAATTTTAGTCACATTTCCAACTTTTTGTAAGACGTCATCTAAATCTCTTGATTCAGCGGTATTTAAACGCCCCATCACATACAACACACCATTTTCAGTATGTACCAGAACTTTGCTATCTGAAACAACGGGTGCTTTCATCAGCAAGCCACGGGTATTCGCAGTCACCGTTGCATCTTGCATAATGGTGTTATAACCCACCTTATCGCCAACCGTAATGTAGTTATGTACGGCTTTAACATCTGACATTGAACGCAAGTTATCTTCAGCCAGTTGTTTTAAATAAGGATCAGGTACTTGCCCTGTCAATAAAATATTGCTGTGGAAGCTTTCAATGTTAATGCGCGACTGTTTAAAACGATGATCTAATTTATACAAATTGATATTTGCAGTACGCTTGATTGAAGAATCAATAAAAATCTGCCCGAGACTACGCTCACCACTATTCGTACCAACAGGTGAACTTCCTGTGCCGCCAGAAATAAAACTCGCACACCCTGATAAACTTGCAGCGCAAAGCAACGTAATCGATAACCGTTTTAACACTTGGCAAGACTCCCTATCCACAAACAAATTTGTTCAATTTTCAATATTTAGCGTTCCTCTAGACTCATCAATCAATCTAAAGTAAATGCATGCTTAATCCATTGCTGATCATACTGCAATTTTGAAAAATCTGGTTGTACTGTTTTTGCAATTTTCTGTGGAAAATCAAAACAAATCACATCAAAACGACAATCAAAGTCATAATAATGTGGATGTTTTTGTAAAAACAATTGAGCTGTCTTAATTATTTTACGTTGCTGAGCCAGAGAAATAACTTCACAAGCTTCAGCATAACTCCCTGCTGATCTGGCTTTGACTTCTACAAACACCAGTTCATTGTCCTTTTTAACAATTAAATCAATTTCACCATAACGTGAGTGATAGTTTCGATCTACATATAAATAGTGCTGAGATTGCAATACCGCAAGAGCTGTTTGTTCAGCCCATTGCCCTAAGTCATGCTGTTGCTGTGACATATTTAATCTATCTTACTTTAATACTTGGATACCTTTTTTTTGTTGTTGATAGCAATAAGGCTGTCTGTACACCTTGCCATCTTTCACATCAATCGTCCCAGTTCGACCTTCAAAAGAAAAGTGTCGATCTGAGCTGGTTAAAAATTGCTGGCTAATACTCCACGCATCACCACCAAAAGCCAATAAACGCTGGAATGCCATATTTTCAGGTTGTTCTTTATATGCACTGATTACATCGGCCCATTGTCCATTATATAAAGCAGGTGTATCACAGAAACTCAATCCCATAGGAATCGGTTTTTCCTGCTCAATACTCAGCGCCGTGGCATAAATGTTTTTTTCAGGCAGTGGTCCCAGTTGTTCCAACCACTGTTGATCGCCCAGTAACAGTAATCCTTCTTTACGCGCAAGCTTCTTCGGTCGCTCACTCACCACATGGACATCTGAACCAAATTCAGACATGAGTGCCATCATAAACAGCTCTGTAGCGGACTCAGTCCCTGCTTGGCGCAATACCAATAAGTTTTTAATTTTGTCTTTCTTGAGCAATTGATTAAGCGCAATCGCATCATGTTGCTTCGCTAAACTAAATTGCCATACATTGGTGGTTTGAGTATTTACATCATTGAGTGCCAGTACAGGGATTGCTGGATTACGTTGCATCACATTTTCAATATCAGGTCGTGCCAATGGTCCAACAATCAATCGCGTCTTATTATTGACCCGTTTCTTAAAAATCGTATCGATGTTGTTTTTCGCTGAATCTACAAAAATGATTTTTTCTTTACTGCCAGATGCTGTATAAGCGCTCAAGAAACCACGTTTGATGCTCTGACCAGCTCGCGCCATCGTACCAGATTCAGGTAGAATCACCAGTACGTCCGCATAAACTGGACTCACACATGCCGCTAAACATAGTAGCAGCCAATATTTTTTGTAATACATTAGGGAGTTACCTTTTATGAGTGCTCAATTATTTGTTGTGGCAACCCCGATTGGGCACTTAGATGACATGACCTTTCGTGCAATTGATATTTTAAAATCTGTATCGGTAGTTGCCGCAGAAGACACTCGTCAATCTGCTCAATTATTCAAACATTATAATATCTCAACTCCACTCACAGCGTGTCATGATCACAATGAAAGTAACAAAATTGATCAACTTCTCCAAAGAATGTTAAAAGGAGAAAATGTTGCATTAATCAGTGATGCTGGTACGCCCTTGATTAGTGACCCTGGTTTTAAACTGGTTCGTGCCGCGCAAGAACATGGTATTCGCGTGATTCCAGTCCCTGGTGCTTGTGCAGCAATTGCAGCATTAAGTGCGGTTGGCTTGCCAAGTGATCGTTTTAGTTTTGAGGGATTTTTACCTTCAAAATCATCACAGCGAATTAGCCAGCTTGAAAAGCTCAAGGATGAAACTCAGACCTTGATTTTCTACGAAGCCCCTCATCGCATTTTGGACAGTATCAAAAATATGGCGCAAGTTTTTGGTGAAGATCGTCCCGTCGGTTTTGCACGTGAAATTACCAAAACCTTTGAAACTATCAAAAAGATGACGTTAAAAGAATTGGTTACTTTTATTGAAAATGATCACAACCAAGAAAAAGGTGAAATTGTGGTTGTGGTGGGTGGAGCATCTGCCGAAAAAGACCTAGAGCAAGATAAGCTGGATGAGTTGTTAAAACGCTTATTACAGGATTTATCGGTAAAAGCCGCATCACAATTGGCCGCTGACTTGACGGGTATTAAAAAGAAAGTCGCTTACCAACGCGCTTTGGAACTCAACCAACAAGATAAATAAAGCATAAGGGGAGATTATAAAAATCTCCCCTTATCATTTAAATATGCAATAAGAACAATATATCTTAAGCCTTGGTCATGATATTGCCTTGATCGATTTTTCTTTCCGCTCTCGCTTGCTTAATCACACTCAACCCCGATGAAACACCCAAATACGCGATAATAAACGCCACAAATAAATCAGGGAACATGGTTCCAGTTCCAAATACACCAAATGCGGCAATGATGATTGCAATATTGGCGATTGCATCATTTCGACTGCATAACCATACGGAACGCATATTCGAGTCACCATCACGGAATGCATAGAGCATCAACGCAGAGATCACATTCACAGCCAATGCCAGTACACCAATCGCCCCCATGAGCATTGGTTCAGGTGTTACACCTAGCCACCATGACCAAAATACTTTAACAATCACAAAAATACCAAATGCCGCCATGGTGATGCCTTTGACTAAAGCTGCGGTCGCACGCCAATACAAAGTCATGGATAGCACTGCCAATGAAATGGCATAGTTAGCGGCATCACCCGCAAAATCCAGTGCATCGGCCCATAACGATACAGAGCGTGCATGTGAGCCGCCAATAATCTCTACAAAGAACATCAATGCATTTAGAATTAACGCAATCCATAATGCTTTTCTAAATTTGGGACTAATTTGCTTTGCTGGGGCACATGCTGTATTGCATCCACATCCTGCCATGACTTTTCTCGCATAATCTTTTATAGTGATTTAAAACCCTAGAGTAACTCCAGAGTCAAGCATGATCAGTTTTAGCATTGGACAATTGGCAAAAAGGTCAGGCGTGTCTGTCGACACCATCCGTTATTATGAAAAGATTGGATTACTTGAAAAAGCCAAGCGAACGGCGGGCAATTACCGTCATTATTCGGAACACATGCTTTCAGAATTGCTATTTTTAAAGCATTGTCGAGAATTGGGCATCACCTTACAGGATATTCAAAAGCTCAAGGGCTTAACCGAAAATCCGAATCAAACCTGTATGGAAGTCGATCATCTGATTGATCAATATCTCGCAGAGGTTTCACAAAAGATTCGAAACCTAGAACATCTCAAACAAGATCTGAGCCATTTAAAACAGCAATGTTCACAACATCGTACCATTGAACAATGTGGCATTTTAAAAGAGTTACATCAGCCACTTGAGTGTGAACATGAATCACATCAACACAAAAAAGCACCACAACCGTGATGCTTTTTCTATGTCATAACTGACTTAATCTTGATGTTCATCTGGAGGAACTTCAGTAATGCGCCCACCTCTTGCTAGAAATGCAGCAACTTCATCTTCCAAAGCTTGACGCTGTTTCAGCTTGGCAGTCACTGTTAAGCTCTCTGCTTCAGCAAGATCAGTGTCATTGGTGCTCGACTCTTCGCTATCTGCACCAGTTTCTGCCGCTTTCGCCTCTTCGTCGTCTACAGCAGAATCTTCTGTGTTGTCGTCGTAATCATTCATTTCCGTCATATTAATCTCCCCACAATGACTAAATTTCTCATCATCGCTATTTGGCCATCAGAACTTGGTGAAATTTAGCAAGCTCTCGTCAATTCGCAAAGTACAATCTTGATTAAATCGTATTTTTTGCGACCAAATTCACTCTGATTTATAAATGATTGTTTAAAAAATATCTACTATTTTTTAACACGCATATTGTGTGTCTTTCAATGTCCCTAATCCATTGGCTTGTTGCATAAAACGATCTTTGAACCAATCGAATTGTTCAACCTGTTTTAAGCCGAAATTTCGCGCCCAAACAAAGGGAAATAGCTCCGAACTTTCTAGCCAGCCAATCGCAGACATACTATGCATCATGGCATCATTCTGCCCTTTACGCTGGTGCTCATAACGTAATAAGGTTTGATCATTGGCCCACACACCACGCTTTAAATCGTGCAGTAATACATCACACAGTACCGCGGCATCTAAGCAACCAATATTCACGCCCTGTCCAGCCAAAGGATGAATCACATGCGCAGCATCGCCAATCAATGCCAGACCTGATTTAATATAACGCTGAGCAGCACGTGCTTTCAGTGGAAATTGAGCCCGAGAACGGACCTCGACCACGTCTCCTAACATATGCAAACTTTCTTGCGTCAATAATTGCTTAAAATCTTGATCACTTAATGCTGAATACTCATCGGCATAATCATCAGGCAATGTCCAGACAATCGACTGCCAATAGCCATTCTCTTGTGCATTGAGGCTTGCCATTGGCAAATATGCCAAAGGTCCTGTCGGCAAGAATATCTGACGAGCGACATATTGATTGGGTTGCGTGGTTTTAATCGCACAACTGATCGCAGCTTGTTGGTAATCCAAGACATCTAAATCGATATACGCCTGCTCACGTACAAAAGAATTCGCCCCATCTGCACCAATGAGCAACTTCGTTTTTAATGTTGTACCATCCGCCAATTGAATCGACCAACCTTGAGGAATCTGCTCAATACGAATCACTTTGACTTGAGTACGATAATCGTTGAGCTGCTGCAACATTTTTTGTTGAATCGCTACATTCAAAACACTCGGCTCGACCATCGAACCTAAGGCCTGATCTGCATGTGGTGGCTGCTCAGAAGCATGTCCAAAATTGATTTCGCCATAGCCATTTTTATTCCAGACCTGCATCCCTGAATATGGCATTTGACGTGCTAAATCATCCCAAACATCGACGGTTTTAAGCAGATGTATGGTCGCCTGACTCAGTGCCAACACCCGTGGATTCATCACCGCAAGTGTTTTGTCTTGATCAAGTACAGGCGCTGCATCCAGCACTGTAGCTTGCACGCCACCTTGAGCCAACAATAAAGCGGTTAGACCACCAACCAAACCACCACCGACGATGACAATATCTAACATTTCACTCATGCTTTTAGTCCCATCGCATAATTGGCAACCAGAGGCTTAACACCCGGAATCACGTCAAATGCAATCAATCCTGTATTACGTAATAATTTGAGAATTGGATTCTGATTGCTAAAGCCACGCACCACCGAATCACAGAACTTAATCACCCGTTGCTGATCCTTTAAGCGAGATTGCTCATAGGCCAATAAATTTTCTGGTGTGCCAATATCATCAGACTTCGCCAATTGTTCCATCAAGAAACGAACCAACACATCTGCATCACGCAAACATAGGTTAAAACCTTGTCCTGCCACTGGATGAATCGTATGTGCTGCATTCCCCATCAACACCACACGCCCAACGGCTTGCTTATCTGCTAACACTTGTGACAATGGATAGCTAAAACGCTTACCTGTTTTTTCAAATTTTCCAGCACGGTCACCATAGGTTTCCTGTAAAGCATCGAGGAAGTGCTGATCATTTTCTTCACCCAACCATTCTGCCTCAGTGCCCTTCTTCACAGGCCATACCACTGAGCGACGGTATTCACCCGGTAGAGGTAAGAGAGCCAATGGTCCTAATGCGCTAAACCGCTCAAAACCAACGTGCTGATGCGGTTTAGAGGTTTGTACGGTCGTCACAATAGCCACTTGATCATAATCATGCTCATCGACACCCACGCCAATGGCCTGTCGGCAGAAAGAATCACGACCATCTGCCGCAATCACCAACTTGGATTTTAGCGAATGAATATATTCACCGTTACGCATCGCTTCAATTTGGACTTGGTCTGCATCTTGTGTGAGTGAGGTGACTTGCACACCATCAATCAACTCAATCAACGGCTGCTGACGAACCTGTGTCAGCAATACACGACCTAACCACGCATTTTCAATCACCTGCCCAAAGCTTTCTACTTTTTCTTGTTCAGCAACTAAGCGTGCCTTACCAAAACTGCCCTGCTCAGTAATATGCACTTGCAGAATGGGCGTAGCATGTTGCTGTAAGGCTTCCCATAAGCCTAGTTTTTGGTAAATCTGTACACTACGACGTGACAACGCGGTATTACGTGCATCAAAACTGGAATGATAAGGGGCAACATTTTCGTCATCGTAATTCGGATATTTCACAGCTTCTAATAGCTTTACTGCGATATTAGATTTTGCCAACATTAAAGCAAGGCTGAGTCCAACCATACCTCCACCGACAATGATGACTTGTTGCTGCATAATATTATTCCTTATCAGTTTTTCATGACTTGATGTTTCGGGACCTATCTTACTCTAACTCAAATCAGGAAGGGAATTTGTACTTTGTTTGGTCTATGTTTTTAAAATAAAAAAGGCCTATCTATTGATAAGCCTTTTTCTCAATCTCAACTTAACGACTCGCCATCAAACTTTCAATTTCCTCAACGGTTTTCACCACATTCTTGGTTAGAACCAATGGGCCATTTTCAGTTACGACAATGTCATCTTCGATACGAATCCCGATACCACGCCATTTTGCATCAACCGTTTCATCATCGGGTGCGACATATAAACCAGGTTCAACGGTTACGACCATACCTGCTTCATAAGCACGCCAGTCTTCGCCAGTCTTGTACGCACCAACATCATGTACATCCATACCAAGCCAATGCCCTGTACCATGCATAAAGAACTGACGGAATGCTTCGCTTTCAATCAATTCATCGACATCGCCACTAATCAAACCAAGATCAACCAAACCTTGAGTTAAGATTTTCACTGCGACTTGATGCGGATATTTATAATGATTGCCGATACGCGTCGCATCAATTGCTGCAAGCTGAGCGTCTAACACAATATTATATAAAGCCTTTTGTTCAGGGCTAAACTTACCATTGACAGGGAATGTACGCGTAATATCAGAGGCATAGAATTCATATTCACATGCCGCATCAATCAGCACTAAATCACCATCATTTAATGGCTTGTTATTTTCAACATAATGCAAGATGCAAGCATTTTCACCCCCACCCACGATACTGTTATACGATGGCACACAGCCGTTTTTCCCAAAGATATAATTGAGTTCTGCTTCTAATGCATACTCCATCATATTCGGTTTAACGGTTTGCATGGCACGGGTATGCGCTTCGGCACTAATATTCGATGCAATCTGCATCAACTCAATTTCTTGTGCTGATTTTTTCAGACGCATTTCATCAACAATACGATCAAGCTGAATTAACTCAGCAGGTGCAGCACTACCACGACGCTGTTCTGCATCCGCTTTCTGAATCCACTGACTGACACGTGCATCAAACTCAGCTTGCTGACCAATACGATAGTAAAGGCGTTGTTTATTTAAAAGTTTTTCGATGATTTCTTCATCTAATAAATCAATCGCATATGCTTCATCTGCATCATAGATTTCAATCGCACCATCAATTCCTGCACGATAACCATGCCAGATTTCCATTTCACGATCACGTTCACGGCAAAACAGACTGTAGCTATACTCCTCACCTTCCTCAAAGGTTTCGATCACAGCCACTGCCTCTGGCTCGGCAAATCCTGTTAGATAATAAAAACTACTGTCTGCACGATATTTATAATCAGCATCGCGATTACGATACATTTCTGCTCGTGTCGCAATAATTGCAATGCTATTGCTACCTATTTTTTCAGCAAGAAGATCACGGCGGTGTTTAAAATCGGCTTGACTTAATTTCATATAGTCCTTCTGATGAAGATGAATGATTGTAAGTATCTTTATTTATAAGCTTTTAAGGCATCGCCCGAGTTAACTCGGACGATGTGGGGTAAACATTTCGACTACAGTTTGAGGGTCAGCTGCCCCTTCTTGATTTCTGCTTTTAGCATGAAAGTTTTGCAATAATGAACTTTCGGCTACAGGAATCTTGGTGCGGCCAATCGACAAGCTCACAGGAATCAAGCGTACAAACTCATACAGCTCCTGATAGCTTTCTTCACCCTCTTCATCATTATCCGAATCTTCAAACTCGACTGCTGCAACATCTTGTAAATGTTCAATCAGTTCTTGCTCTTCTGCACGAATATGACCTGAAGCCAAACCAAAACCAAGGACCACACCTGCACACCAATCTGCCAAGGCTTGGACACGATCAGCGAGCAAATGATTATCATCTGGGAGCATTGGTAAATAATCTAATTCATCATCCGATAAAGCATGTGCAACATCTTCTGCTTCATCCGTCAAACTTTCCAGTGCTTCTGGTTGTAAAGCAGGCACATTAAGGGTGTTTAAAATTTGTGACCATTCATCGGTGGTTGGCGCTTGTGTCACACAAACTATACCTGTAAGTAAACCATGTAACTCACTTGGACTTGAAATTTCTTCAATTCCATCAAAATGGGCATTCCATTCCGTCCAACCTGAAATATCGTCTTGCATTCGTTTATCCAATCTCTATACTGCTGTATATATTACCTTTGATTGCAACTCTGTGCGACCTTCGTTATGTTAGAACAATTACAGCGTCTACAAGCGCATATTGGTGTTTTAAAAACACGCTTACATCATTTAGAGCGAGAAAACGCGTCGCTCACTGAAGCTAAACAATTAGCTGAAACTGATCATCATGCACAAGTTGTGCAGAAAAATAGCATCATCACGCAAAAGCAGGAAGAAGTTGATAACTTAACTGAACAACTCACTCAGTTACAAGATCAATTTAAACAACTGAATCAAGACGCAACAACTTTAGCCGAGCGTTATAGCCGTTTAGAGAAGAGCACGACTGATTTAAAAAATCGCTTCCAAGAAATCTTGGCGGAGCGTAATGACTTGCGTGTGAATAAAGAAAAGTTACAGGCACAACAACGTCATAGTCAGCAAGAAATTCAAGATTTACAGCAAGACCGTGATCGCTTGTTGCAAAAAAATGAACTTGCGAAATCTAAAGTTGAAGCGATTATCCAGCGTCTTGCAATTTTAGGTACAGCTCAGGATCAACATGCACAAGAAATTCAGCAGCTTGCACATCCAAATGCTGAAACTCAAGAGGAGACCTGATCATGAGTGAACCTATCGTTGTCGAACTTCGCTTAATCGAACAGACTTTCCGCCTCAACACAACTGAGGATAAACGTGAAGAGTTAGAACGCGCAGCTGAATTGTTAAATCAAAAATTTCACGATATGCGCCGCAATGCGCCACGCGTAGAACATAATAAACTTGTGATTATGGTCGCGTTGCAAATGGCTCAGGAAGTATTCAGCTTGAACAAGTCGTTGCAAGAATATGCACACTGCGAGCATCTACTCCAAACCATTTTGGAAGATGTCGAACAAACTGTTGAGTAAAATTGCACAAAGCCCCATCAATTAGTAAGTATCTTTACAGATAAGTCTCCTGCAAGGATTGTCATCGTGTAAAGATCAGTTATACTAAAGCTATCTCTAGGGTGTTCGCCAGTACGTCTATTCCCCTGCCGATACTTAAATTTATGGATGTGTTCTGTGTATTTTGAGTGTATGCCTGCCTCGAGTAGGAAACCCATTAAGTATACGTCACCTCCACCTTGAACTCATCGGGTTCAGGGTAACGACCATGCAGCGGCACCTCTGGAGTATCTTTTAAGTATTTAATTGCTTAACAAATATAAAAACGATAATTTGGATCAAAACTTAAGTCATTCTTAGCTTTTATATTCTTATAAATTAAATCATCTTCGACAATTTGATAAACTCCCTCTCCATTCTCAATTGCCAAATAAGCAGCATGTGCAGCAGCATCTACATTGACTTTGCAAAGCTCAGCTGGTAGAGAGCCTGTCGCTTTTCCATAAAGCTTACCATATCTTAAAATGGCATGATCTAGCCCACTCAGTAGTACCTGCTGTTCTAATGCATAAATACCCTCTGCGTTCAGTTTCAATATCGGATTAACTGAGTTCAAGTCCAACTCTGATTGTTCATCATAACAAGATTCATTAGGTATATAAGCAAAAGCGATGCTTTGAACAATGAGCTTACAAGATTTCGTTTTTAAAGCCTGAATAAGATTATATGTCCCTTCTTTACGGATACGTGCTGTATTGATTCGCGCTTGCTTCATACCTTCTGGACTTAAACCGTAAGGTAAGTCGGTCAGTTGGTGTATGACTACATCTGGATCAATTTCATTCATCAACGCTTTAATTCGTTCAGCTTCAAAAATATTAGCGATTACGGGTATCACACCAATGGCTTCTAAAAACTTAGCTTTCTCAATAGAACGTGTCATACCGTAAACAGTATATTTATTTTGCTTGAGAATCAGACAAAGTTTATAGCCTATAGCACCCGTTGCTCCAGCAACAAAAATAACGGATTTTTCAGAGTTATTACTTTTCATTTTCTTAACTGGCAATCAAAATAAAAGCTATAAAATAATGACTGTATTTACAGCAATATGATATAGCTTAATTTAAATCATTTACTCATCTTTCAAAGCGCATTCATAATTGCTTGGATCTTGTGAGCAACGTACCTGTTTCAACAACTTCATCATATCTTTGTCGTAAAAACCTTCTTTGGTCATTTGAATCCGCGCTTCACGCATCAAGCGAACATAACCAGGTTTATCACTTTCATTCAATTTTAACCAAAATTTATCAGGAACTTTGGCTTCAATTTTATCGACAAATTCAAAGGCAGGAGTTAACTGCTTGGAAATGACTTCACGTGCAATCGATCCCATTCTCGCTGGAAATTTATTGCGTTGCATAATCAAAGTTCCTGTCACTTGAATCACAGGAAATTTAATGATCCCACCCACAGCTTTACCTGATTTATCGGTCATCCCTTTTTGCAATTCAAGCGGCTCAAATAAAATGGCTGGCCCTGCCATGATATCAACTTCTTTATTATTAAATTTCCCACCCACCGTGACCAAATCAACAGAGACCGGTTGAGCACCGACGTTCTGTACCAATTTCTTTTGAGTTTCATCGAACTGGAATACCGCAACTTTCTTACCTGCGGCTTTTGCCAAAGTATTAATATTACGATCTGTGACCATGATATAAGCAGCGCCAAGCGGTACAACACCAACCACTTCATAGTCTTTATTTATCATCTTTTCATCGAATTTTGGATTAGCTAACACCTGAATTACAGAACTCAGTTGTTTATAGGTTTGCAATGCACCAATCGCATCAATGCTTCCTACAAATTTATTAAACTGCTTTGCACGTAAATTACTGATCCCCGCCCCATCACAGCGTTTACTACGGAAATCCTCAGTCAGTACAGCTTCATTGGTATAAACCTTGAGATTTACCAAAGTCGATGCCTGTTTTTTCAATTTTGGATAGTCAAAATCTAATTTGAATTGTAAATGTGAAGGACGCGTCACATTCATGTTCACACCAAACTGCTTGGCTACACGAACAATACTTGGAATTTCGGTAATATAACTGGTTGCTTGCTCAAACGCTTCACTATGTTCGCCATTCGGAGAAAATACACATAACGTGACTTGTTTTGGAATCTGCTGCCAAGTTTTAGGATCATTCAATAATTGCTTCACTTTGTTTTGTGAATGCGGAGAAAGCGTTAAGTCCAATTTCCCTTCAGCTGCAGCATAACTTGGACTCATCACCCCAAATGATGATGCCAAGATACATGACATCGCCAAAGGTCTTAAAAATGTCGTGAATTTATTATTTTGCATCGCCTGTTCCATCCTTAGCTATTTCCCAATAGTTTTTATTCAAATTAAGGATAAAGCATAGAAATAGAATTGACTGCTTTTATTTGGATAGTGTCAATTGAGTCAAAATACCTAGCAATATTCACGATATGAGAATAGCGTTCTTAATCGAAAAATTATGCTAAAAAATAAACCATTGAATAATAAAAACTTAAAATAAGAATTTACATGTCAAATGCTTATTCTTCTTAGCTTAAATAAACGACCAAACGACATTTTCATCTTGTCGCTTTAATAGAAAATTGGTCTGATGATCATCCTCGACCACAATATGTTGATTTGAGATCATCTTTACTTTTAGTAAGGTGTCATTTTCATAAACCAAATCATTTTTGCCTTCTTTAGTCAGGACAAGTATCTGATCAAGTACGATGAGCTCTTTAGAATCCAACATTGTTTTTCCCTCGATAAACCCGCTGCTCAAATATTGAATATTTTTATCAAGCCTAAAAGTGAAATACTCTTATAACTTGCACCCCAAATATTCAATGAAATTATTAAAATACATAAAACTGACATCTAAAAATGTTAGTTTATGCCGCGCATATTAGATCACTTTTTAAACAAATTTAAAATAAATTGTCAGACAGTTCACAAAAATTACATTTTATGCAAAATCAAATTAGTAAAATTAAAAGCCACATAAAATCAATCAATTAAAACCCATGAATTTGATCGAAAAATAGACGAATATTAATATTTTTTACAATGAAGCGCTGAAAGACACTCAAATCAAGGAATATTTTTTTCCATTCGGTATTATTTAAGTATAAAAAATGGCTACCCTTGAGTAGCCATTTTAATTGAAGTGAATTACCAGCTTACATTGACACGTCGATTCGGTGCCAAACAACCGACCAACTGTGCATTTGCTTTATTGCCTGCACATTGCTGATATAAATCAGTTTGGCTGTTAGCCTGAATCTGAATGCGGTTTGCATCAATCCCTTCATTCACCAATAGTTTGGCCACAGTATTGGCACGTTGTGATGATAACTGTTGATTATAAGCAAACTTACCTAATGTATCTGTAAAACCTGCAACCACAATTGGGCCTGCTGAATTACTTTGCTTAATACGTTGTGCAATCGAACTAACTGAACTTGAACCTTGCTCAATCGCATTGGCATTGAAACGGTCAAAGGCAAAAAATACACTGCCTGAACGAGCAGAATTCAAATTTGCATCATTAGGCACCTGATTATTTGCACCCCATGCCATTAAACCTTCACATGCCTCACCTTTCCAAGATAATCTTTCTGAAAGATATTTCTTGTCAAAATCAACACGCAGCTGGCAACGTAAATAATCCTGACTATTCGGTTGGCGAATATCTAATACATAGTTCCAAGTCTTTACAGAGAACACGCCTTCACTAAATTGAGGGTTACCCAATACATGTCGTATTTGGTCTTTAGTTAGACCTGTACCTAAGCGCGCAACATTATCATATTCATAACGTTGTACTTGTTTTAGATAGCTCTTTTCAACTGTAGGAAATTTGACTTCTTCTTGCTGAACAACAGCCTCATCTGACGCGAATGTAGCCATTGCAAAACTGGAAACGATACCGACTAGCAATGCTTTTATCATATTTTTCATATTCTAACTCTCTTTATCAATTGGAGATGAGGAGAGCCTAAGGGCTCTCCTGAATAACAAACCCTTAGTCAATTACACCACTGATACCAACACGTACACTTGGTTCACCTTGAGATGCAGCAGCGACACCGCCTGTGATTGACCAACGACCATTATCTGCAGTCTTACGTAAGGTTACGCCGACTGCATTTTCACCACCATGATAAGAAGCACCTGCTGCATATGTATATTTACCTGCAATATATGGCGCCGCTTCCAATGCCATTGCAGCTGCAATACCTGCATTTGCTTTTTTCTCAACATCATCAATACGTTGATTGGTTGAGTAGAAAGCTTGCTCAAGTTTGTTATCAAGGTTATCAATACGATTACCCAATGCTTGATCCGCTTTATTTAAAGCATCAACAGCTCCACCAACATTGTTATAATCTTTACCGCCCACATTATAAGTTGGGCTGGTAAAACTATTGGTAATATTGTCATAGCCAGCTCCGCCGCCTAAGAATTCGACAACTTTCTTATTTGTTGCATTCAATTGAGAGCCATTTACAGCATCTTTAGATGTTGCATTGACTGCACCGTCTTTAACTCCCGTAACAACACGATCACCATCTTTACCAGCGACATTGACACTTGTACCACCAGTATCCTTAGCAACGGTAACCTCAGCACTGCTATTTGCCTGTTTGACCAGACCAACCGTACCATTATTAATATCATTTTTAATGTTATTAATATCATTGGTGTTGTTGGTAATTTGACCCTGCAAATTATCTCTAACTTGCGCAAGCTGACCGCCATTCACAGCATCTTTAGAACCTTGAGCGACATTACCATCTTTCACATTAGTAATCGTGGTTCCATCTGCTCCACCAAGGGTGATCTTGTCTTTTTTGGCATCGTCGTATTTCACAGCATTATTGGCAAGCTCATTCACATTGTTATTCACATTGCTGATTGCACTATCCAATTGACCTTTGTTCACTGCATCAGTTGCATTAACACCCGCAGCAACATTGGTCACCTGCTTATTGCCAGCATTGATACCTTGAGTCGTAACGCTTGGTCCACCTGCAATAATGAGTCCAGTGTTGTTTATCACAACTGCATTATTACCAATTGCGATGCCAGCATTATTTAAAACCGTATCGCCTGCTTTCACAGAGTCAACTGTTAAATCTTTTGCTGTTGCAACTTCATAGTTATCAGAACCATCTGCATTTTTGCTCTTATTCACAACAACATTCTGACCATTTGTCACAGTCGTTTTTGATGTTGTTGCAGCAGAGCCAATCGCTTTGTCGAGTGCAGTTAATGCATCACCAACATTGCTTTGATTTCCTTGAGCGACATTATAAGTAGGTCCAGTAATTGTACCGTCAGCATTAACCTTAGCATTACCACCAAGACTGTTTACAAGCGCATTTTGGGTTGTCACAACCTGATTACCCACCGCTTTCAACTGAGCAACGTTCACTGCATCAGCATCTGCACTACCCGCTGCAACACCAGTGATTTGACGATAGACACCACTCGATGCATCACCTACAGCAACTGCTCCAGTTGTTGACGTTGTTTTATCAATCGCTGCTTTATCTGCACTTGTTACAGCAGATAATGCATATCCTGCAACACCTGCACCTGTTGTTGCCGCCGAATCAGTACCTAGCACAACTGAGCCAGTCATTGTTTTGGTCACATTGTTACCGAGAACAAAAGTATCATCTGTCAGCACTTGGTTATTATTACCTACAGAGTAACTGTTCGAACCATCAACAATAGTCGGGTCACCAATCGCACCTGAATGATCACCTTTCACTTTATTACCAGTACCAATACTGATTGATTGTAAACCTGTTGCCTCGGCACCTTGACCAATTGCAATGGACTCTTTTCCTCCAGCTTTACTGTTGTGCCCTAAAGCAACTGCACTGTCTGCACCAGTTGAAACAATTGCATTTACACCAATGGCTGTAGAGTTGATACCTCCTGCGCTTGAATCATTGGTTGCACCTAAATCGCCTTTTGATGTATCAGCATTGGTATGGAAGAACTTGATACCATCGGTATTCATCTTCTGAACCGTTTGACCAATCGTCAAGCGATCTGTTGTCTCTTGTCCTTGCTTATCATAGGTTAAGAACAATGAGTCCTGGTTTTTGTTGTCAGGTTTTGTATTTACAACCTGATCAACAATATTCACCTTGTTACCATTACCATCTACAACTTCAGTAATATTGCTAGTAATCGCACTCTTCAATTGCTCCTCAGTCGCTGCTCGACCTTTGGTTGCAAAATCACTTGCCTTAATATCTTTATTACTCAAGCCCTCAATAGTGTTAGTTGTCTTATCAACAACAACACTACCCACAGTCACCTTGTCGAAGTTTACGTCTTTCGCTGTCGATACTTGGTAGTTGCCTGAACCATCAGCATTGGTCGTTGGTGTTACAACAACGTTGTCTCCTGCCGTTACCGTGCTCTTCGCTTTGGTTGCTGCATCTTTAACACTGCTGATCGCGCCATCAATCGTGTTCGAGCCTGTACCACCAATTTTACTGGTCGTGATGGCACCTGTCGTCGCATCAATCGTGGTTGCACCACCGACAATATTCTTCACATTGTTGGCTGTGTTGAATAATTGGCTGCCGTTGATGGCATCGGTTGAAGTCGAATTCACCGCACCCGCTTTCACATTGGTGATGGTCGTGCCAGCTGCACCTGCAAGCGTGATCTTGTCTTTGGTCGTTGCATTGTCGTATTTAACTGCTGCATCGTCTAAAGATCCCAACTTGCCATCAACTGCTGCCAATTGATCTTCTGTTGCCGCTTGACCTGAAACCGCTGTGCCGTTCCATGTCTTGTTGCTTAAGCCGCCAATCGTGCCTGCTGTGCCATCAATGCTGACTGGATTTGCAGTACCCACTTTGATGGTATTACCTAAACCAAGTTGGACCCCATCTGCTGTGGTGGTGCTGGTGATGTTGCTATCACCTTTCACATTCAGCGTATCGCCTAATGCAAATTGGTTATTGCTGCTACCATTACCAAATTTGATGCCTTTGTCCGCTGTCGCTTGCGCTGCATCAGCTGCAGTTTGCGCAGTAGTGACATTTTGGTTGGTGGTGAATAACTGACCACCATTCACTGCATCTGTTGATGCCGCTGAACTGATGTCTCCCGCTTTCACATTGGTGATGGTCGTGCCACCTGCACCTGCAAGCGTGATCTTGTCTTTAGTCGTTGCATCGTCGTATTTAACGGCTGCATCGTC
>NZ_JAKZGB010000002.1:0-510093 GCF_022549545.1 Acinetobacter sp. ANC 3882 | reverse complement strand
GAGAAATTTCTACCATTCAATCAATGAAATATTTTCGATTGATCAACCAGTAAAAATCCACACAAGTTGTTCTTCTATTCTCTTAATGATCTTCTCGATGATTCGTCATCATCAAGCTAGGTCGGCTATATTACTCTAAATTTCTTTAAAGTCAACAGGTAATTTAGATATTTTCAAAACTTATTCTCAAACCCAAAAATTTAACCCTTAAGCCAAATCCTTGTTTCTCAACAAGTTTTTATCTGCATCACCGCCGATGGATGTGCATTCTACAGCATTTCAGACCAGGCGCAACCCCATTTTTCAAATAATCTTAAATTATTAATCCAAGCGACTACTTTTTGAACTGATCAGTTACTTTTAATGCCTTTTCTTTGTGTCTGAGAACTTTTTTTAAACAATTAAGTCCAGTAGAATATGTCTCTTGCTTCACATTTTTTGGCACTTTTGATTGAAAATACGGTTTGGTGGTAAAAAAGCTCAACATTTGTTGCTTATCGCATTGTTTGCCGTAAGCCCGCTTTGTTATGCCATTTCAACGCATAACTTCTATGAGTTAGCTTTATCTATATTAAGTTATAGTAAATGGTCGAACACCAGTCGCCCAACAATTTGCGTGATTGATAATCAAGATGCAGCAAGTCAGTTTCAAGCCAATATTCGTCAGCTTGCTTATGAGTATCAAGTTCAAGCTGTGACTGCTAAAGACTTTCCGAAAACAGATTGTCATGTTGCCTATTTCACAGTAACGTCGCCACAACAACAACAAAATTTAATTCAGGCGTACCCATCTCGCTCATTGCTTTCACTAAGTACCAATAACCCAGCCTGTGAAGTTGGTAGTATTTTCTGTTTATACAATAAGAAGACCTTTTCTACTTTTAAAGTGAATTTGGATGCGTTGAGCTATTCCAAAGTACATATTGATCCTCGTGTTTTACTCTTAGCGAAGAATGCGGGGTAAGCATCGTGATTTCAAACTTATATCAGTCTACCTCCTTACACGCATTATTCCGTAAATCACAATTTGCGATCTTTGCGATTACCTTTGTCATTTGCTCTTTTACTTTTGCCACCATTTCTATGTTCACCATGGAAACCTATGCAAAACAGAATTTGCAGCTCTTGAGCCAAACTGTCTTGGAACGGGTACAACCTGCTGTCGTGTTTAAAGATAAAGGGGCAATTGATCAAATCCTAGATGATTACACGAGTGAACATGCGATCCGTAGCATCCATGTGTATGACCCTCAGCAAAAATTATTGGCTGAAAGTACCAAAAAAGTCGCGCATACCTCAGTGATGCAGGATTTAATGGATCGATGGTTTTTACATGATCCAATTAAATTAATGGTTGTTCACCACAAAAAGAAAGTTGGAGAATTGGTGCTCTATGGTAGTTCAGAGAATATTTTACATTTTCTAAAAACCATTATTATTGGTCTTGCGATTTCAATGTTTTTTATTGTCATTGCCTTACTTTGGTCAGTAAACATTACTTATCGCCAAATTATGCAAGCGATTAAACCCTTGACCCATATCGCGCAATTGGTCAGTGATCAAAAAGCCTATAATTTACGCTTCCCCAGTAATCACATCCATGAATTTCAAAACTTAAACACGGTATTCAACGAACTTTTAGAAGAAATTCAAATTTGGCATACGCATCTGCAAAAAGAAAATCGACAGCTTTCTTTCCAAGCGCATCATGATCAGCTCACCAGCTTGCCGAATCGTCATTATTTTTACCAAGAATTATTTAATATTTTTGAAAACCCACAATACCGTCACAGCTCAGCCTTATTATTTATCGACAATAATAAGTTTAAAGTGATTAATGATGAATATGGACATTTAGCAGGAGATGCCGTTTTAAAAGAAATGGCATCTCGTTTAAGGCTTTCTGTCCGCTATGAAGATTTTATTGCCCGTTTAGGCGGTGATGAATTTGCGATCATTTTGCATTCAATTCACCATACAGATCATTTAAGGACAATTGCTGAAGGCGTGCTCGCAAGTTGCGAACAACCTTTAGAGTTTAACGGACAAACAATTCATTTCGGCTTTAGCTTAGGGGTTGCTTTTTCCCAGTTTGCAGAGAATCCAGAGGATTTGATTATGCAAGCCGATCAAGCCATGTATAAAGCTAAGAGTTTAAATCCACATTGGTTTCTTTATAAACCAGAAATTTAGGACATGTTATGCGCGCTCACACCATTAAAATTTCATTTATTGCGTTACTCTGCCTAACATTGGCTGGCTGCTTGAGTTTTGGCCCGTTGAAATATCGTCAGGTCAAAATGCTGAAGAAGGAAGGCTTCGTTCTAACGGATGAAGGCTGGACGCTTGGTCTACCTGAACGCTTGTTATTTGATTTTAATAATGCAGAGATCAAACCTGAACATCAAAAAGAAATTGTTCGTTTGGCAACTCAATTGAACAAATATGACCTACAAAAATTAAAAATCGTAGGTCATACCGACGATATTGGTAATCCTGAATACAACCAAAAACTCTCTGAAGAACGTGCTCAAAGTGTTTCAACCATCTTTGTTGCTCAAGGTTTCAAGCAAAGTAATTTAACGGTGGTTGGGCGTGGTTCACATCAACCATTTGTTCCCAACACCTCTGATGAAAATCGTGCCAGCAACCGCCGCGTGAATGTCATCATCATTCCTTAATTTTTGTAAGCTCATAAAAAAAGCCGACTTCATTTAGTCGGCTTTTTTTATTTAAATCAATTCAATAATATCGATTGTCGGTGGAACACGAAAACGGAATGGCACACCAACCATCCCAGTCCCGACCGTGACAAAAACATCCGCATGTTCGTGTGTATAGAAACCTTTCTTGTGTCCCAAAATAGACACCCGTTTCATAATATAACTGGTAATCCATGGCAGCTCGATTTGCCCGCCATGGGTATGCCCCGAAAGCATCAAGGGACGCGTTGGTAATTCAGGTACCATATCTACTGTATCTGGGTTATGCGACAAAATCAGCCAAGGCTTGTCTTGAGGTAAATCTGGCATAAAGCGCATATTCGCCTTCCCTGCCCATAAATCTCCAATCCCAATCAAACGGAACTCATCAAAATCAACAATTTTCCCTTCAATATCTATCACGTTATTTTGTTCGAGTGCCTTACTCAACAAGGCCTGAATGGGAGGACCTGGATATTGTTCATCGTGATTGCCAGGTACCGAATAAACAGGTGCCTGAATTTGCTTTAAAATCTCAAGCTCCTGCACCAAACGGTTTTCAGGTTCATAGGTCCAATCACCAGCCACCACAACCAAATCTGGTTGTTCTTGATTGAGTTTCTTCACAATGCTTTTTAATTGGCGTTCATGTCCTGAAAACAATCCAACATGCATATCTGCAACCAAAGCGACTTTAACTGGCTGGGTAAATTCACGCTTAGGATCTAAACGATATTGATGATATTTAACATGAACTTGATGAGGTTCCACAAAACGAGCATAGATCAGTACACTACTGAGCAACCCAATAAATGCAGCTTGATGTAAGCTGTAATATCCAACCCAACCTGCAAAAATGCTAAAAAACCAAAGTGGCACTAATAAATAAGACAGATAAAACGCTAGCAAATGCACAAAGGCTTTAAAAGGATGAATGGTTTCGGTTCGTGCTTGATGAACCCAAGCTTGAATAAATGCCCAAAATGCCAGAACAGCAAAAATAAGGTAAAAACCAATAATGATATTATCTGAATTCGACATTACAGCCCTCTTTAACTTCACTTTAGGGACATACATCTCATCTTATATTTATCTTTTTCGATGAAATGGTATACTCGAGCCCAACTTTTAATCAGTAACGATTATGACGCAATTTTCTCATTTAAATAGCAAACATACAAAGATAAGTACAACCGCTTACAATAAAAATATGCTTGCGATTTATATCACGATTGCGCTCACGGCGACTGGTTGCAGTACCTTGCCTAAACATAGAATTGAACCTGTCATACAAACCACCACACAAATTGACACTTCACAAACCTCCTTAGCGCAAGTAATCAAACCTTTACAGGAACAACATCCTGACCTGACAGGCTATCATGTTTTATATGAGCCCTTAGAGGCGCTGGCAGCCCGCCTGCGCTTAATCGACAAAGCCGAAAAAACCTTAGATTTACAATACTATATTTGGGACAATGACAAAGTCGGTGCATTGGCATTGCATGCGTTAATTCGTGCAGCGGATCGTGGTGTTCGGGTTCGATTGCTGATTGATGATAACAATGCAAAACATACTGAAGGCATTTTCTTCGCTTTAGCTCAGCACCCAAATATCGAAGTGAAACTCTTTAATCCTTATCGCTTTCGTAAGTATCGTGCCATTGATATGATATTGGACTTAAAGCGAATCAACCGTCGTATGCACAATAAGAGTTTTATTGCCGATCATCAGGTCGCTTTGATCGGTGGTCGCAATATGACCAACCAATATTACAATGTCAGTGATACTTATCAATTTTCTGATGTCGATGTCATGCTGTTTGGCACCGCAGTCAATGATATCTCTCAATCATTTGATGATTACTGGAATCATGAATATGCCTATGACGTTAAAGAAGTCGTTAAAGAAAAATCTCATCGCTTAAGTTATGAAAGTTTAAAACAGCAGCTTGATGAGCACTATAAACGGGTTACGGTACAAAACTATTTAGATTTAACCAGTCGCTCCCAAGCTGTTGATGCTCTCATGGATCGTGATATTTCTCTCGATTGGGTCAAAGCAGAAGTAGTTAAGGACTCACCCGATAAAATTAAATCAAAAGCCAAAAAAGAAGAGCATCTTAACTTCCAGCTCATTAATCATTTGGAACAGCCTGAAAAGAATATCGATTTAATTTCTGCTTATTTTGTGCCTGAAAAGAAAGGGACAAAAATTTTAAGTGATTTGGCACAAGATGGTATCGAAGTCAGAGTGTTGACCAATTCATTCAAAGCCAATGATGTTGCCGTCGTGCATGCATTTTATGGTAAATATCGCCAAGAACTGCTTGAAAATGGCGTGCAACTTTATGAATTCTTACCTGCCTTAGATAAAAATGATTTAGATAAACATACCGAAGATTTGGCGAAAAAAGCCAAGGTCAACCTTAAGGGATTAAGCCGTTCAAGCCTGCACGCCAAACTGATGGCCTTAGATGAAAAACAGGTTTTCATTGGTTCATTTAACTTCGATCCACGCTCTGCCTATTTGAATACCGAAATTGGGGTACTACTCAACAGCCCTCCATTGGCACAAGCTGTACATACCACAATGGATCACAATCTAAAGACTTACGCCTATCGCTTGGTATTGGATGCCAACAAGAACATCACTTGGCAGCGTGAAACGCCCCAAGGTCCTTTGATCTATACCAAAGAACCGAAAATGAAATGGTGGCAAAGAGCTGGGATGAAAGTCATCTCATGGTTACCCATTGAAGGCTTTATGTAGTTTCAAGTGTTTCTGGCAATACCGTCAGTACTTTCCGTTGCAATTGTGCCAAACCTGCTCGCATCTGACGATCCACTTCTTTGGTTAAACTCTCAACCGTATGGCCTTCCACAGGAATGGCAGGCAATGTCATTAAATGTGCAGTCACTTGCGGCATTTCCAAAACACGTTGTACATGCTCTGCAAAGGTCATCTCGCCAATAAACGGTGCAACCAAATCCAGTTCACCCTGTTGATTGACATAGCAAATCACACAAATCTGTACCGGTCGTTGCGCTTCGATTGCAGCACCCAGTAACCGCCCATGTACTTTCTTGACTTTGCTACCATCAGTCGTGGTTGCTTCAGGAAAGAATAGAACTGGAATATCTTGTTTTAAAAACTCCGCAATTTGCTCACGAATTCGGATTGAATCACCAGAGCCACGCTTAATAAACAGAGTACCGCCACCTTTTGCCAAATTGCCTAAAATAGGCCACTTTTCCACTTCGGCTTTGGCCAAGAAAAAGATCCGTGCGCCCGACCCCAGAACTGCGACATCTAACCAAGAAATATGGTTACTGACCCATAATGCAGGTTCACGTGGAATCGTCCCATGAACCTGAACTTCAATATTGAATACTTCACATAAGCGACGACAGAAATACTGCACATAGCGTGTATTTACAGGATTATTCGGATCTTTATATAAACCATGACGGTAAATGAGATAAAAGCCTTCACCGATCGTCTCTAGACCAGAGGCTAATTTTTTACTGTATAAACTAAATTTCGAAAACAAACTTAATGGTGTGTTATTTACTGCTGTTGCTTGTTGAGTCATAAATTATTAAAACCGTACGCATATATGCACGAATGCATTGAATTCACCTGTTATATCATGACCATATCAGCTTGTAGAAGTTTCCACGATAACAAAAAACGAATGTGAGCATAATTTTTTTCAATTTTAAAAGATTTATTAGATCAAATATCATAAATAAATCGAATTAATAGATTAATAAGGTGATGTGATGAACCCACAAACCACGACATCTGAATCCCAAACAACGATTCCATATGGTTATGCTTTGAGAATGTTTTTGGGATGGTCAATTTTATACATGGGAACCTTGGTCGGATTCATAGAGCTTTTACGTCGTAATGTCATATAAGTCGAGTAAGTCTTTGCCCTTTGCTTGAAGTTTATTCTAGAATAAGACTTTAAGTATCAGGATTACAGAACAGCGTGGAAAATTTTGAGCAGCGTCAAAGTGGTGAACGGGCAATATTAGTCAGTGTGTCTGTTCAACTGCTCGATGATCTTGATGCTGAAGAGTTTCGATTGCTCGCTCAATCCGCGGGTGCTGAAATCCTTGAACATATTTCTGTGCAACGCAACAGGCCGGACCCTAAATTTTTTATTGGTTCAGGTAAAGTCGACGAGATTGCAGAGTTAGTCCAAGATCTCGAAGCAGAATTGGTTATTTTTGACCATTCCCTCTCCCCTGCTCAAGAACGAAATTTGGAACGCATCCTCAAGTGCCGTGTGATTGACCGTACGGGCTTAATTCTGGATATTTTCGCCTTACGTGCCCGAACCCATGAAGGTAAATTGCAAGTTGAATTAGCTCAGCTCAAACATTTATCAACTCGCTTAATTCGTGGCTTTACAGGCAACCTTGAACAACAAAAAGGGGGGATTGGGTTACGTGGTCCAGGTGAATCTCAACTGGAAACAGACCGCCGCTTGATTCGAGTGCGGATTACTCAACTCAAAGATAAACTGGTTAAAGTACAACAGACGCGTTTACAAGGACGCGCCGCGCGACAAAAAGCCGCCATTCCAACCATCTCGTTAGTCGGCTATACCAACGCTGGAAAATCAACTCTATTTAATATTTTAGCCAAAAGTGATGTCTATGCTGCCGATCAACTATTTGCGACGCTCGATCCAACCTTACGTCGTTTAGACTGGGATGGTGTCGGTACGGTAGTACTGGCAGATACTGTAGGCTTTGTGCGTAATTTACAACATGATCTAGTTGAATCTTTCAAAGCGACCTTAGAAGAAACCTTAGAAGCAACCTTGCTGTTACATGTGATTGATAGCAGTAGCCCCAACATGTCTGAACAGATTGAAGCTGTAGAATCTGTACTTAAAGAGATTGGTGCTGATGCACCTATTTTGCATGTCTACAATAAAATTGATCTCAGCGGTGATGCTGCCAAAATTATTTATAAGACAAAGGACTTACCTGATCGAGTCTATGTTTCAGCCCATGCTGAGCAAGGACTTGAACTGCTTAGCCAAGCGGTACAACAATGTCTAATGGGGCAGTTACAACAGTTTGACTTAGTGCTCAAACCTGCTTACGGTAAACTACGCACACAACTTTATACCCTGAATGTGATTCAGTCTGAACATTATGATGAGCAAGGCGACCTGCATTTATCGGTATATATTGCTCCACATAAATTAGAGCAACTCATTAAACAGGCACATTTGCCATTAGACGAAATTCTTGGAAAAAAAGCTTCCCAATTTCAGCGACCTTTGGAAGAATTTGAGATCGATCATCCAATACCTTAATTGCGATCAGCCATCGTTCGAATAGACGAGAGTAAAAAGAAAATGAAACATATTGATTGGACAGCTTGGTTTGCCACGATTTTATTAATCATTGTCTATCGTGAAGGGGCTGTCGCAATCACAAAAGCCTTGGGTCACCCTGAACTGGGTAATTTGGTTGGACTTATAGGCTTATTGCTCACCTTATTAATCTGGAGAAGATTCAGAAAAATCTCTAATCGTCTCATTGATACCAACAACAAAATTTTGAAAGAAAGTGCCTTTGCCTTTCTCCCCATTTGTGCCGGTTCATTAATTATGCTGGTACATATGGGCAAAGAAATTCCTGCATTTTTATTCATCTTAACGTTCAGTACATTATTGCCATTATGGATTTATGCCAAAATGGCGAAGCGTTGGTTATAAGGAGCTGATCTATGTCGATGGTTATCTATGGCTTCATCATTACCCTGATTAGTTACCTTATTGCCAAACCACTCAATCAAAAAATGCCTCAGGTTCCTCTGATTGTGTTCGGTATGTTTATTGTCATTGCCTTCTTGGCTGTTTTCGGTATTCCATATCAACAATACATGGATAACGTTAACGGGGTTTTCAATCATCTACTCGGCTATGTGACCGTTGCTTTGGCAATTCCTTTGGCTGCAATGCGCTATGATGACCTACCACTGAAATCAATGATTGGTATTCTTTGCTTTGCCAGCATCAGTGCGGTTGCTCTACCCATGGGACTGGCCTATTTGCTGCATATGTCTGAACCTACCATTATGGCTTTTGCAACCCGTGCCGTGACCACCCCGATCGCTTTAAACATTGCAACTCTGCTACATGCCCCATTAATGATGGTCACTCTGATTGTCATTTTATCAGGCGTGATTGGTGCCGCCTTCTCTCCATGGATTCTCAAACATATCCATGATGAGCGCGCTTCGGGTCTCGCGTTAGGTTTGGCCGCACATGCGATTGGCACAGCCCAAGCATGGCAACGTGGTCCTGTCACTGGTCGTTATGCAGCCTTTGGTATGGCAGTAAATGGTGTATTTACAGCCATTTGGCTACCGACCTTTATTCTATCTTTATCTTAATATTTGCCTCAAATATCACATAAAGATTGAACTAGTTGTCAGATATCCTCCATAATGTAAGCTTAAACGTTAAAAGGATTTTTAATGATGAGCAAACAATTATTAGGTGCGTTACTTTTATCTGCGGTGAGCAGTTTTACTTTTGCAGAGGATATTACGGGGCTCTGGCAAAGTATTGATGACAAGACGGGGGCGCCGAAAGCGTTAGTTGAAATTCGCAAAGAAGCAAATGGAACTTATGCAGGCAAAGTAGTTAAAATCACGCCACGTACAGGCTATACACCCAAAGAAACCTGTGTAGATTGCCCTGCACCCTATACCAACAAACCAATTATCGGTTTAGACGTGGTCACAGGGTTAAAATATAGCCAAGGCTTAAACTATACCAATGGTCGTATTTTAGATCCTAATACTGGCAAAATTTATAGTATGAAAGCCAAATTAAGTGCAAACGGCAAACGCTTACATTTACGTGGCTATTTAGGGGTATCTGCATTGGGTCGTAATCAGATCTGGATTCGCGCAGAGTAAATTGATTGCAGTGAACGTACGCGCTTTTCTTTGATCAATTTGATCTCGGTTCTGTCTAAAAGCCTCTTCATCCATTGAAGAGGTTTTTTAATTTCCATACATAATTTATTGAATTTTCAAGTATTAAGAAATGTACAACTGTAAAATAATGATTGAATATATTATTAGATAGACTACATAATAAAACTCAAACATAAAAAGAGCTTTTAATGATGGGTAAACAAATAATAGGTGGAATATTCTTATCAATAATGAGTAGTTTTACTTTTGCAGAAGATATTACGGGGCTCTGGCAAAGTATTGATGATAAAACAGCAGCACCAAAAGGCTTGGTTGAAATTCGCAAAGAAGCAAATGGAACCTATACGGGTAAAATTGTCAAAATTACCCCACGTGCGGGCTATACACCAAAAGAAACATGTGTGGATTGTCCTGCACCCTATACCAACAAACCAATTGTCGGTTTAGATGTGGTTACTGGTCTCAGATATAGTGAAGGTTTAAACTATACCAATGGCCGTATTTTAGATCCAAATACAGGTAAAATTTACAGCATGAAAGCAAAGTTAAGCGCAAACGGAAAACGCTTACACTTACGCGGCTACTTGGGTATCTCAGCATTAGGCCGTAATCAAATCTGGATTCGCACACAATAAATCTTACTGATAAATACGAATCATATTTTACCTTTTTAATTAAAATTCCAATGGAAAAGCCTCTTCACTATCATAAAAAATGAAGAGGCTTTTTTATTAAAATCTAAAAAAATTGTTGAATTTTCAAATATCAAAAATATACAACCGTAAAATAATGATTGAATCTGTGATTAGAAATCCGAAATAATAGGCCAATAATGATTGCAGCATGGATGCTTGAGCATGTCGACCAAACTAATTTCTTTTTTATTCTTAATTACCCTCAGCCATTTTACCTTTGCCCAAGACATTACAGGTATTTGGCAAAGTGTAGATGATGTGACTGGTGCACCGAAAGGTCAGGTTGAAATTAGCCAAGAAGCAGATGGTTCTTATACGGGTAAAATCATCAAAATTACCCCACGCACAGGCTATACACCCAAAGAATTTTGTACTGGTTGCCCTGCCCCTTATACCAATAAACCGATTTTAGGTCTAAATGCCATTACCAAACTGAAGCATAAAAAAGATCTGACTTATACAGGTGGGAAAATCTTGGATCCTAATAGTGGGCGTGTGTATAGCTTGACGGCAAAACTCAGTAGCAATGGACAACGTTTACACTTACGCGGTTATGTCGGTGTCTCTGTATTAGGACGCAGTCAAATCTGGATTCGCGCCAATTAGATTAAATCAAAAATAAAAAAGCCCTGAAATTCAGGGCTTTTTTATTGATTGAATGATGTAAGGCTTAACGACCTTGCAACTTCGAATAGTCTAACAGTACATTTGCCGCTTCATTAATGAAAGTCTCTTCTTCAGGCAATGGTGGACGCAAATGTGCTTTCATTTTGGCACGCGACTCAACCAAGGCATCAATAGAAGCTTGATAGCTTTCCCAGTTCGCATAAGGGGCTAAATTGGTTGCTATACGACGTTGGTTTTCAGCATTCAAGGTTTGCTTTTCGAGATCAATCAACTCGGCACGACGTTGATTAATATCCAACACCACTTTCTTCTGGTCAGAGGTTTTTTTCGCAATCGCTTTACGCGCTTCTAAATATTTAAATTGAGAATCTGCCGCAACACGTTGCTCAGAAGACTGAGACAATTTTGCTACATATGGCAGTACTGAACCTTCACGTTTAAATGGCGCGGTTGGAATGGTATCCCACTTCAAAGCATTCTTCGCTTTACGCTCACCAAACTCTTCATTGTAGATATCAACCAGCTTGATATCTGGAATCACACCTTTATTCTGTGTACTTCCACCGGTAATTCGATAGAACTTACGCTGTGTTAAAGTCGCTTGACCATAAGCTAGCGAATCTAACTGAACCTGTGCTGTCCCTTTACCTGTGGTGGTACTACCAATAATAATTCCGCGCTCATAATCCTGAATTGCCGCAGAGTAAATTTCACTTGCAGAAGCAGAGGCTAGATTGACCAACACTGCCATTGGACCTGCGTAGATTTGCTCGCCGCCATCGGTATCTTCGAACACATTGACATTGCCATTACCATCACGGATTTGTACCACTGGCCCAGACTTGATCACTTGACCAAGCATACGTGCCACTTCTTCCAAAGAACCACCTGGATCATTACGCAAGTCGACCAAGATCCCTTCTACTTTTTGTGCCTTGAGTGAATCTAAAGCTTTCGCTGTATCTTCAGAGACAGAGCGATACTCCGTTCCTGCACGACGTGAGCGATAGTCAAAATAGAAAGATGGGATTTCAAGCACACCAAATAGATGTTTTTTGCCATCACGCGTGATTTCAACCGTACGTGAACGCACCCCTGCATCTTCTTCTTGAATGATATCGCGGGTTAAAGTGACATTACGTGCTTGGCTCATTGATGCACCAGCACCCAATAAACGCACCACCACTTTAGTGCCACGTTTACCACGAATCAGTCCAACAATTTCCGAGCTCGGCCAACCAATCACATCCACCATTTTCTCGCCATCTTGAGCGACACCAATGATACGATCACCTGATTTTACCTGGCCAGATTTGCTTGCGGGTCCACCTTCAACGATGGTTTCAATCTTGGTGTAATCTTCATTGCCACGTTCTGGACGAATCGACACCCCAATTCCTTCCAATTGCAAAGTGGTTTGACGATTCAACTCCATCGCATCAATCGGTGGATAGTAGTTACTATGTGGATCATAGGTCGCCAACATCGCATTCAATGTTTTATCGAGTACATCATCACTTTTCACACGACCAATACGCTCTAACTGACGGGTATAACGTTTGGTTAAGGTTTGAACTGGGGTTAAATCTTCAGGCCCCGTTAAATCCTGTCCATTGGCAAGCGATGGATCTGCTTTTAACGCTTTTTGCTTCGCCTGCTCTTCTTCTTTGCTAATGGTTAAATTGATCAACTGCGACACCAGCATTTGCTGCCAATGTTTTTGTTGTTCCGCCTCAGTTTTGAAATATGGCGCTTTTTCACGATCGGTATCGAGATAGACATCTTTTTGGTTTAGGTTCTGCGGCTTTTTCAGCTCAGCCAACATAAATTCATAGAATTGTTTTAAACGGTCACGATATTGCCCATGGATCAAAAAAGGGCCTGTTAAATTACCCGCTTTTAATGAGCTACCAAAATTCGAACCATATTTCTTTTGATATTCTTCAACTTCACCACTGAGAAATAATGAATGGTCTGGATCAAGACTATCCAAATACATATTCAAAATACGGTTTGAAGTTGTTGCGTCTAGGCGCATATTTAAATAATGCTGGCGATCAACCAATGTGGCTAACTGACGTGCGACCAATGCCTGCTCTTGTGATGGTTTGATGACTGTTGAAACGACAGGTGCTTCCGTCGCCGCAAATGCCTCATTCATGGTATGAGAGAAAAATAAACCACCAGTCGCAATTGCAACTGCACACGCTATCATTTGAAGTTTCATAAAATTTTGGTACTTCCTTGGATATGGCAATTATTACACGCTGATACTGTCAATATGAACACATTTCATTCGATACTTTACCAACTTGTAGAACTCATTGGTCGTCATAAATAAATAACCAACAAGCACTTATCATCAATATCATGTAGTTTTATCATATTCTGTACTGACAAAATGTAGCAAATCATTGCACAATTTAGCTATCGTTTTTTTCATCAAATTTTTCATCAAAATTCAAACGGAATCCTTATGATCGGCGCATTGATGCTGGATATTGCTGGCACAGAACTTACTCAAGAAGATATTGAACTATTACAAGCTCCGCAAGTCGGTGGCATAATTTTATTTGCACGAAATATTGAATCCCCTCAACAAGTTCGCGCTTTAACCGACCATATGCGTCAAGTCCGTCCAGATATCCTGATTGCAGTGGATCAAGAAGGTGGCCGTGTACAACGTTTAAGACAAGGTTTTACCTTACTTCCAGCGATGGGACGTCTTGGCGAACATTACTTGACTCAGCCAGAACAAGCGATTGAATTGGCTGAACAATGTGGTTGGTTAATGGCAATCGAAGTTCTCGCAGTCGGCATTGATTTTAGCTTTGCCCCTGTTCTAGACCTCAATGATGTCAGCGATGTGATTGGTGATCGTGGCTTTGCTAAAAATATGCAGGACATCGTACCGCTTGCTGATGCCTTTATACGTGGCATGAAAAAAGCAGGCATGGCAACTACAGGTAAACATTTCCCTGGGCATGGTTCAGTCAAAGCCGATTCGCACGTTGCAGCAGCAATTGACAGCCGTTCATATCAAGAAATCTATAACAAAGATATGCAAAGCTTTATTAAGCTGATGCCTCAGCTTGATGCGCTGATGCCTGCTCATGTGATCTATGATCAAGTCGATCCAAATCCAGCAGGTTTCTCACCGTTCTGGTTACAAGAAATCTTACGTAAACAACTTAAATTTGACGGCGTACTATTCTCAGATGACTTGAGTATGCAAGCTGCGTGTGTTGCAGGTGGTGCGGATGCACGCATTCAAGCAGCTTTAAATGCGGGTTGTGATATGGGCTTAGTCTGCAATGACCGTGCAGCAGCATGTACTGCATTGGATGGAATCCAAACCTTGGCTTTACCAAACCAACAACGTTTAGAACGTATGCGCGGAAAAATTCCAAATATCCAAATCGGTACGACATTGACTTTAGACGATGAAAACTGGCACAACGTCAGAAAAGTCATTGAAGAATTTAAGAATTCATTCTAACTTTACCAAGATATTTTAATTGTTTTTTAACACAATGGAATCTTGCCGAGTGCTCACCTAATTGAAGGATTATGCCTTCGGTTCGACTTACTTTTCAGGGATGAAAAGTAAGCAAAAATCCTTTGTTAGGCTGAGGGTACATCCGTGTAACCCCAGCCCAACGGCGGCATCCATGCCGCCCCACGATAGTAAATAACAAGCCTAAATCCGGATTTAGTCAAAAATGCTCTATTATTAAAGAGATGCACTTTATGCCCAGATTAGGAAAAATAGAGTCTAGGACAGATGACACAACAACTTTCGAAACATCGCCATATTTCATTTACTGCACACTATACAGGTTACATCTGGTATCAAATGGGGATCTCACATCCAGCACTGGCAACAGCAAAAGGAAAAACGCTGGCAGCTTTAGTTCATCCAATTGAAAGTTGGGCAGAGAAATACGTTGGTGGCAGCATGCGTACCACACTAAAACAACGTCACAGCATGCTGGATAGCCACTTAAAAGAATTAATTGAGCAACATCCTGATTTACAAGTGCTTGAAATTGCATGTGGTCTATCGCCACGCGGTTGGTGGTTTAGACAACACTATCCAAGCATCACCTACCGTGAACTGGATTTACCTGATATGGCAGCCACCAAACAAGCTGCACTCCAACAAATCGAAAGTGATGTGGATGACGTTCTATCTGTCGATTTATTTACCGATGCTTTTGCAGCGGCATTTGAGGTATTTGACCCTCAACGTCCACTGGTGATTATAAGTGAAGGACTGATCAATTACTTTGAAAAACCCATGTTGCAGCAACTGATTCAAGCGATTGCCACCTATGGTCAAAACTTTAAAGAGCTGCATTATTTAACAGACATTTACCCTGAGCCCACTCAAAACAAATTGGCAACCATTATCTGGAACAGCAGCCGTTTACTAAAGTGGATGTCACGTAGTGCATTTAGCTTTCACTTTAAAACACCTGCCGAAGTCGAACATTTTTTCCATGATGCAGGCTTTAATCAAGTTGAAATCCTACAACCGAAGCAATTCTTTGAACACACCGCGTTAGAAAACAAACAGCAGCATTTAGGTGATTTAGTTTGGGTCATCCAAGCTACCAATAAGTAAGCTCAATAAAAAAGGGAAATGGCCAATAACCACTTCCCTTTTCAAATCTTCGATTCTGATTAAGCTTGTTTTTGACGCTCAATAAAACGTGTTAAACGATCAGCAATATCAAAGCTACCATGTTTAAACAAGATGCGCAGTCCTTGCTCAGTTGCATCAAAGGTTAAACATTCAATTTTAAACTCACCTTCTTCATCAGCTAAATGCAGAGCTAAATCACGTGGATGCTGGCTAACAAAATCAAGCTGTTCAAGGTTATTCAGTTTTAAATAAACACCAAAGAAAGTGATATCGACGACATTCACTGCCGCTTCAGTTGCTAAATGACGGTGGGTCAATTTAGTCTCTGGCTGCAAAACAGCAATACGTTCTTCACCACGACGCTCTATTTTCTGCATTTGCTCACGTGTCATCGGGATAATACCATCTAGATTGTCGATGGATTCCCCTTTTAAGAATGAGGTGAACAAATTCATGGTTTCTTTACGGCGCTGCAATTGTGGCACATGATCTGCGTTGGCAATCAAAGCAAACTGCATATCTTGGCATTGCAAAGCAAAATCGGCATTTTCGTGTGGCAATGTAAAGCTGTCATACTGCCCTGCAGCCACCAATGTTTTACATTGTGGTACTGGCACATCACTTAAACGCAATAAACGGTTGCAGTTAATCTCGTAACGCTCACGTTCAGTTGCACTAAATTCTGCCATTTGTTTGAAGAATAAACGCTTAGCTGTCGGTGACATGCGGGTTTTATCAAGCTTGGCATGATTGACTAAATACAAAATCACAGCTTGACCAAACTCATCCATGCGATCTTCACGCATTAAATGCAATGATTCTTCCAGCAGCATACGCCAACTTTTGCGTGTCTTCTGCATGACACCCATCAATACCATACGGTCAATCAATTCTGGGCGTTGGTGTGCAAATGAAGATGCAACTACCGAACCCAATGACATGCCCATCATTGAAACTTTATCCAGTCCAACAATATCCAGCCATTGACCAAGCATTTTAGATAATTCAGGGAGTTCCAGAATTCCAGCAGATTCACCAGTATCAACATTACGAATCTGTTGATTCGCCCCCATTGACGGTAAATCGATGAGAATAACGGGTCCGCTCTCAAAGAGTTGCTCAACACAATACTTATAAGAGTTAAAATTTTGAAATGCGCCCCCGACAATTACAATCGGCGTGTTGTAGATCGTTTTCGGATCTGCAATTGCCATATATTCAATTTTCCAACCATCGATCCACGTGGTACGCGCTGGCTGTTTAAAACTGTTTTTATTGTAAATGTCGAAAAAACCAAAGCCTGTGTAGGTATGATTTATATCCGAGTCCATTTGGATAATGGAATTCATGTCCTTCCTCCATCCTTGTTTATTTTTTTGTTGCAAGCATCTCATTTTCAGCGAATTCAACTTGCAAGTTAACAAATTTATAAAATTTGTATTACATTTATCCTATACTTTTTCATTCTATACATATGCACGTTTTATACGCAATCATTTCCTTAACCACTTATCTTGTTTAAAGCACTAATCTTTTGCAAAATATGTAATCTTGGCTTTATATTCAATATCTTCATCACACTAAAATAAAAACTTTTGTGCCAATTAACGCTTCATAATTTTTTGAATTGTCAGTTCAGCCTATTCATTGTTCAGCATTTGACTGTTACTATCTTTATAAATACATGCAAATATCAAAATGCTATGCAAGACTCTATTCAAGACTACATGCAACACGTTGGTACTCAAGCGCGTCAGGCGTCTCGTGTTTTAACGAGTGCGTCGACCCATTTGAAAAACCACGCCTTGTCTGCAATTTATACGGCTTTGGAAAATAATCAAGCACAAATTTTAGCAGCCAATCAAATTGATATGGACAATGGTCGTCAACGTCAACTCGATAGCGCTTTGCTCGATCGTTTAGAACTAACCCCAGCTCGCTTCAAAGGCATGCTCCAGGGTTTAAAAGACGTCATTGCATTAGTTGACCCGATTGGTGAGGTTACAGATCTTGCCTACCGTCCATCTGGCATTCAACTTGGAAAAATGCGTGTGCCTTTGGGTGTGATTGGGATGATCTATGAATCAAGACCGAACGTGACACTTGAAGCAGCATCATTGGCCTTAAAATCAGGGAATGCCATTATTTTACGTGGCGGTTCAGAAGCCCTTGAATCAAACAAAGCCATTGCCGTTGCCATTCAACATGGCTTACAAATTTCAGGCTTGCCTGAACATGCCGTTCAAGTAATTGATACCCCTGACCGTGCTGCGGTTGGTCATTTGATTACCATGACTGAATTTGTCGATGTGATTGTGCCGCGTGGCGGTAAAAGCTTGATCGAAAGAATCAGTAATGAAGCACGTATTCCTGTGATCAAACATTTAGATGGCAACTGCCATGTGTTTATTGAAGCACAAGCGGACTTACAAAAAGCGCTGCCGATCGCACTCAATTCAAAAACGCATCGCTATGGTGTCTGCAATGCCATGGAAACCTTATTGGTGGATGAAGCGATTGCGGAAGAGTTCTTGCCACGCATTGCTGAACTGTATGCTGAAAAACAGGTTGAACTACGTGGTTGTGCTGAAACACAGCGTATTTTAGGTGTCTCTGTGAAGACAGCGACGGAAGAAGACTGGTATACCGAATATCTCGGTCCAATTCTTGCCATTAAAGTGGTTACAGGTATGGATGAAGCGATTGAACACATCAATAAGTATGGTTCACATCACACCGATGCCATTATTACTGAAAACTTTAGTCTAGCACGTGAGTTCTTAGCGCGTGTGGATTCAAGTTCAGTGATGATCAATGCCTCAACCCGCTTTGCAGATGGTTTTGAATATGGTTTAGGTGCAGAAATCGGCATTTCAACCGATAAAATCCATGCGCGCGGCCCCGTTGGTCTTGAAGGCCTAACCTCACAAAAATGGATTGTTTTCGGTGATGGTCAAATCCGCCAATAACAAAAAAGCGAATTCTGACACAAGAACACGATAAAGTTCATTTATTTGATCTTTATCGTGTTTTTATATATTTACATACAAAAAATAATGACAAAAGCAACAGATCAATCAAAAGAACGACTCATTTCCAAACTATACTGAATAGATTGATTTATAAACGGGTTGTATAGGCTAAAGTCTATCTTCGCCAATACGAGATCCCATGTTAAAACATTGCGCTTGATTCCACTGCCTCATGCGTTGCAGCAAGATCAAAGTGTTCATCATAAAATTTAAAATCTGTTAGGTGTTCAAACGTGGCTATATCTGTATTAGTAATTAACTGTGGTTCATCATCAATCAAATACGCGCTCATTTCAGAACGTCGAGAAGACCGCATATATGGTTTGGCAGAAAATTTAGGGGCAGCCGACGCCCGCATTAAAGGCGTCACTCTTGGTGGTGAACCATTAGAGCTCTCAATTCCTTATGCAGATCATGCCAAAGCCCTTGAAACCTTGCTGGCACGTTTAGCCAATTACAATCCACAAGCGATTGGCCACCGCGTCGTACACGGCGGCAATATCACTAAAGCAGAGCTATTAACACCAGAACTGGTTGAGCGTATTGAAGCTGCGACGCCACTTGCTCCTCTACACAACCCAGCTCATTTGATTGGAATTGAAGCCACCATGCGCCTGTTCCCGCAATTGCCTCAAGTTGCTGTATTTGATACTGCCTTCCACCAAACCATGCCAGAACGCGCCTATCGCTATGCCCTGCCACAATATTTGTATACCGAACATCAAGTGCGTCGCTACGGTTTCCACGGTACCAGTCATGCATATGTGACTGAACGTGCCAGCGAACTTGCAGGCCATAAAAATCAGGGCGGCTGGCTCAGTGCACATTTAGGTAATGGTAGTTCAACCTGTGCCGTATGGAATGGTCATAGTGTCGATACCTCAATGGGCATGACGCCACTTGAAGGCGTCGTCATGGGAACCCGTAGTGGCGATGTCGACCCAAGCCTGCATTTATTCCTTGCCAGTAATTTAGGCTGGGATATTCAAAAAATCGACAGCATGTTAAATAAAGAAAGTGGCTTGTTGGGCTTATCAGGTTTATCTAATGATATGCGTACGCTGGTTGAAGCTTCTGAAAATGGCCATGAAGGCGCAACCCTAGCTATTGAAGTGTTCTGCTATCGCTTAGCCAAGTCTTTATCGGCTTTAAGTTGCGGTTTACCGCATCTTGATGGTTTAGTATTTACTGGTGGTATTGGCGAAAACTCAGCCTATGTCCGTGAAAAAACCTTGGGCTACCTCGCGCACTTTGGTTTGCAGTTCAGTAAAGAGAAAAATAATGCATTGCCGCGTGGCACGGAAGGTCGTATCGACAATGGTTCAGGTCCACAAATTTGGGTGATTCCGACCGATGAAGAAGGTCGTATTGCCAAAGAAACACGCCAAGTGCTTGAACACACGATTTAATCAAAATATTAGATAATTTTAAGGTCACTATGAATACGATTTTACTCATCCCGACAGGTGAAGGTGTTGGCTTGACTTCAGCCTGTCTAGGCATGATTTACGCGCTTGACTGTAAAGGCATCAATGCCGGTTTCTTAAAACCTTACTCTCAAATTGCAGATACCACTGTTGATCGTACCACGACGTTATATCGTCATTTATTTCAGCACTCATCCGCTGAACCCATTACCTACGAAAGGCTGACACAACTCATCGCGTTGGGCGAAACAGATGAACTCCTTGAGGAGGCGGTTGCGCTACATCGTCAAATTTCAGCGGATCATGATGTGATCATCGTTGAGGGATTGGTACCGAATGGACAAGATCATTTTGTCAGTGAAATCAATGCCGCACTCGCACAAGCACTCGATGCACAAGTGGTTTTGGTCAGCACAGCGGATTTAGCAGACCCGCGTAAAACAGCAGAAAGAGTTGATGCACATTTACGCCAGTTTGGCGGCGCAGCATCAGCACGCACTACAGGTGTCCTGTTTATGCGCACCAAGGGGCTACCAGAAGGTACTGCTGCAATTCCACTCACACTTGATCCAAGTCTACGTCTCGATCAGCAAATCGATGCATTTTCCTTGGAATTACAACGCTATAACCGCTTCATGGGAACTGATGAGTTACCGATTATTGGACTTGTTCCTTTCAGTAATACACTCAGCGTCCCGCGTAGTTTGGATATCGCATCCATTATCAAAGGCACTTGGTTACATCAAGGTGAAGCTAAACAACGTCGTATTTTACATACCAGTTTAATCGCTTCGAATATTGAATCTGAACTGCATAAATTCGTTGCAGGTGAGCTGATCATTAGTGCATCACAACGAACTGATGCGATCTTGGCTGCTAGTCTTGCCAGCAGTAATGGTACGCCCTTAGCGGGTTTAGTGCTGACTGAACAAGCAGCTCCAGCAAACAGTGTGCTTGAGTTCTGCCAAACTGCGATTAAACAAGGTTTACCGATCTTACATACGCCTTTAGATACCTTAGAAACAGCACAACTACTGCATCGCTTTGGTAATGAAATTCCAATTGATGATACTGAACGTGCCGAGCAAGTCACGCGATTTGTATCGAGTCATTTAGACAGCAATTGGCTGGATCAACATACCCAGAACAATCTGCACCCTCGCCTGTCACCTTCCGCATTCCGCTATGAGTTGGTACAAAAATCCATTGCTGCAAAAAAACGGATCGTCCTGCCTGAAGGTGATGAGCCTCGTACCGTACAAGCTGCTGTTATTTGTCAAACTCGTGGTATTGCACAATGTATTTTATTGGCGAAACCTGAATCGGTTGCCGAGGTTGCAAAAGCACGCGGTATTCAATTGCCAGCAGATTTACAAATCATTGATCCAGACACTATCCGTGATCAATATATCGAGCCAATGGTGGAGCTGCGTAAAGGTAAACTTGATGCGCTACAAGCCAAAGCACAACTGCAAGATACCGTAGTGCTTGGTACCATGATGTTGGCTTTGGATCAAGTCGATGGTCTCGTTTCTGGTGCAATCCATACCACCGCCAATACCGTGCGTCCTGCATTTCAGTTGATTAAAACTGCACCGAATTATTCACTGGTGTCATCAATCTTCTTTATGTTGTTGCCCGATGAAGTCTATGTCTATGGTGATTGTGCGATTAACCCAGACCCGAATGCCGAGCAACTTGCCGAAATTGCGATTCAATCTGCAGACTCAGCCAAAGCCTTTGGTCTAGACCCGCGTATTGCCATGATCAGTTATTCTACAGGTACTTCGGGTACAGGTGCTGATGTTGAGAAAGTGGCTGAAGCCACTAAAATTGCGCAACAGCGTCGTCCTGATTTACTGATTGATGGTCCATTGCAATATGACGCGGCTTCGGTTGAAAGCGTAGGTCGTCAAAAAGCACCTGATTCTCAAGTCGCTGGTCGTGCCAATGTGTTTATCTTCCCAGATCTGAATACAGGTAATACCACCTATAAAGCGGTACAACGTGCTGCCAATGTCGTGAGTGTTGGCCCGATGCTACAAGGCTTAAATAAACCTGTGAATGACTTGTCTCGTGGTGCATTGGTCGATGATATTGTGTTTACCATTGCTCTAACGGCGATTCAGGCCAAACAACAAGATTAAGTCTACTATCAATCGAAATTTTAAAAAGCCCTTTTGATTGAAAGGGCTTTTTGATTAGAGGTATTGAGCTAACCAGATGGTATGTCCCGTACATTCAACATCTTCAGCAATCATTTTAATCAGCTTAAACCCATTGTCTTGGAGCAACGTCTGATATTCCTCCGCTGAAAGACTAGCATGGTAAAGTGGCTCTCCAAATAGCGAGCCAATGGCCTCACCCTGCTCAGGGCCACTACTAAACATTAAAGCAGTTCCTGATTGTGCATATTCGGCAAAACGTTTAAACATCTTTCGCTGATCATCTTGGGTTAAATGGAAGAAACTATCCCAAGCAACAATCCCCTGAAATTTTTGTGCGGTGAGATACTCCCGAAAATCTTGCTGTACCCAGATCTGTTCAGGGAAAGACTGCCGTGCGGTCTCGATCATATGCTCGGAAGCATCTACACCTGTTATCTTGTAGCCTTGCGCAATAAAATAGGCAGCAATCGGCTGCCCTGAACCACAGCCCAAATCCAAAATATTGGCCGAGCTTGGTAACAAGCTTAGAAAACGATCGAGCCAAACTTTTTCAGATAGTCCCTTGCCTCGTAGTTCAATCCATTCCTGAGTATATTTTTGATAGAGTTCAATAATATTCTGCGCTAGATGTTCCTTTACCATTTTTATTGCCTCTATCGTGAATCATCAATTCCAGAACAATCAATCTATCAAAAAACTTAGCAAGACTCAGGCTTATTCAAGGTCTGGATTTTCTTCGCTTTCGGGCCTTTTACAAAGAAAATCGCATTACCACATAAAATTAATATCACTCCAATCACCGCATTGATTTGCCAGTGATAACCTTCCCATATCGTCGAAATCACTAAAGCAACCAATGGAAACAACAAGGTACTATAAGCGGCCTTACCTGCACCAATCCGTCCCACCAAATAGAAATAGGCAGTAAAACCAATCACCGAACCAAAGATGGCTAAATACAATAAAGCACTCACTGCACTGAATTGCATACTTGGAAAAAACTCATCCTGTCTTAACCATGAAATTACAGCCATCAACAACGAGCCATACAACATTGCATACGCATTGGTGGTGAAAATATCCAACCCATGTTTTTGATGGAGAGTACTGATCATATTCCCCAAAGAAAAACCATAGGTTCCTAAAATGCACAGTCCAATCCCAATCAATGTATTGCTATTTAAAGTGGTGCCCACCACGTCATGCCAAAATAAGGCAATAATGCCAAGTACACCGAGTAAAGCTGCTGGATAAAAACGTGTCGATACTTGCTGAGCAAAGAATAATTTAGCGTTAATGGTGTTAAAAATCACAGCCATGGAAAAGATCACGGCCTCCAAACCACTGCTAATATATTGCACAGCATAGTAGAAACAGACGAAGTTAAAACCAAAAATACAACAGGCCTGCAACATACAAAACAGATGGTCTTTACCAGCCAGTTTCTGTAACTTACGGCTCAAAACGACGAAAGCAAATAACACCATTGCAGAAATAAAAAAACGCCAGAACACCGCAACACTGGCCGAAATTCCACTTTGCTGTTGCAGCGTAATTGCAATCCATGTTGTTCCCCAGATCACCACAACCAAAGCATATAACAGCGCATTCATTTCTTCTAAACCAAACTTAATCACTACCAACGCTATTTTGCGAGATTTGATCACTTGAGTTCTTGCACAATCTTGCGGTGATTGTCATAGATTTGCGTTTTTCTAGGAACTTTTTGACCAGATGACAAAACTGGCCGAACGTTCTACACTAAACTGGATCATATTTGGCACTGCGTATAGAAGATGAAATATCAGATTCTAGATCAATTACAGCAATATAAAGCGCAATTGCTCGACTCGGTTGAACTGGGTTCGGGTATGCAGTTGGCCATGTGGCAAAATAACCAAGATCGTGTCAGTGTCTGTAGCAATCACCATACATTGAGTATGTATATTCAAGGCGGTTATGAAAGCTACCAAAAGACGCCGCAGGGCTGGCACAATGGTGGCGGCCCAGATCGGATGTGCCTGATGCCACAGGATTTTGAGTCGACTTGGGATCTACGTGATCCGCTCAGATTTGTGCATCTTTACTATACCGAACAGCACTTACAACGGGTGGCTGAACAAGTCTGGGATCGAGAACCTAGCCAAATTATTTTAAATCCGCAGATTTTTGTAGCAGATGCACAAATTTCCATGATCTATCGGCACTTCTTACTCAATGGTGCATGGCAAAACCGAGAGAATCATTTGCAGATGAGTACTGCGACCACGTTACTCCTCAATCACCTGATCAAAAATTATAGTCATGCACAATGGCAAGCACCTGAGGTCAAAGGTGGACTGTCCCCTTATGTGCTGAAGCAGTTATTAGAATGGATTGATCAACATCTCCATCTCAGCTTGACCTTATCTGACTTGGCTCAGCAGGCACAATTGAGTGAGTATCACTTTGCTCATATGTTTAAGCAATCGATGCAGATGCCACCGCATCAATATGTGATGCAACGCCGCCTAGAACTGGCACATCAAGCCCTTGAACAAAGCACCGTGAATCTGACCGAGATTGCAGTGCAATATGGCTTTAGTTCAAGCAGCCATTTTAGCCATCGCTTTAAGAAACAGTTTGGCTATCCTCCATCTCAGCTGAGAAAAAACTAAAATCCAAAAACGATCTCTTGTTGCTGTAATTTAGATCGAAGACTCGCTTTAGACCTTTAGCCAAATGTACGCTAAAACTCCCACATTCATTCCTTTTTGTCATATAATTTAGCCCGCCAGCTAATCGCCCGCTCAAGAGAAATTTGATATGACAACGATCATCAAACAAGATGACTTGATTACATCAATCAAGGATGCCCTGCAGTTTATTTCTTACTATCACCCACAAGACTTCATCCAAGCGATGAGCCGTGCGTATGACCGTGAAGAAAACCAAGCTGCAAAAGATGCTATTGCCCAAATCCTTATCAACTCACGTATGTGTGCTGAAGGTCACCGACCAATCTGTCAGGATACAGGGATCGTTAACGTTTTCCTTGAAGTCGGCTTAGATGTTAAATTTGATCTAACCCTGAGCTTGGATGATGCAATTAATGAAGGTGTACGCCAAGGTTACTTAGAGAACTCAAACGTACTGCGTGCTTCTGTTTTAGCAGATCCAGCTTTTGGTCGTAAGAATACCAAAGACAATACGCCTGCCGTGATTCACTACAAACTCGTTCCTGGTAATAAAGTTGATATTACCGTTGCAGCGAAGGGTGGCGGTTCAGAAAATAAATCTAAACTTGCAATGTTAAACCCATCTGATTCAATCGTGGATTGGGTACTTAAAACTGTTCCAACTATGGGTGCAGGTTGGTGTCCACCAGGCATGCTCGGTATTGGTATCGGTGGTACTGCTGAAAAAGCCATGATGCTTGCCAAAGAAGCACTTATGGAAGAAATCAACATGGACGAATTACTTCGTCGTGGCCCACAAAGCAAAATGGAAGAACTCCGTATCGAGATCTTCGAAAAAGTAAATGCATTGGGTATTGGTGCGCAAGGTCTTGGTGGTTTAACCACTGTTCTGGATATTAAAATCAAGGATTACCCATGCCACGCGGCAGGTAAGCCAGTCGGTATGATTCCGAACTGTGCTGCAACGCGTCATGCACACTTCCAGTTAGACGGTTCAGGTATTGCACATATTCAAGCACCAAAACTTGAAGACTACCCTTCTGTAACTTGGGATTCTTCAAAATCGAAACGTGTAAACCTCGATACCATTACTCAAGAAGAAATGAACGCTTGGCAACCAGGTGATACATTATTGTTGAACGGTACCATTTATACCGGTCGTGATGCTGCACACAAGCGCATGGTTGACATGTTAAATAACGGTGAAGAGCTTCCAGTCGACTTAAAAGGTAAATTTATTTACTACGTGGGTCCAGTCGATCCAGTCGGTGATGAAGTGGTTGGTCCTGCTGGTCCAACAACAGCAACCCGTATGGACAAATTTACCCGTCAAGTTTTAGAAGCAACTGGCTTGTTCGGTATGATCGGTAAAGCGGATCGTGGTCCAACTGCGATTGAAGCGATCAAAGACAACAAAGCGACATATCTCATGGCCGTTGGCGGTGCAGCTTATCTCGTTTCTAAAGCAGTACGTGAAGCGGAAGTGGTTGCTTTTGCTGACTTAGGTATGGAAGCAATCTACAAATTCGTGGTTGAAGATATGCCTGTCTCTGTTGCGGTTGATGTGAATGGAACATCGATTCATGCCACTGCACCAAAAATCTGGCAAGCGAAAATTGGTAAGATTCCAGTGGTTGACGCAGCTGCATCATAAATAATATTCATACAATTCAAATAGCCGAATCATCGTATTCGGCTATTTTTTTGCCTACTGCTTCTGCTAAATTATAAAAAAGACGAGAACAATAAGGCGGTCTATAGATGAATAAATACATGTTCAACATGATGATTGGACTTTGCCTTCTCGTCGGTATGCAAAATACCTTTGCATCCCCAGCTCAAAGTAAATCGGTCAAAGAACTGATCAGACTCAGTGACCTCGAACATGTTTTAAATACCTCATTGGATGAGATGCAACCCGCACTTGATCTCGAAGCAGAAAACATTCTATTGCGCGTTTTAGGAAAAGAAAAACTCACAACCACACAAGAACATCTCGCTGTGTTGGAATTAAGCCAATTATTAAAAGAAACCAGCTCAAAAGTCTTTGCTCGCCCAGAAACCGTTCGAGCAATAGAGAAAATTTATGCCGACAGTCTGAGCGAAGAAGAAATACAAGCCTATTTAAAATTTCTCAAAACGCCTGAAGGCAAATCGATTAACCAAAAAACACTGCAAATCAGCACCAATGTTTTTCAATATATGAATAATTTAAGTCAAAAAACCTTAAATGATCCAGCGCAAAGTTCACAATTGAAAGAGCAGTTCCTCACCATCATCAAACCTTTAATTCAAGACGAGTAACTGCTCAACCAAGACTACCAAGTCAATGGATTCCAAAGCTTAAATGGCTTCACCAAATGAACTTCAGACTTCTCATCATATTTGGCTGGTTTTAACTCTTGAGGTTTTGAGCGAACCTTGCCTGATGCATCTTGAGCGACAAAGTTATAGCTGGACGATTTTAATCGTGTGAAGGCAATTTCCTGATGTGCCACTTTGTCTGGTGTAATCATGAATGGGCCTGTGTGCTCACTGCGCGATATCTTATTTTCTTCATCGTATTTAATAAAATAAGTTTGTGCAGCATCGACCGTGAAGTCTAAATATTTTGGCTTTTGGAAATGTAATCCTGCCAAAGGACGGCTCACACTCAGGCGATAAGTCCCTGCTGGCAGCTCAACCCAATAATAGTGGTTGTGCAATAAGCTTGGAACTCGATGCCCATTGATAAATAAATTTGCTGCTGCAATTTCCTGACGGTTCCAACGCGTATCTGGACGATATAAATAGACCACCGCAGCCTGTTCATTTTGCGGTTTGATTGGTGCGTAATATTGGCCTAATTTTTGATTAACCCAACCGCCAACAGAGAAACCGCCGACATGATATTGATCAAATAGACCCGGTTCTTTTTCTGTATCCACAGCTGGTAAGGTTGCAGTCAGCGCGATTGGTTTTTCTTCAACTGTCTTATGACTTTGACAGCCCGCCAATACCCCTGCACAACATAATGACAATACTAAATAACGCATGACATCCCTCAAGGCGTTTTCTTGGATTTATTTTTAACAGCGCAAAACTATGCACATTTTTTCAATTTTTTAAGATTAACACCTCAACGCTTAATTGCAAATAAAAAAAGCATGAAAAGCCAAGCCTTTCATGCTTTTTTAGATGAATGAGAATTAGGCTGATTTAGAATCAATCACCTTCAAATCCTTCTTTTCAGTGACTTCTGACGTACCCACTTGTGGTAAGCGCTCTGCTTTAAACGTTGGTTTAGCCGTACCATTAATGACAGCTTCATTCAAAATAACGGTACCCACATCTGTACGACTTGGTAAGTCATACATTGTTTCAAGCAACACATTTTCCAAAATAGAACGTAAACCACGCGCACCCGTATTACGCTCAAGCGCTTTCTTCGCCACAGCACGTAACGCAGACTCATCAAAGACTAAGTCTACATTTTCCATGGTGAAGAGGTGTTGGTATTGGCGTGTTAATGCATTTTTCGGTTCTGTCAGAATCTGCATTAACGCTTCTTCATCCAGCTCTTCCAAAGTTGCAATAACCGGCAAACGACCAATAAATTCAGGAATCAAACCAAATTTAACCAAGTCAGTCGCTTCAACTTGACGGAACAATTCAGAGACTTTTTTACTGTCATCTTTGTTCTTCACATCCGCAGTAAAACCGATACCGCCTTTCTCTTGGCGCTGCTGTACGATTTTTTCCAAGCCAGAGAATGCACCGCCACAAATAAACAGGATATTGGCAGTATCAATCTGGATGAATTCTTGCTGTGGGTGCTTACGACCACCTTGTGGTGGAATAGAGGCAACCGTACCTTCAATCATTTTTAACAATGCTTGTTGTACGCCTTCACCAGACACATCACGGGTAATTGAAGGATTTTCAGATTTACGGGTAATCTTATCAATCTCATCAATATATATAATGCCCTTCTGCGCTTTTTCTACATCGTAATCGGCTTTTTGCAATAACTTTTGCACGATGTTTTCAACATCTTCACCCACATAACCTGCTTCGGTTAAGGTAGTTGCATCGGCCATTGCAAAAGGAACATCAAGTAAACGAGCCAAGGTTTGAGCAAGTAATGTTTTACCCGAACCTGTCGGTCCGATCAGCAAAATATTACTTTTTGCGATTTCAATGTCTTGATGCCCGTGAGTCGACTGGCCTACTTTTAAACGCTTATAGTGGTTATAGACCGCAACAGATAAGGTTTTCTTCGCAACATCTTGCCCAATCACATATTGGTCCAAGGCAGCACGTATTTCGTGTGGTTTTGGCAGGGCTTTGGTTGCCCAATCACCTGCTTCAACTTGTTGGCTGGTTTGAACGAGATCCAAGCAGACATCTACACACTCATTACAAATATATGCGTCCTCACCAGCAATCAATTTTCCAACTTCAGATTGCGTCTTACCACAAAATGAACAATGTTTTTGTCCTTGAGGATGTTCGGACATATTTACTCCACAACTTAAATCTTAAACTTAGGTCCTAAAAATCAGGGACGTTTGCTCAGCACTTCATCGACTAAACCATATTCTTTGGCTGCTTGTGCAGTCATGAAATTGTCACGATCTGTATCACGTGCAACGGTCTCATAATCTTGACCACTATGTTCAGCCATTAAGCGGTTTAAACGCTCTTTAATAAACAAAATTTCACGTGCGTGAATTTCGATGTCAGACGCTTGTCCACGGAAACCACCCAATGGTTGGTGAATCATGACACGTGCATTTTCAAGACAGTAACGTTTGCCTTTTGCACCTGCATTCAACAAGAATGCACCCATTGATGCCGCTTGTCCCATACAGTATGTCACAACATCTGGTTTGATAAACTGCATGGTATCGTAAATCGCCATACCTGCAGTCACCGAGCCGCCTGGTGAATTAATATAAAGGTGAATATCTTTTTCTGGATTTTCTGCTTCAAGAAATAACATCTGCGCAACGATTAAGTTCGCCATGTTATCTTCTACTTCACCCGTCAAGAAAATAACACGCTCACGTAATAGACGTGAAAAAATATCGAATGAACGCTCACCGCGAGATGATTGTTCAACGACAACAGGAACTAAAGCATTTTCAATTGTTGGAACATACATACGTTTACTTATTCCTAAATTATTGTGACTCGATCTATGCCAACAATATGAGGGATAATCAATGAAATTGCAAAAGGTTCAATCTGAAATATTCGATTTTTTAGACTAAAATCTGGCATTTTTTCGACAAATTAACACTTTGCTAACAGAGGGTTTGCAGACTTTACGTCGATACTTTCAACCATAGAGATTTTCTGATGATACGTAGCACAGCTTATGCGCTTTCACAGTTATGCTTAAAGCCCTGCAAGCCCAAGTCTTACGGTTTTAAATCATCATGAAATACAGCACTCAAAATGCCTAAAGAAAAAGGCGCATTAAGCGCCTTTTTATCTCATCAACTTTTTAAAAGATTAGCCACGGCGAGCTTGTTGTTCTTTTAATAAGTCTTCATAGCTGATCGCAACATCTTTTACTTTAGCAGCAGCTAAGATGTGATCAACCACTTGGTCTTCTAACACAACAGCTTCGATTTGAGCACGTTGTTGTTGGTCATTTTTGAAGTATTCAACAACTTCTGTTGGATCTTCATAAGAAGAAGCCATGTCATCGATGTAAGCATTAACACGTTCTTGGTCAACTTCAAGTTTAGCGTCAGCTAATACTTTGCTTACCAATACGCCAAGCTTCACTGATTTTTCAGCTTGCTCTTTGAACAATTCATCTGGAAGCATGCTGCTGTCAAATGCGCCTGCACCTTGAGCACCAAACTGCTGAGTAAACTGTTGGATCATTTGTTGACGTTGACGATCAACTTCTTGAGCAACCATTGAAGCAGGAACTTCGATTTCGTTTGCAGCAACAAGTGCATCAAATGCAGCTTGTTTAACTTGGTTACGAAGACCGTTGCGAACTTCACGTTCCATATTTTTACGAACGTCAGCTTTTAACTTGTCTAAGCCTTCTTCTTCAGTTAAACCAAAGATTTTTAAGAATTCAGCATCGATTTCTGGAAGTTTTGCTTTTTCAACTTGCTTCACAGTGATTTTGAACTGAGCTGCTTTACCAGCCAAGTTTTCCGCTTGGTAATCTTCTGGGAAAGTCACGTCAATAACTTTCTCTTCACCAGCTTTCATACCAACGATACCGTCTTCAAAGCCTGGGATCATACGACCAGAACCAAGAACAAGTTTAAAGTCTTCAGCAGCGCCGCCTTCAAACTTCTCACCGTCAACAGTACCTTCGAAGTCGAAAGTCACTTGCATGTCTTTCTTCGCCATACCTTTGGTCACAGCCCAAGTTTGACGTTGCTTTTGCAAGTTTTCGATCATTACATCAACGTCTTTATCGTTGATTTCTGATGCTTTACGTTCAACTTCCAAGTCAGAAAAAGCCTTCACTTCTACTTCTGGATAAACTTCAACAGTCGCTTCAAAAACTAAAGCATCATCTTTGTTTTCAACTTTCTCAATATTCGGCATACCGACCGCATTGATTTTTTCTTGTTGAATTGCTTCAAATACTGTGTCGCGAATGATGTCATTCACAACTTCTTGATAAATGCCCGCACCATATTCACGGCGAACAACATTCAAAGGCACTTTACCTGGACGGAAGCCGTTGATCTTCACAGTTTTGGCAGTGCGTTGTAAGCGAGCTTCAAACTGCTCGTTAACACGGCTCGTCGGTACAGAAACATTTAAACGACGGGCAACGCCCGAAACCGCTTCAGTCGTTACTTGCATGGCTTCCTCGATATTAGTTAGTAATAACAATTTTTAAAGTGCCACATTATATGACAACTTTCTGGATATACAAAATCGGATGCTAAAAAAGCAAATTTATTTCTCATTTTACCCAAAAACATAGTTTTCTTAAATGAAGCTTAAAAGAAACGTTACTTTTTGTTGTTAGTGATAAGTATTATCACTATACTTTGCATTCTTTTTGAACATTTGTTCTATTTTTCTCGTCCAGCTTTGGAACTCTAGTTATGAGTAAATTTAATTTGAATCCCCTTTCATTCGCATTACTTGGGGTAATGACCACGTCAGCTTTCGCAGATACAAGCACGACATCTGAACATTCAAATACGCACCAACTGGCCACAATTGTGGTATCGGCAGCTGGATTTGAACAAGATATTAAAAATGCACCCGCTTCTATTAGCGTTGTCACCAAAGAAGATATTGAAAAGAAATATGCAACCAGCATTGCCGATTTACTTGCAGATGTACCTGGTATCGATATCCGAGATGGTATTGGGAAAACATCTGGTTTAAATATTAAAATGCGTGGCTTAGGCAATGAATACAGCCTGATTCTGATTGATGGACGTCGTCAAACCACGTCTTCAGATGTCACACCCAATGGCTTTGGTGAGTCAGCAAATGGTTTCTTACCTCCACTGGCTTCAATTGAACGGATTGAAGTGATTCGTGGACCAATGGCAACACGCTATGGCTCAGAAGCAATGGGCGGTGTGATTAACATTATTACCAAGAAAATTAGCAATGAATGGAATGGTAATGTCACTGTTAGTGGCAATGTAATGGAACATGGTAGTGAAGCCGATTCATGGAAAACCAGCGTCGTCGTAAATGGTCCGATCATTCAGGATAAATTAGGCGTACAATTACGTGGCTCTTATTTAGATCGTCAGAAGTCTGAACGCATTCCAGGTACTTCTGGTCGTGACCCACGCCCAAGCGAAGCAGACATTTATGATATCGGTGGGAAATTATCATTTAAATTAAATGAGCAAAATAATTTTTGGGTTGATGGTTTCCACTCGAGCCAAACCTATAAAAATGATGATAACCGTTTAGGTACACTTGATACACCTGCTCGTGCCAATGGTTATAAAGACGAATTAGAGTTCAAACGTGATCAAATTGCTGTAGGCCATAATGGTGACTATCGTTTTGGTCAATGGAACTCTTATGTCAGCCAAACTAAAACAGAAACAATTGGCCGTACAATTCCTAGAAATACGTTCCCTGGTAATGCCGCTGGTGGTCAAGATCGTACGCTCAAAAATACTGATTTAGTTGCTGACTCGCATGTAGTTTTACCTATCGCTGATCATAAGTTAACGATTGGTGCCGAATATAAAGAAGCTAAAATTGCAGATGATATTGCTGGTCTTGGCGCAACATTCAAAAAAGATTCGTTCTCTGTTTATGCAGAAGATGAATGGCGCATCCTAGACAACCTTGGTTTTACGCTGGGTGGTCGTTATGAGGATCACTCAGGTTTCGGTGGTCAATTTAGCCCACGCGCATACCTCGTTTGGAATGCAAATGACGAACTTACATTTAAAGGTGGTGTCAGCACAGGTTATAAGGCTCCTTCGGCAAAAGCACTTCATGATGGTGTTATTAGCGTAAGTGCTCAAGGCGCTTCTTTTGGAATTGGCTCTCCTAATTTAAAACCAGAAGAATCAATCAACTATGAGCTAGGTTTCAATTATAACAACGGTAATTTAGACCTTACCACTACCACTTTCTTTACCAAGATTAAAAACCTAATTACCGAGGGTCCAGAATTACTAAACTGCTTCTATACAGCAAATCCAAATCGACCAGGTTGTGTAAATTACGGATCACATATCACTCAGGATAGTTTTTCCCAAAGCATTAATGCCGATGAAGCGGAAACCAAAGGTGTTGAACTCAGCTTGAAATATAGCATTATTCCAGAATGGGATATTAAAGCGGCATATACCTATATGGAAACCGAAATTACCAAAGGTAAAAATAAAGGTTCTTATCTAAATAATGTACCTAGAAATGCTCTAAACATGACCTCAACTTGGCATATTAATGATGCATTTGATTTATGGTTACAACATGAATATAAGTCAGAGCGTAAACGCTACAGTACAGCACAAACTGCTGGTGATGCTGCTCTTATTTACAATGCAACCAATAATAAGTTGAAGGGTTATAATTTATTCAACCTAGGCGCTAGCTATAGTGTGAATGATCAATTACGTTTTAATGGTTCAGTCAACAACCTACTTGACAAAGATTTTACCAACAATGGTTCATATATTGATGCAAATGGTAATCCTGCCTCTTATTATGACTATATGATGATCGGCTCAGGAATGTCAGGCACTTATCTTGCTGGTCGTAATTTCTGGTTATCGGTTTCTTATGATTTCTAAGTAGATTAATACTCAATGACTTTCAAAAACCCTGCTCATGCAGGGTTTTTTATTCATTTCTGCGAATAATCCTTAAAATTTACGAAGAAATTTTTAGAAGCAACTTCTCAGCAGAACCCATAAAAAATTAAAATAAAACATATATATCAAATAATTATATATAACCATCACTACATTATTATTTTGCACAATTATTCATCATTAATACCAATTCTAAAAAATATCCTTAAATTTCAAAACAATAAATATATACAGTTCTTTATACAGAAGCTAAAGCTATTGATAACGATAATAATTATCAATAGACTTCGCACATATTGTTACATAGATTAACAATTAATCTACTTTTACTCCTTTTTCTGTAAAAGTTTCATCAGGTTGAAAGTTCTGTCATTCACCACTTCAATTTCAGGGGTTCTCTCAATGGCAAAAATCAAAAGTCGTAAACACCTTCGTACCACACCTTTAGTTGCTCTAGCGGCAAGTTTACCTTTAGCAGTGCATGCCGCACCTAAAGAAGAAAGTGTGGCAAAGCTTCCAACAATTGAAGTGAATGCAGAAAATACCTATAAAGTAGATGCAGTAAGCTCTCCCAAATATACGCAACCCTTACTCGATACACCTCAAACTGTACAAGTCATCAAAAAAGAACTGTTACAGGAACAAGGTGCTGCTTCATTAGTTGAAGCATTGCGCAATACTCCAGGGATCACCCTACAAATGGGTGAGAATGGTAATACCAGCGCAGGTGACACCTTCCAAATGCGTGGTTTCTCGACCCAAACCTCTACCTATGTCGATGGTATTCGTGATCTGGGTGCGGTCAGCCGTGATGTATTTAACTTAGAACAAATTGAAGTTGTAAAAGGCCCTTCTGGCTCTGAAGCTGGCCGTGGTGCAGCATCTGGTTATATCAACTTAGTCACCAAATTACCAAAAGCTGAAAGCAGCCGAGAAGTTTCTGCTCGCTACAATACTGCTGAGAATGCACGCTTAACTGGGGACATTAACCAAGCCATTAACGAAAGCACAGCGATTCGTTTAAATGTGATGGGACAAGATGGTGGTGTTGAAGGCCGCGATGTTGTTGAGAACAATGGTTGGGCAATTGCTCCCTCGATTGCTTTCGGTCTAAATACAGATACACGTTTCTATCTATATTCTCAGCATGTTCGCCAAAATAATATTCCTGATGGAGGTATTCCAACCATTGGTATGAATGGCTTTTATAACGCAGATGCAGATTTAAATAAGGCAAAAAAGGTTGATCGCTCAAATTACTATGGCAGTGTCAATGACTATGAAGACGTTGACGCTGATATAGTTACCGCAAAAATTGAAAGTGATTTTGGCGATAAAATTAAATTTACCAATACCTCTCGTTACGGTAAGTCGCAAATGAATCGCGCATTAACAGGCATTAATGCATTAAATAAAAATGGATCAAACAATCCCGATGCATGGACGATTTCACGCTCACATCAAGGTGTTGATCAAGAAAATAAAATTCTCGCCAATACTTCATCTCTTAATGTGAACTTTAAAACTGGCGAAGTAGAACATGATCTGGTTACAGGCTTAGAATTCTTACAAGAACAGCAAATTTCTCGTACGTTATCAACCCAAGCACCAGGGCAAATTCCTGCTCCATCAACAAAATCGGCAAACCTATACAATCCAAATCATTATGATGTTATGCCTAAACTCGTTTATACAGGTGCATATACTGATGGCGAAACCAATACAGCCGCAGCTTATTTATTTGACACCATTAAATTATTAAACAACCGCTTGCAATTTAATGGTGGCGTCCGTGTAGATTACTACCATACAGACTATGAAGCACTAACAGTTGCAACCAACTCATCAACTGGCGTTGTAACGGAAACACCAACAGATTTAAAAGCACATGACACTCTAGTGAGCTGGAAATTGGGCAGCTTATTTAAACCAACAGAAAACAGTAGCATTTATGCATCTTATGCTAAATCGCTGACACCTCCAGGCAGTGCTAATTTTGGTTTATCTGCAGCTACATCAGGTACTCAAGCTGCCAATAATGCACGCTCAAAACCACAAGAAACTCACCACTATGAAGTAGGTGCAAAATGGGATGTGTTGAAAAATAAATTAGCATTAACTGGCGCAGTTTATCACACAGAAAACGAAAACCAGTTTACGCAAGATCCAATTACCAAAGAATCAATTCAAGAAGGTAAAACCCGAGTTAATGGTGTTGAGCTAGGAGTTGTGGGTCAAATTACCGATGCATGGAATATTTCTGCGGGCGTTGCCCACATGAAAGTGAAACAAAAAGAGCAAATTAGCTTCAATGATGCTGGAGAAAAAACCGTAACTGACTCTGTGCGCTGGTCACCTGATTGGACTGCTTCATTATGGACAACATATGACATCGCTGGCTTTAAAGTAGGCTTAGGTGCACGCTATGTAGATGAACAAAAACGTGTTATTACCGACAGCACTGCGCCTGCAAACATGCCAAAAGTACCCTCTTATGTAGTGTTTGATGCAATGGCCGGTTATAGCTTCAACAAAAATGCCTCACTGAACCTGAATGTCTACAACTTAGCAGATAAAGACTACATCAGCGCATTGAACAATGGCGGTAGCCGCTTTGTACTCGGCCAACCACGTTCAGCAGCATTAACATTCAACTACAAGTTCTAAATTATTCAATCAAAACTTAAGCTTGAATAGATGAACTCAGCCTGTCAGAAAAGGTATACTTTTTCTACAGGCTGTACTTTTTTGAAGGGTTTTAAATATGATGTTGCACATCCCTGAGCTGCTCAGTAAACAACAAGTGTTAGAACTACGCCAACAAATGCAACCAGCCTCGGCCTGGGTCAATGGTGCTCAAAGCGCAGGTGCACAAGCTCAGCAAACCAAAAATAATTTACAGATCGATACCCATAGTGATATCTATCAATCCATAAGTCAGTCTGTTCTAAATTCATTACAACGCAATCTACTGTTACGCTCAGCGGCCCTGCCCCAACATATTTTATCTCCAATGTTTAATTGCTATCAAAATCAGGGCAATTATGGCAACCACGTCGATAGTGCTGTTCAGGCTTCTTCACAAACAGGACAAATGATTCGCACCGATGTTTCTATTACGGTCTTTTTATCCGAACCCGATGAATACGAAGGGGGTGAACTGATTGTTGAAGACACCTATGGCAGCCACGAGGTTAAACTGGATGCGGGTGATGCAATTTTATATCCGTCAACAAGTCTGCATCGCGTTGAACCCGTCACTCAAGGCAGTCGAATTGCCGCTTTCACTTGGATTCAAAGCATGGTAAAAGATGACTGGCAACGTACCATGCTGTTTAATTTAGATATGACTATTCTAAAACTAAGACAGCAGCTTGGCGACACCGAGGAAGTGGTTGCCTTAACCAGTCATTATCACAACCTCTTAAGACAATGGGGAATCTTCTGATGTCTCAGCCCTTGCCTCTTCCCCCATTGACCACAATCCCAGCTCATTTACAAACCGTAGCGGATTATGAACGACAAGCTTCGCAACATTTGGCAGAAGCAACTTGGCATTATTTACAAGGGGGTGCCATGCATGAACTGAGCGTGCACGAGAATCAGCTTCAGTTTCAAGATGTTCGACTTGTTCCACGTCATTTAAATGATTTTTCGCAGGGCAATACTCAGCTCAACTTATTTGGCATGGATTACCCTCATCCAATTTTTCTTGCCCCCATTGGGCATCAGGCACTTTTCCACCCTCAAGCTGAACACGCTACTGCCCTAGCTGCCGAGTTGATGCAAAGTAATTTTGTACTCAGCACGCTGAGCAATATTGAGATGACGCAGCTCAATACGGATAATCCATACAAATGGTTTCAACTCTATTGGCAAGCGAGTCGAGAACAGTCTTTAACGCTCATACAGCTTGCAGAACAACACAACTATAAAGCGATCGTCATCACCATCGATGCGCCACATACAGGCATCCGAGATCGAGAACGTAAAATTTTCTTTCAATTGCCGAAGGACATGCCACACCCACATGCCTCAGCTAATGTAGAAATTGGCAATTTAGCAACTGGAGAACATCCTATTTTTCAAGGCCTCATGAAAAATGCCCCCCAATGGGAGGATATTGCATGGATCATTAAAAATACCCAGCTACCCGTCATCCTAAAAGGTGTACTTCATCCTGCTGATGCCAAAAAAGCTGTTGAATATGGTGTTTCAGGTCTGATCGTTTCCAATCATGGTGGTCGCGTACTCGATACCACGATTTCGCCATTAATTGCGCTGCAAAAAATCCGAGCTGTTGTTCCTGAAAACTATCCAGTTTTATTAGACGGCGGCATCCGTCGTGGTTCAGATGTATTCAAGGCCATTGCACTTGGTGCATCTACCGTACTAATCGGTCGTCCTTATATTTATGGTCTGGCAACGGCTGGTGCCCTGGGTGTGGCGCATGTGCTTAAAATCTTAAAGGAAGAATTCGAAATCACCATGGCCTTGATGGGAACAGCAACTTTAAAAGAGATTAACCCAGACTTTATTGATCAATAATCAGCTTTATCATATGGCTTTGATTTAACAAACTGAAATTCAAAATAACTTTCAGGATTTTAAAGACAAATCATATAAATAAAACTTCAGTAAAGTGACAGAAGTCATAACATTAAAATTTAAAGTTAATATTCAAAATACAATCGTTTTTTTAGATTAAATAAAAAAATCAACAGATTAACAACATTTTTAAACAATTAAGGGCAAAAATTAATTTAAGTTCCCACTGTAACAATTAGAAACAATTGAAAAATCCAATCCCAAACAAATGAATATAGAAATAACAATGATTATCCTTTGCATAAATTTTTACATCCTTAGGCCTGCCCTATGTCTTTTATTAAATCACGGAAGAAACTTGTTTCTTCTGCAATTGCATCATCACTTTCAGTCATTGCGATGCCAGCCATTGCTCAAGATCAAGCAGTTCAACTACCAACAATTCATGCACATGCAGCAAAAGAAGAATCTTTAAAAGTAGATCAGTCTGCAAATGCAAAATTTGTTGCTCCACTTAAAGACACACCAAAGTCAGTTTCTATTCTGTCGCAAAAACTACTTAAAGAATCTAACTCAAATACATTGCTTGAAGCACTCCGTTATGAGCCAGGCATTACTCTAGGCGCTGGTGAAGGTGGTACGCCTTATACGGATATGCCGATTATTCGTGGTTACAACAGCCAAAACTCTATTTATGTCGATGGCGTGCGCAATGCCACTTCACAAAGCCGTGATATGTTTGCGGTTGAACAAGTTGAAGTGATTAAAGGCTCTTCATCTGCACTAGGTGGTGGCGGTAGCATCGGTGGTAGTATCAATTTAGTGACTAAAGTTGCACATGAAGGTGACGTTTACCAAGGTAGTATTCAAGGTGGTACCGATAACTATCGTCATATTCAGCTTGATGCCAACAAAGATTTTGGTAATGGAACAGCAGGCCGTGTTGTGGTAATGGGGCATGAAAATGAAAAACCAGGTCAACACAATGGTGCCGAATATGCTCGCGTTGGTATTGCGCCGAGTATTAGCTTAGGCTTAGGTAGCCCAAACCGCGCAACGCTTAGCTATTATTTCTTAAAAAGTAATGATGAGCCAGATGCGGGTATTCCATTTAATAATTCAAATGTTCCAACCAATGCACCAGCTGGTACTGAAAAAGGTGATGGTCGACCTGTTCATGTGAAGCAAGGTACTTACTACGGCTGGAAAGCACGTGATTTTGATAAACGCGAAAATCATATTGGTACGTTAAAATTAGAACATGACTTTAATGAGAATTTAACGCTGAGTAACGTCGCGACCTATACTAAATCGAAAGCTGACTATGTCAACTCTATGCCTGATGACTCTAAAGGCAATATCTACAATGGTGAAGTATGGCGCCGCTCAAATGGCCACACTAGAGATACAGATGCCTTTAGCGATCAGTTATCTTTAAAAGGTAAATTCAACACAGGCATTCTTAAGCATAATTTTAATGTCGGTGCAGAATATGCTCGCCAAGAAACAGATAAAGCATCATATTTATTAACAGATATTGCAAATGCCAATAATGGTGATGCATTGAAAGGTGCATGTTCATTAGGTGTTGGGGCTGCATCAAATTACTGGTGTACTGATTTAAATAGCCCAAATCCAAATGACCCTTGGTTAGGTAAGATTGATATTAACCCAACCTCAATTAACACTGTAACCAGTAAAACTACATCTATCTATGTATTGGATAGTATTGAATTGCACCCTCAGTGGTTACTTGATCTTGGCGTTCGTTGGGATAAATTTGACACTGAGCAGGTTACAAAAGCAACCGGTGCAAAACTTGAAAGCGACACGGACTACTTCTCTTATCAAGCTGGTCTAGTTTATAAGCCAACAGAACAAGGCAGCATTTATGCTAGCTATGCAACTTCTGCTAGCCCAGTAGGTATCAGCCAAGGTGATGGTGAAAATGATCTTGGCACTGCTTATCTTGATTTAAAACCAGAAAAAGCCCGTACGATTGAATTAGGTACGAAGTGGGATCTATTTAACCAACGTGCTAACGTAACTGCCGCAATTTTCCGTACTGAAAAAACTGATTCTCGTGTAACAGATTCAGATGGTACAACTCGTAATATCGGTAATAGTAAAGTTGATGGCTTTGAACTTGGCCTCACTGGCAAAATTACAGATAAATGGGATATTGCTACAGGTTATAGCTACTTAGACAGTGAACTAACCAAAGGTAACCAAAACTCAGCAGGTCTATTAGCTCAAGGTAAGTCACTACCATTTGTTGCTAAAAACAGTGCGACTTTATGGTCAACGTACAAAGTCATCCCTAAACTTACTTTAGGTGCTGGCGTTCAATACCAAGATAAAGTATTCGCGAATACGACTGCACCAAAATTCCTACCGACCTATACCATCTATAATGCGATGGCAAAATATGACGTAGATAAGAATGTAAATGTACAACTGAATGTGAATAACATTGGTGATAAGCGTTACTTTACAGGTGCACATGCCGCTCATTATGCCAATGAAGGTAATGGTCGTAATGCTGTCTTAGCCATTAACTTTAAATACTAAGTCAAAACCATAATAACTTTATGGCATTCAGCTTAGTTCATATAAAATAGCCTCGTCATGAGGCTATTTTTACAACTGCAATAAATATTCAAAAGGTGTTCACCGTGATCCATCATATCCCCAATGTATTAAGCAAAGAACAAGTTGCAGAGTTTCGCCAATTAATGGCAGATGCAAATTGGGTGGGTGGAAAAATCACTGCGGGGACCCTCTCCGCTTCAGTCAAGAAAAATCAGCAGCTCTCAGAACAAGATCCGCTGACTCATGCGCTCAGTGATATGGTAATTAAAGCGATTTGGCAAAATCCACTTTTTCAAGCCGCAGCATTACCGCATAAAATCATCCCACCACTGTTTAACCGTTATGATGAATCTGAAAGCTTTGGCTTCCATGTCGACAACTCGATTCGCCTGATTCGTGGCACATCTGAACAAATCCGCACCGATTTATCATGCACCTTATTTTTAAGCGAACCAAAAGAATATGAAGGTGGTGAACTGGTCATTGAAGACACTTATGGCTACCATGAGATTAAACTTCCTGCTGGCGATGTCGTACTTTACCCATCAACCAGTTTGCATGAAGTCAGCAGTATTAGCACAGGAACCCGTTTCGCCTCATTTTTTTGGGTACAAAGCCTGATTCGAGATGATAGTAAGCGCCACCTGTTATTTACTTTAGATGAAAGTATTCGTGAATTACGGAAAACCCATGGCGATGCTTATCCAGAAGTGATGAAACTCACCAACATTTACCATAACCTGATTCGCATGTGGTCTGAGTTATAGTTCACACACTTTTCAAAGCTCAGAGATAAAATCAACTTTTTTATCTCTAATTTACAAAATTACGGGAAATTTTTCCTATTAAAATTTAAATAGCGCAAAAAACAGGGAAATATTTTCCATTTATTCTTATTAAAATGTTTTATAGAGCTTTGCAGTCGTCTGTATTTTCACCTAGACTGATTACGGTTAGATGATTAAGATAACTGCAAAATTAAATAACCCATATGAATGGTAGATGATGAAAACAAATCGCGGCTTTACCCACCCGTCTCATACAACACATCTCACTGCACTTCTCCTGATGCTGCGCCTCGCGCGCGTATAAATTTTTTCGCCTACATTTTTAGGCGTTCGATCCCCAAATTCGCTTTAAATTAATTCTTATAGACACCATATATATTTGTAGCACGTTGCCTTTTATTTGACTCAGCAACCATGCTACGACAAGGAGTTATCTCATGATGTTGGCTGACCCAAGCAAAAAATACCGCCGTATGTACCAGCGAGTGGATTTACCAGATCGCCAATGGCCGAATAATGAAATCAATCAAGCACCAATTTGGATGAGTACCGACCTTCGTGACGGTAACCAAGCGATTTTTGAACCAATGGATATGGATCAAAAATTAAAAATGTTCCATATGTTGGTCAAAATCGGCTTTAAACATATTGAAATTGGTTTTCCATCAGCTTCCCAAATCGACTTCGACTTTGCGCGCAAATTGATTGAAGAAGATTTGATTCCTGAAGATGTGTATATCGAAGTTTTGGTTCAAGCACGTGATCATTTGATTGAGCGTACCTTTGAAGCCTTAGTCGGTGTGGAACGTGCCATTGTACATATCTATAATTCAAATTCTCCAACTTTCCGTAAGAAAGTCTTGAATGTAGATGCCAATGGTTCTAAACAGCTTGCGATTAATGCGGCTACCAAAGTCAAAGAATATGCAGCGCAATACCCTACAACAGACTGGATTTTCCAATATAGCCCAGAATGTTTCTCTGCAACAGAATTAGACGTCGCTAAAGATGTCTGTGATGCCGTGACTGAAATTTGGGAAGCATCTCCGACGAACAAGGTGATCTTAAACTTACCTGCAACCGTTGAAGTTTCAACACCAAATGTCTATGCCGATCAAATCGAATGGATGCACCGTAACTTGGCGCGTCGTGATGGCGTGATTATCTCTGTGCATTGTCACAATGACCGTGGTTGTGGTATCGCAGCCTCTGAATTGGCAATCATGGCAGGTGCTGACCGCGTTGAAGGCTGTGTGTTTGGTAATGGTGAACGTACTGGTAACGTTGACGTTGCTGCAATTGCCTTGAACATGTATACCCAAGGTGTTGCGCCAAACTTAGACTTCTCCAATATCAATGAAATCATTGCAACTGTTGAAGAATGTACAGGTTTACCTGTGCATCCTCGTCATCCATATGCAGGTGATTTAGTCTTTACTGCATTCTCTGGTTCACACCAAGATGCAATTAAAAAAGGCTTCGAATTCCAGAAAAACGAAGACATCTGGGATATGCCATACTTACCAATCGATCCAAAAGATTTGGGCCGTGACTACGATGCGGTGATTCGTGTGAATAGCCAATCAGGTAAAGGCGGTATCGCTTACTTATTAGAATCGAATTACAACGTTGCATTGCCACGCCGCGTACAAATTGAATTCAGTCAGATCGTACAGCAACATACCGATGAAAATGGCACAGAAATCAGTGCACATGAGATCTGGAATTTATTCGAAAATACCTATGTGGATGTGAAAAATAGCCATTATCAAACCAAACATTATCAATTGTCAGATATCAATGGTACACAAATCATCGAATTAGACATTGAAATTGAAGGTGAAATCCAACGTCTACGCGGTGAAGGTAACGGCCCGATCTCAGCCATGTTGAATGCTTTACAACTCCCAATTGATGTTGTCAGCTATGAAGAGCGTAGTATCAGCTCAGGTGCCAATGCCAAAGCCCTTGCCTTGATTGAGCTTCAAGTGAAAGGTACAGGTAAGAGTGCATTTGGTGCGGGTGTACATGACAACATCGTGACCTCATCAATTGAAGCCATTATTGCCTGTACTAACCGCTTGATTGAGCAAGGTGTCTTGACCACGGATCAAGTGGCTGCTGCAGCCGTTTAGATAAGTGAAATATCACATAATCGTCAGTAAAGCTGAGTTGTAATATCAGAAAAAATGACTTTTGAAAGGATACCTGAATTGGTATCCTTTTAGTCTGATTGAGATTGAATATAATTTCTCGTTTAAACTCAGATACTCGGAAATGTCATCCACAACCTGCGTGATGCTTGTAAGATGCTCTTTCTGCGATAGAATGAGCAAAATGCAAGAAATGAACAGGTTTTGTGGTGAGCTGCGGTTATAGCAGCGCAAGAGGCCTTTGCTTACTTTGGGCAAAACCAAAGTAAGTGTAACTGAAAGTTTATCCTAGAACTGGATAACAACTCGGCAGGACTCCGTTATTAAAACCAATGATTTCAAGTAACGAGAGATTCAATTGAACTCTGTTTATTGATTCAAACTTTATATAAGGCGAACGATTCCAGTGTCTTTTCCATCGGATTCAGTGGGTTTAGTCACACCACAAAAGTTTCAATTTGAACAACCTTTAGAACTTGAATGTGGACGAGTTTTACCTCGTTTTGATTTAATGGTTGAAACCTATGGAACACTCAATGCAGATCAATCGAATGCCATCCTAATTTGCCATGCACTTTCAGGACATCACCATGCGGCAGGCTATCATCATGCAGATGACAAAAAAGCAGGCTGGTGGGACAGCTGTATTGGTCCAGGAAAAGCAATTGATACCAATCACTTTTTTGTTGTTTCCTTAAATAATATCGGCGGTTGTAGTGGTTCTACAGGTCCAACCTCACCGAATCCTGAAAATGAAAATCGTCCCTATGGTCCAGACTTTCCATTGGTTACAGTACGTGACTGGGTCAAAACCCAAGCGATGCTGTCCGATCGTCTTGGAGTAAAGGTTTGGTACGCTGTTATTGGCGGCTCTCTGGGTGGCATGCAAGCGTTACAATGGTCGTTGGACTATCCAGACCGATTGCAAAAATGCGCCATCATCGCCAGCGCGCCAAAGTTATCAGCCCAAAATATTGCCTTCAACGAAGTTGCACGCCAATCCATTCTTTCCGATCCTGATTTCCATCATGGTCGTTATTTAGAAAATGATAGCTATCCAAAACGTGGTTTGATTTTGGCACGCATGGTCGGTCATATCACCTACTTGTCTGAAGAAGCCATGAAACAAAAATTTGGTCGTGATTTGAAATCAGGCAAATTTATGTATGGTTTTGATGTCGAATTCCAAGTTGAAAGTTATTTGCGTTACCAAGGTGAACAATTTAGCCGCAATTTCGATGCAAATACTTACTTGATTATGACTAAGGCTTTGGATTATTTTGACCCTTCTCGTGAATATGAGCACTCTTTAACAAAGGCAATGAGTCAACCAAAATGCAAGTTTCTGGTCATTTCATTTACCACAGACTGGCGTTTTAGTCCAAGTCGTTCACAGGAATTGGTCGATGCTTTGATTGATAATCATAAGCCTGTCAGCTACTTAGATATTGATGCTGAACAAGGTCATGACTCTTTCTTATTTCCAATTCCACTGTATGTGAAAACCCTACGAGCATTTTTAGGTGGAGAACAACAGTTGCAATCGACACCGCAGGAGCAACACTAATGCGTATAGATCAACGACTCGCCGAAAAATGGATTAACCCGAACTCTAGCGTGTTAGACTTAGGCTGTGGTGATGGTGAATTGCTGGCTCATATGAGCAAACAGCACAATATTCGTGCCTATGGTCTAGAAATTGATCAAGAAAAGATTGCAATTGCCATCAGTCGGGGGTTAAATATTATCCAACAGGACTTAAACCTTGGTTTAAGCCGTTTTGCCGACCAGTCTTTTGACTCTGTGGTTATGGCACAAGCTTTGCAAGCTGTAGATGCACCCGATGTATTACTTCGTGATATGGTGCGTGTCGGCAAACAGGCCATTATTACTTTTCCAAACTTTGCATATTGGAAGACACGTTCTTTTCTTGCATTGAAAGGGAAAATGCCTGTTTCGGAAGCTTTACCTTATATGTGGTATAACACCCCGAATATTCATTTATGTACTTTCCGTGACTTTGAAGCCTTGTGTGCTGAGAACCGGATTAAAATTATTAATCGACTTGCCGTTAATGGTGACCAACAAGGTAGTGTGCTCAGTAAGCATATGCCGAACCTATTTGGTGAAGTCGCAATTTATCGAGTGAGCGCTCTATGAAAAAGACATTAATCAGCACATTTTTATTTGGTCTGATCAGTATACAAGCGCACGCTGACTATGTTGCTCAACCCCAATCGGTTGCAACACAAGCAGCGCGATATTCAGTAATGGGTATCAATGAGTTACAAAGCGCAGCAAAAGCGGGTCAAGCAGGTGCACAGTTTTACTTAGCAACACGTTATCAATATGGTAAAGACGTTGCCAAAGATGAGAAACAAGCGTTCTCTCTTTTTAAAGCAGCAGCCGATCAAGGCTTATCTGCCGCACAGTTAAATGTGGGCCGTATGTATGCAGATGGCATGGGCACGAAAAAAGATGATGCTTTAGCACGTAAATACTTTGAGAAAGCAGCAAGTAACGGCGATAACCGTGCTAGCTTTAATCTCGCGATGATGGAAGAGCAAAAGAAAAACTTTGTCGGTGCTTATCAGTGGTATGAGCTTTCAACTCGTGACGGTATGCTCGATACTAAAGTGATCAGTCTTTCTGAAGGTAAGAAAACAGCCTTGGCTGCGAACTTAACCCAAGAACAGATTCGTACTGCACGTGACCGTGCTGATAGATGGATTCAAGCACAATAATCTGATTTAGATCTATTGAGTGATTTAAAAACCGACTTGTGAGAGTCGGTTTTTTATTACTTTTATTCTAAATTGATTTAAATGCAGCCTAATTTCTACTTTTACAAAAAGGACTTAAACTGCTATTTATATTACATTCTTCATTTTTTAGCACTCATGTCCCAGATATTTGCTGAACTCACCCAAGACCAGCCCCATCGTCCGATCTTGGAATATGCACTCCAGTATGTTGATGCAACTCTCCCTCGTGTTGTCATAGATTGTGGGTGTGGTGCAGGCAATGAGGCTGCCTTCTTACTCCAGCATGATTATCTGGTTCACGCTTTTGATCCATCCGAAGCAGCACAACAGGCGTGTCAACATCGATTTAAAAATCATCCTAAATTCTTTTTCTCGAATCATATTTTTGAAGACTATCCATTTCCTTCAGCCAGTATTATCGTTGCCCTATTCAGTCTATTTTTTTGTGCGCCTAAACAAATTGATCATGTACTTGCAAAGATGAAACATGCCTTGCCTCAAGGAGGGATCTTATTAATACAATTTTTAGGTCAAGATGATGCTTGGTTATTACAACAGCCCCAGACCATGCAAGGATTTAATCGCCAGCAAATTGAACAACTGCTCATTGAAGATTATGAAATTTTATTGAATCAAGAAACTAGAAAAGATCATCAAAATGCTCACGGAAAAATTAAATTCTGGAATTTCCACACACTGATTTTGAAAAAAATTTAACATGAAATTTTCTTTTACAGTTACGCCCTATTCAGATGGAATTTATGCGGGCCTTAATATGCAAATCATTCCCTACAATTTGCAACGAAATCCAAATTGTGACCATTCAATTGTCATTGATGAAATCGCATTTTCTTTAGTAGAACACTTGTTTTCTGTGGATGAAAAGCCTTGGTCACACTGGGGAAATACATATCTTGATGCAGGAGAAATAGCACAAGTTATTGCAAAACTTGATGCATATAAAATTTACTTAGAAGCTAAAAAATATTTATGCTATAACGATAATGTGCGTCTTTTATTTAAGCAAGAAACTAAAATTTTTAAGAAAAAATATCCAAAATATAAAGTGGACGTGATCAAAATGATGGATGATCTTATACGTTTCTTAAACAAGCTATTAGAACAAGATGTTGATGGACTTACACTTATTGGCGTTTAATTATAAAGACAGACAACCGACTTAGATCACCAAATCGAGTACAATTCATCTGATTTGAAATATTGAGATTTTTCAGCATGTCTACCCAACCATGGCTCAACCAAGGCAGCCTTGTCCTTGCAAGTAACAACAAAGGTAAAGTTGTTGAATTTGAACATCTCTTTCAACAACTCAACCTTCCTGTCGAGATCATTCCTCAAGGCAAACTGGATATTGAAGATGCGATCGAAGACGGTCTCAGCTTTGTTGAAAATGCGATTATCAAAGCGCGTCATGCCTCTAAACTTTCAGGCAAACCAGCCCTCGCAGATGACTCTGGACTTTGTGTTCCAATTTTAGGTGGTGCACCAGGAATCTACTCAGCACGCTATGCGGGTGAACACGGTAATGATGCTGCCAATAATCAAAAACTGTTGGCTGATCTTGCGCCTTTCCGTAAACAAGGTGAAGCGATTGAAGGCATGTTTGTCTGCGTATTGGCACTGGTCTCGCATGCTGAAGACCCACTTCCACAAATTTTTCAGGGCATTTGGAAAGGTGAGATTTTAGAAGCAGCACGTGGCGAAAATGGCTTTGGTTACGATCCTTTATTCTGGCTACCTGAGCTGAATGTTTCGAGTGCTGAGCTTAGTAAAGCTGAGAAGAATAAAATCAGTCATCGCGGTCAAGCCATGCAACTATTTAAAGCCAGTTTACTTTAAATAGACAAGTGCTCTAGCCCACAGCTAGAGCACTTTTAAATGCAATACAATGCCATATAACACAACCACGATACAGCTCACGATGGTTCCCGCAGCAATATATCGAGCGGATACACCCGTGCCTTGATAATGCGTTTCCAGCGCCACAATATTGGCTGCTGGTGGTAAACAGAATAATAAAAATAAAACAGGGAGCAAAAATTCAATATTTGGAATCGGGATAAAATAATAGGTCAATGTACAAATCAATATACCAAACAACATTTTTACGATGAGTGCACGCGTACTAAAAATCAAATCAGCAAAATGTACACGCGTATGTCGTAACCACATGCCCAAGATACACATTCCCGCAAAGCTCATACCAAATTTTGCAACATCATAGCTCCGCTCTAAAACCAGATTTCCCTCTAAGCTCTGAAATCCTATACCCCATAAAATCAATGCGATCAATAATGCAAGCACAGGCGGTGACTTTACAACCTTATGCACTGTTGCAACATAGTCAGTCGGCCCTTTTGAAACCGCAGCAACTGCCCAAATATTGCCAAAGAGTGAACCACCGATATACAGCGCAATCATGGCACTACTCACCTGCTCGCCAAAGAGTGCAATGGCAAATGGAAAACCCAACCAGCCAATGTTGCTATAACTCGAACAAAGTGCCTGTAAGCGATCTTTAGAAAAATAAGCAAACACATAAAACAGCAGGATCGATGAAATGAAACTAAACAGGATCAGGGCAAAACTACCCGCCTGATAGAACACCATGTTGTAAATGATGACCACAGGAATAAATAACCGTGCCAATAAGGAAGAGAGTATCTTCTTTAGCTGTTCTGCGAATTTAAATTGAGCTGCCACTAGCCCGAAAATAAAAGCACTTATTGGGAGAAGAAAGGTCATGTCGGTCTGGTTTTTATCATGTATTGATATGCTGCCTATGCTAGCACTATTTACCATTTGGTAGATGCAGTGTCTTAAAACTGCAATATAAGTGTCACATCGTTGTCATGCCAAGCTGTTGAGATATACCCAAAGTTTTATAGGAATAGAATAATGGCTGGTTTATCAATTTGGCATGTACTGATTTTTGCAATTGTAGTCATTCTACTTTTCGGTACATCTAAACTTAAAAACTTAGGGAAAGATGTCGGTGGGGCGGTAAAAGACTTCAAAAAATCAATGAAAGAAGAAGAAGCTGCGGCACCTTTAAATGAACCACGTACCATTGATGCTCAAGTTAAAACTACTGAAAGCTCAGTAAAAAGCTAAGCGAGCACGACTATGCTGAATTTGGGAATGACCGAGATTTTTTGCTTTGCAGTCATTGCATTGCTGGTACTCGGTCCTGATAAATTGCCAGAAGCTGCTCGGTTCGTAGCGAAATGGTATGGCAAAATTAAAAAGTTTATCAACAACATTCAGAATGAAATCGATCGCGAATTACGCCTTTCTGAGTTCCGCGAAGAAATGCAAAAAGAAATTGATAAAATTACTGAACTTGAACGCAGGATGCAACAACAGCTAGATGCGCTTAAAAGCACACAGACACCATCCGATGCTGAGCCAGAACAAGCAGAGACTAACCGATCAACGGCGACTTACACCTTACGGTCTCAGCAAGCGGTCATTCCATTCAGTCTTGCCTATCAAAAGCAATTACCTTTCAACCTTGAGTCACCCAATGTAATGGCTCAAAAGTTTGATACAGAATTAAAGATTGCCGTATGAGCCAATTACCCTCTACTTCAGTGACGACTGAAGAATCGCTTCAACAAATGCCTGTGATGCAGCATTTGATTGTACTCCGCCAATATCTCTTTAAGATTGTCGGGGTAACGATTTTTCTTTTTTTCTGCTTGTTACCTTTTCGAAACCATACGTATCAATGGCTTTCTGAACCCTTAAGACAACAGCTTCCTGCAACCTCAACCATGATTGCGACCGATGTGACGGCAACCTTCATGGCGCCGTTTAAGCTGAATCTGTTTGTCGCATTTATGTTGGCAATGCCTTACATCATTTATCAAATTTGGTCGTTTATTAAACCTGCGCTGTATGAAAAAGAACGCCACTTGGCAATACCTTTATTGCTAGGCAGTATTGTGCTGTTTTATTTAGGCGTGGCCTTTGCTTATTTCATTACCTTACCGGCAATTTTGCATTTCTTCATTAGCGTTTCACCTGAAACCGTTGCGCCAATGACAGACATCAATAGTTATTTAAGCTTCTGTTTAAAACTTTTCTTGGTATTTGGCTTCACCTTTGAAATCCCAATTATTACCTTAGTACTGATTTTGATTGGTGTCGTCAGCACCCAAACACTGATCGAAAAGCGTCGTTTTATCGTCGTGGGATGCTTCTTTATTGCTATGTTTGTGACACCACCCGATGCCTTATCCATGATCATGTTAGCAATCCCAATGTGGATGCTATTTGAATTGGGGCTACTATTCGGGAAAATACTCGAAAAAAGAAAAGCGTCAGATTAAATCAGACCAATAAAAAATCCCCAGAAAATCGCTGGGGATTCTTCTATCTTAATCCTATATTTATTAAATAGTTATAAAAAATAAATTGTCTTTAAACTGCCTTCAAACTGTCAGAAAATTGTCATCTAGGCTTCATAGAATCGATCAGGATTTATTTACCATATATTAAAGATACGGATTTACTATGACAGCCAATACCAATCAGCCAAGTCGTCGTGATATTTTAAAATGGTTCGCGGGTGTACCGTTTTTACCACTCGGGGCAATGGGCACAGCAGCAGCTTTAACAGGTTGCAATGATGACAATGATAACGACATCGTTACGCCACCAGCAAAACTGGTGAAATTAAAAAATGCCAAATTCACACCAATGGCGGCACCAACCACCACTGCCGAGATGGCTACAACTTCAGTCAAGTCAAGCTTAACCGTGACTTGGGAAGATAATACCAGCACCGAATATAAATTAGGTTATCAAGAGTTTTTCCGCACGGGTATGGAAGTTGACAATATCAATGGTGGCAAAATTATCGCGGGTAGCTATTACGACATCAATAACAAAGCGATCAGAGATACATCTGTTGCAGGTCAAGAGCGTCAATTCTTCTCTGACTGCCCAGATGGCTCTTCAATGATCCATCTCAAAGATGCAAAAGTTGACGGTGTCAACAATCCAGTCTTCCATGTAGTCCAGTTCGAATACACCACTCAAAACTTGGCTCAACAAAGTATGTATGGTCAGTTGCCATCTCCGATTGCAGTATTGACCTTAGACCAAGATCAAAAAACTGGACATCTGGCGTTGAAAAAATACTTCAATGTCGATATGTCTAAAGTCCATGGTCTATGGATTACTTGTGGTGCTAGCCTCTCACCTTGGAATACACACCTTTCAAGTGAAGAATATGAGCCAGATGCTTTTGATCAAATTGGTAGTACCTTAGCAACATTAAGAGCCTACAGTAAAAATCTGTATGGCAATGAAAATACAGCAAATGTTTATAACTATGGCCATTTACCAGAAATTATTCTGGATGGTAAAGGTCGTGGTACTGCAGTTAAACACTATTGCTTAGGTCGTATTTCACACGAACTTATTCAAGTGATGCCAGATAACCGTACAGTGATCATGGGTGATGACTATACCAATGGCGGTTTCTTTATGTTCATTGCAGATAAAGAAAAAGATTTATCTGCGGGAACTTTATATGTTGCAAAATACACAGCTGAGTTGAATGAGACATCTACAGCACCAATCAAATGGATCAAACTGGGTCATACCGACAGTAAGACCATTGAAGACTTGGTGAATGTTCGCGGCATTAAAGCTGAAAACATTATGGAAAGCTTAAAAACAGCACCAGCAGATTTAACAGGTTATACCCAAATTGTGCTGGATAAGAAAACACTCTGGATCAAGTTAAAAGAAGCCAATAATGGTTTCAGTAAAGAAGAAATCGAATTAGCTGCTGCTTTCCTCGAAACCCACCGTTACGCTGCGCTCAAAGGCGGTAGTATGGCATTTACCAAAATGGAAGGAACCACAGTTAATATTAAAGACAAGGTTGCTTATTCTGCGCTTGCCAATATTCAAGACTCAATGATTGAAGGTAAGACAGGCTGGGTTGCAGCACACAATGTCAAATTTAAGAGTACACTGAAAGCAGGTGGTGTACTTGCGCATGACCTTAAAGGCAGCCAAGTTGACCACTTAAATAATGTGATCAATAGTGAATGGACACCGTATCAAAGCCATATGGTTCTGATGGGTAAAGATATTCCAGCGGATAGTTTGGGCAATACTGCCGATCCAAATAATATCGCCAGTCCAGACAATTTAAAATTCTCTGAAACTTTACGTACCTTATTCATCGGTGAAGATAGTGGTAACCATACCAATAACTTCCTTTGGGCTTATAACGTTGATACCAAGTCTTTAGATCGAATTTTATCGACACCTGCAGGTGCAGAATCAACAGGTTTACATGCGGTTGATTCAGTGAATGGCTGGACCTATATCATGAGCAACTTCCAGCATGCGGGTGATAGCTCAAACCTTCCTGCTGAATTAAAAGCAAAAGTTTTAGCGAACTATAATGGTGGTTATAGTGCAAGCGTTGGCTATATCACAGCCGATCCAGTTGCACCATCAATCGAGAAAAAAGCTTAAATCTTCGCTTTTTTCTCACAAAAAAATGCCGACAAATGTCGGCATTTTTTATTCAATGAAGCAATCTCACTGCACTACCCACACTTGTTTGAATACAGAGAAAAATCACAGCAAACGATACTTTTATTTCAGCCACTTTTCCTATCTATAAATAGGTGAACAGAACAACGCTCCCTTTCTCTCATGTTTCTTATTATAAAAAAGCTCCTTTAAAAGGAGCTAAATCAAACCAATCTGGCTGTCTATCATTAATCACCAAAATCAGAATAGTCTTTACTGGTTAATTTGCTATATTTTTTCCAAGGTTCTGCAATATTCACTTGTTGAATATTTGCTTTCATAATGTCATAGCGCAAACCATCTAAGCTACGAATATCAACGCGTTTCGCAATATTGTTACGATTATCCCATTCCACACGAATCTTATTTTTCTTATTTTGGGTTTCATACAACGTGCTGTTGGTATCCTTTTTGGTGATCTTCATCCCTTTTAAGGTTTTAGGATCAAGTAGCGAATAGACACATGACCAACAGTTGCTTAAGCCCAACATATCCACATCCGCATCTTGCAAATGTACGACTGTTTTATCTTCGACCAAAACCAAATTCAGTTTGGGCTGTTTTTTCTGATCAATAAAATAATGTTGCGCCGCTTCAGCTAAATCTAAGTGTTTATGTCCACCCTTTTCATCACCATGCTGGTGGTGTTTCGGCAATACACGTTCAATCCAGATATTCTGGGTATCACGATACATACGTTCCTGAAACACACTGGTACGGGTCACACCATCATTGCCAATATTTTGAGACTCACGTGTAATACTGGCACTCAATAACGGTGCCGCATGCAAAGACGTCATTCCCAAACTGAGCAATACCGAACTCATCACTAGACGCATGTTATTTCCTGCATAAAAAAAAACCTCAGTCATAGTGACTGAGGTTTTTTGCAATATGATGAAAATATTGAATAAAGCGCTTATTTAAATCCAAAGGCTTCTTTCAATTTGCTAAACACCCAAGCATTTTCACGTGTACCTTTAAACACTTGAGAACCTGCACCCTCAGCAAATAAGAGGACATCACCACCACCATGTGTTTCAGATCCAGGACTACCGAGTTTAACGCCGACTTGTTGCAAGTAATCATCTGCCGCCGCTTCATCATCAGTAATATCAATACGTGACGTTGGACGTGGTCCACCACCATTACCAAAGACCAACGTGGTTGAGGTTTTACCCTTTGCATCTAAGTTAGGTGCATGCTTCTTGCCATCAGCCAGCACACGCGTGCGCGTATCTGTCGCTTTGGCTTCTTGATAGCTATAACTTAAACCCAAGATACCAGGATTCGCAGTCGTTGTTTTTCCAGTACGCGCGGTATAACCGTTAAAGGTCATGGTGTGGTCATGATCCGCAGTCACCACGATCAAGGTATTTTTTAACTCAGGATCCGTTTTCTTGATCTTCTCCAAGGCCTTCTTGATCGCATTATCAAATGCAATGGTATCGTGTAGTGCACGTTTGGCATTGGTTCCATGTAAAGCATGGTCAATACGCCCACCTTCAACCATCAAGAAAAAGCCTTTACCTGCGGTATCTTGTGCCTGCAGTAAATCAATCGATTTTTCAGTCATTTCAGCTAGAGTTGGCTGATTTGGTGCAGTTTTCTCACGATCCAAATCATATTCTAGATGTGAAGTTGCAGAATAAAGACCAATATACTTTTTATTCAATGGTGCTGCATCCATCTCTGCTTTGGTCGCACCTACAGTATAATTTTTAGCCTTCAATTCATTGAGTAAATTACGCCCATCAATACGCCCTTTTTTATTGTCGGCCGCATTAAAAGGTGTGAAATGGTTGCGTCCGCCGCCCATTAATACATCCACACCATCTAGCAATTTAGTATTGTAACCTGCCCCACCTGGAATCACCTGACGTGCAATCTCAAACTGTGCATTACGATTACACACATGAGAGAATGTCGCAGCGGGCGTTGCATGGGTCAACTCTGTAGTGGTAATCGCCCCAACCTTTTTACCATTGGCTTTGGCAAGTTCCAGAATCGTTTCCGCAGGGCTACCAGCAGCGACACTTGAACCTGGTGTTGGGCAATTGTTAATGGCATTCGATACTTTAGTTACACCATCTGGCGCAGTACCTGCACTTGGTTCAACTGCGATAGTTCCTGGTGTCATCCCAATCACTTCATTTCGGGTTTTCTTGCCCGTCATATAGGCAGCCATAGAAGGCGCACTGTCAGTGGTTTGACCATCTTCTGAATAGGTCTTAATTCTTACCGTACGGCGCAAGGTGTCCATGGTTAATTTACCAGACTCACCGTAGCCATAAATACGGCTTGCCGTGACTGTGGTTGGCCCCATACCATCACCTAAAAAGAAAATGATATTTTTGGCTTCACCCGCAGCCTGTGCACCAGTACTCGCAGCAAGTAATGCAACAGTTAAAGCAGAGGCTTTCATACCGAACTGACCTAATTTAAATTGTTTTAACATCATCGTTCTCCAGTCTGTTGTTATTTATCTAGGCCAATGGCTTTACGAACTAAGTTAAATACTTCGATATTTTCGAGGCTACCGTGGAAGTTGTCTGAGCCGACACCGATTGCACCAAGGAATACATCTGTACCACCATGTGTTTCACTATCCGCAAAACCGGTTTGCACCACAGCTTCTTGTTGGAAGTCATCCGCAGCCGTACCTGTACACCAACCGTCTTTATCAATGTCTGTTCCACGACTATCGGTATATTTACCTGCTGGACCTGCGACTGGATTACAGGTATCGTTATCGGCTAAAGCACCACGTGCTTCAAGACGGTTATTATCTAGACGCTTTTTACCTGTACCAAAGCCAATAATTGGATACGGCGTTCCGTTTTCATCAGTCGCATAGCCAGCTTTGTTATAGTTTTTAACCAAGCCTAATACACTGGTCTCGGCACCTTTTACATATTTACCTGTACGTTTCGCATAACCATTCAAGACCATGGTATGGTCATGGTCAGCAGTCACCACGATCAATGTATTCTTGAGCTCTGGATCTGTTTTTTTGACTTTATCAATCGCTGCTTTAATCGCATTATCAAAGGCAACCGTGTCTTGTAATGCACGTTTTGCATTGGTGTCATGTAAGGCATGGTCGATACGTCCGCCTTCAACCATCAAGAAGAAGCTTTTATTTTTCGCTTGTAAGACATCAATCGCCTTGGTAGTCATATCTGCAAGACTTGGCTCATCAATATTCTTATTGGTACGATCTAGGTCATAGTTCATATGACTGGCATTGAATAAGCCCAATAATTTTTTGGTCTTGGTCGGATCAATTTTGGTGAGGTCACTACCAGTTGCAACAAAGTTATAACCTTGATCTTGCATTTCTTTGACTAGATCACGACCATCAGCACGCTTACCACCCGATACAGTCGTTGGTTTAAACTGGCGTAAGCCGCCCCCCAAAACCACATCCACACCATCATTTAATTTGGTGTTGTATGCACCCCAACCTGTTCCCTTACCTGCAGGAACCAATTGTGCTGCAATATCATTTTCAGCATCACGATGACAAACATGTGCATAGGTTGTTGCTGGTGTAGCATGGGTAATACGCGTTGTAGTCACAAGTCCTGTACCCATACCTTGTGCTTTGGCAAGTTCAAGTAAGGTTTCTGCAGGTTTCTTGCCTTTATTCTCCGCAACATCATCACAGGTACTGGTACCGTCTGCTTTCGGTGGAGATGCGATCGTTCCTGTCTGCATGGAAATGACTTCATTTTTCATTTTCACGCCAGTCATATAGGCAGCCATTGACGGTGCACTATCCGTCACCTGACCATCTTCTGAAAAGGTACGAACAAACGCTGTTTCTGGGAGAGTATCTATGGTCAAATCACCATCTTCACCAACAGAATAAATACGCGATGCAGTTAAGGTGGTAATTCCCATCCCATCGCCTAAAAAGAAAATGACATTTTTTGCGGTTGGTGTCTTTGGCACTTCTGCTTTTTCATCATTATCATTATCGTTACAGGCTACCATCCCACCCGATAAGACTGCTATCAAACTGACCGCCAATAGCTTTTTGGAAAAGCTCATCTTTGATAAGAACATAAAATATCCCCAGATTTATTGTTTGGACGTAATTTCGTTGCATAGACCATAACAATGCTGGGTGACCCTTTTATGTCACCTTGATGACAATATTATTTCATCTTGTTGTTTTATATATAAATTATGTTATAACATATCAATTTAATCAGCTAACGCAATTTGAAGATCAATAACTTTTCCCTGCTGCTCACCCTGTTGAGATTTTTCCAGCCAGTGCCATTGTGTTTGCGTCAATCTTAAAAAATTAGAGCATCGTGTGCCATAAATTGGACTTTGAATAAAGATTGAAGACAGCAAAGCTTCCATGTCTGTATTAATTCCCGTATCGGGTAACAGATCTGGAATGACTTTTCGTTCATCTTCTAAAATGTCCCAAGCAGCATCGTTTAACGTTAACTCTGATACTTGAGACTGTTGTAGCATCGGTAGAAATTCTTGAGTAAAGCGCTGACGTAAATGTCTGGTTTTCTGCCAATCGTCAGACATGAGTCCATTTGAGACCACATAGACACCATTGGCGAGGACTTGGGGAGCTTCACCTCGGTTGCTCATATAAACGGCTTGTTCTATATCGCCAACAAACAAATTAAACCCCGCATAGTCCTGTTGCTGCTGTTCCAACTGTTGTGCAAAACGAATAGGAGCCAAATCACTTTCTAAAAAAGATTGGATCAAATGCCCCCGCGAAGTCGTATATTTATTTTGATCTCGTCCATTTCGGAAATTGGTGACAATCGCCCAACGCCCCGATGCTGTAACCCCCATCCACGTGCCACCCGACTGTAAGTCCTGCCCTGCAACAATGTTGCTGTTTTTCCATGGATGCAAAAGCGAACTTGGCCGATGATAAAATTCATCACGATTTGAAATGAGGCACAATGGCATCCCATCTAGCACTTGCCATGCAAAAGCGACAATACACATAGATTCTTTTTCTCACATATTCGGAACATTGATCTTTCACATTGAATGTACAACATTTTTAACATCATTCCGCTACAATCTGCTCAAAATATAAAATTGAGGAACAGCAATGCTGACCTATCCAAATATTGATCCGGTTGCGCTGAGCTTAGGACCAGTCAAAGTGCACTGGTATGGACTGATGTATCTCTTGGCTTTTCTATGTGCATGGGGTTTGGCATCGTATCGCGCTAAACAACGTGATGGCTGGACAGGTGACATGGTTTCTGACCTAGTCTTTTACGGTGCGCTGGGTGTGGTTCTGGGTGGTCGTGTCGGCTATGTCCTGTTTTATGAATTTGATAAATTCCTAGAAAATCCACTGTGGTTATTCCAAGTCTGGACAGGCGGCATGAGCTTCCACGGCGGCTTCCTTGGTGTCATGATTGCAATGCTGTTTTGGTGTAAGAAATACCAAAAGACATGGTTCCAGACCTTGGACTTTATTGCGCCATGTGTACCAACAGGTTTGATGTTCGGACGTTTTGGTAACTTTATTGGTGGTGAACTTTATGGTCGTCAAGTCCAAGATCCAAGCTATCCATTTGGCATGATTTTCCCAACCGATCCATTAGGTCTGGTTCGCCATCCATCACAAATCTATCAAGCATTCTGTGAAGGTCTGATCCTGTTCATCGTACTTTGGTGGTTCAGTTCTAAGCCTCGCCCACGTATGGCTGTTTCAGCAGTGTTTCTCGTCGGCTATGGTATTGCTCGGTTCTTTATGGAATTCTTCCGCGAACCCGATGCAGACCAAGGCTACATTTTATTTGGCTGGATGACCAAAGGACAAATCCTGAGTTTCCCAATGATTATTATTGGTCTATGGATGATCTGGTACGCTTACCGTAAAAATATTTATGACTGGCAGTTAAAGAAATAAAAAATGGGAGCGAATGCTCCCTTTTTTAGGCCGACGACTTAAGCCATTTATCAATCTTTCAGAAACAGCGTATATTGATTCTATTCCATTCAGGAGAGAGTCGATGCAGCAACAAAGTCAGCATCTTGCCAGCTTTAAAGTGCATGAGCTGGTTCTTAGCCTATCTCCCTTGCAGCTTAATCAACACCTTGTCATCCAAATTGAAAAATCTCTCGGGCTGAGTTTTAACGAGCAAGATCAGCCACATCGCGTCTGTTTTGCCAACCAAAATGCCGAATTACAAGATGCCTATAAACAAGTTTTTACAGCACTCGATCTGCTTGATTATGTCTATGCTGTTTTAGCGGCAGAAAAAGGAAAAATAGATTTACTTGATCCGAAGCAACACCCCATTCCCTATCCGACCGACAATCTCCAATTCTGGACGTTGGTCAAAATTGGTCAACACTATCGTTCTTCTTTGGCTTAAAGTTTTCCAGCCAATGCCTTCACGACATCACCTAAACGTTTACCCTGCGCTTCACATAAGATTTTTTCATCTTGGCTGATACTTTGATCATGTCTTGGCCCACTGACATGGCTAGCGCCATAGGGTGTTCCACCAGTTTTGGTATTGGATAATGCGGGGATTGAATTTGGTAATCCCATAATCATCATGCCATGATGAAACAACGGCGGTAACATCGTCAATAATGTACTTTCCTGCCCACCATGCATTGAACCCGAAGAGGTAAACACACAAGCAGGTTTATTATGCAACGCACCATTTAACCATAAGCTGGTCGTTTGATCCCAAAAGTACTTCATCTCACTGGCCATATTGCCAAAACGTGTGGGTGAACCCAAGGCTAAACCAGAACAATGCGTCAGATCATCTAAACTACAATAAATATCACCATCTTCTGGGATACTGGCTTCCGCTTGAGTCACAACAGGGGCCAAATTCGGTACGGTTCGAATGCGAGCAGTGACACCAGCCGCTTCAATTCCATCGGCAATCAGATGCGCCATTTGCTTGGTTGAACCATATTTACTGTAATAAAGAACAAGAACGTAAGGTTGCATCACTTTCAAGAATTTTGTTAAAAAGAACACTATACGACATTTTTTACTTTTTGAGCTGTAGTAAATCCAGTGATTACACCGGATTTTTATTAAAAATAACTAGGATAGAACCCATGATCTTAAAGCGTTATCTAAAAAATCTGCCCTTTTTAGAGAAAACATGGTTTCAATTTATTGTGTTTGTGTTACGACGTTTCGAAGCAGATCGCTGCCGAGAACAAGCGGGAGGTCTCACCTATACCACACTGTTTGCTGTGGTTCCGATGCTGACTGTGTTTTTGGTGATAATCTCTTCCATCAAAGCACTGGAACCTGCCAGACAACAACTGCAACAACTGATTTATAGTAACTTCTTACCAAAAAGCACCATCGCCTTTGACAAAGCCTTAAATGCCTTTACCGAGAAATCCAGCAACCTGACCATCATTGGTGTGCTGTTTCTCTTTATCACTACGGTGCTGATGCTGACTTCGATTGAAAATGTATTTAATCGGATTTGGCGCGTCAAAGAGACACGCACAGGCTTAGTCGGATTCATGCGTTACTGGACCATTATTTCACTGGGACCCATTATTTTGGGCAGCGCCTTTGTGCTGTCTTCTACAGTGGCTTCAATGAATATTCTGAGTAATAACTTTGCAGGTTATCAGTTAGATGGTTCGTTCCTGTTATGGCTAATCTCTTTTGTTCTGACCATTGTCGGTTTCTTTATTTTATATTGGACCATTCCCAATCGGACTGTTCCTGTGTTTTCAGCCTTCATCGCTGCTTGCTTTAGTGCCACGGTCTTTGAAGTTTTAAAACGTTTTTTTGGCTGGGTGATGAGCAACTTCACCAGTTATGAAATCGTCTATGGTGCCTTTGCAGCAGTACCGATTTTCCTGCTGTGGATCTATTTGTCTTGGAATATTATCTTATTGGGTGTCGAAATCAGTTACGCTCTGACTGCCTTTCATTCAGGCAAAGAACAAAAGCGTCATCCGATTTTAATGCTGCTCGATATTCTGGAATTGTTTTATAAGAAACAACAAATCGGTCAAAGTGTTAGTGAAAAAGAGCTTTTGAATATTATCGGTCGTGGTGAATTGGGACGTTTGCCTGCCTATATCATCCAACTCGAACAACAAAATCTGATTATGCGAACCGATAAAGATGAATATGTGTTGGTCCGCAATCTGGCACAGGTGGATTTTTGGAGTTTCTTCACCGCGCTTCCTTATCCTCTGCCGCTACGTCATGATGTCGAACATATCCATCAGGATGATGAATGGATAGAACGACTTGGCCCGTCATTGGTTGAAAGTAACGACTATTTAGCGGCCAAACTGTCTATTCCCCTGTCTACAATCTTTGAACAGAAATAAAGAAAATAAAAAAAAGACCTCAGTTGAGGTCTTTTTTTTATTTTCTGAGCCAGCCTTGTAAACTCACCACCACGATACCCAGCAAAACCAAGCTCGAACCAATCACAAAATTCAACTCAATCTTCTCATCCAATAACCACATACCAAAAGCCATACCAAACAAGGGGGTCAGAAAAGAAAATACACCGAGTCGAGATGCCAAATAATTACGTAATAACCAGAACCACGCCAGAAAACTCGCAAAAGAAACGATCAAGGTATGAAATGCCAGACTTCCGATCACAAGCGGCGTAAAGTGAATCGTACCTTGACCAAGAATAAGAGCCAATCCAAACAACAATACAAAACTACCCGCCAATTGATAAAACAGAGTTTGTGTCACTGCAGCTTGTGCAAGGGAAGATAAACGAACCGTGATGGTGGTTGCTGCCCAAGCGATACTTGCCGCAAGCGCAAGTAAATCGCCCCATAACATTTGTTGTTGCAACACAGAATCCGTACCGTTATCCACCCGCAAGAAAGTTACCACAATTCCGAAAAAGGCAATCGCGATCCCACTCCATTGCAGTATGCTTAAGCGCTCAGAAGGGAGTTTCCAGTGCAAACCCAAGGCCACAAAAATCGGAGCAGTATAGAGCAACACCACCGCATGCGAAGCTGAGGTCAATTGCAAAGCTTGCGCCAGTAAAAAGAACTCCAAGGAAAATAACACAGCAACCAATACACCTGCTTTTAAGTTCTGACGATTCAAAAGCTGGCTGGTCTTATCGAGATACAGCAACGGCAATAGGAGTATGGCTGCCAAACCTGAACGGAGCGCGATTTGCATTAAGGGAGAAATATCAGGAGCTGCCATTTTTAAGATGACTTGTTGTAGTCCCCAAATCATGCACAGTACAATCATCAGACCCGATGCCGTTGCATCTAATGCTTTACGCTCATCCATCGCGTGCTCCTTATTCTCTCATTTGAGCACCAATATAAGTCTGTCTTAATTTCATGATATAGTGAAAATACGACAATAGATGCGTATTTTCAGGCAATTCTCATGTTATGAAAAAATCGGCACACAGAATTCAAGATTTTCAGGCAATCCCGACCTATAACGATATTCCAGCACCCTTATGGCTGCAGATTCGTGATGCACCCGCTGAGACCTTCTACCCACAACACGCGCACGCTTGGGGAGAATTTATCTACGCTTTTGATGGTGTGTTAGAGGTGAATATTGATCAAATTCATTATTTAACCCCACCACCCTATGGGATCTGGCTGCCACCACATTTACAACACAGCGGTATCAATCGTAACGAGGTCACTCATTGCACTTTGTACGTGCATGAGTCGCTGTGTCAAAACATGCCTCAACAGGCTGGTATCTTATTGTCTGCCCCATTGGTTTCTGCGTTGCTCGAACATATCCGTAAATATCCCTTTTCTGAACAGGATCCAGAGTATTTACGCTTGCTTCAAGTGTTACTCGACTCACTCACCCATGCTGAGCTTGTTGGGAGTTATTTACCCACAACACAACATCCTGCACTGGCCAAAATATTGACCCATTTACATGAATTTCCTGCCGATAACAGTACTTTGGAAGAACTGGCACAAATGATCAATATGACTGAACGAACCCTCGCTCGTTATAGCCAAAAAGAGCTCGGAATGTCATTGCATGAATGGCGGCAGCGTTTAAAAGTGATGAAAGCGATGTCGATGCTAAATCAAGGTAAAACCATTGAAAATATTGCTTTGGACTTAGGTTATGCCAGCTCTTCGGCTTTTATTTATATGTTTAAACGCTGGATGCAATTTACCCCTGACCAATTTCGAAAACTGTATCAAGGCAGTTAACATGTGACTGAGTTTGTATTTGGGCGAGAACAAAATTACATTTGTTGAGATATAAAAAATGGCGCTGATTGCAAAACCAGCGCCATCGTATTTCAACTTATGCTTTTACAAAAGTATCCCAATCGTATTCGCCAGACTGAGTAATCAATTTCATGGTCAATTGATCATTGGCACGTAAAGCACCAACACCTGCCGGGGTACCCGTCATGATCACATCACCAGCTTCCAAACTAAACGATTTGTTAATCTCAACAAGCAATGATCCAATATCAAAAATCATATCTTTGCTAAAACCGTGCTGACGTTCAACCCCATTGATATTTAAAATCAGTTCAAGCTCTTGCAGATCGCCAATTTCGTCCGCTTCAATCCAGTCGGCCAGAATACATGCACCATCAAATGCCTTGGCACGTTCCCACGGCTCGCCTTTGGATTTTAAATCACTCTGCAAATCACGTAGGGTCAAATCCAGACCTAAGGTTACTGCACCAATTGCCTCTAATACTTTGGATGGATCTGTTTCTTGTGATAAAGGATGTGCAATTTGCAAACAGATTTCGCATTCATAGTGACACTCACCTAATGCTTGATTCCAGCTTACCCCTTGTGTCAAAGAACCAAGACTGCTGGGTGGTTTGATAAACAGCAACGCGCGATCAGGAATGGCATTCCCCAACTCTTTCGCATGTTCAGCATAATTTCGACCCACACAAACAATTTTTGAAGGACGTGTACTCATGAAAACTCCTTGTTCTTTCAACCGTCAATAAATTTACTTTTTAAAACTATTTTCAAACTTGCTTTGATCTGCAGAATTGCTAAATGCTCGTTTAGGTACAATGACGACAGTATGGCTTTTAAGCTCTAACATATAGGTCAGCTTTCCAATAGCAAAAGATTGTACTTCTGCATACTGTGCTGTTTGCTTTTTACCTGCGGCATAAAGTTCAAAATGATCTTGATAAAGATCAATCCCTTGTTCGCTTTTACCAAATTGATAACGTACAAATTGACGTTTAAACAACATAGGCAAAAACCAGTAACGCATTAGGCCCTGCATAATCAGGAAAAAAGCGCCGAGTGCAACGTAATAACGCCCCACTCCAGAAAACCCTAAATAAACACCCCACAAGATAATCGCAATACTAATCACGGGGGTTAAAAAGCGACTAAACGTTTTTTTGCCGAACGTGACCAAAGCAAAACCATCTTGAGATTCTTCTAGATTAAGATAATAGCGTACAGATACCGTTGGAGGTTGTTCAGACATTTTTAGATTTCTAACATTTGAAAAAAACTGATCTATTAGAACATAAATGATTCAACGGGCAATCACATTTCTGGTGATTTAATACAAAATTTAAATGATATCGCCGTTTCATTTCTATGCTTATTTATCTTTCCTCTCATTCAACCATTTCATTTTATAAATCAATATTCTGTCAGAATTTTTCAAATACCCTTTTATTTAATTTAAATCCTGTTGCGCTATAGAACTAATAAAAAGTAAATATCTAAACCGCCTCGAACGAAAGAATATTTCCCTAGGTTTTACACAATGCGACTATTTTTTATGCACAAAAAAACTTATTAATAAGCGGTGTTGATCAAGGTCTTCAATACACTCAATGCAATCACGGATTAAAAATCAAAGGAATGTGATGTCTTATTTGAATCGTCTCTTGTGTCTCTGCATTTTTGTGGCAGTGGCACAAAATAGTACTGCACAAATCCTGTCATGGAATGACAATATTCCGAGTGCCTTACAGCCCTTTCAGAACAACCCACAACTCTTGGCCAGTTATGCCCAAAACAATATTTTCATCTATGGGCATCCTGCCACAAAAACCTCGATCCCAACGCAAAAAAGTAACCCCCAACCCACTGCCAGTTTTAATTCAGCAGCAATCATTGTTCCAGTCAATGCCCAGCAAGTGGCCAAAACACTGACTGATTTCAGTCAATATGTGGGTCTATTTCCCACACTCAAGTCTGCCAAGCCACTTGAACAATCAGGCAACATTGTACAAATGAAGTATCGGGTTTCCATTCCGACCCCCATTCCAGTTCTCAATTTCAATGAAGATGTCACCTTACAGCACCAAATTAAATCCAATAGCATTGCCAGTTTGGTCATCGATGCCCCCATTCCTTATGGGGCAGGCAAATTTGAGTGGTTTGCACTGGATGAACATCGGACCTTAATCACCCTGACTCAATGGGGCGATTTAAACCAGCCTAAAGGTTTTATTTTTAAGAAAATTCTCAATGCAATTCCAGAAGCAAAACTGGGCATCCCAAGTGGGAGTAATGCTTTTATTCTAGAAGCCTTAAGAAATCGTTTTATTAAGCCTAATATGGCTCCACTCAATGCAGGACAAATTCCTAATCCTCAGTTGAGTACGGCTCAACTCACAAAAATTAGCCAACTGATTCAAACCGCTCAACAACCTGTCAGTATTATTCATGCGCCGACCAGTATGCTTTATACGCATGGGCGGGAACCCATGCGCTTTACCACGACCTATCAGTTTTATAAACAAACACCGCAGCAATTACAAAAATGGCTGACACCCTTGGCTTATCAAGAGCTATTTCCCCGACAGATCAAAAAGGTAATCACCACACCAATCCAAAATCAGGCACAAGATGCAGATATTCAGGTCAATGTGGGCCTTGGCGTTATCAATATCCCTTTTGCATTTAAACTGCGTTTTAACTATCCACAAAGTATTGAAAATAATTTTTATGCCAATGGTGGTGATTTACGTTTTATTAAAGGCCAAATGCGATTTACGAGTTTAGATCAAGGGACTTTATTTAAAATGACCAGTGCGATGAAAATCGATGAGAAAGCTCCTTTCCTATTAAGAGCCATGCGCAGCTTGCCTTATCATGATGTATTGCCCGCTGTGGGTGGCAATGCTGTTTTTGTACAAAAAATCAAAGCAAAAACTTGAGACACAAAAAAACCGCAATTAAGCGGTTTCTTTTTTCAAATTGGTGCGCTCAGAGAGATTCGAACTCCCGACCCCTTAGTTCGTAGCCAAGTGCTCTATCCAGCTGAGCTATGAGCGCATATTTGATGGAGGGCATTATACGCACTTTTCCCCAAATGATAAGACCTTTTTCACAAGATCACGCTCAACTGGCTATAGATTCGGCATTATTTGGTTTTTTAATGTGTATTGACTAACATTTCATCCAATTTTCTCGGCCCAAACTGTACATCCATATTCCCTCTTTCAGGCCAAGTCTGAAGACAATTTCTCTGCAAAAACAGCAATAATTATTATTAAAATTCAAATAAATATTATTTTTAGAAAGTTTTAATTCAAATCTAAACTTTGTATTTTTTATTAACAATCTACTTTTTTATAATATCTTTTTGATTTTAACCATTTATCTTTAAACCCCGATATAGCCTCCTGTTTTATTTCACTTTTATATTTCTTTAAAAATATGATACACACTACATTATTGACATCAAATAGAAAACTAATAAATACTAATAAACAGATTATGAGACAGGAGTCACATAATTATTAAACTTAAATAAAACAAAACTCCAATAATTATAGGTATATCGATATGTTATTTAAAAATATTTTATCACCCATTAAAAGTATTCTGTCTCTTTCTAGCAATAGCCAAGGATCCTCCTCTTCGGTTAATACTGTAGTACCCACTGTACAAAATACAGTAATCGAAGACAGCAGTACCACAACCAATACAAACAATGGTACGAATACGAGTCATGGCGGTTTGCTTAACGACATAGCGGCAGGTAATGGTAGTCACAACTACGGTCCAGGATTAGGTAACGCAAACGATTTTAGCTTTACCCCCTCTTTCACAGCAGCATTTCAACCCTTCAGCAATTCATTTTCATGGCTAGGCACCACTGCGCCTATTACGACAGCCAATACAACACCAACAACATCAACAACTCAAATCCACGATAATGATATTGTGAATAATAGTAATACAGGTACCCAAGCTGGCAATGGCAATGCTGGTGGCTTACTTAATGGTATCGCGGCAGGCAATGGCGAACATAATTATGGCGTTGGAAATGGCAATGCCGATGATGCCAGCCTAACAGTGCCATGGACAACACCAGTTCAAGCAATAAGCAATTCAATCGCTGCCGTTGGTGATACTGATGTCAACGCGGTGAATACATCACCCACAACATCTTCAACTCAGATTCAAGATAATGATACAACCAACAACAGTAATACTGGCATAGGTGCTGCTGGAAATGGCAGTGCTGGTGGTCTATTAAATGGTATTGGCGCTGGTAACGGTGAACAAAATTATGGAATTGGTAATGGCAATGGTGACGATGCTGGTATCACCACACCTGTTACGGCGCCATTCCAAGCAATAGGCAACTCAGCGGCAGCGATTGGTGGTGGTCATGTCAATGGACTTAATAGCACGTCAACAACAAATAGCAGTGTAATTGATGATAATGATACGACCAACAACAGCAATAATGGCGTTGGTGTCGCTGGTACTGGCAATGGTGTAGGTGCTGGTTTACTTAACGGTATTGGTGCAGGAAATGGTGAACATAACTATGGTATTGGCAATGGTAACGGTGACGATGCAAGCGTAACAGTGCCTTGGACCACACCTGTGCAAGCCGTGGGTAATTCAGTTGCAGGCATTGGCGGCGGTGATGTGGATTCAGTGAATACCTCAACAACCAGTACCTCCAGTACGATCCATGACAATGACACCATAAATAATAGCAATAATGGTACGGGCCTCACGGGTACTGGCAATGGTCTTGGTGGCTGGGGCAACGGTCCGGCGGCAGGCAACGGGCAACAAAACTATGGTATCGGCAATGGCAATGGTGATGATGCAAGCGTTACAACACCAATCACGGTGCCATTCCAAACCATCGGTAATTCCGTCGCAGGGATTGGTGGTGGTGATGTAACTTCTGCCAATAATACGTCAACGAGTTCAAATACAAATATTCAAGATAATGACACGACCAACAACAGTAACAACGGTATCGGCGCAGCAGGCAATGGCAATAATGGCGGCTTACTCAATGGCGTTTCTGCTGGCAATGGTGAACATAACTACGGTATTGGTAATGGCAATGGTGAAGATGTTGATATCACCACACCATGGACCACACCAGTACAGGCTGTCGGTAACTCAATTTCAGGGATTGGTGGAGGTGACGTAGATTCAGTCAATACCTCAACAACAATATCGACCACCAATATTCAGGACAATGACACCACAAATAATAGTAATAACTCAGCTACGAATGTCATTGGTAATGGTCTTGGTGGTTTAGCAAATGGCCCTGCTGCTGGCAATGGCGAACAGAACTACGGTATTGGTAATGGTAACGGTGATGATGCCAGCTTCACTGCACCCGTCACTGCACCATTTCAGGCAATTGGCAATTCAGTTTCAGGTATAGGCACACACGATGTCGATTCCGTGAACAACGTTTCGACCAGTTCAAGTACAGCAATTCAAGACAATGACACAACCAACAACAGCAACAATGGTGTTGGGTCAGCGACCAATGGTAATGAGGGTGGTTTACTGAACGGTGTATCTGGAGGGAATGATGAAAATAACTTCGGTATCGGCAATGGCAATGGTGACGATGCAGATATCACCACACCATGGACCACACCTGTACAAGCTGTAGGTAATTCAGTCTCCGCAATTGGCGGTGGTGATGTGAATTCTGTCAACACTGCAGCAACGACATCGACCACACATATTCAAGACAATGACACAACCAACAATAGCAATCATGCGACTGGTGTAGCTGGCAATGGTTTTGGTGGTATCGCCAACGGTCCAGCAGAAGGCAATGGTGAACAAAACTATGGTATCGGCAATGGTAATGGCGACGATGCAAGCGTCACCATCCCTGTGACCTCACCTTTCCAAGGCCTAGGCAACTCAGTCTCAGCAATTGGTGGTGGTGATGTTAACTCAGTGAACACCGCCCCAACCAATGCCTCTACGGTGATTGAAGATAACGATACCACCAATAATGGCAACAGCGGTGTTGGTGCAACAGGCAATGGGAGTACTGGTGGCTTACTCAATGGTGTTTCCGCAGGCAATGATGAACACAACTATGGTATCGGTAACGGCAATGGCGATGATGCAAGTGTCACGACACCCATTACTACACCTGTCCAAGTTCTTGGTAACTCAGTTGCGGGCGTTGGCGGTGATGTAGACTCCGTCAATACAGCGCCAACCAACACATCAAATATTGTTTATGACAACGATACAACCAACAATAGCAACAATGGCATTGGTACAAATGCAGGTAATGGCCTTGGTGGTTTAGCGAATGGTCCTGCAGCAGGTAATGGTGAACAGAACTATGGTATTGGCAATGGTAACGGTGATGATGTTGATATCACAGCCCCATGGACAACACCTGTTCATGTCTTAGGTAATTCAGCCGGTGTTATCGGCGGTGGCGATGTTAGTTCTGTCAATAATGGTTCTACCAACACGCTTAACTATGTACAAGACAATGACACAACCAACAATAGTAATAACGGTACGGGTGTAACTGGTGCAACAGGCAATGGTGCAGATGGCTTACTCAATGGTGTAAGTGCTGGTAATGGTGAGCATAATTACGGTATTGGGAATGGCAATGGCGACGATGCAGATTGGACATCTCCAGTCACAACGCCAATCAATTTCATGGGTAACAACATTTCTGGACTTGATAATGACTCTAATTCTAATGCTCTAGGCAATACCTCAACCAATACCGCGACAACCAATACAACCAATATCGTCTCAGACAATGACAACATCAACCATAGCAATAATGGTACAGGTGCTGGTAGTGGTACTGGTACTGGTAACGGGGTGGGTGGTTTACTCAGTGGTGTTGGTGCAGGCAATGGTGAGCAAAACTATGGCATTGGGAATGGCAATGGTGATGATGTTGATGTCGTTACCCCTGTCACCACTCCGATCAATGGTCTAGGTAATGAGTTTTCCTTCGTTGGTGATGCCAATAATGCATCCCACAATAATGCAGCAACCACAACAACCAATACGGTGCTAGATAACGACACCACCAACAACAGCAATAACGGTACAAGTGTCGGTGGTACTACAGGTAACGGTGTTGGCGGCGGTATCGGCAATGGCATTGGTGCAGGCAATGGTGAACATAACTACGGTATCGGCAATGGTAACGGTGATGATGCAAGTGTCACCATGCCAGTGACAGCACCAGTCAATGGTTTAGGCAATTCCTGGACATTCTTTGGTGATACAACCAATACTTCTGTCAATAATGGTTCAACCACAACAACCAACAACCTTCAGGACAATGACACCACCAACAATAGCAATAACGGTACACTTGTAGGTGGTAGTGCAGGTAATGGTGTTGGCGGTGGTATCGGCAATGGCATTGGCTCTGGCAATGGCGACCATAATTTTGGTATTGGTAATGGTATTGGCGGTGATGCCAATGTGGTGGCGCCAATCACCAGCCCTGTTAATTTCTCAGGTAACGCGGGCTCTATTTTTGGTAATGCAACCTCAAACTCAATCAACAACTCCTCTACAACAGCCAATAACAATTTCCAAGACAACGATACGATAAACAATAGTAATAACGGTGGCGTAGGAACTGGCTCTGGTAGTGATCTTGGAGGAATTCTGAATGGTATTGCCGCAGGCAATGGTGAACACAACTACGGTATCGGCAATGGTATTGCAGATGATTCGAGTATCGTAATCCCAATTACCACACCATTAAATGCATCAGGCAATGCCTTCTCAATTTTTGGTGATGCAACCTCAAACTCAGTCAACAACTCTTCAACAACGACCAACAATAATGTTCAAGACAACGATACAACCAATAACAGCAATAGCGGCGGTAATGCTACGAATGGCGCAGGTGGTATCGGCAATGGCATCGCTTCAGGCAATGGTGAACATAACTACGGTATCGGCAACGGGATTGCAGATGATGCAAGTATCATTATCCCGATCACAACGCCTGTAAATGCATCAGGGAATGCTTTCTCGATCTTTGGCAATGCAACCTCGAATTCAACCAATAACTCATCTACGACAACCACGAATAATTTCCAAGACAATGACACCACCAATAATAGTAATAGCGGCGGCACGGGTGTTGGTTCTGGCGGTGGTATTGGTAATGGTATCGCTTCAGGCAATGGTGAACATAACTATGGTATCGGCAATGGTATTGCAGATGATGCAAACTTTGTTGCCCCAATTGCGATCCCAATTAACTTCTCAGGTAATGCAATTTCCTTATTTGGTACAGCAACTTCAACCTCAACCAATAATGCAACAACGACCACACATAATAACTTCCAAGATAATGACACTGAAAATAATGGTTCTGTCGGCAATGGCTCTGGTGGTATCGGCAACGGTATTGGTGCAGGTAATGGCGACCAAAACTATGGTATCGGCAATGGCGTTGGAGATGGTACCAACATGGTGACTCCAATTACTATCCCGATCAACTTCTCTGGCAATGCAATCTCTGTACTCGATTTAAATAGCATATCGCATGGTGATCTGGTTACACCTGTCACTAATCTTGTCACTGTTGTGACAGGTGATGCTGATAGCACGGGTGTCTTGGGTACTGTCACAGGCGCAGTCGGTGGTGTGACTGCTAGCGTAGACGGCATTATTAGTGGAGATTACAACCCGATCGATGTGGTCACTGGCATTGTTGGTGGTGTTCTCAGTGGTGAAGGTGGTAGTCCTCTCGATCTAGTCACAAGTGTTGTTGGCGGCGTACTTGGTGGTGAAGGAGGCAACCCTCTCGACATCATTACTGGAACCATTGGCGGTGTAATTGGTGGCGACGGCGGTCCTCTTGGCGCAGTCACTGGAATTATCGGTGGTATCACAGGTGGAATTGGCGGTGGTGATGGTGGCCCTCTGGGCGCAGTCACTGGAATCATCGGTGGCATTACTGGCGGCATCGGTGGTGGTGACGGTGGGCCTCTTGGCGCAGTCACTGGAATCATCGGTGGCATTACTGGCGGTATCGGTGGTGGTGATGGTGGCCCTCTTGGTGCAGTCACTGGAATCATCGGTGGCATTACTGGTGGAATTGGCGGTGGTGATGACGGCCCTCTTGGCGCAGTTACTGGCATCATTGGTGGCATCACTGGCGGCATCGGTGGTGGTGACGGTGGTCCTCTTGGTGCAGTCACTGGCATCATCGGTGGCATCACTGGTGGAATTGGCGGTGGTGACGGCGGCCCTCTTGGCGCAGTAACCGATATTATCGGTGGTATCACTGGTGGAATTGGCGGTGGTGATGGCGGTCCTCTTGGTGCAGTCACTGGCATCATCGGTGGAATCACTGGCGGTATCGGTGGTGGTGATGGTGGCCCTCTTGGCGCAGTCACTGGCATCATCGGTGGCATCACTGGCGGCATCGGCGGTGGTGATGGCGGCCCTCTGGGTGCAGTCACAGGTATCATTGGTGGCATTACGGGCGGTATTGGCGGTGATGATGGCGGCCCTCTTGGCGCAGTCACTGGCATCATCGGTGGCATTACTGGTGGAATCGGCGGTGGTGATGGCGGCCCTCTAGGTGCAGTTACTGGAATTATCGGTGGCATTACTGATGGCATCGGTGGCGGTGATGGCGGCCCTCTAGGTGCAGTCACTGGAATCATCGGTGGCATCACTGGTGGAATTGGCGGTGGTGATGGCGGTCCTCTTGGTGCGGTCACTGGCATCATTGGTGGCATCACTGGCGGTATCGGCGGTGGTGACGGTGGTCCTCTTGGTGCAGTTACTGGAATTATCGGTGGCATCACTGGCGGTATCGGCGGTGGTGATGGCGGTCCTCTTGGCGCAGTAACCGACATTATCGGTGGCATCACTGGCGGTATCGGCGGTGGTGACGGTGGTCCTCTGGGTGTAGTAACTGACATTATCGGCGGCATTACTGACGGTATCGGTGGTGGTGATGGCGGCCCTCTTGGCGCAGTAACCGACATTATCGGTGGCATTACTGGTGGAATTGGCGGTGGCGACGGTGGTCCTCTGGGTGCAGTAACCGACATTATCGGCGGCATTACTGGTGGAATTGGCGGTGGTGATGGCGGCCCTCTTGGCGCAGTCACTGGCATCATCGGTGGCATCACTGGCGGTATTGGCGGTGGTGACGGCGGCCCTCTTGGTGCAGTCACTGGAATCATCGGTGGCATTACTGGCGGAATTGGCGGTGGTGACGGTGGGCCTCTTGGCGCAGTCACTGGAATCATTGGTGGCATCACTGGTGGAATTGGCGGTGGTGACGGCGGCCCTCTGGGTGCAGTCACTGGCATCATCGGTGGCATCACTGGCGGTATCGGTGGTGGTGATGGCGGCCCTCTTGGCTCAATAACCGACATTCTCGGAGGTATTACGGGTGGCATCGGTGGTGGTGACGTAATTTCTGGCGTTGCTCAACCCATCCAAATCGTTGTTGGAAGCAGCAACCTAACACTCGACCTATTACAAGATAATATGAGTAATATCTTCAGTAGTGGCAATGTGTTTGAAGGACTAACCAGCCTTGTTCATGTGAATAATGACAATGGCGGTAATAGTGTAGATAGCATCTTGAATGCCATCACAGGCACGGTTTCTTCTAGTACTTCTGGCATCGCAGTCGGAGAGCCTAATCCAAATGGTGGAAGCATTACAGATCTCATCTCAGTTTCTTCACCATTAACGAATCTGACAGATCATCTATTCGGATCACTTCATCATTTCTAAGATTTTAAAATCAGAAAAGCCACTCTAAGTGGTGGCTTTTCTCTAGATGATTTAGAGCAAAGACGAATCTATTGATTTCAAATTGAGATAAAAGATTCTCGCCTATTAGTAAGTTTTTTTTAATAACAAGCAAACATGAACATAAAATACGCTAAAACCACTTAATGTTTTATTTTCAAAAATCAGCACAAAAATCCTAATCAGTTGATATAAAATAACTTTATACAAAAAAGACTCCATAGAAATATTTGCTTTCAAACCAGTAACAAATCTTATAAATTTATTTTTCTCTACCCGATGATAACGCGCATATGGCGACTCAATTATTATTTAATTATCTGATATAAAAGATTAATTTATTATTTTTCTGATTAAGATGAAAACCCTATATTAATACAAGTGTAAATTTATTCAAAAAAAAATCTAAGGAAATACCTTTTTATTCAATAATTTAAATCTAAATTTAACAATAAATTATGATGGTTTATACAATTGACAAAATAATTGCCACATATAACACTAAAAAAGATTAATGTGACTTTAATCACAAAAAAATCATAGCAATTAATAACTACATCAAAAACAACACAACTTTAAAAATATAGGTATCGTTATGCTTTTCAAAAGTCTTTTGTCACCCATTAAAAGTATTACATCCAATCTCATCGATAGTAATACCTCAGCATCACATGTTGGCGGTTCAATTCTTGCTCCCCTTTCCCTTTCTACAATTACAAATATCGTTTCAACAAATACCGTAACCAATACGGTGAGCAGTATCACAGGCGGAGCAGCCAACAACCCTGTAAGTTCGATTACAGGTATTTTAGGAAGTGTAACTGGGCATGCCAGTCCTCTTTCAGCAGTTACAAATATTCTTGGTGGTATTACGGGCGGCGCTGGCAGTAACCCACTTGGAGCCGTCACAAATATTGTTGGCAGTATTACAGGTGGAGGCAACGGTAATCCACTTGATACTGTAACGCATATTATTGGAGGCGTTACAGGTGGTACCGATGGCGGTCCTCTTGGTGCAGTGACTGGCATTATCAGTGGTATTTCGGGTGGTAGCAATGGTGGCCCTCTTGGTGCAGTGACTGGAATCATCGGCGGCATTACAGGCGGAACTGATGGAGGTCCGCTTGGCGCAATTACAGGAATCATTGGGGGCATCACGGGTGGTACCGATGGTGGTCCTCTTGGCGCAGTCACAGGAATCATCGGTGGTATCACTGGCGGTGATTTAGGCAACAATCCTGTGACGGGTGTGATCCAAACGGGTATTGATGTGCTGCAAGGTGTTGAAAGCCTAAAAACAGATATTATCAATACGGGGATTGATACTGTTGCAGGTACCATTATCGGTGCAGTTCATCAATCAGAGCACCCTATTGGTGATCTAGCTCATTTAGGTACCCTCACCTTTGAAACGTCTCGTGACACCGTAAACGGTACACTTGAAGCAATTTCTGATTTAGCAGGTGCTGATATTGGTGGTGCTGCTGGTTCTCTTACAGGTGTTGTGGGTACATTGATCAATAACGGTTCAACTGCTTCTGGCTTGGTTCAGCATATTGCTGGCGATCTCACTGACGCAGGTGGCATTATCGGCGGTATTACAGGTGGAATTGGTGGCGGTGACGGTGGTCCTTTAGGTGCGATCACGGGCATTATCGGTGGCATCACTGGTGGAATCGGTGGTGGCGAAGGTGGTCCATTAGGTGCGATCACTGACATTATCGGTGGTATTACTGGTGGTGATTTAGGCAATAATCCTGTCACAGGTGTGATCCAAACAGGGATCGATGTTCTTCAAGGCGTTGAAAGCCTAAAAACAGATATTATCAACACAGGTATTAGCACTGTTGGTGGTGCAATCAGCGGTGTTCTTCCGGGCGTTCATCCTGTCACAGACCTCACCAATCTTGGTACCCTCACCTTTGAAACGTCTCGCGATACGGTAAATGGAACACTTGAAGCAATTTCTGATTTAGCGGGTGCAGATATTGGTGGCGCTGCTGGTTCTCTCACAGGTGTTGTCGGCACATTAATTAATAATGGCTCAACTGCTTCTGGTTTGGTTCAGCATATTGCAGGTGATCTGACAGATGTCGGTGGCATCGGTGGCGGTGACGGCGGCCCTCTTGGTGCAATCACAGGTATTATCGGTGGTATCACGGGCGGAATTGGCGGCGGTGAAGGTGGTCCTTTAGGTGCAATCACGGGCATTATTGGTGACATCACTGGCGGTATCGGTGGTGGTGACGGCGGGCCTTTAGGTGCGATCACTGGTATTATTGGTGGTATCACTGGTGGAATTGGCGGTGGTGATGGTGGACCTCTAGGTTCAATCACTGACATTATCGGCGGTATTACAGGTGGTGATTTAGGCAATAATCCTGTCACAGGCGTGATTCAAACAGGGATCGATGTGCTTCAAGGTGTTGAAAGCCTAAAAACAGATATTATCAATACAGGTATTAGCACTGTTGGTGGTGCAATCAGCGGTGTTCTTCCGGGCGTTCATCCTGTCACGGACCTCACCAATCTGGGTACCCTCACCTTTGAAACGTCTCGTGACACCGTAAACGGTACACTTGAAGCAATTTCTGATTTAGCGGGTGCAGATATCGGTGGCGCTGCGGGTTCTCTCACAGGTGTTGTCGGCACATTAATTAATAATGGCTCAACAGCCTCTGGTCTGGTTCAGCATATTGCAGGTGATCTGACAGATGTTGGTGGCATCGGTGGTGGTGATGACGGTCCTCTTGGTGCAATCACAGGTATTATCGGTGGTATCACGGGCGGAATTGGTGGTGGCGAAGGTGGTCCATTAGGTGCGATCACAGGCATTATTGGTGGCATCACAGGCGGTATCGGTGGTGGTGATGGCGGGCCTCTAGGTTCAATCACTGACATTATCGGTGGTATTACGGGTGGAATCGGTGGTGGTGACGGTGGGCCTTTAGGCGCAATCACAGGCATCATCGGCGGTATTACGGGTGGAATTGGTGGTGGTGACGGCGGGCCTTTGGGCGCAATCACAGGCATCATCGGCGGTATTACAGGTGGTGATTTAGGCAATAATCCTGTCACAGGTGTGATCCAAACAGGGATCGACGTTCTTCAAGGCGTTGAAAGTCTCAAAACAGATATCATCAATACAGGTATCACTACGGTAGGTGGCGCAATTAGCGGTGTTCTTCCGGGCGTTCATCCAGTCACGGATTTAACCAATCTGGGTACCCTCACCTTTGAAACGTCTCGTGATACGGTAAACGGCACACTTGAAGCAATTTCTGATTTAGCAGGTGCGGATATCGGTGGCGCTGCAGGTTCTCTTACAGGTGTAGTTGGTACATTGATTAATAATGGTTCAACTGCTTCTGGTTTGGTTCAGCATATTGCAGGTGATCTGACAGATGTAGGTGGAATCATTGGTGGAATTGGTGGTGGTGAGGGTGGTCCTTTAGGTGCAATCACAGGCATTATTGGTGGCATTACTGGCGGTATCGGTGGTGGTGATGGTGGGCCTCTAGGTTCAATCACTGACATTATCGGTGGTATCACAGGTGGAATTGGTGGTGGTGACGGCGGTCCTTTAGGTGCAATCACAGGCATCATTGGTGGTATTACGGGTGGAATTGGCGGTGGTGATGGTGGGCCTTTAGGTTCAATCACTGACATTATCGGTGGTATTACTGGCGGAATCGGTGGTGGTGACGGTGGGCCTTTAGGTTCAATCACTGACATTATCGGTGGCATTACTGGCGGAATTGGTGGTGGTGACGGCGGGCCTTTAGGTTCAATCACTGACATTATCGGTGGTATTACGGGTGGAATTGGCGGTGGTGACGGCGGTCCATTGGGTGCAATCACAGGCATCATCGGCGGTATTACGGGTGGAATCGGTGGTGGTGACGGCGGGCCTTTGGGTTCATTAACCGATATTTTTGCAACCATCAGCAATGGTGTGAATAGCGGAGATGTAATTTCAGGTATTGCCCAACCAATTCAGACTGTAATTAGTAATGGCAACATCGCTGTTGACACACTACAAGATCATGTCAGCACCTTATTCACAGACGGTTCATTAGAGAGTATCAATAATCTGATCAGTGTCAGTGTTGGCAATGGAGATTACAGTGCTCACGGAAGTGTGGATGGAATCTTGGATGCACTAACAGGAACAGTCACCTCAGGCATTGCTGTGGGTGAACCGAATCCAAATGGTGGTTCATTAACAGATCTTATTTCGCTTCCATCTTCTTTAAACAATTTAACCGACCATCTATTCAGTTCAGTCAATCACTTCTAAATAGAACAACTAAAAAAGCCGCTGAGATCAGCGGCTTTTTTATATTGATCATTTGATTAATATTCGATTAGCAATATTCAGGCACAAAAAAACCGCAATTAAGCGGTTTCTTTCATTTAAGTTGGTGCGCTCAGAGAGATTCGAACTCCCGACCCCTTAGTTCGTAGCCAAGTGCTCTATCCAGCTGAGCTATGAGCGCATTACTTATATGCCTATTCAGGCGTGTGTTACTTTAAATCTTTACTTGGTGCGCTCAGAGAGATTCGAACTCCCGACCCCTTAGTTCGTAGCCAAGTGCTCTATCCAGCTGAGCTATGAGCGCTTTAAGTAAAGTGGCGGTGAGAGAGGGATTCGAACCCTCGGTACAGTTACCCGTACGCATCCTTAGCAGGGATGTGGTTTCAGCCACTCACCCATCTCACCGTAACACGAGCGCAATAATACAAACTAAAACTACATTACACAAGGGATGATCCTGTTTTTTTCTCCTTTTTTAAACCAATCAAATGTTTTTTAACCAATTCTTGTATTTTTTCAGCATTTTTTGGCTCAACGCTTGTTAATATAGTGTTCTCTCCTTTATTTAGATCGGGGCAATAAACAGAATCTTGCAATCTTTGACGTGCAGTTAGAGTTTGAATGACTTATGCTAAACCGATCTGCCAGATGTGAAATGAAACGATATGACTACAAATTGGGTTGATCCCGAAGCAAAAGCAGAAGCGCAACGTTACGATAATCCTATTCCTAGCCGAACTCTTATTCTAACTACATTAGAACAATTAAAAGCTGCACAGTCTCATGCAGAACTCGTTGATCACTTTAATATTCCAGATCAAAAAAGTATTGATGCATTGAATCACCGTTTAAGTGCCATGGTGCGTGACGGACAACTTATGAAGGATGGTTTTAAATACCAACCTGCAACCGATCTGCCAAGCCATGAAGCAACGGTCTATATCAATAGTAAGGGCTTGGGCACTGCTAATATTTCAGGTCAGGAAGATATCCTTTTACCTGAACGCGAACTGCGTCTGGTCTTTAATGGCGACCGCGTTAAAGTGCGTCAGACTTCGGTTGACCGTAAAGGTAAGCCTTGGGGCTTTATCACCGAAGTAGTACAACATCGTGTCAAACAGATTATTGGCAAATTGTCTGAACATGAAGGTGAATACTTTATTCAACCAAGTAATCCAAACCAACACCAACCCATTACTTTAGAAAAAGAATTGATTGAGCATGCCAATGCCAAAGTTGGGGATATGCTGCGTGTCGCAATTGATGACTATCCAACACGTGAAGAACTGGCGACAGGTCATATCGTGCAATCGATGGCGGATAAAGCAGATACCGAAATTATCATTCCACAAACAATTCTAGAATTTGGTCTACCTTACGAATTTCCAGAAGCCGTGGTGAAAGAAGCTGAAAGCTTCAAAGAACCATCGGCGAAAGATCTTAAAGGACGTGTTGATTTACGTGATTTGCCACTGGTCACCATTGATGGTGAAGATGCACGTGACTTTGACGATGCCGTATTTGCAGAAAAACGTGCAGGCGGTGGTTATCGTGTTGTCGTCGCAATTGCCGATGTCAGCCATTATGTTCGTTTAGACTCACCTTTAAATGAAGAAGCCGAAGAACGCGGTACATCGGTTTATTTCCCGCACTTTGTCTTGCCTATGCTGCCAGAAGCATTATCGAATGGTCTATGTTCTTTAAATCCACATGTTGACCGTCTGTGTATGGTCTGTGATTTAAAACTGTCTCGTGCAGGTAAAGTCACAGCTTATGAGTTCTATCCAGCGGTGATGCATTCCAAAGCTCGTTTGACTTATACCCAAGTAGGACAATATTTTGAGGGCGCAACCCATGCGATCCCTGAAGATAAGACCATTCATAAGTCACTCAATACACTCTTCCAGCTTTATCAAACGCTAAAAGGCTTACGTGCTGAACGTCATGCAATGGAATTTGAAACCATTGAAACCTATATGACCTTTGACGAGTTAGGTGGTATCAAAGAAATCTTGCCGCGTAGTCGTAACGATGCACATAAATTAATTGAAGAATGTATGTTGCTGGCCAACGTGGCTGCAGCAGAATATGCGTTAGAACATGATATTCCAATGCTGTATCGTGTGCATGAGGCACCAGAGTTTTCACGTATTCAAAAAGTACGTGACTTTGTGAAGTTGTTGGGTCTGCCATTCCCTGAACAGCCAACTCAAGCCGATTATCAAGCCGTCATTGAAGCGACCAAAGATCGTTTAGATGCACCAAGTATCCATGCAGTACTGTTACGTTCAATGATGCAGGCCTACTATGGCGCAAAAAATTCAGGCCATTATGGTTTGGCATATGAAGCCTATACCCACTTTACTTCGCCAATTCGTCGTTATCCTGATTTATTATTACACCGTGCCATCAAAGCGTATTTAGACAAGAAAGCCTATCCACTGTCAGGTGCAGCTTTGGATGATGCGGGTGAGCATTTTTCAAAAACAGAACGTCGTGCCGATGAGGCATCACGTAGCGTTACCATGTGGTTAAAATGCCATTATATGCAACAGCATATCGGTGATGAGTTTGTTGGTATCATCAGTGCCGTCACAGAGTTTGGCCTGTTTGTCACACTCAAAGATTTATATGTCGATGGGATGATTCATGTCAGCCAATTGGGCGATGACTTCTTCGTATATGACCAAGCCAGCCAAAGCTTGATTGGTCAAAACCGTGGCCAGTCATTCAGTCTTGGTGATGAAGTAAAAATCCAAGTGGCAGGTGTAAACTTGGAAGAACGTAAGATCGACTTCCAGTTAGTGCAGCAATTAACCCATTTAGGTCGAGTCATTCGTCAAAAAGCACCTCGTACTTCGACGCCAAACCGCACTCAAAGCACAGAAGAGGTTTTTAGCAAAGCACCAGCTAAAGCAAAATTAAGTGAAGATGGTGAAAAGCCTGTGCGTAAGAAAAAGGATAAAAACAGTCCAAGTTCTTATGCCAAGAAATCGGGTAAGAAGTCTTCTGCTAAACCTGAGGCCAAAGAGAAAGCCAAGAAGAAAGTGAAAAAGAAAAAGTCGAATGCGAAAGCAAAGCAGGACTGATTCACTTAGGGACAAGTTCAGTCATGAACTTGTCCTATATATGTCCAATCTAATTTTTTAAACATGTGCCAATTCTTTTTCTAAACCATCGATAAAGTTTCGTAATGAAGAATCATTGATTACAAAAATTATTGCTTCTTCATAGCCTGCACTTTCTACACCATAATGTATTCCTGATGGAAATTTAACAGACCACTGTATACCTGTATCATCAGGAACATCAAACCGCTCTATCTCAAAAATGAAATACATATCTACAGGATAAAAGGAAACCTCTTTTACTTCTCTTAGATGTAATTGCTTAAGCTCCTTCAATAACGACTCCAAGGCAATTTTCCATAAAATTAAACCTGAATTATGTATGTAAGAATAAATTCTATTAGGAGTAACCACTTGAAAATTAATCTGAATTACTGTTTGCTTCAAGGTTTCATCGTAAACCGACTTAAGTAACTCCAAATTTAAAGAAACATTTTTAAACTCATTAAGCAATAAACTCATGATCTCCCCCATTTGTTGATAAAACATAGTTCTTTATCATTAGAAAATAATACAAACAATTAAACAAACCTTGATTTCCCCACCTCAAACCCCTACATCTATAACTATGTTTAAAGATGAAATGGCAAAAATACAATGACACTACAGCAAGCAACGCTTCCCGTTCCTCAATTTGATCAAATTCAACTTGCCGACTTAAAACAACAGATTGAACATAGCATTCAAAATGGTCAAGATTTCTTAAATCAACTCAATGAAGTTCCAGCAACGACAGAAGCTCAACTTGCCACGCTGAGCGAAGTCGATCAACTTGAAAATAATATGAGTGAAGCTTGGGGTGTTTTATCCCATCTCAATGCCGTCATGAACAATGCTGAAACCCGTGAAGTGTATCAAGCCTTGCTACCCAGCCTAAGCGAATATTACACCCAGTTGGGTCAACACACGGCGCTTTATCAAACCTATCAACAGGTTCATGACAGTGCTGTTTTTCAAACACTGAGCGAAGCACAACAAAGTGCTATTAAACTGGCTTTACGTGACTTTAAACTGTCTGGCGTTGCGCTCGAAGGTGAAGCGAAAAAACGTTATGCAGAAATTTCAGCACGTTTATCACAACTATCTTCAGATTTCTCGAACCATGTGCTGGATGCAACCCAAGCGTATTTCAAACCGTTGGCAGAAGCCCAACTCAAAGGTTTACCACAAAGCAGTGTTGAACTGTTAAAACAATACGGACAACAACGCGAACTTGAACAGGCTGTTGCCACACTCGACTTCCCTGCTTATTTTGCGATTATGACCTATGCCGATGATCGTGAATTAAGAGAAGAACTCTACAAAGCTTATGTCACGCGTGCCTCAGATCAATCCGACCAGACCGAATTTGACAATACTCCTGTGATGGAAGAGATTCTGAGCTTACGTCAGGAAATGGCGCAACTGCTTGGCTTCAATAATTTCGCTGAATATTCACTTGCCAGCAAAATGGCACCTGATGTTGAAACTGTTCATCAATTCTTAGTGGATTTGGCAGAACATGCCCGTACTCCTGCACTGGCTGAAATTGCAGAACTCAAAACCATTGCGCAACAAGATGGAATTGAAGAATTAAAACCATGGGATGCAACTTACTATTCTGAAAAATTGAAGCAACAACAATTCAATCTTTCTCAAGAAGCACTTAAGCCTTATTTCCCTGCACCCAAAGTCGTTGACGGTTTATTCCAGATCGTGCAACGCCTTTACGGTATCCAGATCGTTGAACGCCAAGCCCCTGTTTGGCAAGATGACGTACGTTATTTTGAAATTGAAGATCAAGGTCAAGTGGTTGGTGGTTTCTACTTTGATTTATATGCACGTAACGGCAAACGTGGTGGTGCATGGATGAGTGGTTTCCGCTCTCGCGTGCAAACAGCGACTGGTCTGCAAAAACCAATTTGCTATATGGTGTGTAACTTCACGCCACCCATTGGTGATCAACCTGCCCTACTTACTCACGATGAAGTAATTACTTTATTCCATGAATTTGGACATGGCTTACATCATATGTTGACCGAAGTGGATAACATCTCGGTTGCAGGCACACACGGCGTGGCATGGGATGCAGTTGAATTACCAAGTCAGTTTATGGAATTCTGGGCATGGGACAATGAGAGCCTAGACGTTCTCAGTGAGCACACTGAAACCAAGCAAACGCTACCACAAGAATTGTTATCTGCTTTGCTCGATGCACGTTTCTTCCAGTCAGGTATGCAAACCCTGCGTCAAATTGAATTTGCTTTGTTTGATCTTACGATTCATCGCCAAGCACCCGCATTAAACAGCCAGCAAATCCAAGCGACTTTAGATGATATTCGCAGTAAATTTGCGGTTGTACCTGCTGTTGCTTATAACCGTTTCCAGCACAGTTTTAGTCATATTTTTGCGGGAGGTTATGCTGCAGGCTACTACTCATATAAATGGGCAGAAGTTTTAGCGAGTGATGCTTTTGACCGTTTCGAAAGTGAAGGTATTTTTAATACCGAGACTGGAAAAGAGTTTAGAAAGTTTATTCTAGCAGTTGGCGGAAAAGATACAGCACTTGATGCGTTTCGCAATTTCCGAAAAAGAGAACCGAAAATAGATGCGTTATTACGCCATCAAGGTTGGACGAACACAGATAAAACCGCTTAAACTATGTCATTATTATTCACAGGGTGTAATTAACTGACATGAAAAGACAGTTCATCGCGGGCGCAAAATGCCCTAAATGTGGCGCCTTAGATCGTGTCGTTAAGATCATCACTGTGGATGACGAGTGGATTGAATGTATCGAATGTGCTTATAGCGAAAAACGCCCGACCCACGTGGAAGAGCAGCAACCCGCTGAGCCAGATGAAATTGGGGTGATACAGTTCAAACCTCGTCATTTTGACTAGAAGGTTAAAAATGATGTCCACATACCAAACTGAAAATTCCAAATTATTATGGATGATAATTGCCGGAATGAGCGTTGCAGTGGTTCTGTTCCTTGCTGTCCAATGGTTTCTAGCACAAAAAGACCAGCAAACAACGACCAACGCAACTCAGCCTGTTGCCACAAAAACCGTTGCAACACCCGCACAGCCAACAACGACCGCTGAAGAAACCGCAGCAACACCTGATGTTGCCGAGCCAATTCAATTGGTTGAAGCATCAATCATTAAGGATCCAATTCCTGCCAATGATAGTTTAGCGAAAGAAGAAATCGCAAAGTTGGATGATATTCATCAACAACTGCAAGACCAGCAACATGATTTGAAACAGCAAAATAGCGATGTTGATACGTTACTCAAGCTGAAAGAAGATCAAATTAAGCTCTTGGAAGCCCAAATCGCTGCACAGCGTAAATCTTAAAAGAAAAAGCTTTAACCTCGGTTAAAGCTTTTTTGTTCGCAATATGGTTAATCTAAAATTTGCTTCGAGTCTCGCTTCAGTTGGATGGGTTTCTGAATAGTTTGAGCAATCAGAATACCAATTAAGGTTAATCCCCCACCAATATAATGAAACATCTGCAAATGTTCCCCCAATAATGCCACTGCGATCATGGCGGTAAACAACGGCAGTAAATTCATAAAAATACTGTTGCGATTCGGCCCTAAATGTCTCACTCCTTCAATCCAAAAATAAGACAACAACACCGAAGAAAAAATACTGGCATATACAATCAGAGGAATAGTCTGTTGGTTCAACTGTATGTCTTTGGCAGGCAAAAATATAAAAAATGGCAATACATATATAATGGCAAAACTGGATTGTACGAAGTTAGATTGCCAAGCAGGGATCGGCATTTTCCAGCGTTTCAGCAACACGCCATATAAAGCATAGCCTGCTGCTGCAATCAACATTAAGCCATCACCCAAATGAACACCTTGCTGCCAAATATCAACAATTGAACCATGACTCAGCAAGTACAAAATGCCATAGAAAGATAAAGCGCCACCAAACAACATGCCATAACTGATACGATCTTTCAGCATTAAACTACTCAGGATCATGGTCAGTAACGGAATCAATGCAGTCACAATCGCCATATTGGTTGCGGTGGTGGTCGCTGCCGCTTGATAAGACAAAAACTGAAATAAAGACACCGAAAGAAAACCTCCCAGCGCCAATTGCTTCCAATATTGCTGAATCGTCTTCCGATTTTTCCAGACTGGAATCAGCACAAAAGTACTCATCACAGTAAGCGCCAGTACCAGACGATAAAAAGTAATCGCCACAGGAGAAATAGCATGACTTGCCATTTTGGAGACCACGACATTTCCCGCCCAAAATAAAATGGCGAATAATGGATAAAAATAAGCTTTCTGAAACATGAACGAGACCTATACATTGCAGTATCAATCATGCTAAAAAATAATCGAATCATCGTTTCTCGATAATAAGACGACTTCTACCGAGAAAAAGACAATAGGTTTGAGAGACTTGAGATGGGCAAGAACTTTGAACATGGATTCTTAGATTATCCAGTGTATGCATTTTCTGAAAACTACCCACATGGACATATTGAAGATTGGCATAGCCATGATCGAATCCAATTAATTCATACGCTATCGGGTGTGATCCGTGTTCAGACCCATGAAGGGATCTGGATTACTCCACCTGGGCGTGGTGTCTGGATTCCTGCGCAAAAACCACATGCCCTACTCAGTAGTGGTGATGTCAAAGCCCGAGGCGTTTTTATCGAGGTCTCACCTCAAACCAATACGCTAGATCAATGTCGCGTCGTTGCAATTCCCGCCTTATTAAGAGAGTTGATGAGCAGTGCCATGCAAATACGGACGAGTATTCAGACGAATAGCCGTAATGAACGACTACTGCAACTGATTTTAGATGAAGTTCGGTTATTGCCCACGCTCGCCTTCAATCTACCTGATCCTCAGAATCCAAAACTTCAGCAGCTATGCCAAAGAATTAAAGATAATTTAGCGCTGGAGTGGAACCTAGAAGATACCGCAGAGCAACTACATATGAGTAGTAAAACGCTGGCGCGTCATTTTCAAAGAGAAACTGGACTCCATTTTTCCCATTGGGTCCGCCAAGCCAAACTCATGCAAGCCATGATTGACTTGGGCATGAACAAGCCCGTATTAAATGTCGCACTAGACTTGGGTTATGACAGCCCAAGCGCGTTTAGTGCCATGTTTAAGCGTGAAACCAGCATGACACCGAGCGACTATCTCAAACAGTTTTCTGAAACATATACTTGAGCCTCTGTTTGAGGTATTCAGGTGAATTTGCATTCCTTTCCTCTGCGTAGAGGCATAAAATAGGCATACTCCCCCAATACAATAATCACTATGGACACGCCTCACTCCAATCGCAACCTTTTCCTCGCGATTGGTTGTCTCACCCTTTCTGCTCTGCTTTTTTCAGTGATGGGAATCTGTATTCGTTACGCCTCACATACCGTAGATAACTACACCATTGTATTTTTCCGCAATGTGGTCGGGCTGATTCTGTTCCTCCCTTTTATTTTGAAGCAAGGAACAAGCTTTGTAAAAACAGAAAAACTCTGGATGCATACATGGCGCAGTATCGTTGGACTCGCAGCCATGTATGGATTCTTCTATGCCATTGCCCATTTAAAGCTTTCCAATGCCATGGTATTTACCTATTCCTCGCCGATTTTTATTCCTTTAATCGCGTGGCTGTTCCTCAAAGAAAAAGTCACTACGGCGATGCTATTTGCGGCGGGCTTGGGTTTTATTGGCGTGTTCTGTGTGGCAAAACCTGATCAAGGTTTACTGAATTGGATTTCAATCGTAGGTATCAGTTCGAGTTTATTGGCATCGATGGCCTTTGTCACAGTACGTGCACTCACCCAAACTGAACCGCCTGAACGCATCGTATTTTATTTCTGCTTTATTGGTTCACTCTTGTCCGTGATTCCGATGTTTTGGGTCTGGCGGCCTTACCATTTACATGAACTGTTTTTTCTAATTGCAGCTGGTGTACTGGCCAATGTCAGCCAGATTTTTATGTCTCATGCCTATCGTCTTGCTCCTGCAGGACAAATTGCACCCGTCAATTATGTTGCGATTATCTTCGCAGGAATCTGGGGCTTTTTGCTTTGGAATGAAGTCCCTGATCTTTCTAGCCTGATCGGTTTCGGCATTATCCTTTTGGCAATTTTGTTATGTAGCCCATTAACGCAAAGAAAGAAATTACTTAAATAAGCCAATTCTTTATATATCAAGAATCTTTAATAGAAAGATCACCTATTATTTGATTAAACCTTTTGATAAATTGTGCGACTTTATAACAATTGGAAATATCTAATGAAAAAAATATTTTTAACTTCATTAATCGGGGCAGCTTTAATTATTTCTGGCTGTTCCACCACAATGCCTATTAACTACATTGCCTCTCCATCTATTCGAGGACAAGGTGATATCAGTGTTGGTGTATTCAAATATATCCCCGCTGAGAAAGGTTTAGTTAAACAAAATGAGTTTCAAAAACCAACAGCGGCGATTGGAAGCATGTATATGTCTGATAAAGCAGATATATTATTAAAATCATCTTTAACTAAAGAATTAATTGCCTCAGGATTTAACCCAAACCAAGATGCAGATCTCAAAATCTCCGGAGATGTTCAAAAATTTGAATATAATTGGATTGGCTTTGTAGAAGTCGACTTCTATTTAGACATCGATTATTCAGTCACCAAAAGCGGAAAAATAATTTATAAGAACACCATCAAAACACATAAAGCGGCACCAAAAACATCAGCAGGAACAGACTCTGAGGCTGTCCGCTCAGCGATTTCTTCAAATATTGGAGAACTATTACAAGCTTTAAGAGATCAGAAGATTATCTAAAATAGCTTTTCAAATAATTTTTCTTAAGTCATGTTGAAACTAAAAAAGCACCCGAAGGTGCTTTTTTAGTTTCAAGAGTTAGTGTTTATACCAACCAAACATTTGGAAGATATACGGCGCATATGTCACCAACACCAAAGATGAGAACAATACGATAATCGGCAATAACCAACGCTCATAACGGAAGTAGAAACTGGTGTATTTCTCTTTCGCTTCCTTATCGGCGGCCGTAACCTCTTCATCCCCGACGGAGAGTCGCGTCAGCAAGTGGTTTAAGGCAACTGGCGGCGTTACATAACCGAATTCGAATGCAACCAATACGATCATCCAGAAGTGGATCGGATGGATACCATTCTCGTAGGCCACAGGTGCAACCGTTGCAGCAACTAAAATCACCGCACCAAATGGATCTGTTGTCATACCAATAATGGCAAGTAACAGCGCAATAAAGGCAAGTGAAATATAGATATTACCTAAGTGTGTCGGTAATAACTCAACCACTTCAGCACGCTCGATTAAACCACCAACACTTGCAGATAATGCCATAAGCAGAATCAATGCACCGATATGTCCAACCGTTTCTGAGGTTGCAAAACGTAATGCACCACCAAAACCAAAGCTCTTACTGCCATGTGGATCATGTGATTTCAAGAATTCTGATTTCTTTTCATGCTCACGAACCAGTGCTTCATGCTTGGCATCAACGACTGGTGCAGGTGCAAGTTTTGCTGAAAACAACTTGTCAAACAAGATCATTGCAATCAACACCAACGGTAAAATCATCGGTGCAGTGAATTCATTGATCGATGTATCTAAAGCAAGCTTATAGAACATCACAACGGCAAAACCAATGATCACATAAGGAATCACAGGTACACACGCACGCAACATGCCAGGAACTGCAATTTTAGGCGAGTTCACACGGAATTTTTCTTCAGCAAGAATTAAAGAAACACCAAGGAAAATGAATGCTGTTAACCAGAATACATAGATACCATGATCAAATAATTCTGTAGAGGTCACATGACGGCTGTCCAGCATCGAAATCAAGATCACAAGCAAGCATGGACGAATGACCACACCCAAAGAACCTGACATCGCAGATACAGCTAGTGCATATTGACGACGTGCACCAGAGTTCCAGACTTCTTTATAGATGATCGCACCCGCTGCAATAACGAAAATACCAGAAGCACCTGTATATGCTGTTGGAATCGCTGCTGCAATCAAGATTAACCACGTTAGTGTTTCAGGTGCCAAGTTCCATGGACGTAGGATGTTTAAGAATAAATCCATCACACGTGTTTGAGTGAGCAACATACCTGCCCAAATAAACAATGCAAGATTTAAGAAAATCCCCGAGAACTCAACCAAGATACCTAAGTAAATCCCTTGCCCCATCGGATAATCCATGAAGAAGGTAAATACAATCCCTGTCACCAAGGACATGAAGGCATACAGTGGCACACTGAGTAAAGCTAAACCAAAGTTACCTTTCGGCTGTGCAGTTTTTGGAATAAAGATAAACTGGAAAATACTGATAATGGTCAGCGATACAAACAGTGCAATCCACAACCAATACAAGACAGCTGTTTTACCCGCAACCTCGACCCCAGAATTCAATACCGAGTGGTATTGGCTAATCACTGAATAACTGAGTAAAGCATTACCTGCAACCATCAACGCCGAATAAACACGGAAGTCAATTTTAGTTTTTGGTGCACGCAAACCAATATGGTGATAACGCAAAGATGCTGTAATCGAAGCAAACAACACCATGATTAATAAAATAACAGTTTGGTTTTCAGATCCTAGTTTAAAGATACCGAAGAAGGTGGTTTCAACTTTACGATAAGTACGAATGCTTGGATGAGCTTCCAAGTGCTTCATTGCTTTATCATAGAATTGATATTTTTCTTCACATTGTTGCTGAGCCGCGAGCAATGATGCACGCACATCAGATTCAGAAGCCGCACCAAACATACTGGCAAATTCATCGGCAGCATTGGCTTTCATCTGCTCTTGAACTTGTGCATCAATGTTAGGATGTCGATCACAAGATGGTTTTTCAGGTTCCGCACGTAAAAATGAGTACTGCATCCCTGTTGTTTGATCACCATACAGACGCTCCCCCATACGAAGCATCTGACCGTGAATCATCTCGCCTGTACCAATAAGCAAAGTCATTAGCAACAAAGCAAGAATGATGAATGTTGATATCCAATCATTCCAGATATAGCCTAACCGGGCTAATCCGGATTTATTCTCTTGATCATTTTGCATGTCTATTCCAGTTTATTGTTATCAACATCCATCCAAAGATGTTGAATCATGCGATGTCCATGGTTGATAGATAAATGAATTTACCCTCTTCTTAACCAATCCCTTTTAAACCGATTAAATTTGCAGCAAACTTTTTCAAAAAAGAATGACTGCAATCACTTTATTGTTGGTTATTTTTATCAATTTATATGTTCTCTGTTTTCCTTCTTATCAATAAATAGCTTAAACCACATATCACACCACCAATTGCACCAATCAGATGCGCTTCTGTCAGTACGGGGCTACCAATGAGCTGAGCCGTTCCTGTTTGTCCAAAAGAGTTTTCCCAGATCAGTTTCGCAGCGATCAGTGCCAACACTAACATTGCAAATTTACGTTCATTCTTATATTGCAAATACACCAATCCGACTGCGGTATATAAACCATGCAAAACCCCTGAAAGGCCTGCATAAGCATCAATATAAGGCAAATAGAAATAAAAAACTAAACTAATGAATGGGGGAAGTAGCAACAGCAAAGCCCACAGATGCCAATTGCGTACATGAGGAAAAATAAATGGTAAACATGCAAATGCCAACATATTCAGCAAGAAATGAATCCAACCCACATGTACCCAATGCGCAGTCCATAACCGCCAAAACTCAGTCAGTAGACTGGGTCTCCAATAAATAAAATGATCTGCAAACACTTGTAGACAAGCCGATATGGAAATACATATCGCGATCAAAATGACTTTCCTTATCCATATTTGATCTTTCATTTATCTACCACCTCTTAAAAAACAGACCTTTTACAAGTTTAGATGTTTCAAATATAAAAGGTCGTTTAATTCAGGTTACTGTGCTGGTGTTTCTGATGCTGGCGCTGATTCATCTTGAGCTGGTGCAGGTGCGGCATCGCCACCACCATCAAACAATGAATCTAACTCTGCTGAGCTTTCTTGTTTATCATCCCAGAATGAAGTCAGACCTTCATCACTCGCTCTCACACCGGTATTTTCAGTCCAATAACGATCTGCAATACCACGGACCATCAAGCCCGCCATTTTATCAATCAATCTGAATTGTGGGTTAGCAGGCTTATCCTCACCTGTTGCTGCAGCATATGAACGGAAAGCATCACGCAGTTTTGCATCATCACCGCTGGCTTGTGCAGCAACTGCATAAAGTGCATGCGCTAAACGTACACCTTTTTTCTCGCCGATTGCCATAGATTGCTTCATAGTGGCATACGGTTCAGGCTTTCCATCACCTGCACCTGGTAATAAGGTCCAGATCACGGCGCGAGTCGCCATTGGTGCGCCCCAGAATTTTTCATTATCCAAGCACGCCATGCCGCGTTCAACAATCCCTGCAATATCTTTAGGGACATTGATCGCACCGCCCGAGTTAATATCATTGGTCATGGCTTGAAGACCACTCACCATACCCAGTAAATAAACGGTTTGATCTAAATCATTACGCATGGTTGGGCATGAATCGCCTAATTTATATTTGTATTTGGTTTCCCAGCGATTCGCAAAAAGTTGATAACCTGCATATTGACGTTCAGCAGCAATCGCAGCCCAACGCTTCTGCTCAATACGCGCATCTTGCGCTTCAGACACTTGCCCCGCTTTAGAGGCACGCAAATAACGTAATTCTGCTTCTAGGGCTTGATTCTCGGCACACACACCAGCTGCTGTATAAAGCAATACCGCCATACGCGTCGGATCAGCACCCATATCTTTGGTTGACATCACTGCAGGCGTTAAAGCATTACCTGAGTTACATACCATTTCAGCATCATCCATCGACAAAATCGGTGGAACGATATGCTTTTCACCAAAACCAAGTGCAACATTGGCACCAGTTTTAATCACATATGAGCATCCTGACAGCATTGATGTTGTTAATACTGCAACCGCCACACCCTGCCCAATTTTCTGGAGTTTAGACATACTTCCTGTCCCTCTAATAATTTGTTTTTTCCTTTTAGCTGTACATTATCAGATGCAATACTTGAATTAAAGAGTAATTGCTCTAATTTAACGAGGACATTTTGACATAATTCACAGATGAAAGAATTGACAGCTACGCAGCAATACAGAAATTTCAGGCAAAAAAAAGTAGCATTGCGACGGTTCAGCACATGCTACTTATTAACTGGTAAAATCGTGAAACTCTTTATATTTTAGTTTTGTTGAAAATAATCCTTGAGTAATGTTCCAGCTCTTCCTACTACAATCGCCATAACGATCGCAATTACCAGAAACATCCACATTGAAATCTCCATAGAGACCTCCTACACTTTTCGTATCTACTTTTGATAGATACTAGATTGGCGTTCATCATCGATATTCACGGGAGAGTGATATATTGATGACACTTTCAATCTCTTTCTCTTGGTCACTACAACTTGAGGTTGGCGTGATTCAAGAAATTCCCTGAGTAAAGTTCCTGCTCTTCCTATTACAATCGCAAAAATGATTGCGACCACCAGAAACGACCATGTTGGAATTTCCATTTTGGACCTCCACCATACTTTACGTTGGTGTTTGTACTTTAACGAAAATAACTCAGCGTTGATTGCCAGATTGTCTGACAATCATAATTTTCACGATTTTTTAGAGTATTTAATCTAACAATTTAAACAAAATAAAGCTTAATTTTAATCAAATTGCTGAAATTTATATTTTTATTAATTTTATACAGTTGTAGAATTGTCAAACAATTATGCCAGTTTTGCGCGTAATTTTAGCTTTTTCCACTGCAAATGTGATAATTGATCCCACCAAATTACGCAAGGTGGTTGTTTAGGATGAGCAAAGTACAGCGTGATATAAGCGTGATGATCTAATATTTTGACAATTTGTCTGCGCTGGATCGCTAAGGCTGGAGCAGAAAATTCAAATGAACACTCTTGATGATCCAAGTATTCAAAGCTTTTAATTTGAGGTCGTTTTAGAAATAAGACCCAAGCAACTGCCATCATGCAGATGCACAGCAGCCAAATCCATAATGCAAGCAAGACATAGCTTAAACTTAGAATGGCAATGAAAATCATGAGTTGCAATACAATCGCAAAACGACTGCGCTGCAACTCAAAAACACCATTAGCCATGGACATAGTGTTTTAATTTTAAAATAAAATCTTTTAATTCTGCACGAGGCGGTTCTCCAACCTCCATAAACCAATCCAACAAATCTGGATCTTCCTGATCGACCAACTCTGCAAATAATGCCTTTTCAGCGATATCTGCTGTCAGGTAGTGGTTTTTAACATAAGGATCAAAATACACATCGATTTCTTTTAAACCGCGACGTGCACGATACACAACCTTACGCTCTTCCAGTGTCATTTCATCAGACATTATTGGCTCCGCAATGCAACAATTTCCCCATAGTGTACCCGATCTCCCCGATGAAGTTCTTAGAGAATTTTCCCAAGTGACCAAATACATCAATCAAATTGAGCATTGATCACATTGTTCAATATTTTCGATTTCTTGTATGGTGATATAGATGATTTAAATCCAACACACTAGGGAAAAATAACAAATGCAATCAGGTGCTATTCGTCCAATTCCAAACATGCTCCCACGCAAACTGTTTACTTCAGACCATGAAGCGTTCCGCGAAACGGTCCGTAAATTCTATGAGAAAGAAGTTGTTCCCAATATTGAAAAATATGAAACACAACAACATGTAGATCGTGATTTATGGAATAAGGCAGGGGCACTTGGTCTGCTCTGTACCACCATGCCAGAACAATACGGTGGTTCGGGTGTAGATCGTCTTTACAGTATGATTCTCATCGAAGAACAAGCCTATGCCATGGATTCCAGCACGGGTTTTTCTTTGCATTCTGACATCGTTGCCAACTATATCAATAACTTCGGTAATGAAGAGCAAAAACTGCATTGGTTAACCAAAATGGCAACGGGTGAAGCAGTTACAGCAATTGCCATGACTGAACCAGGTACAGGTTCAGACCTACAAGCGGTTCGCACGACAGCAGTATTGGATGGCGATGAATATGTGATTAATGGTTCTAAAATATTTATCACTAATGGCTACCTTTGCGACATGGCGATTGTCGTTTGTAAAACTGGAAACAATGAAAAGGGTTCAGCAAACTTATCCCTGCTGATTGTAGAAGCAGATCGCGCAGGTTTCAGCAAAGGTAAACCACTGAATAAAATTGGGATGAAAGGCCAAGATACCTGTGAACTGTTCTTTGATAATGTCCGTGTTCCTAAAGAAAACTTATTAGGTATGGAAGGCATGGGCTTTATCATGTTAATGAAAGAGCTCGCCTGGGAACGTATGCTGGTCGCGATTATCTGCCAAGCAGGTGCTGAAGCAGCTTTTGCACATACCGTGCAATACACCAAAGACCGTAAAGCATTTGGTAAAGCAATTGGAACTTTCCAGAATACTCGCTTTAAACTGGCAGAATTACGCACAGAAATTGATTTCTGCCGTACTTATTTAGATCGTTGTATGGAACTACAGCTTGAAGAAAACTTAGGGGTGGATGCTGCGGCAGCTGCGAAATACAAAATTTCAGATATGTTCTCAAAAGTCGTCGATGACTGCTTACAGCTGCATGGTGGCTATGGCTATATGTTGGAATATCCGATTGCACGTGCTTATATCGACAACCGCGCTAACCGTATCTATGCAGGTACCAATGAAATCATGAAAGAACTGATTTCCCGTACCCTCTAAATATCAATAGAGAAAAGGGATCGTACTTCGATGCACGATCCCTTTTTCTATTTATTTCGATTCAGCTTTTTCAGCAGTTTGCACTGGCGGTGGATTCATCCTTGCCATCAGTTGCTTCACTTTAGGGTTGTCAATATATTGTTGCATAGTGGTATTCAGCGCAGTACGCGCATTTTGTGTGGTGAAATGCGCCACTTCACTGCCTACATCACTGGCCTTCTTTGCCCACGCCTTCCCCTCTACAGATTGATAGAAAGTCAAAGCGGCCTGTAACTCTTTCTGACTAAAACTTTCTACATAACGTTGAACAATAAACTGCTTACGCTGTTCACTATTCAGATTTTTGCTCAAATCGGTATAAAAACTTTCGGGTAGATCCTTCGGCAAACGCATACGGATTTGCTCTAGAATCATTTTATCGGTGTTTTGCAACCCTTGTTCAGTGCCATCCACTGAGACCAGTTTTTGTGCAATGGTTTCCTTTTGTTTTATATCATCAGCAAAAGCTATGCTACTCGATAAGAGTATCCCCACAATGATGAGTTTTTTCATCAAACTATCCCTAATCTGAATTTTATAATTTGCTCAATATACGCGATATTTGCATGATTAAAACCCTCTTTAAAATAAAAAAACCCTATGCATTGACATAGGGTTTTAAGATATTCAGTTCAGTAATTATGATACAAGCTTAGGCTTACGATCAGCTTGATCACCACGTTTGTGGAACTGTAAAACTTCATCGCTAAATTTAGCATCTTTCAAATCTTTACGATCTGCAAGATAGTTATTGGTGATTTTCCACGGTGCTTTTTTACCTTGTTTTGGCATCACATCTGCTGCACGTGCAATATAACCAGAAGACATTTTACCCATGATCGTATCTTGCTCACGCAATGCTGGATCTGCATGTGCAATCACTTCGTCATAACCATTTTTGTCCATGTGATTGATCAAACGACAAATATAGTCCGCAGCAATATCAACCTTCAATGTCCACGATGCATTGATATAACCAATGATCATTGCCATGTTTGGTACATCACTCACCATCACACCTTGATAAAGCATGTGTTGAGACGTATCCATTGGTTTGCCATCAATTGTGCCCTTCACGCCACCTAGAATCTGGATTTCCAAACCTGTTGCAGAAATCACAATATCAGCTTCAAGATGTTTACCAGACTTCAACTGGATACCATTTGCCGTGAACTTCTCAATTTGATCCGTTTCAACATTGGCATGACCTTCACGCAACGCCTTAAACAAATCACCATCTGGCACGACACATAAACGTTGATCCCAAGGGTTGTAGCTCGGTGTAAAGTGTTTCATATCCACTTTACCCTTTAACTGCAACTCAATACCTTTCAACAATAAACGACGTACTGTTTTTGGATATTTTTGCGCTAACGCATAAATACCGCGCTGCATCCCAATGTTACGTGCACGAGTAAATTTATAAGCTGTTTTCTCAGACATAAATTTACGCGTTTTTTCATAAATAAAGTCAATTGACGGAATCGTCGCAATATAAGAAGGTGAGCGTTGTAACATGGTCACATGCCCTGCTCCACCTTTCACCATTGAAGGAACAAGGGTAATCGCTGTTGCACCACTACCAATAATAACGACTTTCTTACCTGTGTAATCTAGGTTTTCAGGCCAGTGTTGTGGGTGGATCAATTGGCCTTTGAAATCTTCTTGTTTCGGGAATTTCGGTGCATAACCTTGATCATAGTTATAGTAACCCGTACAACCCATCACAAAGTTTGCTGACCAAGTTTGTTTTTTCTTATTGCTGTCTTCGATTTCTACAGCCCATTTTTTCTTTGCAGAATCGTAGTTTGCAGACAATACACGATGACCGAAGTGAATTTTCTCTTTTAACTGATTTTCACTGATGACATCGCTTAAATAACCTTTAATCTCAGCACCACTTGCCAATACTTTATCTTTTGCCCATGGTTTAAAATTAAAACCAAACGTTGACATATCTGAGTCAGAGCGAATACCAGGGTAACGGAATAAATCCCATGTTCCGCCAAAACTATCACGACGCTCTAAGATTTCGAATTTGCGTTGTGGGCAATTCTTTGAGAGATGTACAGCTAACCCAATCCCAGAGATACCTGCACCAATAATTAATACATCAACTTGCTTTTCCATTTTTTTTATACCCTGTATAAACCATGACTTTATTAAAGCACAAATTTGACAATACGCAATGTCAAGTTTGGTCATTCATCGGTTTTTTCATATCACTTCGGGACATTTTTAGAAAAAAGAGTACTAAAAAATCCAGAGATTTTCACTTGGATTTGTTTTTCAAAAGCGTAGTAGAACAACAAAATTGTATGCGCACACGAAATACTTAGAGAGCTATTCTGTTTAAGATTAGATGGGGAACAGTATTTAAGAAAATAAATCTATTACTTGAAAAACATTCGCTTAGATGACTTCAGGGAATGACCTGTATAAGAAGCGCTATAGAAATAGATGCTTGCACAGATCGTAAGTCTGCTATCAAACAAATTGTACAAATGTGTTTAGAGTAAGAAAAGTTTCATCAAAAGCTCATCCGTATATTCTGCATTATTTTTTAATGCTTTTGACTCTACCCCATACGCTTGGAAGCCAAACTTTTGATAAAGCTTGATCGCTGGCTGATTATCATCAGCGACAATCAGTAAAATTTGTTCTAGATGGTCTTTGCTGTGTTCAATAACAGTCATGAGCAATCTATTGGCTATGCCTCGTCTTTGAAATTCAGGCTCAATAAATACGCTGGATAAATGAGCCTTATGAGAAAGCTTTATGCCAAGTTCTCGCGTTAAAGTCGCTAAACCGATGATTTTGTCTTTGTGATAAACCCCGAAGATCGTTGAACCTGATAAGCAATTTTCAAAAAAATTTAAAGGCTTCACTACTTCTATACTGTAAGTAGAACCAAACATTTCAGGGGCTTTTGCTAATGCTGAAAGTCTGATGGTTCTAAAATCATTCAGCTCGTTCATACCTAGAATTTTAATCTCAATACTTAACATATTTGTCTATTTGAATTTTTATAGTCATGCGACCTAATTTAGCAGAATACTCGATTTAAAATTATGCTCAAAATTAATTAAAAAAAATAATAAAAAAGGCCGGTTATTACACCGGCCTTTTTGGAACAACTGACTGTTCTACACGTAGAAGTATTATTTTACTTCACGGTCAACGAGTTCAACGTAAGCCATCGGTGCAGCATCACCTGCACGGAAGCCCGCTTTAAGAACACGAAGATAACCGCCGTTACGTTCTTTGTAACGAGGGCCAAGAACGGTAAATAATTTACCAACAGTTGCTGCAGAACGAGTACGAGCAAACGCTAAACGACGGTTTGCTACTGTATCGTTTTTAGCTAAAGTGATTAAAGGCTCAGCAACGCGGCGAAGTTCTTTCGCTTTAGGTAGAGTTGTTTTAATTAACTCGTGCTCAACTAAAGCATTTGTTAAATTTTGGAACAACGCCTTACGGTGGCTGCTGGTACGGCCTAATTTCACACCACTATTACGATGACGCATGGTGATAGTCCTACTTAATTAACGGCTACGATAGGCAAAACGGTCATCCATACGGAGACTAGCTGGTGGCCAGTTCTCTAAACGCATGCCGAGTTGTAAACCTTTCGATGCCAAAACATCTTTGATCTCTGTTAACGATTTTTTACCTAAGTTAGGAGTTTTTAACAACTCAACTTCAGTACGTTGAACAAGATCACCAATGTAGTAAATATTTTCTGCCTTCAAACAGTTAGCAGAACGAACAGTTAGCTCGAGATCATCTACTGGACGAAGCAAGATTGGGTCAACTTCTTCGCGAGGCTCTTGAGCAACAGGAGTTTGATCTTTCTGAAGATCAACAAAAATTGCAATTTGTTGTTGCAAGATTGTTGCCGCTTTGCGGATTGCTTCTTCTGGATCAACAGTTCCGTTAGTCTCAAGATCAATCACTAACTTATCAAGATCGGTACGTTGTTCAACACGAGCATTTTCTACTGTGTATGAAACACGTTTGATTGGGCTATAAGATGCATCTAACTGTAAACGACCTACAGGACGTGTTTCACCTTCTGGGAAACGTGAGTCAGATGTTTCATAACCACGACCTTGAGAAACTTTAAGGCGCATTTTTAATGAACCTGTAGAACTCAAAGTACCGATTAAATGATCAGGGTTAACCACTTCAACATTGTGAGGTAAACGAAGGTCAGCTGCAGTTACGTCACCTGCCCCTTGTTTCTCTAATGTCAAATATGCTTCGTTTTGATCGAACAGCTTAATAGACAATCCTTTTAGGTTCAGCAAGAGCTCGACGATGTCCTGCTGCAAGCCTTCTAAAGTACTGTACTCGTGCTCGACCCCTTCTATTTCTACTTCAACCACAGCAGCGCCAGGTAAAGAAGACAATAGAATGCGACGTAAAGCATTACCTAGAGTATGACCAAAGCCACGCTCTAAAGGTTCCAGAATCACTTTTGCCGAGGTCCCGCTTACCGCTTCGACCTTGATCGCTTGCGGAGTTAGAAACTCGTTTGCAGTACGCGTCATTTATTGCTACCTCAAGGATTATTTAGAATACAATTCTACAATCAAGCTTTCGTTGATTTCAGCAGGTAAATCAGAACGATCTGGTGCAGCTTTAAACGTACCTTCTAACTTAGAATGGTCAATTTCCATCCAAGCAGGGATACCACGTTGAGCAGCTAATTCAATTGCGTTTTTAATACGTAATTGTTGTTTAGCGCCTTCGTGTACTGCAATTACATCACCAGCTTTAACTTGGATAGATGCAATGTTAACACGACGACCGTTCAAAGTGATGCTACGGTGAGATACTAACTGACGAGCTTCTGCACGTGTAGAACCAAAACCCATGCGATAAACAACGTTATCAAGACGGCTTTCAAGCAATTTCAACAAGTTTTCACCTGTTGCGCCTTTCACACGAGCAGCTTCTTTGTAGTAGTTACTAAATTGACGCTCTAACACACCGTACATACGACGTACTTTTTGTTTTTCACGTAATTGTAGTGAGTACTCAGATTGTTTACTACCACGAGCTCCGCCGTGTTGGCCAGGAGCTTTAGCATGTTTTTTAGTCTTAACGTCAAACGGTTTAACGCCAGATTTTAATTGCAGGTCTGTCCCTTCGCGGCGAGAGAGTTTGCATTTTGGACCAATATAACGAGCCATGAATGTTTCTCCTTACACGCGACGTTTTTTAGGTGGACGGCAACCGTTGTGCGGAATTGGAGTCACATCGGTAATGCTGTTAATTTTATAACCCACTGCACCTAATGCACGAACCGCAGATTCACGACCAGGACCAGGACCTTTTACAAGGACGTCCAAGTTTTTCAAACCGTAATCTAAAGCAGCTTTACCAGCAACTTCAGCAGCTACCTGAGCAGCAAACGGTGTTGATTTACGTGATCCACGGAAGCCTTGTCCACCTGAGGTAGCCCAAGCCAATGCATTACCTTGACGATCGGTAATCGTAACAATGGTGTTATTAAAAGAAGCGTGAATGTGTGCGACACCTTCAGAGACGGTACGAGTGACCTTCTTGCGTGCGCGAGTATCTTTAGCCATCTTTTAGCTTCCAGAAATCTTATTTCTTAATCGGTTTGCGCGGACCTTTACGGGTACGTGCGTTAGTTTTGGTGCGTTGTCCACGGACAGGCAAGCTGCGACGATGACGAAGACCGCGGTAGCAGCCTAAATCCATTAAACGTTTAATGTTCATGGAAATTTCGCGACGTAAATCACCTTCGGTCGGAACCTTAGCAACTTCTGCACGAATCGCATCAAGCTGAGCATCATCTAATTCACGGATTTTTGTAGTTTCAGTAATACCTACAGCAGCCAAGATGTTCTTAGCAGTGTGGCGACCTACACCAAAAATATACGTGAGAGAGATAACAGCATGCTTGTTATCCGGAATGTTTACACCGGCAATACGAGCCATTCAATTTTCTCCAAAAAGGCAGTCAAGATAATCAACCGCCCCACAAAAATCTTGAGGGGCGGATAATAACCTAATTAGCCTACTGAAATCAACAGGTCTTAATTAAATTAACCTTGACGCTGCTTATGACGAGGTTCTGCGCTACAAATTACGCGAATAACCCCATTACGACGGATAACTTTACAGCTACCACAAATTTTCTTTACAGAAGCTTGTACTTTCATGATGAAACCTTCTAAGTGCGCTTATCCCTTAGGATGAGCAGTCGTTTTTCTCATTAACGTTTGATTATCATACTGATGCGACGTAAGGTGCGCTTGGAGTTGCGCCATAAAGTCCATTACTACTACCACTACAATCAGTAACGATGTCCCACCCAAATGGAATGGAATACCGAACGAACTTTGTAGAACCATAGGCATTAAACATACTACGGTAATGTAGATTGCACCAATAAAGGTCAAACGGTTAAGAATATGATCTAAATAACGAGCCGTTTGCTCACCTGGGCGGATGCCAGGTACATATGCTCCGCTACGCTTTAAATTCTCTGATACTTCTTTCGGGCTAAAAACTAGCGCGGTATAGAAATAACAGAAGAAGATAATTAACGCACCGAAAAGCATTAAATACAACGGCTGTCCAGGCGATAACACCAATGCCAGATCTTGTAGGCTACGCTTCACAATCCCTGCATTTGGATCAGCACTTCCTAACCATTGTCCCAAGCTCGCTGGAAATAATAACAATGAGCTTGCAAAAATCGCTGGAATTACACCTGCCATGTTAATTTTTAACGGCAAATGTGTTTGCTGTGCAGTAAACACACGACGCCCTTGCTGTTTTTGTGCGTAGTTTACAGGAATACGACGTTGTGCTTTTTCAATAAACACAATCGCTGCTAAGACTGCCAACGATAATAAACCGAAAACAACCAACCCGATTAAACTACCCTGACCATTTTGTACAGACGTTAACGACTGAATCACGAGATTTGGCAAACCTGCCACAATACCCGCAAAAATGATCATTGAGATACCATTACCAACACCACGTTCGGTAATTTGCTCGCCCAACCACATCAAGAACATTGTTCCTGCAACTAACGAAGTTAATGCTGGAACATAAAATGCCAAGCCTGACGTTAAGGTAATACCTTGACTAATCAAGCCAGCACACATCCCTATACCCTGCACAAGTGCAAGAAATAAGGTGCCATAACGCGTATATTGATTGATCTTACGTTTGCCTTGCTCGCCTTCTTTTTTCAAAGCTTCCAGCGAAGGAATTACGGTAGACATCAACTGCACGATAATCGATGCAGAAATGTACGGCATAATTCCTAACGCTAGAATCGACATGCGTTCTAATGCACCACCAGAGAACATGTTAAATAAACCTAAGAAGGTACCTTCATTAGCTTTAAAAAACTGTGCTAGCGCTACATTATCAATCCCCGGCAACGGAATATGCGCTCCTAGTCGAAAGACCAACAACGCGCCAATCAAAAACATTAATCGACGAATAATTTCACGGTATTTCACATGAAATGGTTGGCCTTTCATCATGTTTACATGACCTGAAGAACTAGGAGTCATAGACACTCGAGATTACTCCTCGACTTTACCGCCAGCAGCTTCAACAGCAGCTTTAGCGCCTTTAGTCAACACAACACCTTGAATAGTGAATGCGCGAGTGATTTCACCAGAAAGAACGATGCGAGCACGAATTTGGTCACGACGAACAACATTCGCAGCTTTCAAAGTTTCTAGGCTAACAACATCACCTTCAACTTTATTCAACTCAGACAAACGTACTTCAGCAGTTTTCAAAGCGATTTGACTAGTGAAGCCGAATTTAGGCAAACGACGATATAACGCTGTTTGACCGCCTTCAAAGCCTGGACGAGTACCACCACTTTTACGTGAGTTTTGACCTTTGACACCGCGGCCACCAGTCTTACCAACGCCAGAACCGATACCACGGCCTAGACGACGATTTTCACGTTTTGCACCTTCTGCAGGCGCAAGTTCATTCAAACGCAGAGTCATGGCTTATTCCTCTACACTAACCATATAGTAAACTTTGTTGACCATACCACGGTTAGAAGGCGTATCTTGCACTTCTACAGTATGACCAATACGACGCAGACCTAAACCTTGAAGGCAAAGTTTATGATTTTTTAAACGATGCGAAGAAGATTTAGTCTGGGTAACTTTAATCGTTTTCATGATTGATTACCCTTGAATTTGTTCTACTGAAAGACCACGTTTCGCAGCGACTTTCTCAGGAGAAGTCATATCACGCAAACCTTTGAAAGTTGCGTTTACTACGTTAGCAGCATTTGTAGAACCATAACATTTAGCAAGTACGTTATGTACACCTGCAGCTTCAAGAACAGCACGCATAGCGCCACCAGCAATTACGCCAGTACCTTCTGAAGCAGGTTGCATGTATACACGGCTTGCGCCATGACGAGCATTCACAGGGTGTTGTAAAGTAGTACCCGCGAGGTCTACAGTGATCATGTTGCGACGAGCAGCTTCAAGTGCTTTAGAAATAGCAGCTGGAACTTCACGTGCTTTACCACGACCAAAACCTACACGACCGTTACCATCACCCACAACAGTTAATGCTGTGAAAGAGAAGATACGACCACCTTTAACAACCTTGGCTACACGATCAACGGCAACCAGCTTTTCAACGAGACCTTCGTTTTGTTCAACTTTCGCCATGATTAGAACTCCAAGCCGCCTTCACGAGCAGCATCAGCCAAGGCTTTGATACGACCATGATATTTAAAACCAGAACGGTCAAATGCAACTTTAGTAACACCAGCTGCCTTAGCACGTTCTGCGATCAAAGCACCAACTTTCGTAGCTGCGTCTACATTACCTGTAGAGCCACTACGCAAAGATGCATCTAAAGTTGAAGCTTGCGCTAAAACTTTGCCACCATCTGCTGAAATAACTTGCGCATAGATGTGACGCGGAGTGCGGTTTACACACAAACGAGTCGCACCCAATGCACGAATGTGCAAGCGTGTGCTTTTCGCACGACGCAAACGGGTTTGTTTCTTTTCGTTCATAAGAACCTCGCGCCTTATTTCTTCTTAGCTTCTTTACGAAGAATAACTTCATCCGAATAACGAACACCTTTACCTTTATATGGTTCAGGAGCACGGTATGCACGGATTTCCGCTGCCACTTGACCTAACAACTGCTTGTTTGCTGATTTCAAAATGATTTCAGTAGCAGTTGGAGTTTCCGCTGTTACACCTTCAGGTAAAGCGTAGTCAATCGGGTGTGAGTAACCAAGGTTAAGGTTTACAGAAGTACCCTTAACCGCAGCTTTATAACCAACACCAACAAGCTGTAACTTACGTTCGAAGCCTTCGCTAACACCTTTTACAAGGTTGTTCAATACAGCGCGAGCAGTACCAGCTTGCATCCAAGCGTCTTTCGACTCTTTAGCTGGAGCAAGTTGAAGTTTACCTTCTTCCTGTTTTAGCTCGACCAGCGCATGCAGGTTGAAAGACAATGTACCTTTGCTGCCTTTCACTTCGACCTGCCGGCCGTTCTGAGTAACTGTTACACCATTCGGTACAGTTACTGGGGCTTTAGCCACACGAGACATGAGGAATCACCTATTAAGAAACAAAAGCAATAACTTCACCACCAACGCCCGCAGCACGTGCAGCGCGATCAGTCATGATGCCTTTGCTTGTAGAAACAATTGCAATGCCCAAACCTTGCTTAACGCTAGGAATTTTATCTTTACCGCGATATTGGCGTAAACCTGGACGGCTTACACGCTTAACGGTTTCGATAACAGGCTTGCCTTCGAAATATTTTAATGTAATGGTCAAAGTAGATTTTGTCTCTTCAGAAGCAACTTCTACATTTGAAACATAACCTTCTTGTTGAAGAACGTTTGCAATTGCAACTTTCAACTTAGAAGAAGGCATAGAAACAGTTTGTTTCTTAGCCATTTGTGCGTTACGAACACGTGTTAACATGTCGGCAACGGTATCTTGCATACTCATTTAGTCGCTCCTTACCAGCTTGCCTTAACAACGCCTGGTACATCACCCTGCATTACTGTGTCACGTAATTTGTTACGGCTTAAACCGAACTTACGGAAGTAACCATGAGGACGACCAGTTAAACCACAACGGTTACGAAGACGTACTGGAGATGCGTTACGTGGCAATGCCTGTAACTTTAATGTCGCTGCGAAACGTTCTTCGTCACTTGCATTTACGTTTGCAATCGTTGCTTTTAATTCAGCACGTTTTGCAGCGTATTTAGCAACTGTCTTTTCGCGTTTCAATTCGCGATTAATCATACCTTTCTTAGCCATATCGACCTCTTATTTGAACGGGAAGCCGAATGCACGCATAAGCGCACGGCCTTCGTCATCGCTACGAGCAGTGGTCGTAATCGTGATGTCTAAACCACGGATACGATCAATCTTGTCAAAATCGATTTCAGGGAAAACGATTTGCTCTTTTAAACCCATAGAGTAGTTACCACGACCATCAAATGATTTCGAAGAGAAACCACGGAAGTCACGGATACGAGGGATTGCGATTGAGATCAAACGATCCAAGAATTCGTACATTTGGTCGCCGCGTAAAGTAACTTTACAACCGATCGGCCAACCATCACGGATTTTAAAACCAGCGATTGATTTACGAGCAAGAGTCACAACTGGCTTTTGACCAGCAATGAGTTGCATATCAGCAACAGCGCCATCTAATAATTTCTTATCAGTTGCAGCTGCGCCTACACCCATATTCAGAGTGATTTTTGTGATGCGAGGAATATCCATCACGTTCTTAACGCTAAGTTCTTCTTGTAACTTCGCTTTAAGTTCGTCGTTGTAACGTGCTTTAAGTCTGGCCATTGCCTTTTTCAACCTATTACTTCGCTACCGCCACTGATTCACCATTTGATTTATAAACACGAGTTTTCGCGCCATCAATCACTTGGTAACCAATACGGTCAGCCTTTTGGGTTGTAGCATTAAAAATTGCCACGTTTGAGATATGAAGCGTAGCCTCTTGAGTAACGATACCGCCTTCAGCGCCAGTTACACGGTTTGGCTTTTGGTGCTTCTTCACCAAGTTAAGACCTTCGACCTTAACTCGTTCTTCAGAAACAGACAAAACAACACCTTGTTTGCCTTTTTCTTTACCTGCGATCACAATTACTTGATCGCCTTTTTTAATCTTAGCCATGATTGCCTCTTATAGAACTTCAGGAGCCAATGAAATGATTTTCATGAACTGTTCAGTACGAAGTTCACGAGTCACTGGTCCGAAGATACGAGTCGCAATCGGAGCTTTATTGTTGTTCAAAATAACAGCAGCGTTATCGTCGAAACGAATAACTGAACCGTCTGGACGACGGATACCGAATTTTGTACGAACAACTACAGCATTCATCACGTCACCTTTTTTAACACGTGCGCGTGGAATTGCTTCTTTTACAGTAACTTTAATAATATCGCCAACTGAAGCATAACGACGGTGTGAACCACCAAGTACTTTAATACATTGTACGCGGCGTGCACCACTGTTGTCTGCTACGTCGAGCATACTTTCGGTTTGAATCATTGCCCTACTCCAAAACCGAGCATCACCGGTCACAATTTCGAAAGGCTCAAAGAGTACTCGAAATTGTCCGATGATGCAACAAGAACGTCTAATTACTCAGCAGCAGCTTCAACTACTTCCACTAAAGTCCAAGCTTTAGTTTTAGAAATTGGGCGGCTTTCTTTGATGGTTACCAAGTCGCCAGTTTTAGCAACATTGTTCTCATCATGAGCGTGTAATTTAGTTGAACGGCGGATTGATTTGCCATACAACGGGTGTTGAACGCGGCGTTCAATAAGCACAACAATAGACTTGTCCATTTTGTCGCTTACGACTTTGCCGGTTAACGTGCGGACTGTTTTTTCACTCATTGTCCGTTCCCCTGTTTTTCGGTAAGGAGTGTCTTAATACGAGCAATTGTCTTACGAGCAATTTGCACTTCATGCGATTTGCCTAATTGACCAGTTGCTTTCGCCATACGAAGACGGAATTGGTTAAGCTGTTGCTCATCAAGCAAAGCTTTCAACTCTTCTACCGACTTTTCACGTAGATCTTTAGTTTTCATTACATCACCGTCCGAGTCACGATAGTGGTTTTAAACGGAAGTTTAGCAGCAGCTAAAGCAAAAGCTTCGCGCGCCAACTCATCGCTAACACCTTCAATTTCGTACAGGATCTTACCTGGCTGGATCTGACACACCCAGTATTCCACGCTACCCTTACCTTTACCCATACGTACTTCTAATGGTTTTTCGGTAATTGGTTTGTCTGGGAATACGCGGATGAAGATTTTACCACCACGTTTGATACGACGGCTAATGGTACGACGTGCAGCTTCAATCTGACGCGCAGTCATACGACCACGTTCAGTTGCTTTAATTGCAATCGAACCAAATGATACTGTACTACCACGATGCGCTAGACCAGTGTTACGGCCTTTGTGCACTTTACGGAATTTGGTACGTTTAGGTTGCAACATGGATTATTCTCCCTTGTCAGCAGCACGGTCACCGCGACGACCACGACGCTCTTGACCTTCACCACGACCACGACCGCGTTTAGCTGGACGATCTTCAGCAGGAGCAGGGTTCATGACTTGTTTCATGCCACCTAAAATCTCACCACGGAAAATCCAAACTTTAACACCAATCGTACCGTATGTTGTTTCTGCACGCATAGTAGCATAGTCGATGTCTGCACGAAGTGTATGCAAAGGTACACGACCTTCACGATACCATTCAGTACGAGCAATCTCTGCACCACCTAAACGGCCAGAAACTTCAACTTTGATACCTTTAGCGCCAGCACGCATTGTGTTTTGAACCGCACGTTTCATAGCACGACGGAACATAACACGCTTTTCCAATTGAGAAGCAATTGCTTCAGCAACTAGACGTGCGTCCAAGTCAGGGCGATCAATTTCATTGATGCTAACTTGAGCTGGAACACCCATAATAGTGGTGAGTTCGCGCTGTAATTTCTCGATGTCTTCGCCTTTCTTACCGATAACGATACCAGGACGAGCAGTGCTAATAGTTACTTTAGCAGCGCCTGTAGGACGTTCGATAAGAATATTGCTGATCATCGCGCTCTTAAGTTTTTTAATTAAAAACTCACGAACTTGAAGATCTTTAAGCAAGTATTCAGCGTATTGTTTCGGACTCGCATACCAGTTAGCGTTATGACGTTTCACAACACCTAGGCGGATACCGATTGGATGAACCTTCTGACCCATATCAAACCCCTACCTTAACGGTGATGTGACAAGTACGCTTAGTAATACGATCTGCACGGCCTTTAGCACGTGGCATGATACGTTTAAGGCTAGTGCCTTCATCAACGTAAATCGTAGTTACTTTAAGGTCATCAACATCTAAGCTGTTGTTGTGTTCAGCATTTGCGATTGCAGATTCTAATGCTTTTTTAACGAGCACAGCTGCTTTCTTATTGCTGAAGTTTAAAATATCTATCGCACGCGCAATCGACTTACCACGGATCAAATCAGCAACTAAACGTGCTTTTTGTGCCGAGATAGCGGCACCGCGTAATTTAGCAGTTACTTCCATCATAGCACCTATTAACGTTTAGACTTCTTATCAACACCGTGACCACGATAGGTACGAGTTGGCGCGAATTCACCCAATTTATGACCAACCATGTGTTCAGTAACAATTACTGGAACGTGGTTACGGCCATTGTGAACAGAAATTGTTAAACCAACAAAGTCTGGAAGGATCATTGAACGACGTGACCAAGTTTTGATCGGCTTACGGTTGTTAGCAGCTACAGCAGCTTCAACCTTAGCGAACAAATGCGCGTCGACGAATGGACCTTTTTTTAATGAACGAGGCATTATTCAGATTCCCTTACTTGACGCGACGGTCGCGAATAATCATCTTAGTCGTACGCTTATTGGTACGTGTCTTGTACCCTTTAGCTTTTTGACCCCATGGACTTACAGGTTGAATACCTTTACTACGTCCTTCACCACCACCGTGTGGATGGTCTACTGGGTTCATCGCCATACCACGAACGGTAGGACGAATACCACGCCAGCGCGAAGCACCAGCTTTACCCAATGAACGAAGGTTGCTTTCTTGGTTAGAAACTTCACCAATTACAGCACGACATTCAACATGGACTTTACGCATTTCACCAGAACGTAAACGAACGATAGCGTAAGAACCATCACGACCCAACAACTGAACTGAAGTACCAGCAGAACGTGCTAATTGAGCACCTTTACCGATTTTAAGTTCAAGGTTATGAAGGGTAGAACCGATTGGCATGTTACGAAGTGGTAAACAGTTACCTGGACGAATTGGAGCATCGTTACCAGATTGAACTTTATCACCAGCACGTAGGCCTTTAGGCGCAATGATGTAACGACGTTCACCGTCAGCATATTTCAATAAAGCAATATGAGCTGTACGGTTAGGATCGTATTCGATACGCTCTACAGTCGCAGGAATACTATCTTTGTTACGTTTAAAGTCAACAATACGGTAGTTTTGCTTATGACCACCACCCACGTGACGTGTAGTGATGTGACCATTGTTATTACGACCACCAGTACGTTTTTTAGCTTCTACCAACGGTGCATAAGGAGCGCCTTTGTGAAGATGGTCATGAACCACTTTCTCTACAAAGCGACGTCCTGGAGACGTTGGCTTACATTTTTGAATTGGCATAATTCTCGTCCTTATTCCGCTGCGTTTTCAGCGGTATCGCCCAAGTCAGCCATTTCTACATCTTGGCCAGCTTTCAGGGTGACGTATGCTTTTTTCACATCAGAACGACGTCCTAATGTTTTACCAAAGCGTTTTGTTTTACCTTTAGTGATCGTTGTATTGATTTTTACAACTTCAACACCAAAGAGCTGCTCAACTGCTTTCTTGATTTCAAGTTTGTTTGCATTTAATGCAACTTTGAACACTTGAACACCAGCAGTATCACCTAAAACTTGTGCTTTTTCTGAGAATACTGGTCCTAATAGGACTTGATAGATACGTTCGTTGTTCATCCGAGTTCTACCTCAATTTTCTTAGCAGCAGCTACAGACATTACAACTTTATCAAATGCGATCAAGCTAACAGGATCAATAGCAGTAGCATCAACCACATCAACGTGTGGAAGGTTGCGAGCTGCGAGATACAAGTTCTCATCTACAGCATCTGTAATGATCAATGCGCGAGTTGCATTCAAGTCTGTAAGTTTTGCAAGCAAGTCTTTAGTTTTTGGAGCTGCAACAGCAAACTCTTCAACTAATACAAGACGATCTTGGCGAACAAGTTCAGCTAAGATACATTGCATTGCACCGCGGTACATCTTACGGTTTACTTTTTGAGACCAATCTTGTGGGCGAGCAGCAAAAGTTTTACCACCACCAACCCAGATAGGGCTACGAATAGAACCCGCACGAGCGCGACCAGTACCTTTTTGACGGAATGGCTTTTTACCACCGCCAGAAACATCTGCACGTGATTTGTGAGCACGAGTACCTTGACGACCACCAGCTAAGTAAGCTGTAACAACTTGGTGTACAAGAGCTTCGTTAAATTCACGTCCGAAAGCAACTTCAGACAATTCAACAGCAGAGCCGGAAACAGTTTTTAAATTCACAGTATTTCCCCTCAGGCCTTGATGGTAGGACGTACAACAACGTCACCGCCAGTTGAACCAGGAATAGCACCCTTAACAACTAAAACAGAACGTTCAGCGTCAATAGATACAATTTCAAGACCTTGAACTGTTACGCGTTCGTCACCTAAGTGACCAGCCATTTTCTTGCCTTTGAACACGCGACCAGGAGTCTGGTTTTGACCTGTAGAACCTAATACACGGTGAGATACAGAGTTACCATGAGTAGCATCTTGCGTACGGAAATTCCAACGCTTAACACCACCTTGGAAACCTTTACCTTTTGACTGACCAGTTACGTCAACAATTTGACCAACTGTGAACAGATCAACACCGATAGAAGCACCCACTTCACGGCCTTCAAGCTCAGCTTCAGTAACACGGAACTCTTTAACTAAACGACCAGCAGCAACACCAGCTTTCGCGAAGTGACCTTTCTGAGCGTTAGTTACGCGCGATTCGCGACGTTCACCAGTAGTTACTTGAATTGCTTGATAACCATCAGTTTCAAGTGTTTTGATTTGCGTAATGCGGTTTGGATCGACTTCGATAACTGTAACAGGTACAGATACACCAGCATCCGTAAAGACGCGAGTCATACCACATTTGCGACCGACTAAACCAATAGCCATGTGCATAAACCTCTAAAAAAGCGGCCTAATTAACTTATAAAGTTAATCAACCGAAAGCCTTAACCCAAAGCGATCTGAACATCAACACCAGCAGCAAGATCTAACTTCATCAATGCATCAACAGTTTTATCTGTTGGTTGAACGATGTCGATCAAACGCTTATAAGTGCGGATTTCGTACTGATCACGAGCGTCTTTGTTGACGTGTGGTGAAGTAAGAACGTTGAAGCGTTCGATGCGAGTAGGCATCGGAATTGGACCACACACTTGTGCGCCAGTACGCTTAGCGGTTTCTACGATCTCTTGAGCAGATTGATCAATCAGACGATGATCAAAAGACTTCAAACGGATACGAATTCTCTGGTTAGACATACCAGTAAACTCCAAGCCAAATATATAAAGAATCACCCATGACGCACCTCACCATTGTGGTAAGTGTCAAGGGCAGTGAAAATCACTAAGGTCATGATCGATGCCACGACTGTAATGCGTTAACTACTTTCTTCGTAGTAAACGCCCTCCATTTGAGGGTCGCTCATTATAACGATTGTTTAAGTCTTATGCAATTCTTCTTTTCATTTTTTAAGCAATCAATCCTGCTATGCACTCACGACATAATCGATTGCTTGATTCAGCAAACGATTCCCCTGTTCAAATTTACTTTTCATTGTTCTTTTTAATTCAGATATTGGCTGTACATATTCACCATTAAAAACCGCCATATCCTCTTCATTCTCAATCAAGAGTGCCAAAGTCTGGGGGGTCATTTCTGGATGAAACTGAAATCCCAAAACGTTACGCCCAATCTGATACATTTGATTTCGACAGACGTTATTCTCAGCTAAGCGCACCCCACCCTTTGGGATTTCAAAGGTCTCACTGTGCCATTGCAAAATATTCAGTTGCTCTGGAATCTGAAAATAATCTTCAGGCACATGAGATGCGCGCCCAACATCCATCCAGCCGAGTTCTTGATACGGATTTCGGCTTACAGCTGCACCCAAGGCATTGGCAATTAACTGCCCACCTAAACACAACCCAATTGCAGGTTTTCCTGCAGCCAAATACCGTCTTAACCATCTTTTTTCGAGTTTTAACCAAGGATAATTTGCTTCATCATTCACACTCATGGTGCCCCCCATAACAATCAGGAGATCAACTTCATCGACCCGTGGCAGAGCTTCCAATTCGAGTGGTAAATCGACTGGCAAAGCAAAAAATTCGGTTGCTGTAATCTTGGCTTTATGTGCCTTTAGAAAGTCATAGCAACTGCCAAAACCCTCTCCAGTAATGTGCTGAAAATAATGCACTCTTAAATGCGACTTCATGCGCTAAAACCTATTTATCGTTAGAATGATAATTAGTCTTAGCAAAAATAAAGCCAGTTTTAAGCAATTACTTTAATCTGTACCGATTCTGTACAAAAGCAGCAAAGCACTAGCAGCTTTGTTAATTTTCTCTTAACCTAACTCATTATATTAATTTGATTTTGCACTATGAAAACACACAATAAAGCACAAACCAATCTGATTCATGCACCACGACAAGCCCCTCAATATATTGAAACAGTTCAACCTCCCCTATTTCGTGCATCTACGATTATTTTTAAAAGCACAGCGCACCTTTTTGACCGTCATTGGACCGATGCTTATGATTATAGTTATGGTACACATGGCACACCTACCACATTCACGCTAGGCGACAACATTGCCCAAATTGAAGGCGGACGTTATTGTTTGCTTGCGCCAAGCGGTTTATCTGCGATTAATCTTGTGAATAGTGCCATTTTAGCTTCAGGTGATGAAGTCTGGGTCGCAGACAATATCTATGGACCCAATCTGGAGCATTTAAACAACTTACAAGACCGTTATGGCATCACCGTTAAAATTTATAATCCAATTGATGCCAACAGCTTTCAACCAACCGAAAAAGCCAAATTGATTTGGCTCGAAGCAGCGGGTTCTGTCACTTTAGAATTCCCTGACCTTAAAAATCTGGTCAAAAAAGCACGACAAGCCAATGTACTGACAGCACTAGATAACACATGGGGTGCAGGGCTGGCCTTTAATGCTTTCGATTTCTCTGATGAGCATCTGGCAGTCGACATTACCGTACATGCGCTGACCAAATATCCAAGTGGTGGTGGCGATATCTTAATGGGTTCAGTGGTTACACATGATCAACAACTGCACCATAAGCTGTATCGTATGCACGCAATCCAAGGGATTTCTGTCTCAGGCGATGATACTGCACAAATTCAACGCAGTTTGGCACATATGTCACTGCGCTATGAACAGCAAGCACAAAGTGCGCTCACCCTGTTGGATTGGTTACAACAACAGTCACAATTCAACCAAGTACTTCATCCAAGCCTTGCAGATTCTGCTGGCCATTCATTCTGGGCAGAAATCTGCACCACAGGAAAAAGTGCAGGTTTAGTCAGTGTCATTTTCAAACCTGAATATGATCTTGCAGCAATTCGAAAATTCTGCGATAGCTTAACGCTATTTAAACTCGGATTTAGCTGGGGTGGCCCAGTGAGCTTAGCGATGCTCTATGATTTAAAACACATGCGAACTTTGGAAAATACACATTTACAACAAGGTTTATTGGTTCGCTTCTGTATAGGACTAGAACATCCAGAAGATTTAATTCAAGATATCCAAAACGCATTAAAACAGCTCGAATGATATTGAACAACAGGTGAAGAATGAGTACACCAATCGTTATTGCGAAAAAAACCACAGATACAACACAAGATATTGTTTTACATTCTAAATTTGCAAACCGACATGGTTTGATTGCTGGTGCAACCGGTACGGGTAAAACGGTTACCCTGAAGGTATTAGCCGAGAGTTTTTCTCGGCTTGGTGTGCCGGTATTCCTTGCAGATGCCAAAGGCGATGTCTCTAGTCTCGCCAAACCCGGTGCCAGCAACCCCAAATTTGATGAACGCCTCAAAAGCCTGCAATTAGACGCGATCCCTTTTGCCGCTTCACCGGTTATTTTCTGGGATCTATTTGGTCAGCAAGGCCATCCCATTCGTACCACAATCTCAGAAATCGGCCCTCTGTTACTGGCACAAATGCTGAATCTGAATGATACGCAAGAAGGTGTGCTTTCAGCTGTGTTCCGTGTTGCAGATGACCAAGGTTTACTGCTGATCGATTTTAAAGATCTGAAAGCCATGCTGACCTATGTCAGTGAAAATGCGGCCGAACTAAAAGCTGAATATGGCAACCTTTCTCCAGCAAGTCTTGGGGCAATTCAACGTAATTTACTGGCTTTGGGCGATCAAGGGGGTGAGCAATTCTTTGGTGAGCCGAGCCTGAATATCCTCGATTTTATTCAGACCGACACCAATGGTCATGGCTATATCAACATCTTGGCTGCTGACAAGCTGATGAACACCCCGAAGCTTTATGCAACGTTCCTGCTCTGGATGATGTCGGAACTGTTTGAACAGTTGCCTGAAGTAGGTGATATGGATAAACCGAAGTTGGTATTCTTCTTCGATGAGGCGCATTTACTGTTTGACAATGCCAGCCCTGCTTTACAGCAAAAGATCGAACAAGTAGTACGCTTGATTCGATCTAAGGGTGTCGGAATTTACTTCATCACTCAAAATCCACTGGATTTGCCAGAAAGTGTATTAGGTCAACTCGGTAACCGTGTACAACATGCTTTACGCGCATTTACACCTAAAGATCAAAAGGCAGTTAAAACCGCAGCAGATACCTTCCGCGCCAATCCAGACTTTAAAGTCGACCAAGCCATTACCGAACTTGCGGTCGGTGAAGCCTTGATCAGCTGTCTAGATGAACAAGGGACACCCCAAATCGTGGAACGCGGCTGGGTCATGCCTCCTTACTCCTCCTTTACCCCGATCACTCCCGAAGAACGCCAAGTGATTATTGGGCAAAGTATTGTGGCAGGTGTATACGATCAGGCCGTTGATCGTGACAGTGCCTATGAAATGCTGCAAAAGAAAGTGCTACAACAATCTCAAGAGAAAGAAGCTGATCAGCTTGCAAAACAGCAAGATAAAGAACAGGAAGCACTGGCAAAACAACAGGCCAAAGAACAAGAACGTTTTGCTCGCGAACAGCAAAAAGCTGCAGAAAAGTCACAGCGTGATCGTGAGAAACTCACCCAAGATATCGTAGGCACTTTTGCCAAGAGTGCAGCGCGTAGTCTAGGTGGCTCTACAGGACAGAAAATTGTCCGTGGCTTACTGGGTTCATTATTCGGCAAAAAATAAAACCATATTTACTTGTAAATTAAGGGATAATTTATTATCCCTTAATTTTTTTATGGCTTTTATTTAAATATGCATTGCAAATATACCTTATAAGATGTATTTTAAATACATCTTATAAATGATAGCCAAGAGAGATCAAGCATGACTCCACAGCAAATTGACCTAGTAAAAGCCACTGTTCCTGTATTACGTGAAAATGGCGTTGCACTGACTGGATATTTTTATAACCGTATGTTGGGTAATCATCCGGAATTAAAAGAAACCTTTAACATGGGCCATCAACGTAGTGGTGCGCAGGCCCAAGCGCTAGCGGGCGCAGTTCTGGCTTATGCAGAAAATATCGAAGATCCTTCTGTGCTTTTACCTGTGGTTGAAATGATTGCGCATAAGCATGTCAGTTTAAATATTCAATCACCTGACTACGGCATCGTTGGTGAAAACCTCTTACACTCGATTAGTGAAGTCCTGAACATTTCAATGGAAGACCCATTGATTGGTGCATGGGCTGCCGCCTATGGTCAATTGGCGGACCTATTTATCAGTACTGAAAAAGCTATTTATGATCAACACCAACAAACTCAAGGAAGTTGGCTAGGTTGGCGTAATTTTAAAATTGCCAAGAAGGTTGTAGAAAGTGATGAGATTACCTCGTTCTACCTTGCACCTTTAGATGGTGGCACATTGCCAAAATATGAAGCGGGTCAATATATTTCCGTCCGTGTGTTTGTACCTGAGTTGAATTTAAGACAACCTCGTCAATACACACTTTCGACAAGTCCACAGGCCGATTATTTACGCATCTCGGTTAAACGTGAAGATGAAAAAGGCGAGCTCGCTGGCGGCTGGGTATCTAGTACTTTACATGGTTTAGCTGAAGGTTCAGAAATTGAAGTGTCTGCGCCGACAGGTAATTTCTATCTGATCGATAGCACTAAACGTAATGTATTTATTAGTGGCGGTGTTGGATTAACACCAATGATTGCCATGCTGAATCAGTTAGTGACTTTGGACATGCCACAACCCGTCAACTTTATTCACGCCTGCCGCAGTAGCCAAGTGCATGCAATGAAGAAACATATTCAAAACGTCAAAACTAAATACCCGCGCTTAAGTACATTCACTGCTTATGAGTTTCCACATGCAGATGATATTCTTGGTGAAGATTATGATGCAGCGGGCCGTCTTGATTTGAGTCTTGTAGATACTGCGTTATTACCGAGCAATGCCGATTATTATTTATGTGGTCCAATGCCATTTATGGCAGAACAGCATAAAGCCTTAGTTGCTCGTGGTATTCCTGCTGCAAACATTCACAGTGAAGCCTTTGGCACAGGTGGCGTTAAACTCAGCTAATCCATGCTACATTTTGCATAGGGCTAGTCTATGTTAGACTAGCCCTTTATATTTCTTGCACTAGATTGAGTGAAACCACATGCAACTCAATAAGTTTACTGATTATGCACTCAGAATTCTGATGTATGTCGCTCGTCCGAGTGATGTACCTTATACGATTGCAGATATCGCAGAAGACTTGCATGTATCGCAAAATCACTTGGTTAAAGTCGTTCACTTCATGGGCAAACAACACTGGATTGTAACCATTCGTGGTAAAGGCGGCGGCTTGCGTCTCAACCCAGAAGCCAAGAATCTGAAATTAGGTGCGATTGTTCGAACCTTACAAGGCAATCATCAAATTGTTGAGTGTAATACTCCCCCTTGTGTACTCCGCGCCAACTGTGGACTGAAAGGGATTTTAGACCAAGCTTTAGAATGCTTTTATCAAAGCCTTGATCAATATACGCTAGGTGAAGTGATTCAACACGGCATTCTCCCCTCTTCGACACGCTCAAATATCGACTTTTTAGAACTGATTCAGAAAGCTTAAGCTTTGCAACAGATGAGGATTCGCACGAACGGCTCACATCCTTTATAATGGTCGTTGCTATTCCTATTCAAAAGTAAGCTTCTATGCGTCGCAGTGAAAAATCCAAAGACACCAAAGCCAAACTCGCACCTAAACAAAAAATCAGTTATGAAAAAAAGGCTGACCCTGCATTAACTGAATATGCAGTACAGTCTTTAACTTGGTTACGCCAAGCTGAATTTTTGATGAGTGCGCCAAAACTGGCTTTATGCGTAGAAGATACAGGCTATGAAATTGCATTTGCAGGTCGTTCTAATGCGGGTAAATCAAGTGCAATCAATGCATTAACCAATCAAAAACAACTTGCACGCGCCTCAAAAAGACCGGGCCGTACCCAAATGATCAACTTTTTCAGCTTGGGTAATCCAGATCAACGCTTGGTCGACTTACCTGGTTATGGTTATGCAGCTGTGCCTGAAGCGATGAAAATCGTGTGGCAGAAAGAACTGGAAAATTACCTGATCCATCGCAAAAGCTTACAAGGCTTGGTGTTATTGATGGACATTCGTCATCCTTTACAACACTTTGACTTGATGATGTTGGAATGGGCGCATTCACGTCATTTATTTGTCCATATCCTGCTGACCAAGGCAGATAAGTTGAACCGTGGTCCTGCCAACGAAGTTTTATTCGATGTAAAACAGCAATTGAAGAAAATCAAACTCGATTTCTCGATTCAACTGTTCTCATCACTCAATCGTATTGGCCTAGAAGAACTGGCAACTGTCATGGCAGGCCGTTTGAATTACACCCTTGATCAACCGACGGAATTTGACCTCAGCCAAATCCCCGAAGCCTCAGAAACTGACATTCAAGAATAAAAAGTGCATTTTATGCATCAAGTTGCATAAAATAATTTTTAATTGTCCCGAATTGCTAAACACAAACACTAGGTAGTTTTCATATACTGCTTAGTGTTGGTTCATTGCACTATCGATTAGGACTAAACGATGAAATTACTATCATTTGTGAAGAACAAAGTTCTTGGTTCTTCGATTGACTATAAAATCCTCCCACGCAAAGTAAAATTTGACTGGGAAAATACGCCAGTGGATTGGATTCCAAACCAGCCTTTTGCCAGCTATTTTATTAATGAAATTAACAATATTTTACCTGCTGGTGAGTTTTGGTTTTGCCGTTTATATAACAAAGTCCTTCCAGAAATTACCGATGAAAAATTAAAGCAAGACGTTCAAGCCTTTATTCGTCAGGAAGCAATGCATGCCGTTGCCCATACCTCAGCCAATAAAGAATATTTGACGCAACGTAATATTGATATTCAGCGTAACCTCGACATCATGGATTTTTTATTTACCAAGGTTTTGGCAGACAAACCTTTTGATAAAGAAATTCCGAAAGCACTCGAGCATCAGTGGGATTTATTCCGCTTAGGTGTGATTGCAACTGTTGAGCACATGACCTGTGTACTGGGCAAATATGCACTGTACAACAAGCGTTGGGAAGAACTTGGCGCAGATCCAGAAATGATCGATCTGATTAAATGGCATGGCTCTGAAGAAATTGAACACCGTACCGTTGCATTTGATCTCTATCGTCATTTGGGCGGTGGTTATATCGCACGTTACTACATGAGTGTTGCGGTCATTATCGGTGTACTCGGCCTATGGGTTGATGGCGCTGCGCACATCATGAGCCAAGACCCTCGTTTTGCGGACAAGAAACCAAGCTTATTTAAACCGTGGATCTGGATCGAATGGTCGAAGATCGCATTAAAAGACGCTAAAATCTTGCCAGGTCCTGCATGGTTAGTTGCACAACAGATTGATTACCTGATGCCGTGGTATGACCCTGTCAAAGAAGGCAATACACAAGATGCGGTGAATTATTTAAATAATTCCCCTGCTGCAAAACGCGCCTTACAACCCGCAGCATAAACATGCTTGTATAGAATAAAAAAGCAGGAGTCATCTCCTGCTTTTTTGCGTCCAATACAATCAACTTGATTCAGCTTCAGCCTGTTTTGCGTAGCGATCAACCACCACACTAATCATCATATCGCCCTGTACATTGACCACCGTACGGACGGTATCTAACACACGATCAATCGGTAGTAAAATCGCAATCGCCTCAGCAGGCAAGCCAACGGACTGTAACACCATAATCATGGTCACCATACCCGCACTCGGAATCCCCGGCGCACCCAATGAAGCAATCATGGCAGTTAAACAGACAATAACCTGCTGGGTTAAACTCAAATCCAAACCCATCAGATTTGCAATAAATAAGGCTGCCGCAGCTTCATATAAAGCCGTACCATCCATATTTAGCTGTGTACCTAAAGGAATCACAAAACCTGCAGTTTGCGGTCTCACACCCAAATTTTCTTGTGCACACTTCATACTCAGCGGCATGGTCGCTGAACTTGAACTGGTGGCAAATGCCGTGACCAAGGCCGTTCTCGCCCCTCGAAAGAAGGTGATCGGGTCCATACGCCCAAAAATCCACAACAAAGCAGGTAGCACCACCACGCCATGGAAAATGGTTGTCCCTGTCACCACCGCAGCAAACTCAACCAAACGACTGAGCACCGAGAGATCTTCTGTGGCGATTAACTTAGCCAATAAAGCAAAAATACCAATTGGCGCAAGCTTCATCACCCAGCCCACCAGCATCATCATGATGTCAAAAAATTGCTGGCTGATATTACGAACTAACGCAAAACGCTCCCCACCCTTGACCAAAGCTACGCCAAGAAATAAGGCAAATACCACCACGGCGAGTACATTGCCCTCGCTGAATGCCTTAAATGGATTAATTAAAGTGTTTTGAATAAAAGTGGTGACAAAACTTGATGGGGTTAAGGTATCTGGGGTTTGGTGGTTGTCCATTGCAGCTTGAAACAGCTGGATATCCACCCCTTTGCCCACATCAAACAGATGCGCACAGCTAATCCCCAAAATAAGTGCCAAAGTGGTGGTGGTCAAACAGCTCAGTGCAGTAATTTTCCAAACACGTCCAAACTGCCCGCCTGCCTGTAAGTTGGAAACACCGACCACAATCGAACTAAAAATTAATGGGATCAGTAACATTTTCAACAAACCAATGAAAACACTACTTAGGATGCCTAGCCCGTAAAGACTATATTCAACAAATGCAGTTTGCGGATAGGCAATCAATAGAAAACCAAAGGCCACGCCAAGCACTGCTGCAATTAAAATTTGTGTATTTAAATTCATTGTTTAATGGGTAAACATTTAACTTATCGGTACTATGGCATGCTCATGTTGAAGAATCGAGCAATTTTTTGTCACATCCTTATGATAAAAAAAGCCATCATAATGATGGCTTTAGTACTGCTTTATTTTTACTGGGTTTCGATTTCTCTGAGCCGAATCAAACCTTCTTGCACGGTACTACAGACCAATTGGCCATTTTGCCACATCCGGCCAAAATTTAAGCCGCGTGAACTGGCACTAATCGTTGCTTCCATGTCGTACAGCATCCATTCATCCGCACGTAAGGGACGATGAAAATAAATAGTGTGATCGATACTGGCACATTGTAGATTTGGCGAAATCCATGACAAACCATGTGGACGTAAAGCCGTCGTCATCAAGGTAAAGTCTGAATAGAACGCCACAATCGCCTGATGTAATGAAATCTCATCAATATTTTGCGGGATTTGATCATGCGTACGAATGTAGTGCGCATAAAATGGCGCTTCAGGCTGAGGTTGAAACGGATTAATCAATTGTGTTGGTCTGATTTCCACATGACGTTCGCGCATAAAACTGGCACGTACATTTTCAGGCACAAAATTAATCAGACTTTCTTTCAGCTCGTTCTCAGACTTTAATGTGTCTGGTTCAGGATACTCGGGCTCTTTATGTTGATAGTTCAGACCTGCTTCTGGATTGGCAAAAGAGACCATAGCAGAAAAAATAGTACGACCATGTTGAATCGCACGCACCTGTCGACTGGCGAAGCTCTTGCCATCTCTGAGTGGATCAACTTCATAAATGATCGGTGCATTGACATCACCGCCATATAGGAAATAGGCATGTAAAGAGTGTGCTGGACGATCTGTAGTGTACGATGCCGCTCTCAAGGCTTGTCCAAGAACCTGCCCACCGAATACTCGCTTGCCTACCAAATTGCGGCTATTGCCCCGAAAAATATGCTCTTCAAGCTTTTCCAGAGTCAACAGTTCTACCAATTCTTGAGTTAACGCATTCATGTAATAGCCTTCCAACATCAATGAGGAGAGATCAACCAATCCTTTCAGGGTTGATAATTTTGATTGTGCCACAAATTCAAATGACAATGGTCAGGATAAAATGATTCATCCGTCACGATAATGATGTATTGATTATCTTAATATGTATTTATAGCGGCTAAAAATACGATTTTTAACGATAAAATCTACCAAATACGCTATATTTTGTCAGAAAATAACATACCGTTTCATGTAAGAATATCGCAGAATGTCGTGTTCATCATGACTCGATGTCAGGATTATTATTTAGGAGTTTGTAATGTCCAAGACTGGATTTGGTCAAATGTATCGCCAACTTTCGAGTAAGTTACTTGACCTTGTGGTAACCCCACATGTTCTTGGTGAAGTTCCTACAGAATCCACCACTACAGAGCCAAACACAACCGATTCAAATAAGTTAGTTTGCTATGTTTTACAAAATTATTCGCGTAGTAATGCCTTGGTTGTTGATGGTGAAACCCGCCGTCTCAATTTAAAACCTGCATTAGATCCCTTGAGTTTTGGGAGCTATCAAGAAAAAAATTCAGTCTTGTTTTTACATCATAACGAAAATAATTTTTTTAATACCCAAACATTCCCACCTCGCCTGTTACAACTGGTCGAAGCCTTAGAACAAAATGCAGATACCGATATTCAATTGGTTCCTGTGACTGTACTTTGGGGACGTTCACCCGATAAAGAAGATTCTTGGTTCAAATTATTATTCTCAGACACTTGGGCAACGCCAGGTACAGTTAAACAACTGATGAATATTGGTTTGCATGGTCGCCAGTCTTATTTAGAGTTTCATGAACCGCAATCTTTGCGTGAGTTGGTAGATTATGCCAAGAGCAACCACCCAAATATTTCGCCAGCAACCTATATTGCCAGTTCTTTAGATACCTATTTAGATCAACAACGTGAAGTGGTGCTTGGTCCTGACTTGTCAGACCGTCGCAATGTGATGCAATCAGTGGTTAAGTCCGCTGAGGTACAAGATGCCATTCGTCGTGAAAGCATTCAGCATAAAATCAGTATGCTCGAAGCTGAGCGTCGTGCCATTGGTTATGTCAATGAAATCGTGTCTGACTATTCAGCATCTGCGGTACGTTTTGCCGATATGGCTTTAACCCGTTTATGGACACAGCTTTATGACGGCGTAGAAGTCCATAATTTCAGTACGGTACGTGAACTGGCAAAAGACTATGAAATCGTTTATACCCCGTGCCATCGCAGTCACATTGACTATTTATTATTGTCCTATGTGATTTATAAACGTGGCTTGATGATTCCATATATTGCCGCTGGTGATAACCTTAACCTTCCATTCGTTGGTCAGTTATTACGTGGCGGTGGTGCGTTCTTTATTCGTCGTTCTTTCCGCGGAAATGCACTTTATACTTCGGTATTTAAAGAATATTTGTATAGTATTTTATCGCGCAATACGCCTATCGAATACTTTATTGAAGGTGGGCGTTCACGTACAGGTCGTTTATTACCACCTAAAACCGGTATGTTGGCGATGACCATTCAAGGTCATTTACGCGGTCCAGCAAAACCAATCGTCTTTGTACCCACCTATATTGGTTATGAGCGTTTGATGGAAGGCTCTACCTATGTGGGTGAAATGCAAGGCCAACCCAAAGAAGCGGAATCCATTTTTGGTATCGTAAAAACCTTACGTAAAATTGAACGTATCTTCGGTAAAGTACATGTCAACTTTGGTGAACCTGTATTCCTGAATGATATTTTGAAACAACAGGGCGCTGAAAATATTCAAGCGGATACTGCAAGCACCACAGAAATCTCCAATGTCGTTGCAAGCTCAGCCAATCTAATTTTAGAAAATATCAACCGTGCTGTGGTGATCAACCCAGTGTCATTGCTTTCTTTAATTTTATTGGCGACACCAAAACACACTTTAGATGAAGAAATTTGCGCGAAGCAACTCGACATTTACCGCGATTTGGCAACACAACGACCATATGATGAACGCACACAAGTCACGTCATTGTCAGGCAAAGAGATTATTGCTTATGGCCTTAAGCTCAAGCTCATCAAACGTGTACAACATGTGTTAGGCGATATTATTGCGATTGAAGATAATCAAGCTGTATTACTGACCTATTTCCGCAACAATATTTTGCACGCCTTTGTTTTACCATCGTTAGTGGCTTCTCTGGTCGAGCACAATGGTAAAATTCATAAGAATGATTTAAGCAACGTGATCCGTACTTTGTACCCGTTCTTAAAAGCTGAATTATTTATGAAATGGGAAGCTGCTGAATTGCAAAAGCAGATTGATAATTATATCGATGCTTTGGTTCAAATCGGTTTGATTTTCCAAGATCATGACGGCAATTTATTCAGCCCGACACCAAACAGCGAAGAGCATCAAAAGCTAGTCACTTTAGCGCTGCCAGTAAAGCAGAGTTTAGAACGCTACTACATGACGCTTGCACTGATTACTCAGCGTGGTTCAGGCAATATTTCGACCAAGCAAGTTGAAGAGCTTAGTCACCTGTTAGGTCAACGCTTATCTGTGTTGTATGAGTTCAACTCACCAGAGTTCTTCGATAAAGCGTTATTCCAGAGCTTTATTAAAGTACTGACTCAGCAAAATTATATTCGTAATAATGAGCAAGGTTTCATTGAATATGATGATAACTTTAGTGAAATGGCGGCAGGTGCACAACTGGTCTTAGACGAGACCACGCTCCAAATGTTGCAGCACATCACCACATTTAGCGATGAAGAGTTAGCAGAAGCATTAGAGGCTATGGCGTCTCAACAAGCCAAGCGCCGCTTAAAACGCAAGAAAGCTTAAGTATAAAAAAAGGCAACTTCGGTTGCCTTTTTCTTTCATGGTTATCTGCGGCACTCTAAATATTTTGGATCATCCAAACATCTTAAGCGTTTGATCAACTCAACAAAATAAGCATCATAATAGCCCGAATCGACATAACGATTTCGAATCTTGGCAACCATCGCTTCATAGCCTTGCTTCTCAAAGTTTGATACATCAGCCCAATAATAAGCTGGTAAATGATTTTCCCACTGCATCGCTTGCGCAGCCAAAATATGACTATTACTGACAAACCAAGCTCTAATCTTATGTCCAAAACCTGCAGGATACGCTTGCGGACGAATCACCACATTTAGAGCAAAATAAGCGACAGGAAAATTAACTACTTGAGTCGACTCACCAAACTCTTTTTTTAAGTTATAAGGCAGTACCCCATAAGCAGGTGCAGCCAAAATATCAATTTTCTTCTGCTTGAATGATTCGATCGCATTGGCAAAATCAATATAAATTGGTTTTGCTCCGACGCTTTGCACCAAAGCCTGTTGCGGTGGATTATCTGCGAGTATCCCGATCGTTTTATTCTTTAACTGAGAGACTTTACTGATTTGCTGAGTATTCATAATCATATATGCGGTGCCAATTGGAATCATCCCAACCACTTCATAACTACTACTGATCATTCGTTTTTCGATATTTGAATTATTCAGCAGTTGCAGAAACACCCGAGCAATACGATTATTGGGAATCAGACCAATCCCCCCCGTTGTGCCCATAAAACGGTTATAACGATAGGTATTAAAATTGGATGCCACCAAACCCGAACATTTACGCTGATCAAATGCTTGTATCGCCGCACTTTCATTCTTAAATGTTTGTAGTTTTAACTGAACTTGATTCTGCAATGCATACAGACGAATGTCCTGCAAACGACGACTAATATCACCCTGAGTGCTTAAAGGATCAAACACACACCATGTCTGCTCAACAGCCCAACTCGCTGTCGTGATCAATCCCAGTAAGATCATGCAAATTATTTTTCTCATGTATCACCTTTACGCCTCGCCGCAAACCATGTGCTCAATTCAGGCGGTTCCTTTACGGAATCTGTTCGTATTTTAGATTCAAAATACATACCAACTATTTAAACTTTCTTTACAGTGTAATCTAATTATTTTTCATTACTATGTACCAACAAGGCTGCTGCATAGTCATTAAAGCAAATCAAATGGTCAAATTGAAAGCCAGTGTCATCCAAGCGTGTGGCGTAAATTTGCTTACCTGTGTGTTGCTCTGACAATAGTTTTAAATGCGGTAAATTTAATTGCTGCTGAAACCACAACAGAATTTCATGCATCGGTAAAGGCGTATTATTGGTGATGAGATAACTCTTTTCCACTTTAGATAAATTAACTAATAGTGCCAAAAACTTTGCTAAATCATCAATATGAATACGATTACTAAAATGAATCGCTGGATATGTTGCTGTTTGTTCGGCCAGCTTGGTTAACCGTGCAATCGATGTACCATAAATTCCTGTAGGACGAACAATAATACTCTGCTTTGGATAATGCGCCTGCCAAAGTAACTCCATCTTCCGCAGGATCTGCCCTTGCTCATCAGCAGGCTGTATCGGCGATTCATCATCAATTCGCTCTCCTGCATTTTCACCATAAACACGGGTAGACGAAACTATAATGATGCGTTGTACAGGATGCGCTTTGAGTGCGTGTACAATTGGCTCAACGCTATCCAAATAGGTCTGTTGATATGCCTCAATACCACTTTGTGCAGGTGCAAGTAATACATATACCATCTCAACAGGCGGTAGCACAGTTAAATCAAGTTGCTGGATGTCCTGAATATAATGCGTCGCGTAACAATCTGTTTTTTCACTGCGACTAATTGTGCTAATGTGGTGACCTTGCTCAAATAAGTGTTTAGCGACACGCTGAGATGTTTTACCATAACCAATAAATAAAATATGCATACACACCTTTGAGCAGAGATGACATCAGTTCAGCAATTACAAGGCGTTGGTGCTGCCGCAGCGACCCTATTAGAAAAGCTTCATATTTTTAGCACGGATGATTTGTTATTCCATCTTCCCCGTGACTATGAAGATCGTAGCACTATTATTCCAATGAATCAGCTGATCGTTGGACGAAGTTATTTACTCGAAGGTGAAGTACGGTCTGTGGATTTCCCGCCTGGGAAAAAGAAATCACTTGCTGCCTTAGTGCAAGACGATTTTGGCAAAGTGACTTTGCGCTTTTACCACATTTATAAGGGACTGACTGATCGCATCAAGATGGGGCAACAACTGCGAATTTTTGGTGAAGTTCGAGTGGGTGCACGTGGTTTAGAGCTTTATCATCCTGAAATTCAAGTGATCCAGCAACACACGCCTTTACCCAAGACGCAACTCACTGCGATTTACCCGAGTACCGAGGGTCTGACTCAACCCAAGCTACGTGAATATGTGCGCCAAGCCTTGCAGCATCATAGTGATGACTTACCTGAATTACTGCCTAGCAAGTACAGCAATGGTTATGAGCTTAAACAAGCCTTGCATTACATTCATGAACCACCGATTGATGCCAACATGTTACAGCTCAATCAAGGTTCGCATCCAGCGCAACAACGTCTGATTTTTGAAGAACTGGTCGCACATCAAATTAGTTTACTCACACGTCGTGCTTATATTCGCCAGATTGCTGCGCCACGCTTTAGCAGCAGTAAAGTACTCGCGAAGAAGCTATTGGAAGGCCTACCTTTCCAAATGACCAATGCACAAAAGCGTGTATCCAAAGAAATCTTACAGGATCTTAAACAAGATCAGCCAATGTTGCGCTTGGTACAAGGCGATGTAGGCGCTGGTAAAACCTTAGTGGCCGCAGTTGCGGCTTGTCACGCCTTAGAAGCAGATTGGCAAGTGGCGCTTATGGCACCAACTGAAATTTTAGCTGAACAGCATTATTTAAACTTTAAACGTTGGTTTGAGCCTTTGGGCATTCAAGTTGCATGGCTTTCTGGCAAACAAAAAGGTAAAGCCAGAACTCTAGCGGAACAACAAATCAAAGAAGGTCATGCTCAACTGATCGTAGGTACCCATGCGCTATTTCAAGATACAGTTGGATTTTCTAAACTAGGCTTGGTCATTATTGACGAACAGCACCGTTTCGGGGTTGATCAACGTCTGGCTTTACGCAACAAAGGTGCTGATCAATTTACCCCGCATCAATTGGTGATGACGGCAACCCCTATTCCTCGCACCCTAGCCATGAGTGCCTATGGCGATTTAGATACCTCTATTATTGATGAGTTGCCGCCTGGACGAACGCCAATTCAGACGGTAACGATTCCCTTAGAGCGTCGTGAACAGGTGCTGCAACGTATTGCCAGCAACTGCCGCGAAGGCAAGCAAGCGTATTGGGTGTGTACCTTAGTGGAACAATCTGAAACATTGGATGCGCAAGCCGCGGAAGCAACCTACCAAGAGATTAAAGATCGCTTTCCAGACATCAATATTGGTCTGGTACATGGCAAGATGAAAGCAGATGAGAAACAAGCCGTCATGCAAGCGTTTAAGGACAATCAATCACAGCTTTTGATTGCCACCACGGTGATTGAAGTTGGAGTCGATGTACCGAATGCGTCTATTATGGTGATTGAAAATGCGGAACGTTTAGGATTATCGCAACTGCATCAGCTTCGTGGTCGTGTGGGTCGTGGTGCCACCGCCAGTTTCTGTGCCTTACTCTATAAAACACCTTTATCACAAAATGGTCAGGAACGCCTTTCGATTCTCCGTGAAAGTAATGATGGTTTCATCATTGCAGAAAAAGATTTAGAAATACGTGGCCCCGGTGAATTGTTAGGTACCAAGCAAACGGGGGATATGGGCTTCCGTGTCGCACGTTTAGAACGAGATGATCATTTACTGACACAAGCGCATTACGTCGCTGAGCAAATTTTAAAAGACTATCCACAACATGCGGACGGACTATTAAAACGCTGGCTGCCTGAAGCACCAAGATATGCCTATGTTTAAACGACTTGGCACATCGGCACAGCAGCTATTTGATTATTTTACGCCTTGCAGTCTCTGTGACATCGGCATGAAACGACAGTTTGGCCTTTGTCACAGTTGTTGGCAACAACTGCCGTGGCTGAAACACGGCATCGAACGCAATCAGCAACACGTCTTCGTCGCCTGCCATTATCAATACCCGATTGACCGTATTATTCAACAATTCAAATATGAGCAAAAACTGCATCATCAAAGACTATTAAATGGCTTGTTACTGCAGCTCAAACTTCCTAAAGTGCATGCGATTGTACCTATGCCCATTTCGGTTGATCGTCTAACCGAACGTGGTTTTAATCAGGCCCTGCTTTTGGCCAAATCACTCAGTGCACACTTAAATATTCCTGTGTGGCAACCTGTACAACGCTTGGCACAGCATTCACAAAAAGGCCTGTCACGTTTGGAACGGCTGGAAGATATTGAACAACAATTTGTGGCTGCACCACCCAACCCGATTCGTTACCGCAAAGTGTTAATTGTCGATGATGTACTCACGACCGGCAGTTCAATTACGGCCCTATCCAAAGTCTTGGAGCAACTCGGCTGCCAACAAATCTACAGTGTCTGCGTAGCAGCCGCACAAAGCCCAACAATCAATTCATTCGATTTTGCTGACACCACGGAATCACAATCTCTTTAGTCAACGGAGCTAATAAAGTGGATTGATCATCGAGTTCAATCCATTTCATTTCCGCAATTTCCGCTGCAATTTGTGGCGTCTGTTTTAATTCAACCACATAGACATAACTCACCAAAACATGATCAGGTTCATTCGCGGCAGCAGTCTCAAACTGACCAATGAATCGCGTCAGCTCACATTCACAGCCAATTTCTTCCAAAATTTCACGTTGCATCGTTACTTCAGGTGCTTCGTCAACTTCGAGCTTGCCGCCCACTTGCATAAACACCTGCGTATTTTGCTTGCGCACTAACAGCAATTGGTTTTGTTTATTTAAAATGACGGCAGCTGCCACAGTGATGGTTTTCACGAATTGATCCTCAAGCTTGAATTTCAGCGGTCGACATCCACTTCGGTGTCACTGGTTGATATGCCGAAAATGCGGCCAGAATATCATTAATTTGCTCCGCTACAATTAAGCGATCCACAAAACGTTCCTGACTAAAACCGCGCTCAACCGAAGTCTGAAGCATCTTAATCAAGTCATCATAAAAACCGTCAACATTTAAAAATGCACAAGGTTTTTGATGAATCCCCAGTTGGCTCCAGGTCCATTGTTCAAAAATTTCTTCCAAGGTTCCTGCCCCACCCGGCAATGCCAGAAAAGCCTCAGACAGCTCAGCCATTTTGGTTTTACGTTCATGCATATTATTCACGATATGCAATTCGGTTAAACCTGTGTGAGCCAGCTCTCGATCAACCAAAGCAGTTGGAATGACCCCAATCACTCGCCCACCCGCTTGCAAGGCACTATCCGCCACCACACCCATTAGCCCTGAACGACCACCACCATATATCAAGGTTTTACCCTGTGCTGCAATTGCCTGACCTGTTGCCTGCGCCATTTGCTGATAAATGGGATCATTACCGAGAGAAGAACCACAGAAAACACATATAGAATTCATACAATTAAAACCGTTTTATATAACTGTCATGCTGATAAAGTAGGCTATGTAACAAGATTTTTGAGAAAATAGCGTTTAGGCAAGTGTTTTTCGTTTCATCCTTGTCTAAAATACACGCTGCTTTTCGGTAAAAGGCCGAAAATTTACATCGACTGCGCGAGGAAAAAAGACATGCTTGAAGCCTTTTATGCCACAGAGCGCGGTAGTCTAGAAGATGCAACCATTAACGGAAGTTTTGATCTCCATCCCGAACTGGTTTGGATTGATCTCATCGCCCCATCCCAAGAAGAACAACAATGGGTCTTGGATGCCTATGAGCAAAATTTACCGACCTTAAAATCACTTGAAGACATTTCCTCATCTGCACGATTTTACCGTGATGATGATGGAATTTTGCATATCAGCACCTATTTTTTAACAAAGAATAAAAATTATCAAGTCGATGGCGATGCAGACGACTCTTTACCCATGTTGGCCATGGTACAAACGGTTGCATTTATTTTGCATAAAGATCGCTTATTTACCATGCGTGGTGAAAAGCTGGTCGCATTCCGTGCCTTCCGTGCCCGCGCTCGTCGTAATGACTATGATATGGACTATAAAGATCCAACCTGGATCTTGCTCGGTTTACTTGAAGCGAAACTGGATGAGCTTGCGGATATCCTGGAAGATATCCACAAGGACTTAGAACGATATTCCACAGAAGTTCTGAATAACCATCATCGCGAGAAAATTTTAGATCTAGATGACATGATTACGCGCTTAGCCCAACAAGAAGATATGCTGGGAAAGGCACAACTCTGTTTAATTGATTTACGTCGTGTTTTGACCTTTTTAGCGCGCCCACGCGCATTGGGCAGTCATATTTATGATGCCGACATTCGCGAGTTGAGTGAGGATGTTCGCTCGTTGGTCGAACATGATGCCTTCTTATTCCAAAAAGTACGATTCTTGCTGGATACCACCTCTGGATTTATTAACACCGAACAGAACGATACCATTCGTCGATTCTCGATTTTACCAAGCATGCTTGCGCCACCAATGCTGATTGCCAGTATTTATGGGATGAACACCGATGTGCTGCCTTTTGCTCATGGCAGCTTAAGTTTTTGGATTGTCATTGGTATTTTGATGGCGTTCTTAGTATTGCCAATGTTTTACTTCCGCTGGAAGAAATGGATCTAAACATGAAAGGTTTATTTCTCTTTTTGAATATAATCCTTTCAATATCAAAAGTTTCTGCGTGTGCACCACATTCCCCCAAAGAAGTGTTTATCGCACGTGTCCAATCGATACAAAAATGGCCTTCTGACCACCAAAATCAATTTACATTTCAACATGCTCGCTTTGTATTTCAGCATTTTTTCAGGATGTTGTTTGCACCTAAACCCACACTCTGGCACAGTGATTTTCTAGCCAAAACAATAAAACCGAATGATTTAGTGATTGGTCTTGCTTACCCCATAGATCATACAGCTCCCAACGATTATCGAATCAGCTCTATGGCATTATTACGCTGTGAGAAAAACATCATATCGATAGATCATCCAATTGCCCCCTTGACGGCATGGAATAGAAAAACGAAAAGCTGTAATAATACCCCATCCGCCATCAAATTATTGGATGGTTTTTTAGAGTATGATCAGGGCTATTATTTAGAAAAGTTACATCGAAAATATCCAAGCTGCGAGGCTCTTTTTTCTGCTTTCCCCAAAATATAAGGATAAAAAAAGAGAACTAAAAATAGTTCTCTTTTTTTCACTCTACCAGATCAATCAAATTAATTTCAAATCATCTTGTAAATGGCAGGCTTGGATAATCTTCAGCATTTTTTCAGACACATTTTTAAAATGCAGCCCCTTATTTTCAGGTGTCTGACGCAACCATTGCACCAAGACCGCCAAAGATAAGGTATTACCCTGTTCAAGCTGAGCCAAATCCACAACCAAAGGAAAATCCTTATGTTGTCGAATATGCTTCAAGCCTGCCTGATAAATCTGTTCTGCATTGGCAAAGTTAATCGTTTTTGAAACGACCAACTGCTGATCAATATACTGAATCACCCGTCACCTACTTATTTTTTGCTGGTTGCAGCATCTGCATCAGGTTTAAAGGTTGCAATCGCTTTATTGATGTCGCCACCATTACGCTGAACGGTTGCAGCGAACTGGTTACGGAATTGCAAACCAAGATCAATACCAGACACATTGATATTACGTACTTTCCACTGATCGCCCTTGTCTGTTAACTGGAACGATACAGGGATTTTCTCACCATTATGTAAGAAGTCCAATGTTACCACTGGGTTCTTGCTGTTGGTCGATTTGAAAGGACGCATGGTGTAGCTTTCATTGGTATATTTCGCGAAAGCACCACCGTAGTTTTCAATAATCACGGCACGGAAGTTTTGCTCAAACTGAGCACGTTGTGCAGCAGTGGTGTATTGATTATTCGCATAAGTACCGAGCACAATACGTGTAAATGCTTGCGAATCTACATACGGATCAAGGTTTTGACGAATAATTGTTCTGACTAAAGCAGGATTATTCTGTAATTTAGCGTTATCTGCTTTTAAACGCGTAATTAAGCCATCAGCCACACGTTTAACAAAATCAGGTGGGGTCTCTGTTGGTGCTGCAAATGCCGCACTTGCAAGCATTGTTGATAATACGCTTGCTGTTAGAGTTTGTTTCAATAATGTGTTCACTTCAATCTCCTAACCTGAATTACTCAACAAAAGAAGGTTCTGCTTCAGCCGTAGCTGGTTGAGAAGCAGGACTCTCTGCAGAGGTTGAGCTCGATGTGGCTTTACCCGCACCACCAGTAATAAACTTACTGATTAAATCTTCTAAATCCATTGTACCTTGGGTATTTGAAACGACGTCACCCCGTTTAAGGTAGTTCACACCACCACCTGGAACAACTTTCAAATATTTCTCACCCAAAAGACCATTGGTTGCAACCATTATATAAGCATCTTCATCCAAACTTGTGATGGATGTCATGTTACTGATAAGTTGCTGTTCCATTTCTTTTTGTTTCGCAGCATCGGCCTGTTGATAATCAGAGCTATAGCGCAATTCTTCAAGCGCATTCTTTTGCACTTCTTTGAGTTGCTCAGGACTAAAGCTGGTTAATTTACCATCCAGATCAAATTTAACGGTTGCTAAACGCGTTACAGGATCAAGCGTGATTGATTCGACACGGCCAATGGTCACACCACTCATGGTCACTTTCGCACGCGACTTTAAACCATTTACGTTATCAAACTGCGCTGTCATGCTGTAGCTATCACGTAAATTCGTACCGACTAAACCACTAACTTTCATTGCAAGAAAAAATAGAGCGATACCGAAGATAATGACAAAAATACCTACGGCCAGCTCACTAGTACGTGATTTCATTAAATCCCTCCGAACATGACCGCAGTCAACACGAAATCAAAACCTAATACACAAAGTGAAGAATATACGACCGTTCTAGTCATCGAAGTCGCGATACCTTCTGGCGTCGGATCACAAGCATAACCTTGATATACCGCTACCCATGTACAAATTAAAGCAAATACAATGCTTTTGATAATGGTGCCATTAAAGATATCATGCCAGAATTGCACGCTACTCTGCATACCACTCCAAAATGACCCTTCATCCGCCCCTAAAAAATCAACGCCAACCAATTTGCCGCCAATAATACCAATGGTTGCAAAAATCACAGTGAGCATCGGCAGGCTGACAATACCAGCCCATAAACGCGGGGCCACAATCTGGCGAAGTGGATCAACACCAATCATTTCCATACTGGCAAGTTGTTCACTCTGTTTCATGGAGCCGATTTCAGCAGTTAATGCTGAACCTGCTCGCCCAGCAAATAACAGGGCAGCAACCACAGATGCAAGTTCACGCAACAAGGTGAGTGAAATTGCGGTACCTAGCATTGCCTCACTACCAAAAGTGACCAGAATGCTATACATCTGCAAACCGAGAACAGCACCAATGAACAGACCTGACACAGCAATAATCAGCAGGGACATCACCCCGACACGATACATTTGATACACAAAACGCTGAAATCCGCCTTTCGATGGCATGGCAAATAAAACTTGCAAGAGCATCAATGCCGCAGCACCAATCCCCTTTATCCGCTCAATAACGAGTCTACCTAACCAGGCAATCGCATTCATGGACGAACCTCGTTATCTAAATATGCTTGGTGAGTAAATTGATATTCCACAGGACCTTCAATTGAGCCTGTTAAAAACTGACGTACAAATGGCGATGCATGATTTTTTAATTGTTCAGGTGAACCTTCACCCTGAATTTTGCCTTCAGCCACCACATAAATATAATCAGCAATCGATAAAGTCTCAGCAACATCATGCGAGACGATAATCGTGGTTAAATCTAAAGCATCTCGTAAAGAACGGATTAAACGGGTTAAAACGCCCATTACAATTGGATCTTGGCCTGCAAATGGCTCGTCATACATAATCAGTTCAGGATCTAAGGCAATTGCTCGTGCCAAAGCCACACGACGATTCATCCCGCCTGATAGCTCCGATGGCATTAACTGCTCAGCACCACGCAAGCCCACTGATTCAAGTTTTAAGCCAACTAACTCTGCAATAATATGTTCAGGTAATTTGGTATGTGCACGGATTGGAAAAGCGACATTTTCATACGTCGACATATCAGTAAATAATGCGCCACTCTGGAAGAGCATTCCCATACGCGCACGTGCAGCAAATAATTCTTGACGCGACATTGTCGCAATATTTTTACCGTCGAGCAGCACTTCACCGTGATCAGGCACCAATTGCCCACCGATCAAACGTAATAAAGTCGTCTTACCCGTACCAGACGGTCCCATAATTGCAGTAATTTGACCACGTCGAATTTTAAGACTGATATCGTCATAAATGACGCGTTCTCCTCGATTAAAGCTCAAGTTTTTAACTTCAATTAAGGCTTCTGTATCGAGAGGAGATTTGTTATTCATAATGGCATATTCCTGCACTTTTTATGCACGCATACTATACACTGAAAGATTAAACGCTTGTTTTTATTTTGATAAAGGATGTATCAAGAGTATTTAATTTATGTAGTTATTCTTTGAAACAACTTGGCTGGTCGTTTGATGAGAATTGACATTAAAAGAATCAGAATGGTTGGTATCAAACAGCGCATAAGCGAAAAATAAGCCATTGCATAGCATCAAAATGACAAATAAACACGGCAGCCCTTCACTACACATGAATGACCATATTTGACTCAGAAGACTGTTATTTTGCTTAACGCTATTCATTTCTTATATAAAATTTGAATTAGTACACATTTTTTACATTTTACATGACTAACACAAAATAAAAAAGCCAGTTTTTCAACTGGCTTCTTCTTTTTATCGGTTTTTAACGATTAAAAATCGTTTTTGCGACGACGGTCACCAAAACCACCTTCACGTTGTGGACGATCACCGAAATCACGTTTTGGACGATCTTCACCACCAAAATCACGCTTTGGACGGTCTTCACCACCGAAACTACGCTTTGGACGGTCTTCACCACCGAAACTGCGTTTTGGACGATCTTCACCACCGAAGCTACGTTTTGGACGGTCACCAAAACCACCTTCACGTTGAGCAGGACGATCACCAAAATCACGCTTTGGACGGTCGCCGAAGCTACCTTCACGACGTGGTTTGTAATCTACACGGTTACCACGGTTGTCATCATTCGAGTCAAAACGCGGTTTATCGTTGAAACCACCTTCACGACGTGGACGATCAGAATTGAACTCGCGACGTGGACGGTCTTCACCACCAAAGCTACGCTTTGGACGATCTTCAAAACCACCTTCACGACGTGGACGGTCTGAATTGAATTCGCGACGTGGACGATCTTCACCACCGAAGCTACGTTTTGGACGGTCTTCAAAACCACCTTCGCGACGCGGACGGTCTGAGTTGAACTCACGACGTGGACGATCTTCACCACCAAATGATGGACGTTCGCCACGTGGCTTGTCATCAAAGCTACGACGTGGACGGTCATCACCACCTTCACGGCGTTTGAAGTTGCTTTCGCCTTCAAAACGACGACCACCACCGAAACCGCCACGACCGCCATCACGGCCGCCACGACCACGACCACCGCCATCACGGCCACGACCACCACCATCACGACCTGAACGAGCAGGAGGTGGAGATGGCTCTAAACCTTCGATTTCAGATACATTTAAACGTGCATCTAAATAATCCTCTAAAGCACGGATTTTGCCACGCTCACGGTAAGTCGCTAAAGTAACGGCTTGACCTGTACGACCCGCACGACCTGTACGACCAATACGGTGTACATAGTCTTCATTTTTCATCGGTAAACCGAAGTTGATTACGTGTGAAATTGTTGGTACGTCTAAACCACGCGCTGCAACGTCAGTCGCAACCAAGATTTTTGCACGACCTTCACGAATGCTACGTAAACGACGGTTACGAACGGTTTGTGGCATCGCACCATGCAATGCAACAACTGAATGACCAGCTTCAGCTAATTCTTCAGCAAGCATATCTGTATCTTCTTGCGTGCTTGCGAATACAACAGCCTGATCTACTGATTCGTCAGATAACCAATGCGTAAGTAATTTTTTCTTGTGTTCAAAGCCATCAGTCCAATGCAATGTTTGTGTTACATCAGTATTGGTGCTGTGACCAGTTTCGATTGCAATACGTTGTGGATCATTCATCATGCGTTCAGCAAGACGAATAATACGATCCGCAAATGTTGCAGAGAACATTAATGTTTGTTTACGGTTTGCAGCTAATTCACCAATTGCTTCTAGATCTTCAGAGAAACCTAGATCAAGCATACGGTCAGCTTCATCAACAATTAATGATTCAACTTTATCAAGTTTAATTTGACGACGGTTTACGAGGTCAAGTAAACGACCTGGAGTCGCAACGACAACTTGTGCACCTTTAAGCTGTTGAATTTGCTTACCGAAAGGCATACCGCCCATAATTGCAGCAATACGAACACCTTTCATGTGACGTACAAATGCAATCGCGTCTTGGCTTACTTGTTGAGCCAATTCACGTGTAGGAGAAATAACTAAAATAGTAGGCTGAGTTACCGCTTTCATACGGTCTTTAAAAGAAACAAATGCTTCTTCGCCTGCTAATGCATTTAACGTTGGGAGTAAAAATGCAGCTGTTTTACCTGAACCAGTTTGGCTCGAAACTAATAAATCTTTCCCTTCTAACGCAGCGGGAATCGCTTGTTCTTGCACAGGAGTTGGAGTGGTAAAACCTAAACCTTCAAGCGCTTGTTGTAAGGTTTCGTGTAAAGAAAATTCGGCAAAAGTTTTGCTCATAGAGAGTTTCACCCTAATGGGTGCTCCATTTTAATAAATACAAAAAAATAGACATCGGCAACAAGCGGCAAAGCGACTCAAGCTGAAAAATATATGAAGTTCAGCGGCGATCCGAATAACGACGATGTGGACTAAACGCACGCTTGATTACTGCTTCAACCTGAAGAATCGCTAAGCGATTTGGGCGCAAGATGTGGTCCTCTCTACGGACAGCGTGCGCTAATATGAATAGAACTGAATGTTCAGGTAATGAACTGGAATTTAAGTGCGTGGGCGGATTATAGCAGAAAGTTTAAGAAAGTCACGTTTTTTTAGAAAATACTAAGCTTAGCGCTCACAAATAAACTATACACTTCCACTAAATGCACAATTATTCTTTTTGGTAACAATAGATTACTCCAACTTCGATATGAAAAATAAATTACAAAAGTTTTTAATACCAGTCCTATTGTTCGTCTTATGGTTAATCGGCTGTCTCAATATCGTGTTAAGTGGCAATCGAATTGATGATTACCTTATCAGGCATGACCCTGAGTATATTTTTAAATACCCTTTTGAAGAAGTTATATTTAGCTGTCTAATTTTCTCAGTCTACTTTATTACTCAAGCTCTATCTTTCTTATTAGGCTTTAATCGTAAACAGCCCACGCTATATTTTATAGTGTGCTCTGTAATTGTCACTGGGCAATTCTTTATTGCATATCTGACTTCAATGCATGCTCCGCCATATTGGGCTGCTTATTTAATCAATACAATTTTTTTGTTTTTATTTCAGCTCTTCATTCTTCCAGCTCTACTCCACAAAAAAAAGAGCAGCTAATGCCACTCTTTTTTAAAATCTACAAATTATTTTGCAGCATCGGCCCAAGCAGGAACAACTGTTTGCATCAATGGCTTTAACATCTTAAGTGAACTTGCAATCACCTGACCATTATCAAATGAATCATTGCCACCACGAGCATCAACAACCACACCGCCCGCTTCTTTCACAATCAACTCACCCGCAGCAATATCCCACGGTTTTAAGCCAAGCTCAAAGAAACCATCAAAACGGCCCGCAGCAACATAAGCCAAATCTAACGCAGCTGAACCACCACGACGAATTTGTGCACCTGACTTAGTTACAGCCAATAATGAAGCGAAATGCTGTTCTGCATAAGAAACAATTTCACCATTACGCTTGGCACGGTATGGATGTCCTACTGCAAGGAATGTACTTTCCAAGCTTTCTTTGACATTGACACGGATACGGCGTTGATTCATCACTGCACCACGACCACGGCTTGCAGAGAATAGCTCATCACGTACAGGATCATAGATCACACCGTGTTGAGTTACGCCTTTGTGTTGTACAGCGATAGAAATACAGAAATGTGGCAAACCGTTGATAAAGTTTTGTGTGCCATCTAAAGGATCAATCACCCAGCACCAATCTGCATCGTGACCTTTACCTTCTTGCATACCAAACTCTTCACCAAGGAAGCTATGGTTTTTATAACTTTTGCGGAGGGTATCAATTGTAAGTTGTTCCAAGTAACGATCGACACGCGTTACTGGACCATCAATGCCTTTTTCTTCAACTTGCAAATCGAGTTTATGACGATTCTGATGTGCCTTTAAAAGCTCTTGACCAACTGTTTGAGCCGCACGCGCAGCCATAACCACCATAGGTTCCATTGAACACCCACTACAAATTTGAAGATTTTGACAAAGAATAATGCATAAAAGCGCGTATATTCTAGCAAATATAAGCGCTTTTAGGGGAAAAATGTTGCGAAAAATTATTTTCGCTTTTACATGAGCTTATCGCTTAGAACCAAGCTTGCTCAATTGAGGCTAAAATTCCCTGACTGTCTAAACCACAATCCTGCAACATCTGTTGATGGGTTGCTTGATGTAAGAACGTGTCTGGTAAACCAATATTCAAAATCGGTTTAAGAATCTTCGCATATGCTAAAAACTCATTCACAGCACTACCTGCACCGGCCATAACCGCATGTTCTTCTACGGTTACAAAAAGTTGAGTCCGAGGTGCCAAATCACGAAGCATTTGTTCATCAAGTGGCTTCACAAACCGCATATTGACAACACGTACACCCATCGCGTGTTTGTCCGCCAATTGCTGAGCTGCTTCTACAGATGCTGCAACACGGCTACCAAAAGCAAGTATACTGATCTGCTGCTCGGCATCTACATTGAATTCTGCCACAATTTCAGCTTTACCTATTTCCATAGCTGTCATCTGCTGTTGAATCTCAACACCTGTGCCGACCCCACGTGGATAACGCACTGCTGTTGGCCCTTTATAAAGATAAGCAGTATGCAGCATTTGACGACATTCATTTTCGTCTTTCGGTGCCATAATCACCATATTGGGTACGGTACGCATATAAGCATAATCATAAGCACCTGCATGGGTTGGGCCATCTTCCCCCACCAAACCTGCACGATCAATACCAAACGTGACATCTAGATTTTGCAAGGCAACATCATGGATCAGCTGATCATAACCACGCTGCAAGAAAGTTGAATAAATCGCAACAACAGGTTTAAGACCTTCACATGCCATACCCGCAGCCAAAGTCACGGCATGCTGTTCTGCAATGGCAACATCAAAGAAACGCTCTGGATATTGCTGTGCGAATTGCACCATCCCAGAACCTTCACACATCGCAGGTGTAATCGCGAGTAAACGATCATCTTGAGCAGCTTCATCACATAACCATTGCCCAAATACATCTGAATACTTAGGTGGTGATTTTTTTACTGGCGCAGATGCTGTCGGTGCAATTTTAGTAATCGCATGATAAGTAATCGGATCTGCTTCGGCAGGCGCAAAACCTTTGCCTTTTTTTGTATAGATATGGACTAAGCGTGGGCCTTTACGTTTTTTGAGTGCATGGAAGACTTGTGCAAGCTGTTCTACATCATGTCCGTCAAATGGACCAAAATAATCAAAACCAATTGCTTTAAATAAATTATCGGCTGCGTCGGTTGCCGATTGGTGTAAACGAGAGTTATAGGTCCACTTTGGATGCGGTTGAACATAGGCTTCGCCTTGTTCATTTACATTTACCAATTGGCCTGTTTCCCAAATTGCCGCCAAATGTTTTGCAAAACCACCCGTACTGCACGAGATCGACATATCATTATCATTTAAGACAACGATTAAATCTGCGTCATGGGCAACCGCATCATTCATTGCTTCAAAAGCCATACCTGCAGTCATTGCACCATCGCCAACGATTGCAACTACATTACACGAATCTTTTTGATAACGGCGAGCCAACGCCATGCCCAAACCTGCTGAAATCGCAGTTGAAGAGTGACCAACACCAAAGGTGTCAAACTCAGACTCATCACGTGCAGGGAAAGCAGCTAAACCATTTTTACTTCGAATCGTGGTAATACGATCACGACGACCTGTCAGAACTTTATGTGGATAAGCTTGATGACCCACATCCCAGACTAAACGGTCATCTGGTGTATTAAAACAATAATGCAGTGCAATTGTTAGTTCGACTACACCTAAATTTGCCCCAAAGTGACCGCCACTTTGTCCTGCTGCATACAAAATATATTGACGTAACTCATCTGCAACTTGTACAAGTTGGCTTTGCTCGAGTTGACGTAATTGTTGCGGATGGTCAATTCCATCTAACAATGGCGTAACAGGGCGTTGAGTTGGAATTTCGGTATACAACATAATGTGGCAAAGCCTTTTTAAGCCTGGCAAGTCCGAAGCTGGGTTTTAAATGGGGGCAATCATACAATTAAATATGATCTACCTTCAATCAGCCACACGTGCGAATGATGTAGTGCTGAACATTCTCATGCAAATTTTAAAGAATGACCGATAGATTATCCTGAATTATGTCACTGTTTATCAACCATTATTGTGTTCTTTGTATGAAAAAGAAAAAGTTATGTGAAAAATCAGAAATTCCAATTCACGCAATCTTCATACATTAGGCTATACTCGAACTGTTTTTATTATCATAGTGAGCTCTCTGTGCCGATTGAATTTATTGCAACATCAAAGCTACCCACCGCTTTTGGTGACTTCAATATTTCCGTGTTTCAAGACCCTGCAACAGGCGAAGAACATGTGGCGCTATCTAAAGGTTTAGAAACGGCTCCAGATAAGCCAGTGCTTGTTCGCATCCATTCTGAATGCTTAACTGGCGATGCTTTCGCGTCACTAAAATGTGATTGCGGACCACAATTACAAGCCACACAAAGCTTGATCAATGATGCAGGTCAAGGCGTGATCCTCTATCTTCGCCAAGAAGGTCGTGGTATCGGTTTAACCAATAAAATTCGTGCTTATGCCTTGCAAGATCAAGGACATGACACCGTTGATGCGAACCTGTTATTGAACTTGCCTGCGGATGCTCGTCGTTATGATATGTGCAGCATCATGCTGGATCATCTTCAAGTCAAAGAAGTAAAACTGGTTACCAATAACCCACTTAAATTAAAAGCATTGACCAATCTCGGTATCAATGTGGTGGAGCGTGTTCCACTAACGGTTGGACGTAATCCGTTCAATGAGCAATATTTAAAAACCAAACGTGAGCGTATGGATCATCTTTATAAAAAAGATGACTTTTAATTCATTTTTCAAAACGTTTAAAAATAAATCAGTTAAAGGGTTATTATTGTAAAAAATAAAAAAACCCTTACTTTTTTTATGGGTTTTGTGTTTTGATATAACTCATCCCTAGATCACTTTCAGAGGATCATCATGCAGCACCCAACTTCAGCTGATATTCAACGTGTTCGCGAATTTTTACTCGACTTACAGGCACGGATTTGTGCAGGACTAGAGCAACAGGAACGTGCAGGCGGTGGTACCGCTGAGTTTATCATTGATGATTGGCAACGAACCGAAGGTGGCGGTGGCCGCTCTCGTGTTTTGCAAAATGGTGAAGTGATTGAAAAAGGTGGGGTCATGTTCTCCCACATCAATATCAGTAAGCTGCCTGCATCTGCAACTGAACGGCATCCACAAATCGCAGGAGCGAAAGCACAAGCATTGGGCGTGTCCTTGGTAATTCACCCGAAAAATCCAAATATCCCAACATCTCATGCCAATGTTCGCTTATTTGTTGCTGAACCTGAAGGCCAAGATCCTGTGTGGTGGTTTGGTGGTGGTTTTGATTTAACTCCATTCTACCCAGATGAACAAGATGTGCTCAATTGGCATCAAAAAGCCTATGACCTATGTCAACCTTTTGGTGAACATGTTTATGCAGAACATAAACAATGGTGTGATGATTATTTCTATCTCAAGCATCGTGATGAACAGCGTGGTGTCGGTGGTTTATTCTTTGATGATTTGAACCAGTGGGATTTCGAAACCTGCTTTAAATACATACAAGCAGTGGGTAATGGTTATTTAGAAGCGATCTTGCCTATTTTTGAAAAGCATCGTGAACAACCTTATACCGAAGCGCAGCGTGAGTTCCAGTTGTATCGTCGTGGTCGCTATGTTGAATATAACTTGGTTTATGACCGTGGTACGTTGTTTGGCTTACAAACTGGTGGGCGTATTGAATCGATCTTGGTGAGCCTACCTAATCTGGCGGGTTGGTCATATCGCCCTGAATGGGATGCGGACTCGGCTGAAAAACGGCTTACCGATTATTATTTAAAACCACGAGATTGGTTGGGTTTACAGAAATAATTAGATCATTCATCCCTAGTTTAGTGGCTAGGGATGATTTTTTAGAAATCTTAGAATAAAAATATTGCGGTATTTTGAATTGGCCGATGAATTAAATCTGACCTAAAATTTTGCATGAGCTCTCGGCTCAAAGGTTGTGGTTCATGCTTTAACGTGAGCAATAATTGTAAAAATTGACCGTGTGTACACACCACTAAATTCTTCACTACATAAGCTTCAGCCAATTGTTTTATTTTTTCATGGAACAGTTGCACGTGAAGATAGAGATCAGCAAAAGATTCTGCATCATCCGCATCACGATATTCATAATCCATCCTTTCCCAATAGGCATTGACCCAGTGCTTGCGATCATCCAGATTGGTATTCGTACACTTACCTTCCGAGAGATAGCCAAACTCATGTAACTGCTCATCCACCTCGGCTGTGATCTGATATTTATGTAAAATCGGTTCTGCTGTTTGATAGGTTCTATGGTATTTAGAAATAATGACATGAGCGATTTCTGGTAATAGTTCACATAGTTGTTTGGCTTGTTCTTTACCATGATCACTTAAACGAATCGATGCATGGGATAAAGCTCGCCCATTAATATTCGCTTCACTTTGTGTATGTCGAATTAAGAAAATACTCATAATGAGGTTAATGTTTAGATAATGGTTTGGAAATATCAGAACATGTTCTGATGAACAAATCACAACATTACCATCTCATAGATGTAAATCAATATTGCAGCATCCCCTTCAACTTTATAAACTTTAAACAACCTCACCATGTTGATCACTCATGACCAAACAATTTGCTGTAATTGGAAATCCGATTGAACAATCCCGTTCACCCGAGCTACACCACGCATTCGCAGCAAAAACTGGGGTCGATCTCAACTATAAAAAAATCCTTGCACCGTTGGATGATTTTGAAAGCACCACAAAAGCTTTCTTTGCACAAAATGGTATCGGTATGAATGTTACGGTACCTTTTAAAGAACAAGCTTTCGCACTCTGTGAACAACTGACTGAACGTGCCAAGATTGCCAAAGCAGTGAATACCTTATGGATGCAAGATGGCAAACTGTATGGTGATAATACTGATGGTCAAGGTTTGGTCGCAGCAATTCAGGCGTTAGGCTGGAGCCTAGAAAATAGCCGCATTTTAATTTTAGGTGCGGGTGGCGCAACGCGTGGTGTAATCTACCCATTGGTACAGGCAGGCGCAAAATGCATTGTCATTGCCAACCGTACCCTCGCCCGTGCTGAGCAACTCGTTGGAGATTTAAAAGATGCTGTGCCTCAAACTGAGCTTAAAGCCATTGGCCTAGAGCAACTCTCAGGTGAATTTGATTTTGTGATTAATGCAACTTCTGCAAGTTTAACGGGCGATGCCTTGCAACTGCCTGAAAACTTAGTATTCCATCATGCTTATGAAATGGCCTATGGCAAACCATCCAGCTTTTTGGATCAGGCCAAACAACGCCAAGTACCTGCTACTGATGGTTTTGGCATGTTGGTTGGGCAAGCGATTGAAGCTTTCTCGATTTGGAATGGTGTTAAACCAGAACTGAAAGATTTTTTATAATCATTTGAAAAATAAAATAGAAAAAACCTGCATTTGCAGGTTTTTTCTTTAGGTTCAGCTGATTATTTAACGGTCAGCATCTTCTGATACACTTCTTTGAAAATCTCATAATCAATAAATTCATTATGTTGAAGCTTTAATGACTGAATTGATTTCTCAGAAAGCTTATTTTTACGTGCATCCACATAGACTTGCCCCAAGATATTTGCCGTTTGTTCAAGCAGGACTTTCTCTTCACTTGAAGCACCATTCTCTTGTTCGAACTGGATTTGGTATTGCTTGGCAAATAACTGTTGCGGTTGCTTATATTGTGCTTTCAGCTTGTTCCACGCTTGACGGTCTTTATCGCCACGCATGGCATCAACCACAAGACGATTCACCGCTTGGCCCAATTTATCATCAAACTGGTCTTCATTTTCAAGATGATGTTTCTTTTGCAAAGCTTCAATCGTTTGTAGGGCTTTACCTTCAGGATTATAAACCTCCTCATCGGCATACCAATATGCATACACACTGGCAATTTCCTGCAACTCTTGACTAGAGTAACGCTGTACGATCTGTGGGGTACTTTCCGTCAATTTAGCAATAAATACCGCCTTATAGGTTTGCTCATAAGCATGCGTTGCATCGAAACGTTGTTCTGCAATCACTTTCAGTTGATCATCTAAAGATAAACGATAAGGCTCTGCTGAACGCTCTTGAATACCTGCTTGCCCTAGTTTCTCTGAGAAACTACTCACCGTCTGTTCGAGCATTGAGCCTTTGCTTGCTTCTGCCCACGTTTTTGCACGTTTTAACTGCGCCTGATCGATAGGCGTTGCTTTGCCATAATTCGAGATCAACATATCCGCTTTGACACTAAAACGGGACTTCAACTCGGATAAGCCATAATTCAAATCATAATCAAGTTTGACCGCGCGCCCTTGTGCATCTAAACCCACATCCATAATAAATGGATTACGCTTATCGACTGGTGGCAAAGCCTTATCAATATCGGCTTGGTGTTTGATCCATAGCGCTTTAAAAGCTTGATCGTCAATAAACTGATTCTGATCGTAGGCAACAAACTCTTTTTCTACGGTTTGTAGCTTTTCAAAATAAGACAGGAAGCCTGCTTCTGCGGGCTTGGTACCAAATACATCAATACCATAAATACTTTGGCAGTACTGTACATCACCATACGTGGTTTTAGAGGTCTGTTGCAATGCAGTACACTGCGTTTCAGTTAAACCACCTTCTTCATCGGCAGTTGCAACAACTCCGCTATCCGCTGTTGCATCTTCCGCAGCTTGTCGTGCTTCTTCAGCAGCATCCTCTGTGGCATCTACAGTCGAAACTTCATCTTCGTCATCATTCGCCACACCAAAATGTTGATTGACAAGGCGATATAGCTGTTGACTGACCACACTGGCATCATCTGCCGAATCTTTTGCATCCAATAAAGAGGCTTTTGATTTGGACTTAGTTTCACTTGCAGCATCCACTTCATTGGCAATCAGCTTTTCTAAGTTCTGCTCTTTAATATTCAGCACACTTTGCACGAAGTATTTTTCATTGACCTTGCTGTATAAATTTGCCTGCAAAATCAGCTCTTCAATTGAGGTTTTTAAACGAATTTTCTCCACCACACCTGCTGCTTGATCTGCGGAAGAAAGCGACAAAGCCTGAATATTATTTTGATCGGCAAGACGATAGTAAATCGCACTCGATGCTTTGACATATTCAGCAAATTTTTTGTAATCCACTTGCTTGAATAGATCCTGATATTTTGAAAAATCTAGATAGGCAAGATTGCTTTGATTTTCTTTATTCACCAAATACGGCATCAAGGCAAAGTAGTTGATATAAAACTTATAATTATTCAGATCAAGCACCATCGGTACTTTGGCTTGAACCAATAAGGTCGGCTTTTCATAGCGTGCCGTTAGGTTAAAAGAACCCAGTTTTTGACGATAATGCACAGAACCATCATACTCAAACTGCATGTCATTAAGGACATTGGCCATGATTTGGGTAAATTTATCAACTTTAGATTGACCATAGGTTTTTTGTTCTTGAGCAAGCGCAACATAGAGTGCTTGTTTTTGCTTACTATTTAAATTGACCTTCTGATCGCGCAAATATTGATCGACCTTTTGCTTCAGCGCAGCATCTAAAGGTGCGTTGTCGACCTTGGCATTTGCTTTATTTTGATTCGTCTCAACATGAATATTAAATTTTCCGCGATAATCATAGCTCGGATATTCATACATCGCATTGAGACTATTGATGGCCTTCTGTTCTAAATTGTTCGAAGCCGAATTGGTTTTAATGACATGTTGAGAACATGCAGAAAGACTAAGACCCATTAAGCATAAAGTTAAATATTTTAGACGCATAGCTTTACCAAACACCTTTATATCATTATATTTTCAAGTATAAAATTGAGTACTTTTCACATTTAACATCAGTTTTGACGCCAATAGAAAAGTGATTTTTTTACAAACTTCTCTTCAAGTAAATTCGCTTTTCTGACATTCTTTTCCCTAGTGATTATCAATGTATTTTTATCACTATTGTGAATAATCAAAGTATCGAAACAGATAATCCAAAATGATTCAAATACAGGATTAAGATTATGCCAGCTTATAAAGCCCCGCTCCGTGATATTCGTTTCTTAATGAACGAAATGTTAGATTATCCAGCACATTACCAAACTTTGACAAGTGGTCAAAATGCGGATGCTGAAACAGTGGATATGATTCTTGAAGGTGCGGCAGATTATTGCGAAAACGTACTTTCTCCACTGAACCAATCAGGTGATGAAGAAGGTTGTACTTTCAACAACGGCGAAGTAACGACGCCTAAAGGCTTTAAAGAAGCTTATGACCAATTCGTAATGGGTGGTTGGCAAGGTCTTTCTTATCCAGAAGAGTTTGGTGGTCAAGGCTTACCAATGTCTTTAAACCTAATCAAATCTGAAATGATGGGGACTGCAAACTGGTCGTTCACCATGTACCCAGGTTTGAGCACAGGTTGTATGAACACGATCATGCAGTTTGGTACAGACGAGCAAAAAAATACTTATATGCCTAAATTGGTTGAAGGTACTTGGTCAGGCACAATGTGCTTAACTGAGCCTCAATGTGGTACAGACTTAGGTCAAGTAAAAACTAAGGCAGAACCTGCTGCTGACGGTACTTATAAAATCTCTGGTACTAAAATCTTCATCTCTGCAGGTGAGCACGATTTAACAGATAACATTATTCACATCGTACTTGCGCGTCTTCCAGATGCACCAGCAGGCACACGTGGTATCTCGTTATTCATCGTACCTAAATTCATCCCGACTGCGGATGGTGGTGTAGGTGAACGTAATACTGTTTCTTGTGGTTCAATCGAACACAAAATGGGGATCAAAGCATCTGCAACCGCAGTACTCAACTTTGACAACGCAACTGGCTACTTGATTGGTGAAGTAAACAAAGGCTTACATGCAATGTTTACTTTCATGAACACAGCACGTATCGGTACTGCAGTTCAGGGTATTGCACATGCTGAACTTTCGTTCCAAGGTGCTTTACCTTATGCGAAAGACCGTATGTCAATGCGTGCCCTTTCTGGCAAGAAAGAGCCTGAGCGTGTTGGTGATGCGATTATCCACCATGCCGATGTTCGTCGTTTACTGTTGACTCAAAAAGCGATTGCCGAAGGTGGTCGTTCAATGATCTATCATGCTGCAAAACTTGCAGACAAAATGACAGATGCATTGGTGAGCGGTGATCAGGCAGCTTATGAAGCATATGATGATAAGCTTGGCTTCTACACTCCGATTCTAAAAGGTTTCTTGACTGAACTCGGCTTAGAGGCAGCAAATAACGGTATGCAAGTTTACGGCGGTCATGGCTATATCCGTGAATGGGGTATGGAACAAATCGCACGTGATGCACGTATCTCAACCTTGTACGAAGGTACAACAGGGATTCAAGCACTTGATTTAATTGGCCGTAAAGTTCTTTTAAGTTCAAAAGGTAAAGTTGTTCGTGACTATACTGCTGAAATCTTGAAATTCTGTGCGACTCACGCGCGTAATAAGTATTTACGTCGTTTTGCATGGGACTTAACTAAGCTTTGTGCACAATGGAACACTTTAACTGTTCGCATCATGCTCGCTGCACGTAAAGACCGTGACATTGTTTCTTCAGCTTCTGTTGATTTCTTGATGTTCTCTGGCTATGTGATGATGGCATATTTCTGGGCACAACAAGCGGTCATCGCATCTGAGAAATTAGAAGCAGGTGACGGAATCGAAACACCTGAATTCTATAAAGCAAAAATCAAAGTTGCAGACTTCTACTTTGACCGTTTATTACCACGTGCTCAAGGTCATGCAGAATCAATGGTGTCAACATCTCGCACCTTGACTTCACTTGCACCAGAACACTTCAGTTTCGATTACTAATCGGAATGACAAAAAAGAGCGCTAAATGCGCTCTTTTTTATGCCGAGGTGATTTTATTCAACCTTCTTAAATACATAAGCTTGTTCAGGAAATGGGTACTCTTTAAAAAACTTACGGTTATGGCCATTATCGCCATTCCAGATTTTATCCAGATTCATCACTAAATCTTTATTTCTATTAATTTTATAATACAAATTCACATCCGCAGCATCACAACGAATCATGATTTCATTGAGTTCTTGATGGACATGCCATTGGACTTGTTTACAGGTCTGCTCAATCTTTGCCGTATTACGTGTCGGGTCTGAACCTAAACGGCTAAAACTGGTATTGGTCCAATAGACTGAACCATCGCCTAATAAATTGAGGATATATTCCGATTCTTTTTCGTTATTCACACAACCAGCAAATGCATCGGTACATGGAATACGCGCATGATAACGCCCGACATAGATCATATCGGCTTCAGAGGGCGGACTTAACTTGAGTTGATGTGTTGCAGGGTGCGGTAATGTCGCTTGCCCTGCCACTTGAGTCAATGACACGCCTTGCGCATCAGATGCAAGCTGTTCTTCTTGCTCATCTGCAAGCACTTCACTCGCTTCACGACTCGGTTGCGTCTGGGGTTGTTGCTTTACTGGTTCTGGATGATGGCTATCGCAAGCACTCAAACCTAAACTCAATAGAACTCCTACACTGACATACTGTAAGAATAACCTGAACTGCATATTCATAAATCTCTAACATCAATATCGTTATCGCGTGGTTTGCACTGACCGATCCCAAACTTGGAAAAATATAGGGATCATTTCAATGTCCGTCTATTCCCCAAATGGGTAATAGCCAATGCGACCGGATTGAAATAGCAAATTGACAAAGCAGTATGCTTTAATTCGGTGCATTTTAGGCGATCATGTTGGTTTTTCCATCAATGATTTACACAACTTAACCAATCTCTCATCTGTTTAAACTTTAAAAAAATCAGTTCGCCCCTATTTCTTAATTAACAGCAAATCAAACTGAAAGAATTTATTTTTTACTGCTGTTTCATCAATTTAAGGAGACTAACTCGATGGCCAACTCTGGTTTATATCGCTCAAACCAACAAAGCATGATCGCTGGTGTAATGGGCGGTATTGCGGAACGATTTGGTTGGAACGCAAACTTATTACGTCTGATCTTTTTCGTGATCTCGATCATGAGTGCTGCCTTTCCGGGTATTTTGGTCTATCTAATTTTGTGGTTGGTTATTCCAAAACAGCAACAAGGCCGTGTTGATCACGTGCAGGGTTATAACCAACCCGTAAAAACGATTTATGAAGACCAAAGCATAAAACGTTAATTCACTGTTACCTTTTTGGTCGCTACGGTTGAAATTACCCCTAATCCAACCGTAGCTTTTTTTTATCTAAATTTAGACCTGTCGATTCAGCTGTTGTTGCAAAGCTGCAATCATATCGGCACGACTAATTATCCCAATCAAACGATGTTCCTCGACCACTGGAATATAGTTAAATGATTTCTCGACAAAGTAAGGCACCAGATCCTGAATCGGTTGTAAGGGACTCACTGTCACAACTTTGTGGCTCATAATTTGTCTGACATAGTGCTGCCATGAATTACGTGGATCTGTTGCACCCTTAAACCACTCCACCACTTCATAGAGTGCCAATGTCCCCACCAAATGATCTTCCGCATTTACCACTGGTAGACTCATTAAATTCACGGCTTTAAACTTATCCAAAGCCTGATGAATATCATCATGCTCATGCAATTTAATCACATCACGACTCATAATATCCTGACAGACAAATGAGTTAATCAAGCGCTCATTTGCATGCGATTGAGCTTCTAAAATGATTTTTTCTAAATCGTACTGACTAATATCCAACAACTCAGTGTGATGCTCTAATGCATATTCAATATCTTTCGGCTGAATCGAGACTTTCTGGGTCGGTGTGGGATCTTTCGAACGCTCATTCACATGTGCAGTAATCGGATAATGACGCCCAATCAAGCGATTAAAAAAGACTGCAAACAGCAGCAATAAAATCGAGTTGAGTAAAACTGGGTATAAAATGAAATGAAAACCTAAACGGTGTACAGCTTCGCCTCCTAAAACAGCCGTAATCGCAACTGCTCCACTCGGTGGATGTAAGGAGTCTGTGGTCATCATTACAAAAATTGCCAATCCCACAGCAACACTAAAAGCACTGGTCAGATCAGGCAGATATTGTGTACAGGCGACGCCAATGAATCCTGCTAGCGTATTCCCCACAATGACATTCCAAGGCTGCGCCAACGGACTGTTTGGCACTGCAAATAGCAACACAGAAGATGCACCCATCGGGGCGATATACCATGCATTCATGCCACCCAAGACATACCAGCTAATCAATGATGAGATTGCCAAACCACATAAAGCCCCGAGACCAGAGAGCATCCTCTCTTTTAAGGGCAAGACCTTATAATTTGGTTTGAGAAAATTTAGCCAGTCTGATTGGGTCAAGCTCACAATGCACCTTGCTGGAATCGTTTTGTTTGCGTTCGATGCAGCAGTATACGCTGACTAAAGCTGAAGGTGTATTTAAATTACAGTTTTAAATCATGATAAAAGCTGTTCAAGCTCAATTTAAATATTCTTTTAGCTGTTCCAATCGCTCTGCATATTTTTGCATCGGGCAGAACTCATACATCGGTGAGCCGATATAAGCACCTGCATTACGGCACTCTTGATCAACAAAGTTTTTCCAGAGCTGTTGTGATTTCATGATGTCGTTATAGCGTTCAGGCTGCTTATATTCCTGACTCTGTTTTTTAATTTGATCCAATAACTGCACAATCTGCTTTGCATATAAAGTTTTGGTTCTAGTGCTACAGATCTCTACCACAGCATTATTGATATTCCCCAGTTTTAGCTGTTGAATGGTGTCATCGACACATTGGCTATAGGGATCTGCCGCTTTATCCTGCGCTTTGGCAAATACACTGGCACTCACACAAACCATTGCAAGCAATACCACTTTGAATATTAATTTCGTCATTGTTTAGCTCTTTTGTTTTCATTATCTTTTAAAATCACCATTAAACATTGCTGCCCAGCTTTTTTGAGAAGCAGGAATCACGACTAAAATTTTTACATTCTCTTTTAGATAAAACAATACGAAAATCGATCGGCACATTGGATATATAAAAGAAGCAGCCAACGCTTAGGCTGCTTCTTCACACACAATGGGATTAAGATGCTTTTGCGACACCCAACCAAGTAAAGGTATTGGGTACATCATTCAGCTGAATGGTTTGTTTGATTTTTAGATTGTTCAAATCCAGCTCTACAATCGTTTTTGCTTGTGTATCATTCATGAAAATCGTATCTGTCTCTGCATTGACTGCTAGACGGCTTTTTGCAAGTTCGGTTGCATTGACGTTGGCAATTGCTTTGATTTGCCCAAGACGTTTCCAGTTTTGACTATCAATCACATGTACAACACCAGCACTATCCAGAATCGCCAAATAACGACCCGATGCATTGACCACCTGTTGCAAGCGTTTAACTGGTGTCGTTCCATCTGCTTCTTTTGCTGCTAAGGACCAATCTAAACTAGTAGCATTCAAGTTCTTCGGATCAACAATAAATAAAGCATGGGTCCCCGTTGCAAAGGCTGCAAACTTGTCTAGCTTTTCATGTGCTGCAATCGTGGTAATTCTCTGGTCAATCAGGACCTTCTTATCAGCAAACTGTGAACCTTTCTGCTCGACCACCAATACGCCATCTTCACAACCGAAAGCCGCATAAGTTTGAATTGAAGCAGCGCCATGTAAACGGTTACATGCATTTTTTAGCGTTTGCTCTTCATGGAAATGATCACCATGCAACTCATAGCTTTTCACCAGACTCAGCGTCTCTGCATCTTTCGGCAGGTAAGTACTTAATACATAGCCCCCACGTGGTTCTGCAACACCATGATGTTTTTTCGGTAGTTTCTGAGTTGAAATTGCTTGTGTTTCAATTGCAAGATCATTAAATACATCAAACTTGGAAACCTCCGAGTCGCTTCCATCATAGAACAATGCCGCCACACCATTAAAACTCCGATAATGTGCTGGTGTGGCGCCTTTCAGCTGAAAGGCCAATAAATTGGGTGCATTACGTTGCAAAGCACCATTTTTATGAAAGATTCCGCCATCCGCAAACTGAACAATTCCTTCGTTGCGACTCAACATCACGGCATAACGCGATTGGGGACTGCTATACATCGCAGAGGGAGCCGAACTCAACGCTGTTGTATGGATTAACTTCTGCTCTTTTAGATCATAAATGGTCAGTAAGGGTCGTACTGCATCTGCGTTGGCAATGATTAAACGACCTTGATCGCTTGGTGCAGGTTGCTCTGGTTTTGGTGTCACAGCAGAAGTTGAACTGGATGAATCCCCTCCACATGCCGACAGCAACACACTACTTAATAATGCACCAAGTACATAATGATGTTTTACACGCTTCACTCTTTTTTCCTTATTGGATGAATAATTTTGAATTATTGTTACGTTATAACATAACAATAACAGATCATTCATCTATTTTTAAGCTTTGTTTGAATGAGCGGTTTTTAAAGATAATCAGAAATGTTGTTAAACATATTTTTCATTCAGATAACGCCAATAACGTTTTGGCAAATATTGCACATGCAATTTGATATTTTGCCGTTCTTTGATATTGATACTATTAAAATAATCTTTCCAAAGTTGGTCGTATAAAACTTCCTGTTCATCCAGCTGCAACTGGAAACTCTGGCTGCTGCCATTTTGGAGATTACGATCGATCTGATTGGCATCCATACCCACCTCATGAACATCGTGCAGATCATAATAGAGTCCATATTTGCGTTGTTCATCATAAATCAGCCAACGCTGATCCTGATAACGGCGTCTAAAATGTGGCTGAATCAAAGGTAGAACATTAAAATCGGGTCGGACCAAACTTAAAAACAGTCCATCTGTGGTTTTCTTAAAACGCACAAAAGCTTCCATCCTATGCTTCTCACGCCCAACTTTTTTAGTCCATTGCGAAATGGCTAACACACTCGGATGTAAATAGTCTTTTTCGACTGAAAACTGCTGCTGAAACACATAAACACAGTAATTGAATAGATGCTGATAGGCTTCAAGCGACTCAGATAACGAAGCAAAGTAAAATTGTCTTAACGCAGATCTAGATAGTTTTTGCTGTAGAGCCGACCAGACCCGTTGTGCATGTTGCTCATGATTGGGAATCTCAACCACAGTCGAAAATAAGCCATGCTGGGCACCTTCAGTTAAACACAGTTGAACTTGGAACTCTTTAAACTGAAAGGCACGAAATACACAATTGAGTAAACCCACCATCGAACCATCAAAATAATAATAAGCAACACCACCACTCAACATGATTAAAATCCCAAACTCAATTGGGGTGAAAGCTGTTTAACGTATTTGGATGAACCTTGGGTTAAAATTTGCTGACGAATAAAACTGGAAGAAAATTCTTTCTGGAAGCGCGGGCTGTCTTCACAGCGAATAAAGAACTTTGCCCGTGAATACGCCACACCGAGCTGTTTTAACAAGTCGATATGAATCTTGCCAAAACGACGGGCTTGCACAATTTTCTTGGTTGATTTCACCCCAATCCCGGGTACACGCAAAATCATGTGGTAGTCGGCACGATTTAAATCCACGGGAAAATGCTCTGGATGACGCAATGCCCAGCTCAGTTTTGGGTCAACGTCTAAATCTAAGTGCGGGAAACGTTCATTGACAATTTCATTGACCTGAAAACCATAGAAACGCATCAACCAATCACTTTGATACAGTCGATTTTCGCGTAATAACGGCGGTGCAGAGCCAACCGCAGGCAAATAATTATTTTCAGTATTAATCGGGACATAACCTGAAAAATAGACCCGCTTGAGTTTAAATTCCTTGTAATGCCGATCTGCCATAAACAACACATCTTGATCAGTTTCCTGATGGGCGCCAACCACCATTTGTGTGGTCTGCCCTGCTGGGACATATTTTGGTACATGCTTGATAATCTGACGTTCATCTTTCAACTGAATCAGCCGATCTCGAACCAATCCTAAATCTTTTTGCACCTCTTGATGTGACTTTTCAGGGGCGAAGGCTTTTAAACCCACCTCGGTTGGCATTTCTAAATTAATACTCATGCGGTCAGCATACAGACCTGCTTCATGAATCAATTCAGGGGAAGCACCGGGAATGGTTTTAAGATGAATATAGCCATTAAAGTTTTCTTCTAGGCGTAGTTTTTTCACCACTTGAAGCATGCGCTCCATGGTGTAATCTGCGGATTTAAAAATACCTGAACTCAGAAACAGCCCTTCAATATAGTTACGTCGATAGAAATTGATGGTCAGGTCAACCACTTCCTGTACTGTAAATGCAGCCCGTTTCACATCATTGGAACGACGTGACACACAATAAGCGCAATCAAAAATACAGACATTACTGAACAGGATTTTCAGCAGAGAAACACAGCGTCCATCTTCGGTATAGCTATGGCAAATCCCTGCCCGACTTGCGTCGCCTAGACCTTTGTCTTTATTTTTACGGTCACTGCCACTGGAAGAACAGGACACATCATATTTGGCAGCGTCCGCTAAAATTTGCAGCTTTTCACGAATGCGATCAGACATTTCAAACGACCTGAAGAAAACAGAGAATATCGTTTTAAAATTAGCATTTCAAAGTTGTGAAATTAAGAGCATGTCAGATGCAATACGTCATGAGGTGACGTGAGGATTTTTCGACTTAAGCTAAATTATTCATCTCAAAACAATGTAATCAATCTATAATATGATCAAGAAAATTCTATCTCGTCCTATAATGAACAATTCTTTATATTTGCTTTCTCTCTTATTTTTAACATTATCATTACCAGCATGTAGCCCAAAGAGTGAACCTGAATTTATTGAAGTAAAAACCTTCAAATCAATTCAAAGTCCCTATTTTATAAAAGAATTTGCTCTACTTAAATATGATAAAACATGCTTTTTAAAGACATCTGCTGTCCTTGAGGATGGAAGCGAAATCAACAAAAGTTGGGGGTTTAGCCAAGGTAACGTATTTTTAGTCGACGACAACACGCCGAAGAGCCCATCTGTTGATACCAATCAAACTCCTTCTGCTGATCAACAAATAGAAGAACACATTAAACAAATGAAAATAAATCAAGAAATAGCCTATATCACGGGCTTACTTTCGACTAAAAGTAGAAATGAATGTGGAATAAAATAACTTTTTTTTATTTCTGATCAGAACTTTTGGGCGAAGTGCTCGAAGCCTTTGCCACTCCTCTACAAAATCCTTATACTTAACCACAATTTTTGTTTGATTCCAGTGGATGCACCATGAGTCGTGCTATATCGCATATTGACACATTTCAGGGCTTGATTCTTGCCCTACAAAACTATTGGGCGGAGCAAGGCTGCGTCGTATTACAACCATATGATATGGAAATGGGCGCAGGTACATTCCACACTGCAACCTTCTTACGTGCATTGGGGCCAGAAACCTGGAACGCGGCTTATGTTCAACCATCACGTCGTCCGAAAGACGGTCGTTATGGGGAAAACCCGAACCGTTTACAACACTACTATCAGTTCCAAGTGGTACTTAAGCCAAACCCGGATAATATCCAGCAGCTTTATCTCGATTCATTAAAAGCAATCGGCATTGATACACTGACACACGACATCCGTTTCGTAGAAGACAACTGGGAATCTCCAACCCTTGGTGCATGGGGCTTAGGTTGGGAAGTTTGGTTGAATGGTATGGAAGTGACTCAGTTCACTTACTTCCAGCAAGTTGGTGGTATTGAATGCTACCCAGTCACAGGTGAAATCACTTATGGCTTAGAACGTCTGGCAATGTACCTGCAAGGTGTAGACTCAGTTTACGATCTGGTTTGGACCAAAGGTCAATTCGGTACAGTAACTTACGGTGATGTATTCCATCAAAACGAAGTTGAGCAATCAACCTATAACTTCGAATACGCGCCAGTCGACAAAATGTTTGAATTGTTCGACTTCTACGAAGCTGAAGCATCTCGCTTAATCGAAGCTGAACTGCCGCTTCCTGCCTACGAACAAGTGATCAAAGCATCGCATTGCTTTAACTTGCTGGATGCACGTGGTGCGATTTCTGTGACTGAACGTCAACGCTATATTTTACGTGTCCGTACCTTGGCGCGTTCAATTGCACAAAGTTATGTGGCAGCCCGTGCCAAACTCGGTTTCCCAATGGCAGAACCGCATTTGCGTGATGAAGTATTGGCTCAACTGAAAGCACAAGTTGAAGCAGAAGCAGCCCAAGCTGAAAAAGCGAAGGAGAATAAATAATGACGAAGCATACAGTTTTATTCGAACTTGGCTGTGAAGAACTTCCACCAAAAAGCTTAAAAACTTTGCGTGACGCACTCAAAGCAGAAACTGAAAAAGGCTTAAAAGAGGCAGGCTTAAACTTCGCTTCTATCGAAGCCTATGCTGCGCCACGTCGTTTAGCATTGAAAATTGTTGATATCGATGCTGCTCAAGCAGACACACAAAAACGTTTTGATGGCCCTGCTGTACAAGCGGCTTACGATGCTGAAGGTAATGCAACTAAGGCACTTGAAGGCTTTATGCGCGGTCAAGGCATTACGGTTGACCAACTTTCAACTTTCCAAGCAGGTAAAGTTGAGAAAGTATGCTTCCTAAAAGATGTCAAAGGTCAAAGCCTTGACGCTTTACTACCACAAATTTTACAGACTGCATTGGATAACTTACCTATCGCAAAACGTATGCGTTCAGCGGCAAGCCGTACTGAATTCGTACGTCCAGTAAAATGGGTGGTATTGCTGAAAGATGATCAAGTAGTTGAAGCAACGATTCAAGATCACAAAGCTGGTAACGTGACTTATGGTCACCGTTTCCATGCGCCTGAAGCCGTGACTTTGGCACATGCAAATGACTATTTAGCGACTTTAGAACAAGCCTATGTGGTTGCAAACTTTGAAAAGCGTCAAGCGACGATTCAAGAGCAAGTGAAAAAGTTAGCTGATGAAGTCAATGCGACTGCGATTGTGCCAGCAGACTTGCTTGATGAAGTAACAAGTCTGGTTGAATGGCCTGTTGCTTTACGTGCGACCTTTGAAGAGCGCTATTTAGCTGTTCCACAAGAAGCCTTGATTACCACCATGCAGGATAATCAGAAGTATTTCTGCTTAATCAATGCCGAAAGTAAATTACAGCCTTACTTCATTACCATTTCAAATATTGAGTCGAAAGATCCAATTCAAATTATTGAAGGGAATGAGAAAGTTGTACGCCCTCGTTTGTCTGATGCGGAATTCTTCTTCTTACAAGACCAAAAGCAACCGCTTGCATCTCGTAAAGAAAAATTAGCCAACATGGTGTTCCAAGCGCAATTGGGTACGCTGTGGGATAAATCAGAACGTATTGCTAAATTGGCTGTGGCCTTGTCTCCAATTACGGGTGCCAATGTTGCTGATGCTGAGAAAGCTGCGTTACTTGCGAAATGTGACTTAACTTCTGAACTGGTGGGTGAATTCCCAGAACTTCAAGGGATTGCAGGTACTTACTATGCACGTCTTGAAGGTGAAAATAATGAAGTTGCCGAAGCTTTAGGCGAGCAGTATTTACCGAAATTTGCTGGTGATGTATTGCCGCAAACCAAGACAGGTACAACCATTGCCCTTGCGGATCGTTTAGATACATTAGTCGGTATCTTCGGTATTGGTCAAGCACCAACAGGTTCGAAAGACCCATTTGCATTACGTCGTTCTGCAATCGGTATCTTACGTTTAATCATCGAAAATGAACTCGATGTGACGATTGAAGAATTGGTGAATTTTGCCTTACAAGGTTATGGCGATGTTGTTAAGGATCATGACAAGACCCGTACCGATGCAGTGGCTTTCCTTGAAGGTCGTTACCGTGCTAAATACGAAGATCAAGGCGTAGCGGTTGATGTGATTCAGGCGGTTCAAGCACTTGCTCCAAAATCTCCACTTGATTTTGATAAGCGTGTGACTGCGGTCAATCATTTCCGTACTTTGCCAGAAGCGGCTGCATTGGCTGCGGCAAACAAACGTGTTGCCAATATTCTTGCCAAAGAAGCAACTCCTGAAGGTGCTGTGGTTGAAGCCAATCTGGTTGAAGCTGCTGAAAAAGCACTTTATGCAGAGTTGTCTGCGCTCACGCCTGTGGTTCAGCCATTGCTTGCTGCGCGTAACTATACAGAAGCATTGTCTAAGCTTGCTGCGCTTCGTGCGCCAATCGATGCCTTCTTTGAAGGTGTAATGGTGATGGCAGATGATGCTGAATTAAAAGCCAATCGTTTACGTTTACTCGCTCAATTACGTGATTTATTCACGGCGATTGCCGATGTAAGTGTATTGCAGGGTTAAATATTTATAATACTTGATCTTTTTAATAAACCCCGCTATAAAATAGTGGGGTTTATTTATTGATATCAAATATGAAGTTTATAAAGCAAATTGAAATTAGAAAGTTTAGGTCTATCAACCACCTCAAAAGTTATAAAGCAAATGATTTAAATATATTTGTAGGGAAAAATGACCAAGGAAAATCTAACATTTTACGAGCTCTGAATCTTTTTTTTAATAATGAAACTGATATAAATAAAAAATTTCGCTTTGAGCAGGATTATTCCTTCAATGCTAGTACAGGTACTGGCTCAAGAAAAGAGATACGAATTGACCTCATAATATCCCTACCTAAAGGTAGATTTAATATTAACTCAGAAATAAAATGGACAAAAAAATGGAAGCAAGATGGATCAATAATTGATGAAAGAACTGTTATTAAAAATGGAAAAAAATTAGAACCCAATACAAATGTCTATAAGTGGTTGAACAAATTACGCTATAGATACGTCCCTGCCATAAAAAGTGAAACATACTTTCACAATCTAATGGAAGATCTACATGATGTTCTCAACTTAAAATTCAATGAGGAAATTAGTAAAAAAGGTACGAGATTTATTAGTGGACTACAAGATATAACTCAAAATATAACAAATGATTTATTTAGTTCTTTAGGCCTGAAAAATACTTTACAAGTTCCATCAGATTTTAAACAGCTTTTTTCAAAACTTGACTTTGGAGTAAATGATGATGGAAACATCTATCATTTAGCACAACGTGGGGATGGCATTAAAGTCAGACACATACCAATAATATTATTTCATATGGCAAAGGAAGAACAAAATCTTTCTATACCAGGCTATGTAAAGCCTGATACTATCTGGGGTTTTGAAGAACCCGAAAATAATTTAGAAATGAAATATTGTTTTGATCTAGCAACTGAATTTTTAAAATATGCTCAGGACTTGCAAATATTTGTAACTACTCACTCCCCTGCCTTTTATGCAATAAAGGAAGAGGAGAAAGTCAAAGTAGGCTTCATTTACAAGGATGAAACAAAATGTACTGTAGTTAAAGATATCATGCATGACGACGAAATTCATGATGAAATGGGGTTACTACCTTTAATAACACCATACATTAAGCAAATTAATGATTATAAAAATGAAAATTTATATTTAAAAAGCCAACTAGATAGTTTAGGGCACAGAATTAAATATGTTGTATTAACAGAAGATCAAGATACAAAATTTCTAGAGTCTTTTTTGGAACTACACGATTACCCAAAAACCATAACAGAAATAATTTCTTATTACACTTCATCTCAGCTCACAACGTCAGCTTTTAGTGTAGCTAAATATATTCATAGCAAAAGACCCGAAGTAAAAATAATTATACATCGTGATCAAGACTACTTAACTAAAGATGAAGTAACTGAGCTAAAAGAAAAAATTCAAAGAAATGGATATAATGCATTCATTACACCACATATCGACATAGAAAGCCTCTTCATAAACATAGATCACATTCATTACTTATATCCAGCTATTACTAAAGAAAATATACATAATTTGATAAATGAAAGTATTCAAGAGACTTATGAAGATTCAAAGAAAAGGTTTTTTAACCATCGGATGGTTTCAGTTAATGTAAAAGATAACCCTTATAAAGATATTCAATCTCTTGAAGAGGAGTTCGCAGAGAACATCCAAACATTATTTTATGGTAAGAAAGTATATGGCTTACTTACCAATAAACTAAACTCATTAGTGAGAGGTAGACCAAATTTGATTCAATCAAGCCCATATCTATTAAGAGATGAAATTTCTAGATTTTTCCAAACCTAATAGTTACCTACTGTATCAATTTCATATCATCTCGACTCTTTTCTTCTATCGAACGATAAGATATAAAATCTCGATTGCGACGCTATCGCTGAAAGGACAGAAAAGATGATGAATAAAGTACAAATATTATGTGTTACGACTGCACTAGTGGCATCGTCTTCTCTATGGGCAGCAGATACAGCCAACAACACGACAACCAATGCATCTAATGCTGTGCCTGAAAAAGCCATGCCCTATGGTGATAACCCAAGCTTAGGTCGTGTCTTGCTGTATAAAACAGGCAAAGGCATGCAGAATCTCGGTGATTCAATCCAAGGCGCATCTGAAAACACATCGCAAAAGATGAGTGAAAAATGGAAAAGCACCAAAGAATACTCATCTGAACAAGCTGAAATCGTGCAAGAGCAAACCAAGAAAGCAACACAATATACCGCTAAGAAATGGCAAGATACCAAAGATGCTGTGGTTGGAACCAATGAAGGTAATGTCCCAATCGAACGAGCTGGACTCAGCCAATCTTCAAATAACTAAATCCAGAACCTCTACGCAGTAGAGGTTTTTTTATGCTGCATCATTCAGCAAAATAGTACTATATCTTGACCCAATCAAAGACCATTTGCTCACATTGCTTTTGTTATAGTGATTTGAAAAATAGGCTTTAAATTTACAGTGTATGCTCAAAACATTCCTTGAACTTCACGATTTTTGCCGACACACTCAAGTGCATAGATTCATAGGACTGGAATTTTGCACATGACGCGACACCCTTTTAAAATTATTTTACTCACCTGCATCAGTGCGATCAGCTTTACTGCCTGCTCTACACTTTCCTCAACGAACACCACGGCCCAATCCTTGCAGCAAGTAAAGAATATTGGTGCATCACCCTCAACTGAAGGTAATCTTGCAAAACTGATCAAGCAGGAAAATCACTGCATGATTGAGTTTACTGGCTATTTCGATGGCGGTCAGGCCGTTGAACATTGGGCCTTTAATCAAAATGGTTTAATTTCAGCAAGCTCAACCACTCAGCACTATAAAGATAAATCGCTTGCTCAACCAACGACAGCAACTGCCTTTGATGTGCAAGATGCGACCGTTCAAGCTAATTTTCAAAAACTACAAAGTAATTTCAGTGCAAATAAGCTGGCGCAATGTCATTAATCCTATAAAAAACTCGTTGCATCTATCTCTAGCTGCAACGAGTCATGGCTTTTTAAACTATTTTTGGATCAATCTTTAAACTATAGAATAACCTTAATTTGGATTTAGCCCACTGGTTGCAGCAAGTAAATCAATACGTGGGAACACTAAACCAGTGCGTGTATCCGTAATTGGCTTACCTGTGACTCTCAAACGATTTACGGTTTGATCGATGGTCTCTGATGGCGTCACGCCATTGGCACGTAGCAACGCAATTGCGCCAGCCACATGCGGTGCAGCTTGTGAAGTTCCACCTTGAGTTTCACCCCCTGCTGTAATCATGGCACCAGGTGCAAGTAAAGTGACGAGTGAACCACCATTACTGAAACATGTCACTTTATCGGCTGCCGTGGTTGGATCAGAGCATTTCAATGGATTGCCCCATGACACACCGCCAATATTGCTATCGTAAACTGCACCGACGCGTACCGCGCCTGCCACACAGGCTGGTGAAGAAATTCCATCTGCAAATGCATCATTACCCGAAGCAACTACAGGTACGACACCTGCTGCACGTGCATTGGCAAAAGCAGTGCTATAACTGCTATTGCTACATTCAGATGTGTATTTCACCCCGGGTACACCTAAACTCAAATTAATTGCTTTGATGTTATAGGTTTGCGCATTATTCACGGCCCAGTTAATGCCTGCCAGAATATCGCTGTCATATGCGGTACTTGCCCATTGTCCTTGTGACCTGACTTTTCTAAAAACATCGATGCCAATAATTTTGGTTTTAGACGCAACTTTGGCAACAATGCCTGACACGTTGCTGCCATGTCCATCATCATCCAAGCTGTTATCATCAGGCGCACTGTCAAAAGCATAGACCACGCGACAGGTCGAAGATGGTGTATTTACCGCAGTACAACCAAAATCAGCATGCTTATAATTCACCCCCGTATCAATAACCACCACACTCGAGCCTTCTCCAGTAAAGCCATTGCTGACCGCTTGAGGTTGATTGATCAAGGGTAAACTTTGCAGGGTGGTCGGCACATTTTTACGGTTTGGATAAACCCCTTTGACAGAGGGGTCATTTAAAACCTGCGCTAAGGTTTCACGATTTTGAATACGGTATAGCCCTAGAGGCAAGCCATTAAACTCACGTAAGGTTTGAAAACCTGCTGCTTTGGCAAATTTATTTTTGAACTGACTTTTACCATCTGCAATCAGGCTGCGCTTTTCCCGCCCAAAAACAGTGCTGGTTGCACTACTATCGTACTCAATCAGTAAATCATTGGAATCGTTATCGACTAAGGCATCCACATTAATTTTGCCATTCGACACTTTGTTTAATGCTGCGGTGCTGAGTCGTTGTTTAAGTTGGACAGCATCGAGTGCTGCGGCAGAGGTTGTAGTGGTATAAAAAGCACATAAGCTTAAAAGTAATAAGGTTTTATTGTTCACTATTGATCTCCATCGTTCTTGGGTAAAGAACGGTTTTTTAATATCTGTTTTTCTTGGATAAAAGAAACCCAGACGATTTAAAGTTTTTTAATTTCATTGGCTGGATCAGTATCAGGATCAATCGGTTGTATCGAAGGATCGCTCTTGGTGTCATAAAATTGGGTATCTTTTTGAGTTGTCTCCAATTTTTTCAACATATGTGATGTGGTATGTTCGGTGGTGTTGGTCTCCTGTTTGGTTAAAGTGGTTGACATCGTCCCTGAAGGCTCAGGGCTGATCTGATAAATTGCGGTATCATCGGTTGAACTGGTCGGTTCGGCTGGTTCAAAGTAGAAAACCACCACGCCCAGTGCAATCAATACAACTACAAATGCTGCAATCTGTTTCATTTATATTCTCCAGCGCTTTATTTACTGGCCATTACTTGGTTTTCAATTCTTTTTCTATAAATAATGCGAATACAATTTAAGATTCACTTTATATTTCACATATATTTTTAAATAAAATACGATCTGAATCGCGGGTTTATCTAAAAAATATAACGGCATAATGCTGTTTAATTCTGTGCTTCCCATAGTGGAGTTTCTAGTCACAGGAAACACGATGAAAAATATGAAATTGCTAAAAAACTGCAATCACAATTTCACATAGTTATACCAAGCAATAAAAATGCCATTATTTTGATCTTTTTTGAATCGGTTAAAAGCTATTTATTTATTCATAATTTTCATATTCATTCTGTTAAAACATAACCAGATCAAGAGCATTTTTTAGCTTAAAATCTAGCTAAAACTGATGATTTACATGTGCCTATATCATAAAAAAAGCGATCATTTTCACGTTCTAATACGTGTAATCAATCTCCACAATTCCTTTCTAAAGTATTTTTAAGCGGTAATCTGGTTGTAACGTTTTGATGAAATCCATAGATTTCAACTTTTAATCAAAATGGTTTAGTTGCAGCAGTTCTACAGACTGGCAAGATAAAATGCTTGCTCAACCATCAAGATTAATTACCTTTGATGTGCAAAACCTCTACCGTTCAAGCCAACTTTCAAAAACTACAAAGTAACTTTAGTTCGGATAAGCTAGCGCAGTGTCATTAAGCACATAAAAAAACTCGTTGCATCTATCTCTAGCTGCAACGAGCGACGAATTTTTCAATCTACACTTAAATCAATATTTATTGATTACCTCTGAACGCGGCTAAAACATCTACCCTAGGGAACACCAAACCTGTCCGTGTATCAGTCACTTGCTTGCCTGTAGCTCTTAAACGATAAATGGTTTGATCAATATTTTCAGAATTCTGCAAATTATTAGATCTTAACAATGCAATTACACCTGCGACATGTAGTGCTGCTTGTGATGTACCACGCATGTTATACCCACCAGCAGTAATATATGCGCCGGGAGCCAGTAATGTCACTAAAGAGCCTCCATTACTGAAACAGGTCACTTGATCTGCTTGCGTTGTGGACTCATTACAAACAGATGAGTTGAATTCACCTATATTCGAATCATAAACAGCGCCTACACGCACAGCACCTGTAGCACAGGCTGGTGAAGTAATGCCATCGGCAAAGCCATCATTACCAGCAGCAACAACAGGAACTACCCCCACATTACGTGCTCTCACAAAAGCAGCACTATAACTACTATTTCTGCATTCAGTTGTATATTTTACCCCAGCCCAAGCTATGCTTAAGTTAACCGCTTTAATGCTATAGGCTTTGGCATTATTCACCGTCCAGTTTAATCCTGCCAAAAGATCACTATCATAGGTAACATTTCTCGTCCCGCCTCCTTGTACGTTCTCTTTTCTAAATACGTCAATCCCAATGATTTTAGTACTCGGCGCAACTTTGGCAATAATCCCTGACACGTTACTGCCATGTCCATGATCATCTAAACTATTATCATTGGGTGCACTATCAAAAGCATAAACCACACGACAGGTCGATGCTGGGCTATTGACTGCGGTACATTTGCCAAAGTCATCATGGGTATAATTTACACCCGTATCAAGCACCGCAACACTGGTTCCCTCCCCCGTATACCCACTGTTTACAACTTGTGGCTGATTAATCAACGGTAGACTTTGCATCGTGGTTAGCACATTTTTACGATTTGGATAAACCGCTTTGACCGAGGGATCACTTAAAACTCGTGCTAAGGTTTCACGGTTTTGAATACGATATAAACCTAAAGGAAAACCATTGAACTCACGTAAAGTTTGAAAGCCCACAGCCTTGGTAAATTTACTTTTAAACTGGCTTTTACCCTCTGTAATCAAATTTCGTTGTTCTTGCCCAGAGGCCGTGCCAGCTGCCTTCGTGTCATATTCAATCAGTAGATCATTTGAGTCATTATCGACAAGCGCATTGATATTAATTTGTCCCTGCACCAATTTACTTAATGCCGCGGTGTTAAGTCGTTGCTTAAGCTCGACAGCATTGATAGTTGCAGCAGTAGCAGTGGTTGCACACAAAATATATAAACCTGTAAATAATAATATTTTATTTTTCACTTTTAATCTCCATCATTCTTCAATGAAGAATGTTTGATTCTTTAGTTTTCTGGAAAGAGAAGCCAAGTTGATTTAAAGCTGTTTAATTTCATTGGCTTGATCAGTATCAGGATCAATTGGTTGTATAGAAGGATCACTTTTAGTGTCATATAATTCAGAGCCTTGCTGGGAAGTATCCAATTGATCCCCTAGAATTGAATTCACCTGTTCTTTTGTTTTAGCCTCCGTTGATTTTATTTCTGTTTTATTTTTTTCAGAATGAGTCTGACTAGTTTGATAGACCGCTTTATCTTCTTGCGAACTTGTCGTTCCAGACGACTGAAAATAAAAAATCATCAAGCCCAGTCCCATTAAGACAAGTAAAAATGCTGCTATCTTTTTCATTCATATTCTCCATTATTTTATATTGACCCTGCTGATGTAGCTTTCAGTCTTCCAATACGCTCATGATTTTTCATTGAATTTAAAACCATTAAAATCATAATCTTATGAAATATTTAATCGCATTTTCATCTATTTACGACCAACGATGAACCGTCCCATTGAGATAAATATTGAAAATGTGAAGATCCTTAAATAAGGAAATCTTCATTCCATCAAGGCACGACTAGAACTAAGAAATTATGATTTCGATTCTTTTTTAATCTTTTTATAATTATTTAGATGTACTTAATTTGTATATTTATTATTCTTAACAAAATAAAGGATCTAGAATTCCATCTTTAAACATCCTAAGTTATTATTTTAAAAAAACAAATAAAATACATAAATTACAATAGCTTAAATTAACAAAAAATTATCATATTCACGTGCTTAAAAACATAATCGATCTCCACAATTCCCTTCTAAAGTGTTTTTAAGCTGTAATCAGGTTGTAACGTTTTGATGAAATCCATAGATTTCTACTTTTTGCTCGCTATGATGCAATTGCGTTGATGAAGTACCCCAATACGGTACATCGCTTAAGGAAATCGCAATGAAAAAAATGATCAAAACAGCTATCGTGACAACAAGTATCCTCGCTTCTGCTTCAGTTTTTGCACAGAACGTTGGGGCAAATGCCAGCGGCTCAGCTCAAGTCAATGTACAACCGAGCGGCCTGATTAAAGGCGTAACGGGTGCAGTGAAAGGCACCGCACAAGGTGTGGGTCAAGTGGCTCAAGGTGTTGGTCATACTGCACATAATGTCGGTCATGCTGCGGTCAACACAGGTGTTGCAACCACTCATCAAACAGTAAGCACTGCAACGAATGTGGGTTCACACGTTGTCAATAAAACAGGTGAAGCCGTAAAAAATACCAAAGACTATGCTGTAGACAAAGCCGTTGATGGTAAAGAGTTTGCAGCCGATACCACTGCAAATGTCAAAAAACGTATTGAAGACAAAAAAGCATCTAACCAACCTAAATCGTTAAATTTAGGTGCGCAAACCAATGCTCAAGCACAAGTGAATGGTAAAACCTCTGGTGTGAATGCAAAAACAGGGTTGAATGCTGATAAAAAGAACCTGCAAACAGGTGCGAATGTCGGCGTTAAAGTGTTAGGCGTGAATGCAAACGTCAACACCAATGCAAAAATTGGTGCGAATTAACCTTCTATAAAATATAAAAAAAGCCCTTTGAATGTTTAAAGGGCTTTTTTTATTGTGATTGCAAGATTCAGCAGAGTTGTAGCTTGGTCTGCTCGTCTGCGTTGTTCTCAATAAATTGAGTAAAACCAGATGCATCACAGCTTAAAGTCAGTTGCTTATAGCTCAGACTATAAAAATCTGCATAGTGTTTAAACACCAGTGGGGATTGATCCAGTGCAAATGGTTCACCGTCTTTGACCAGTTTATGAATCCCACGGTCATTCATGGTGAGAAAATAATATTCGTCATTCAATCTGAGTTTGACCAAAGCATTTGCCGTGAGATTTAAGGGCAATAAATACGCTTGGTTTGCTGCAATGATTTCAGCTGTATAACTTTCCAGTTTCAAGCTGGCTAAATTAAATACCACAAAGTGATTTTGTGCTGTCACCACATTGGCTGGCAATGCCGCTGCATGTTGAACAAAGTGCAGATGTACCCCAAGCTTATGTAAATTTTGTTCCGTACCTTGCTTTAAATTAAACAGTTGCTGTACCAGTTTCTGTTTGAGAACGGCATCAAAATAACGCTCATCTAAAGCAATCTCGTTCTGTTCCAAAATTTTGAGCAAAGCCTGATTATGCCGCTGTAATAAAGCATCCAACACATGACGATAATAGAACTTACTTTGCTTTTTAACCTCTCGAACCCGCTTATAGAAATAAGTGATTTCAAATGGTTTAACCACAAAATCATTCAACAGCTGGGAACTTGCTAAAACAGACAGTGCTTCATGACCAGTAAATGGCAAATGAATGACATGCATTTTAGGCAATAAAGGCTGGATCTTTAAAAAATGCTCTTTATCTTCTGCATAGTAAGGATCATAGACGATAATGTATTCACGTGATGAATCGACCTCATCAGCCTGAATCTGCATATCGTGATGGATAGATGCATCAAAAAATTCAGCATAACGGCGATCCTGTACTACATCCGGGTCAATTGAATACTGCGGTACAAATGCCACTATTTTTTGCATATTCAATAAATTTGAATACTTGATCGCAGCATAGCCGCCCATAGAGCCACCATAGCCAACAATCCCTTTGAATTGTTCTAAAATTGGCTGAATCTGCTGCTGCATCTGGAGCATGCTGCTTTTAGGAAACCATGATTTCTGCTTCGGCATGATGCCGATCACATTGTATTGATATTTTATTAACGATTTTTCAGCATTGATTGACATGCCTTTAGCGCGACTAATCAAATCGCCAAACGAAATCACTAAAGTGTCACTTGAACCTTTTAAAAAAATAACGCGAATATGCTCATCTTCAAATATTATTTGCTTATCCATGCTCACACTGAAAAGTTGATCCTAGGCTTGTAGCAAAAAGTCACCAAATGGTGGCTTTGCCAAACCATAATTGCGGAGTATCTTATTTTATAGAGATAAGACAGATTAAAAAGCGCAAAAAATGACACAATCCTTACATCCTACCGCACAAAAAGGCTTTAGTTTAGGGGCTGAACTCTACCAACAGGTTCGCCCTAGTTACCCGCAAGAAATAGCGGTTTGGCTGCAAGATCGGCTCCAACTAGGTGAAAATTCCACTGTTATTGACCTCGGTGCAGGGACTGGCAAATTCTTACCTTACCTGATTCAAACACAGGCCAAAGTGATCGCAGTCGAGCCCGTTACTGAAATGTTGCAGCAACTACAGCTGGCCTATCCCTCTGTTGAATGTGTACAAGCATCCAGCACACAACTTCCCTTAAAAGATGCATCAATTGATGCGATTCTCTGTGCTCAATCTTTCCACTGGTTTGCCAATATCGAAACGCTCAGTGAAATGCATCGCGTACTCAAGCCATCAGGTCATTTAGGGCTGATCTGGAATCAGCGGGATACCAATGTCGACTGGGTCAAAGCATTGGCTGATGAAATCGCGCCTCTAGAAGGAGATACACCGCGCTACCATAGTGAGTTATGGAAACAGGTTTTCGAGAATCAGCAGTTGTTTAATTTGATCGAATTGCACACCTTTCAGCAGCAACATCAGGGCACGGTAGAACAAGTGGTCAGTAAACGCCTACTTTCAACCAGTTTTATTGCAGCCATGCCTGCCGCAGAGCAACAACAACTTAAAGCGAAGTTTGAACAAATTGTATTTGATTTTACAGGCTTAACTGCGCAAGATCAGATTAGTTTCCCCTATACCACGTTTGCGTATCATTCTCAGAAAATATCAAATTAATCCTTGAACGAGTTGAGCTATGCCTAATCTTAAAATCACATTTGCCATCACCTGTGTACTCAGTTCAGCACTCATGCTCAGTGCATGCAATAAAGACAAAGAGCCTTCTGCCCATAAAGAGCAGCCAAGCAGCTCAACCAATGACGCGATTGGCCAGCTCAACCAAACACCGATCAAGCAGTTTCCTGCCACAGCTGATGATGGTCATGATATTGCGATTTTAGAAGATTATGACAAGCGCTTTACCGACATGAGCGATAGCATGGAAATTGAATTGGCCAAGATGAAAGAAGCCAATACGTTAACCCCTGAATTTGAGCAGCAACGTCAAAAAGACAATGTGAAATCTGCACTTGCCATGCTGAAAGATTTGGAGTTAAAAACGGAACAAGGGCGTTATATTCAAGGCTTGCTTTATGATTATTGGGAACAACAAGCCAAAGTTTTAGAACAAGGAACTGCATCGACTCAGACGCAAACGGATGCAAATAAACAAGTGAATCATCTGAGTGAATATTTGCATGCACAAAGCCAATTACACCACTGGAAAAGTGCACAAGCACCTGAAACCAAAATGCAGGCTGAATAATTCTCACCTATAAAAAAAGAGGGTTTTTCCCTCTTTTTTTTATTTATTAGAAGATCTACTTAAATATTTTGTTTTTCGATCCACTGAATCGAACTCACGCGGAATAATTCACACGCACCATCGCCAATACCACCTGGCGTCAGTGATGATTTCCAAACTAGATCCTTATCACGAATCTCGACCAGCTCACCTTTTAACTGCACTAAATCTCCACGCTTCACCTGCTTGATTTGTTTGGCAATTTCAGGATTGGCAGGAATAATGTGCATATTGGACACCATTTTAATCGCTTGGTCTGGTGGCACAGGCAATTTGGTCATTTTCCAATTCAGATAACGGTCATACTGACGAACGTCAATCGTCCGTGCAATCTCAGGTTCAGCAAAAAGGCCTAGGCTAACAGCATAGTCAATCGGAGAAAATTTAGCTTGTTCATCATCATGGTAGACTTTTGATCCGAGAATACGGAAGTTGCCATCAAAAGGCTTAAGGACTGAAATCGATTGATATTTCACAACTGGTGATAAACCATTGGCGATATTATATTCTTCACCACTGGTCGATGCATGTGTTTGCCCAATTGCAACAACCATGCATAAACTCATCCATAGACGTTTTTTCATGGCTCAATCATCCTCAAAATAACGAAAAACTTAGAAAAGCAGTTCTCTTCATAGTATGCTTAGATGGTGAAAAAAAGTGCTTTATTTGGTAACAATCCAGCTCACTTTGGTCATATTTTTGTGGTTTAGTTACCGTATCCTCTTTTCTGAATCAACGAATGGAATTCTATGATTTACCAATTCTATCAACGTCGGGTGTTTCCTCATTTACTTAATCAAATCATGCAAACGGCAAGCTTAATGGATCGACGTCGTGAATTACTGCTGCCGATTGAAGGTGAAGTTCTCGAAATTGGTTTTGGTACAGGCCTGAATATTCCCTTTTATGGCAATGTGGACTCAGTGTACGCCTTGGAACCCAATCCTGATATTTATCAATTGGCGGTTGATCGTGTACAACATGCGCCGTTTTACGTGAAACATGTTCAATCCAGCGCAGAGAAACTACCTTTTGCAGATGCATCTCTGGATCACATTGTCTCGACTTGGACCTTATGCAGCATTGCGCATTTAGATCAAGCACTGGCAGAAATCTATCGAGTTCTTAAACCGACGGGAACCTTTCATCTGGTTGAGCATGTCAAACATCCAAACTCTGCAAAAATACAGTCTCTGCAAACGCTACTAACCCCAATTCAAAAACGCATTGCCGATGGCTGCCATCTGAACCGAGACATTGAACGTCAGCTCTTACAAGCCAAATTTGAATTCATCGAAAAAGAATATTTTGATGCAGAAGGTATTCCAATGCTTGCACAGACCATGCTGTTGGCACGTGTGCAAAAATTAGATATTGCTCATTGATCATCAAAATCAATGCGCAAGGTTTCAAAACGGATACGCCCTTCTGTTACCGCTTGAGCAATAGCCTGCTGTCCTTTGCTTAAGCGCGCCCCACCACTTTTAATATCCAACAAAATAACTTCAATATCTTCGGCGGTGCCATCACCGTCGCGAAAGTCGGTATAACCATCAAAAATAACATAATCAACAGGATCGCCTAAAAACTTGGCATCGCTTGGCAGATAGCGAAATTCAGGCAAGATCGGTGCAAATTGTTCAGCCATTTTGCCTTTCAATACTGCACGGCTGGTATTTACACTACGCTTCTGCGCATCAAGCAAAGCCTGTTTATGTTCCAGTTCAAGTTCAGCGATATATTTTTCATACTCTGCCTGAATCCGACCGTTACGTGTGCTCGACAAAATAATCGTGGTGATGACGACACCAATACAGCCACCAATCAGCATTGCAAGCCAAACCGACATATCAACCTTCCTTCTCTTTGCTGCCGCTATTTAACTGCAACATTAAACTTTTGTCATGTGTAACACACTCGACGCAAAAAGATGCTAAGGTATGAATGAATATGAGCGCATAGTTAAATAAATCTAATTTCATGAAGACAATATTAATCGCAAATCAAAAAGGTGGCTGTGGCAAGACCATGACAGCTATTACACTCGCTGCCGCATTATCACAAAAAGGCTATAAGGTCGCGCTGGCAGATGCTGACAACCAAAAATCATCATTACAATGGTTAAAGCAACGCCCTGATACGGTCACAGGCATTCAAAGTCTGGATTGGCGACATGAAAAATCGATTGGTGAAGCGCCCAAAAATTTAGATTATTTAATTATTGATGCTCCAGGCGCACTCTCAGGTGAACATGCCGAACAATTGATCAGTGAAGCACATGCGATTGTGACCCCATTACAGCCCTCTTTTTTTGATATCGATAGTACTCGTCGCTTTTTAAAACATCTGCAAGACATCAAACGCATTCGTAAAGGCAAAGTGCAAATCTTGCTGATTGCCAATCGAGTCAAACCGAACAGCGCCAGCTCAAAGGATATTCAAGACTTCTTTAGCAAAATTGAACAAGATCCTGTGGCATGGATTTCAGAACGCAGTGCTTATGGCACTTTGGCGATGCAAGGGCTCAGTGTTTTTGATAAAACCCAGAAAAATTATGTCAGCATCCAAAGCCAATGGCAGCCCGTTTTAAATCAGTTGGTGGATGATCCCAGCGAGTGGTTTTAAGCTTTGCAAAGAAACGTAATCTTTTGATATCAAATCTTAAAAGTGGGAAATGAAAATTTCCCTTAAGCACTTTTTCAGTTAAGATGGTTTTATTCAATTTCTAGCACTAGAGAAATACTATCGTGCAACAATACGCTCCCATTTTGCAACGCGTTTTGCTGTTTGGACTGTTCTTTGTCCTGCTCTTTTTGGGATTTAGTATTCTCAAATACTTTATTGTCCCTGTCCTTTGGGCTGCAATTATTGCTTATATGACTTGGCCTGTTTATCTATGGGTACAACGTCGTTTCTTTGGTGAAAACCGACCAACACTCAATGCCACACTGATGATCACGATGGTGATTTTAGTGATTGGTGTCCCTTTTATCTGCGCGATTTTTATGTTGCAGCTGGAAGGTCGTAATTTATATTTTAATTTACAACGACAACTGTTTTCAGGTCATGTACAAGTTCCTGATTTTATTAAAAACCTGCCCATTATTGGTCAAGATATTAGCCGTACTGTCAATGAACTGAGTAATGACCCGAATAGCATTACCAAAAATATTGCTGAATGGATCCAAAGCCATCTGAGCTATGGTCGATTTGTCCTCAGCGAAATTAGCCGTAATTTGGTCAAACTGACCTTTGCCCTGATGACCTTGTTCTTCTTCTACCGTGATGGGCAAATGATCTTGGCACAAGTCAGCCGCGCCTTGGAAATGGTGATTGGTCCACGCGTGCATCATTATCTGGATACGATTTCTGAAACTACACGTGCTGTCGTTTACGGTGTCGGTTTAACCGCAGTTGCACAAGCTTTGTTAGCGGGTCTCAGTTATTTTGTCGCTGGTGTGCCAAATCCAATGCTGCTAACTATGGTCACCTTTCTTTTAGCCTTGATTCCTTTTGGTACTCCAATTTCATATCTCGGTGTGGGGCTGTGGTTATTTGCTCAAGGTCAGACCATGGAAGCCATTGGTGTTGTGGTTTGGGGTGTACTGATTGTGAGCAGCTCAGATAACGTCATTCGCCCGTTGGTGATTTCAGGTGCGACCCAGATTCCATTCATTTTGATTATGTTTGGAGTTTTAGGTGGTATTGCCAGCTTTGGTTTAGTGGGTCTATTCATTGGTCCAGTGATTTTAGCGATCTTGCTGGCGATCTGGCGTGAATGGCTGCATGAAAATATCGATGAGCCTGTTGCCGCTCTGGAAGCACCACCTGAACCGAAATAGGTTCGTTTTGTTTAATTTTTTGTCATCAATTGATTAATGTCGCTTGCGAGATATCTCTGACTTTGTTTGAATCGTCAAATAAAGATAATTTATAAGGATATCTTCGCAATGACATCAATGCTTCAAAAACTTTCTTTACTGAGCTGTTTGAGCTTAAGTATCGCGGCCTGCTCTTCGGTTGCTTTAGATAACAATGCGGCAAAAATTCAAACGCAGGCCAGCACGGCTGATCAAAAACAGTTAATTCAAGTCTATCAAGTTGATGCGAAAGGCATTGGTGCTTCGATCGGAACTGTTGCATTCCAACAAACCCCAAAAGGCTTACTCATTACACCAGCACTTTGGAAACTGTCTCCAGGTGAACACGGCTTCCATATCCATGAAAATCCATCCTGCGAAGCTTCTTTAAAAGATGGAAAAATGGGGGCAGCACTGGCGGCAGGTAGCCATTTAAATCCTGAGAAGGTTGCACATCATGGTACGCCAGAAACTGGACATTTAGGTGACCTTCCCGTGTTGGTGGTCAATGATAAAGGTTTTGCGACCACCCCTGTGATTGCACCACGTTTAAAGCTGGCTGATATTCAAAATCGTGCCATCATGATTCACGTCGGTGGTGACAACTATTCAGATACACCAAAACCTTTAGGTGGTGGTGGTGAGCGTATCGCTTGCGGTGTAATTAAGTAATTTAAATACTGTGGGTATCTCTCAAGTTATCCACAGTTGCTCTGCTTTTAGGCAATTTTTATTTATTTGCCAATCTCACAATAACAAAATGCAACTGAGCATGAATTTTGCATCTTATCTCTTATTTGAAGAATCAAGTATTTGAAAGATCATGCAAATATTTATGCTAAAAAATAGTGCCCGTTGTTGGCGAACAGTGCTTTCCTTTGGGAAATTTATTCGTATGATGAAACCAGAACATTTCAAAGAATAAGAATCGTGAAAAATTTATCTACCCTGTTCAATCGCTTTCGCTCCAATTCGATTCTTCTTTATTGCCTGCAAATCTTGATTGTACTGTGTGGTACAACCCTGTTGTTACATCAACTTGGTTTTGGACAACTGATTGTTCCTGTCACCTTAGGTGCCATTGCTGCCGCACTGACCGATTTTGATGATCGTCTCAGTATTCGTTTACGCAATCTGATTTATGTCGGTGTGCTGTTCTTTAGCGTGAGTACCATTTTAGAGTTTCTCGCTCCCTATAAATTTTGGTTCATTGTCTATCTCAGTCTTTCCAGTGCGGCATTGGTTCTTTTAGGCGCATTGGGGCAACGTTATGCAAGCATTTCCTTTGGGACGATTTTACTTTCGATCTATACCATGTTCGGTCTAGGCGAATATCCAGATTGGTATCAGCAACCGAGTTATTTTGTCTTGGGTGCCTTATGGTACGGACTGACCTCAATCCTATTTTTTATTATTCGCCCAACCTTGCCTTTACAAGAAAAAATATCAACCATTTTTCAGGATATTGCAGACCTGCTGCAAGCTAAATCACGTCTATTCGACCCAGATAATCGGAATAATGTTGAGACTGTATTATTTGAACTTTCGCAAAAGAATACGCAAGTTGTAAATAGCTTAAATCAAGCCAAAAACTCATTGTTGACCCGCTTGAAAGCATCACGGGTCAACAGCACCAGTATTTATTGGCTCAATTTATATTACTTTGCCCAAGACATGCATGAACAAGTCACTTCCAGCTATCTGCACTATGAAAAAATTCATCAGAACTTTAACCGAAGTGATTTGATTTTCCGTATTCAAAAAAATATGCAGCTACAGGCTTTAGCTTGCCATGATTTAAGCCAAGCCATTTTACATCATCAAACTTTTCAACCGAGCGAGCCTGCCAGTACTGCACTGGAAAATCTAGAATATTCCATGCAGGATTGGGTCCAACAGCATCCAGATAATCTTGAAGTTAAGAATCTGGAGCTGATCTTAAATAATTTAAAAAGTGTGCATGAGCAATTTGCTCAACTGCAACTTAATCAAAACATCGAACAACTTTCACCGCAGCAACATCAAGACCACCTCAATTTGCTCGATGATGATATTCAGGGCGTGCAAGATCTGATTTTAAAAATCAAACAACAGCTCAGCCCTCAGTCTGCATTGTTTCGTCATGCTGTTCGTTTGGCGGTGATTTTTGCCATTGGATATGCCATTTCCTTGTTGCCCTTTGCCCAAAATGGCTATTGGATTTTACTTACCAGTTTATTTGTCTGTCAGATTACCTACTTTGCCACCAAGAGCCGTCTCAAGCTCAGAACGATCGGTACTTTACTCGGTGTGTTGTTAGGAATTCCCATTCTGTATTTTGTCCCGAGTATTGAGGGGCAACTGGTATTGACTGTGATTTGCGGAGTGTTATTTTTCTATCTAAGACAAAAGAAATATGCACTTGCCACCGTAATGGCAACCTTGATGGTGCTGCTGATTTTTAATTTAAAAGGTGCGGGCTTTAGTATTATTCTGCCACGAATTATCGATACCTTTATTGGTTGCGCAATTGCATGGCTGGCGGTCAATTTCATTTGGCCAGATTGGAATTTCCGTAATATTTCCAACAATATCAAGAAAAGCAATCAAGCCACGCTCGAGTATCTACATGTAGTGGTACAGCAATATCATCAAGGACGCCAACTTGATCTGAAATATCGAACCACACGACGTGCGGCACACAATGCACAAATCGAGCTCTCCAATATGATTTCCAGTCTGAGTACTGAACCTCAGCCCAATCAAGAACTGATCCAACATGCCTTTCGTTATCTGGTTTATAGCCATAGCCAATTGAGCTATGTCTCAGGTTTGGGACATCAACGTGAGAAAATCGAAGATGATAAACTCCTCAATCTGCTGGATAAAATTGAACAACTACTCAAGCAAAGTCTGGTCGAACAAGCCCCCATTCAACAAGATCATCTGGAACATTTACTGACAGAAATTGAGGTCTTCAATCGGCAAGAACAGGTTTCTAAACAGCATCCATTGTTGTTAAAACAAATGAGTCTGCTGCTAGAAACTTTGACTGAATTGGTTTCGTTAAAAAATAAGCTGCTCAGCTTAGAAATTAAGTGAGCAGAAAATCAGAGCAAAAAACTTAATGCATTCCTTGCTGTTCACGGGCTTGCATATGCTGTTTCAAAGTATGGCGTGCTGAACTAAACCACAACACGATCAAGACCACACTTGCCAAGGCAAAAGCCCAGATATGGAAATGCGTATACAGCACTCGAACCAATTCTATCACCACAAAGTAGCTGATCATCATCAGCATAGATACCGCAGCTGCTACTGTTCCCTTGGAAACGTCTGAAGACATCAGTGCAAAGCGGTACATCACCGAGAAACTAATCCCCTCACCAAGGCTGATTAAAGTCATCCCAATCAATAAACAAGGCACCAAATAAGCCTGCCAAATCACACCCAGTACCAAGAATAATGTTCCTAGCAACATAATCGGCAAACCCAACAATATGGTTTTACCCAGCGGGAAACGATCAATGATTTTGATCAAGATGATATTGCCAGCAATGAGGCCAAAGAACACAGGGAATTGTGCGAGACCATATTGCACGCTACTCAACTTCAACTCATCTACAAGAATGATCGGAGATAAGGCAATCCATAGCATCAAAGGCATACCGACCATGGGCAAAGCAATACTGAGACCCAAGAAACGGCGATTGCTGAATACCTTTTTAAAGTCATCAAAAATATGGCTAAAAGGTTGTTTTGGTTGTTTGCGGCTTTCCTGAGTGGATGGCATAAATTTCTTTAAACCAAACCAACTGATGAAAGACACCGCCGCAATGGCGACAAAGCCCCAATGCCAAGAGACATAATCAATCAGGAAAGCACCGAGTACAGGACCCAACAACGGCGCAAGCAAAGAAATATTTGCCATCAATGCCATGACTTTAATGGCATCACGCTCTTCAAAGGTCTCCTGAATGGCCGCATAACCAACTGCAGAAATGACACTGAGACCCATACCCTGTAGAAAGCGCAAAGTCAGAAATTGTTCAATATTATGCGTCAATAAAATCAGTAAGCAGCACAGCGTGAAAAATGCCACACCTGCCAACAACACTTTTTTACGGCCGAGTCGATCCGAAAGCGGTCCCAATAGCCATGCGACACTGGCACCACCCAACAAATAAAATGACATTGACGACGGTGCCCACGTTGCACTGACCGCAAATTGTTCTGTAATCGACAGCATCGCAGGCTGAATCAAGTCATTACCGATATAAACTGAAAATTCGAATAGCACCAAAGCTAAAGGAAACATGAGCGTTATACGGTTTAACGTCATGTTCTGATTATTCGTCATCATGTTTTGTTCACAAAAATAACCAACTGGCGTGCCTCCCATTTTCAACGATAGAAAATAGGATCATCACCACAAGATTTTATGGTTTAAGATTTAAATTTTGATGTCATGCTGTGAGAAGGCATGTGATAAACGTGAAAACACCGTATTCACAAGGTGTATGAAGAAAAACGATTTATTACGTGAGCTTGGTAAATGTTTTACCTTTTGGCAAAAATTGCCATGCGCAACTTTAGCACTTTTTAAAAATGACCGCAATTTAAACAGTCCAAAAGGCAAAGATTGAGATGTGTATAAGCAAAAAGTTATCCACAATTTTGCTTATGTTTTCTCCAACCCTGCAATTGAATTGCCGATTATGGGCATAACTCAAATTGGAAACTTTGTGTGTTTTCGCCTCTGGCACATTGATAACTTTGCTTCTTGTTCACCACTTTCCAAACATGCTGATCGCGTTTTAATTGATATTCTGTACGGACAGCAATGACTGAATCATCTAACTGCGCTTGTTCAACAGTCACCTGCGCATCCGTTGGATTTTCGGCGCGGTTAAATTGCTGATCTATTTTTAAATTGTTTTCTTCATGAAACAGATCCGGCTGATCCGATAAAATCGCGTGCATTACCGTACTCTTTTGCACCGTTGCCTGCTGCTGAGATTGGGGAATCGGCTGATTACACGCACTGAGTAATAATACGCAGCCTAAGATCATCGCAATTTTATGCATTTTGTACCTATCCAATCCATTTTGCTCATTTATGCTACTATGCAAAACTAAATTGCCACGCAACAAAATGTATGTGGCGTGCATTAAATTTGTTGTCATCATTCAAGATGATGATCATAACAAATGATTAAAAAAACACAGTTTATAACATCAAAATCACCTTACTTTGGACATGCCAATATGTCAGATTTAGCGAAGAATTTAAGCATTATTTTAATCTTGGGTAGCACTTTGGCTGCCTGTTCCAAACATCCAGAAGGTGCAGCAAGCGATGCTGCAGTTGCAACTGAAACTGCCGCCGCAGACAGTCAAGCTATTCAAGAAAATGCAGTTCAAAATCCAGAACAACTGGTCAGCAATCAACAGAGTGCTTTAGAGCAAAACCGTCAATTGGTGAAAAGTGCACAACTGCAATTTGAAGTGAAAAATGTATTAAAAATCACCTCTGCACTGGAACAACAATTACTGCAATACAACGGTTATATCGAAGAAAAACAGATTAATTATCAAGTCAGTGATCGGTCTGAGCGTGATCGAATTGACGGCAGTGTCGACATCTACGAAAAAATTACCCCAACCGTACAGCTCACGGTCCGCATCCCCAATGCGCAGGTGACCACTTTCCTAAATAATTTATTGCCCCTCATGCTGAACTTTAATACTCAGAGCTATGAAGCCAAGCGTTATGAATTAAAACTGCTCGAAGAAAAACTCAATACCGCCAATCAAAGTAACAGCGGATCAAATGCCGTTAACAATCAGCTACAGCAACTGACCAATTTAGAAGTCAAAGATCGGTTGGCTTATAGCACCATTCGACTGGAGTTCTTCCAGCAGTCACAAGTGCGTAAAACCCATGATCTCAACATCAATCGTATTGCGACATTGGACAGTGATCCACTACTCAGTCGAGTTTGGGAAGCCATTAAAATTGGACTGTATGGCTTTAGAGAAACCATCATTTGGTTAGTAATGCTTTGGCCGCTGTATTTAGCGATTGTGATTTTATGGGGGCTTCGTCGTTGGTATAAAACTAAAAAGTCAAAAGCCGAATAACTCAATTATTGACTTTTGATCAATAGTGTTTTGATCATTTATGCATTTTTACTCATGAATAGATTTCCTAAAATACGTGCATATTTTTAGAGATTTATTCCTGAGTTCTCCCATGAGCAATATTTTAATTATTAACGGTGCCAAACAGTTTGAACATTCGAATGGTGAATTAAATGACACCCTGACCGATTTTTCTCAGGTACATTTAACTGCCTTAGGTCATCAGGTACAAGTGACACGTACCGACAGTGACTATGACATTCAAGCCGAGATTGCTAAATATCTATGGGCAGATGTGGTGATCTATCAAATGCCAGGTTGGTGGATGGGTGCTCCATGGACCATGAAAAAGTATATCGATGATATCTTCACTATTGGTCATGGTTCACTTTACGCCAGCGATGGTCGTAGCCGTTCAGATGCATCTAAAAAGTATGGTTCTGGTGGTTTAATCCAAGGTAAAAAATACATGTTGTCTTTGACCTGGAATGCACCGATGGAAGCCTTTACCGATCCAGACCAATTCTTCCACGGCGTTGGCGTTGATGGCGTTTATTTACCTTTCCATAAAGCCAATCAATTCTTGGGCATGGAATCTCTACCAACATTTATCGTCAATGATGTCATCAAGGCGCCGAATGTGCCAAGTTACCTTGAAGCGTACAAAGCACATTTAGATCAGCTGTTTGCCACAAGCCATTAAGTGAGAAAATATCATGCTAACCATTATTGCTGAAATACATACCCATGCAGGTGCGGAACATCGCCAAGCGGTCTTAGACGCATTTCAAAAGATTATCCCAACGGTACTGGCTGAAGAGGGCTGTCATGGCTATGAGCCGTTGATTGATCATCTTCCTGCGATAGAAATGCAAGCATCTGATGCCAATAGCATTATCATGTTAGAGAAATGGCAAAGTACCGCTCATTTAGCAGCGCATATGCAAACTGCACATATGCAGCAGCACTTTGAAGCCACTAAAGAGCATGTTGCGGATGTAAAAATCCGCATTCTAAACAGCGGGATTTAGAAAAAGGTTCACTATTAATCGAACCCTCATAAATTTTATGATACTCGGCAACGTCATCCACAACCTGAGCGAAGATCAACAAAGCAACGCTTTGTCTGAACGCAAGATAACTGTTCCTTGCGGAGCTTCGCTCCTCATCCCGAAAGAAAAGTAGGGCGAGCCGCAGGCTGATTCTGGAATTAAATGAGTATTTGACCAGACTCCGATCATCTTATTTTTCTATTAGATAGATGGATATTTAAATTGAACTTAGCTCATGAATAAACGCATTGTACTACTGATAGTAATGCTGTTTTAAATGACGGCTATACTCAGTTAAATACACTTCCAAACTGGCACGACGATCTGCCTTCTGCATCGACTTTTCCGCCAACTGCTCGATCTTATGTTCCAATAAATTAAGAATCGCGGCTTGTTCTGCTTCAGGCAGTTGTACCTTTTCTTTCTGCTGTTTTTTAATTTCCAGATAATCCTCCGCCCAATGCCGTAATGGATCATTCGCATTCACTTGTGCAAACAGATCGGTAATCAGTAATTCAGGCATCTGTTCTTGGGTTGCCAACTCAGCCGACATCAAACCACGAATCGAATAAAACACTTTCTTATAGGTAAAGTTATCTGCGGTTTGCATCACTTTCATCCCACCTTTTGCCAGTGATAAATAGTGGTGATACAAGGCACTATAGTCGATTCGCTCTAGTAATCCATCACGAAAACCCTGCCATTCAGGAAAAGCATTAAAATACACAATATGTGCTCTGACCCACTCCAAAACAGTGGGGTTACTTTTTGCCAATAGCCCAAACATTTTATCCAAGTCATAAGAAACAAAGTCAAAATCTCCGTCCATGATCTCAATCAGATCACGATATTTTTTATAATCAAAATATTGGTCTTTACTCGGTAAATGAAAGCCACGCACATCATAGTCACTGTCAGGACTGGCCATGCCCCATAAGCGACTGCCACTTTCAATATAAAATAATGGAATGTCTTGACGTTGTTGAAACAGTTTTTCGATTTCTTGATGGATGTTCATTGCTATAACTTCATTATTTAAAAATTTATACTTGCGAGAGACAATAATCTTTTTTACTGTACGCATTGATTTCGTAAAGATTATCAATTGATAAAACAATCTCCATTCAATATAACAAATAGGATCATGCATGCAACTGACTTATGCGGGACAGGTTTTCTTGGTGGTCGTTGCGATCTTGTGTGTCTGGTCATTTATACTCACAAAATTTTGGCTGAAACGTTTAGCCAAAAATCGTGACAGCAGTAAGTTCGAATTTGCTTATTTATTTGTTGTGGTGTTTAGCATTAGTTCTTTATTTTTCCCTTTTACCTATTGGGTTTCGCAAGCTGTTTATGCTTTGGCAACCAAGCCAAGCTATGATGCAACTATCATGAGCTATACTTCCGAGTGGGTCGACACTGAACGTACAGACTCTAACGGGCGTAAATATAAAACCCAAACGCTTATGCACACCGCTCAAGTTCAATTCAAAGATGATCAGAACAGAACATTGCTCTTGGATAATTCAGTCCGTTCAGGTGATGTGCCTGTCGTCGGAGATCATATTCAAGTGGTTTATGAAGCAGGTGATCGTTCTGCACAAGAAAAGAGTTGGCGTACAGGGTTATTGTTTGCCACTACTTTGTTTATGCTATTTATCATGGGCTATATCTTGGTCATGATTATTGCCTATGCTTTGAATCGAAATATGCAGCCTTATAAAGGCTTTGCCAACCTATTAATTTTTAGAGTCACCCTCCCCCTTGGCACCATGGCAATGTTTGGCATGCTGTCTTATTCAGTTTTCGCCTATTTCTTTTTAGGAGATCCACAGAATCTACCTGTCTGGGCAGTTGCAATTTGTGGCTTCTTTGCACTCTGTCTTTTACCGCTGATCTATCATATTTTGACGGGTTGGAAAGCGTATAAAAAATAATTCAATCTAAAGCCACTCATAAGGTAAGTGGCTTTATCAAAAGTTACCCAAACTTAGGTAAATCAACTGGTTGAATATTATTAATTTCGACAACATTAGGATTAGGTTCGAACTTTAGCCAACCATTTTTCATCCAGAGTTCAACTTTATCTTTTCCTAAAATAGCTAATAAATTATTCAAGAGTGAAAATTTTGCATTTTTATCAAAATAATAAACTATAATTCTAACATTTCTATCCAAATCATCATTTAAACCAAATAAATCAACAATATAATCTTTATCTGAAATATCTAATGAATGCCCCCAAATATATATATTTAAGTCAAGTTTACTATCTATCTCCATCAATTGTTGTCGTTCAAACTTTCTTTTAACGGAAGATGAATAACCAAAATCTTTTTCAAAATATTCAATTTTGTTTTTATGAAGGCTAATTTTATTTTTAAACTCGTCCAAGAATAAATAATCAGTATCCTTTAATAGTTTCTGATGGTACTTAGTAAAACCATAAGCCTTTAATTTTTTTAAATTTTCATGTTCTAGATCTGAAATTCCTAAAACAATATTTTGGTATTCGCCATGACTACCATGTAAATATTCTATTTTTACACAATCATAAAGTCGTGAATAAGTGTTTGTATAGTTAAATGAATAAATGAAATCAGGATAAATCCAATCTTTTGAATCAATTGATAGTTCATTTTTATGTTGAAAATTATTGATAATTAATTCCAAGTAAAGATTAAAAATTTCAATAAATTCATCTAATTTCTGATATAGATAGTCTAAAAAGCTTGATGGATTAAAGCCATTTTTTATTTTTTGACCATGACAGAACTTAGGATTCAAATTATTCCTAGAGCTTTTTACGCTTGTATACGAAAATAGCCCATTAGGTACTGAGATCAAAGATGAATAATTTTCAGGAGATATAAAGTTAAAAAAGTTTAATATATTTAAATCTTTTACTTTAATCTGGCTTCCATCTTCTTTTTTATGAGAAAAATACTCAAATAACTCATCCATTTTCGTAACTTTTTCTATTTCCACAATACAATTTGCCAAAGTGGTAAGCACTTCTTCAATTTTCTGTTCAAAGTCAATCCAAGTTTTTATTTCCTCAACATGGTTTTTAAAATATTGATACCAGTCATTGAGCTTTAAACGATATTGCAACTTCAATACATCTTGACACGATATTTTGATTTGCTCAGTTAAATAGAGTTCCTTCGTTTTCTCAATAAACCATTTATCTCTTATGCAAGAAAATAGCTCATTAAAATCCATATCGTAATTTGGTTGTTCTAGCCCCTGTCTTTTCTCAAATATTTGATCAAGCATTCTGATCCACTCACTCACTGTATGAATAGATAGATCAACTACTTTTTCACCAGTTTCCTTGGATTCTATGGCCTTCATGACATCCATGAAATGGTCATACTTTGTAGGCAAGTAGTGAGATAAATCAAAGCCATTACCAACTATTAGAATATTCATTGTTATAAATTCTCAAAAATAAAAAAAAGCGCATCTTTCGATACGCTTTTAGCAGAACTTCTTTTATCTAATCAAGCATTAAAGATCAAATAATTTGCCTGGATTCATAATCCCATTCGGGTCAAACGCCAACTTCAATGCTTTCATATATTCAATTTCTTCAGGTGAACGTGAATATTCCAAATATGGCTTCTTGGTCATCCCCACACCGTGCTCGGCAGAGATCGAACCATCATATTTTTTCACGGTATCAAACACGTATTTATTCACCACCTGACACTTGGCAAAGAATTCATCTTTGGTCAAATTTTCAGGTTTTAAAATATTTAAGTGCAAGTTGCCGTCACCGATATGACCAAACCAGCAAATCTCAAAGTCTGGATAATTATCTGCAACAATCGCATCAATTTCCGCAATAAACGCAGGTACATGGGTAATTAACACCGAGATATCATTCTTGTATGGAATAAACGGTGCAATCGATTCTGAAATATCTTCACGCAAACGCCATAAACTTTGTGCCTGTTCCAGACTTTGGCTCATCACACCATCAATCACCCAACCTTGTTCCATGCAATGCTCAAAAATCTGCATTGCCTTGTCCATGATTGGCTCATACGGTGCTTCAAATTCCAATAACACATAGAACGGACATTGTGTTTCAAATGGACGTTGTACATGACCACGATCCAATACTTTCTGCATTGCCAATTCACCAAAGAATTCAAAGGCAGTCAGATCAATTGCATTTTGGAAAGCATGTAATACAGGCATGACTGCTTCAAAGTCAGGTGCACCTAATACCATCACTTGTAAGTTTTGTGGCTGACGCTCAAGCTTGATTTCAGCTTCTGTCACTAAACCTAGCGTACCTTCACCACCGATAAACAAATGCTGTAACGAATAACCAGTCGCATTCTTAATCATGCCTTTGTTTAAACGCAGTACATCACCTTTGCCCGTCACCACCGTCAGACCAAGCACCCAATTACGGGTCATACCGTATTTGATCACTTTAATACCACCGGCATTGGTACCGATGTTGCCACCGATCTGACTTGAACCTGCTGATGCAAAGTCTACTGGATAGTACATACCTTGTTCTTCAGCATAATTCTGCAACTGCTCAGTCACTACACCCGCTTGAACACGCACCATACGGTCAGCAGGGAAAAACTCAAGAATCTGATTCATCTTGTCAAAGCTAATTACAATCTCGCCATTGGTTGCGACAGCACCTGCTGAAAGGCCCGTACGACCACCCGATGGGGTAATCGCGACATTGAATTGATTGGCAAGTTTAACAATGGCCTGCACTTGTTCAGTGCTTGAAGGGAAAACGATGACTGATGGGTTCGGATCAAAATGTTTGGTATGATCTCGTCCCCAATTTTCTAAACTGTCGGCATCGGTTTTAATTCGGTTTTCACCCAAAATTGCCGTTAATTGGGTCAATAACTCAGGTGTTAAAGCGACTGAAGCATTCATCGTTTACAGGCCTAGCAAGAAGTAAAGATAGAGCATTTGAATAACAACACAATATTTTTCAATATTTTAAATTGTAGTATCCAACATATAGAAACTCGGCAGAACAGCGCAAACCTGATGTTTTCAGATTTGACTATCAGATCTCTGCATTTTACATAGAAGCAGGCACGGGATAAAGCTTAGGATAAAGATACTGTAATAACAAAATGTGTATAAACAATAAAATTCAGTTCGAACTGAAAAATTATCAATAATTCCGCTGCGGTAATTTTAAACGAAATATTTATATCTCAAAGCTCTATGCTATAGTACTGCAACTAAATTTTGGCCTTTGTAGCGGAGCCGTAATGAGCCAACATCTATCACTACCTAAAGACAAAATCCGTTTCCTTCTGTTAGAAGGTGTGCATCAAAATGCCATCGATACCTTAAATGCAGCGGGTTATACCAACATCGATTACCACAAAACTGCGCTTGAAGGCGAAGCTTTGAAAGAAGCGGTTAAAGACGCACACTTCATCGGTATTCGTTCCCGTACACAATTGACTGAAGAAATCTTTGAAGCTGCGAACAAACTCATCGCAGTGGGTTGCTTCTGTATTGGTACTAACCAAGTCGATTTAAAAGCGGCAATGTCTCGTGGTATCCCAGTTTTCAATGCACCGTATTCAAATACGCGTTCGGTCGCAGAATTGGTTCTTGCTGAAACAATTCTTTTGCTTCGTCGTGTACCTGAAAAATCGAAAGATACGCATGCGGGCGGTTGGAATAAAGCTGCGGTGGGTTCGTTTGAAACTCGTGGTAAGACTTTGGGTATCGTCGGTTACGGCTCGATCGGTTCACAACTTTCTGTATTGGCAGAAAGCTTAGGTATGAAAGTCATCTATTTTGATGCTGTGACTAAATTACCATTGGGTAATGCACGTCAAGTTGGCTCTTTAGATGAACTTTTAGCAACTGCGGATGTCGTGACTCTACACGTTCCAGATGTTCCATCTACGCGTAACTTCTTCAAGAAAGAACAATTCGCGAAAATGAAAAAAGGCTCAATCTTCTTGAACGCAGCACGTGGTACATGTGTGGTGATCGAAGACTTGGCTGATGCGATCAAATCAGGTCACATCGCTGGTGCAGCGGTTGACGTATTCCCGAAAGAACCAAAAGCGAATGGTGAAGAGTTCCTATCTCCACTTCGTGGTTTAGACAACGTGATTTTAACACCGCACGTTGGTGGTTCTACCATGGAAGCGCAAGCAAACATCGGTTTAGAAGTAGCTGAAAAATTCGTTGCTTACTCAGATAAAGGTATGACACTTTCTGCGGTGAACTTCCCAGAAATCGCATTACCACTTTCTGATGGTCAACACCGTTTGCTTCACATCCACAAAAACGTTCCGGGTGTGTTATCGAAGATCAACACATTGTTCGCTGAACAAGGCATCAACATCTCTGGTCAGTCATTAATGACCAAAGGTGATATCGGCTACTTAGTGATGGATGTTGACGCATCTGCATCTCAAGAAGCGCTTGATACCTTGAACCATGTTGAAGGTACGATCCGCGTTCGCGTATTGTTCTAAGTAATATTTAGAATAATGTCGAAAAAGCCACAGTTGATGCTGTGGCTTTTTTATGGGCGTTTGACTTATTATGTGAATATTATACCAACTGTTAAATAATAAAATGTCGACCCCAATGCTGAAAACACCACTTCATGCTTTATTGCTGTTGATGATTGCCATGTTGTGTGTGCAAGGCAGTGGTTCTTTAGCCAAAATTTTGTTTCAAAGCTTTCCTGTACTGACCGTCTCCGCCATGCGCCTGTTTTTTGGTGCGATTATTTTGGCACTAATTTTTAAGATCTGGACCATCAATTTCAAAGTGGTGCGTTGGAAAGCCATTCTCACCTATGGTGTCGCACTTGCTGGGATGAATGCCCTATTCTATTTATCCCTTGAACGCTTACCACTCGGTCTTGCGGTTGCCTTTGAATTTATCGGTCCCTTAAGTGTCGCGCTCTATCATGCTCGGCAAAAATACGATTTTATTTGGGTAGGCTGTGCCATTCTAGGTTTAGTATTGCTCTTCCCTTTGCAGCAAGCCCAACAAGGACTAGATTTGGTCGGGGTATTGTTTGCAGTCAGTGCAGGTGCATGTTGGGCGCTGTATATCATTGCTGGACAAAAGCCTTCTGGTATTTCAGGTAATCATACCGTCTGTTTAGGGATGTCGATTGGTATGCTCTGCCTGCTACCTTTTGCCCTATTTTCAGGGGCAATCGATCGGGTCTTTGAACTGCCTAATTTGTACTATTTTATCGGGCTTGCGATACTCGCCAGTGCCTTACCGTTTACCTTAGAAATGATCGCATTGCGTAGTTTAACCCCGCTTAGCTTTGGTACTTTGATGAGCTTGGAACCTGCGGTGGCTGCGCTCTCAGGTTTTATTTTCTTAGGCGAGACTTTGCTATGGAATCAATGGCTAGCTTTAGGCACCATTATTCTGGCTTCAATTGGTTGTACCTTTACCACCCAACAAGCTCGACAGCAAAAAGAAGCTGGATAATCAGTAATTGCATATGAAAGAATATTTAGAGCTCACATTGATGACCTTGCAAACCTTGTCGGATCAAGCAGCTAAACCCATTGATCAAACAGCTTATTTAGCCTCATTAATGACGGCTGCAAATCAAGGCTATCTTTTTGAATATCGAAATAATCAGCAATTATTGGGTTACTTCACGGTTGAAAATATGGAAAATCAAAAGTGGTTTGTTCCTATTTTAGTGATCCACCCCAATCATCGAACTAAGTCTGTTTTTACTGCACTGCTTGAGCAGTTCATTCAATTTATTGAAGCTCGTCAGGTCCTAACCTTAGTCAGTCATGCATTAAAAAATAATGTTTTATCAGTCAATTTTCATAAACGTTTAGGTTTTAAAATCATCCGAGAGAATCAAGCCGCTTTTGAATTCCAACTTGATATCAATGCAGCGACCAAACAGACATGGCGCTCTTTTTATGCACCTAGAATTCATCCTCATGGCTAAATATCTTATTCCTACCTCTCCATACATGAAGTGGCTATAAACATGAAAAATATCCAGTTGGTCGCTGTGCTGTACATGGTTCTTTCCATGGTGGCTTATCAAATCAGTGCTTCATTTGCCAAGCAATTGATTGCCATACTCGACCCACTGACCGTCACAATTTTAAGGTTATGTTTCGCTACGATTATCGTTGCGATCATGTTCCGTTCATGGAAGATTCTCTCCAAACTCAGTCAACTTAAATGGCGAGATCTACTATGCTACAGCGCGGCCTTGGGTTGTATGAACATCTTGTTTTACACCTCATTAGGCAAACTGCCGCAAGGCATTGCCGTTGGGTTAGAGTTTATTGGTCCACTCGGTTTAGCCTTACTCTCAATTAAACAACGCAGTGATTATATTTGGGTTGTGTTTGCGATTTTAGGAATCGCACTCATGGTACCTTGGCATGATGCCAATGCCCAAAATTTTTCTTATCTCGGAGCAGCCTGTGCACTCGGTGCTGGTTTCTTCTGGGCACTGTATATTTATTTCGGACATCGTGTCGTACAACAAAATATTGGTATGCATGCACTGACCATTGCGATTGGTTTAGCCGCGATTACACTACTCCCCTTCGGCCTTTGGAATAATGCACCAGTTTTGATGGATACCCAATATTGGGGTAAAGCCTTGGTTATTGCGATTTTAGCTACAGCCATTCCTTATGCCTTAGATTTAATGGCACTGAAACGTCTCAGTAAACTGAGTTATGGAACTCTATCCAGCCTAGCACCAGCACTTGCTGCACTCGCAGGTTTAGTATTGTTACACGAGCAAATTAGCTTGATTCAGTGGGTCGCTTTGACGTGTATCATGGTGGCTTCGATTGGTGTCACACTTCGTGGAGAAAAAGCCTAATTTTCTCCATCTAATAATTATGCTGTAACAATTTGATAGCCTAATCGGCAGATCAAAATACTCACCAAGATCAGGAATAAAATACGGATAAAGCCACTGCCGTATTTTAAGGCCAAGCGCACACCCAATAATGAACCGGCAATATTGGCAACTGCCATCATCAAACCCAATGCAAACAGCACATGTCCTGTCGGAATAAAGAAACTCAATGCCGCCAGATTGGTCATGAAGTTACCAATCTTTGACAATGCCGAAGCATGTAAAAAATCGACCTGTAAAAAGCGAATAAAAAAGAAAATAAAGAAACTGCCCGTGCCTGGGCCAAAAATACCATCATAGAAACCAATCGCTAAGCTGCCTATCGCAGCCAGTACGAGTAACTTAGGCGTGATTTGTTGATCGACGTGCACTTGCCCGAATTGCTTCTTCATAAAGGTGTAAATTGCAATCACGATCAACATGACCAAGACGATCGGTCTTAAGATATGTGTGGGAACCAAGGAGACACAGGCAGCACCGATAAAGGAACTAATAAAGGCAAATAGTGCAATCACGCCCAACAATGACCATTGCAACTTCACCCGTCGTACAAATGAAAATGCAGCCGAACCCGTCCCACAAATGGAAGCCAGTTTATTGGTACCAAATAAAGTAGCAGGTGCGGTTTGCGGTAAAGCCCCCATCAAGGCTGGAATCTGAATCAAACCACCACCACCGACAGCTGCGTCAATTGTTCCTGCACAAAAAGCGAAGAACACCAGTGTCAGAATCAGTTCCCATTCCATTGACAATAACCTTATAAGTTTAACAAGCGTTTTGGTACAAGACGTTTTTTATCCGTGATCTCAGCCAAACCTAAGCAACGTTCCCCATCAAAAACCAGCACTTCAGCCGCTGCATCATGATCAATATTACTTTCCTGACCATTGCCGAAATACTTTTCACGACCTTCTGGCAATTGCACCCGAGGAAAATGCTCAACAGGCGAATAGACGGACAGTAATAAAGCATCTCGCTGTTCCAAAGAAAGGCTTTCGAGATATTCAATGGTATAACTTGGATTAATCTCAAAGTGACCTGTTTGAGTACGGTGCAATTTGGTTAAATGCCCGCCACAACCTAAAGCTTCACCAATATCTTCGCCTAATACGCGAATATAAGTGCCTTTCGAGCAAGTCACATCCAATGTCAGACTATCTTCGGTAAAATCAACCAATGTTAAGTCATAGATGGTGACTGGGCGCGCTTCACGCTCAATTTCGATCCCTTTACGTGCCAACTCATATAATGGACGACCATCACGTTTCAAAGCTGAATACATCGGTGGCACTTGCTGAATATCACCACGGAATTGTGCCAGAACCTGTTCAATATGCTCTGCGGTTAATACAGGTACTTCTCTCTGTTGGAGAATTTCACCTTCAACATCACCTGTCGCTGTGGTTTGCCCTAACTTGACCGTAGTTTGATAACGCTTGGTTGAATCCAATAAATAATGCGAAAACTTGGTCGCCTCACCCAAACAGATCGGCAATAAACCAGTCGCCAATGGATCTAAAGCTCCCGTATGGCCTGCTTTTTGCGCATTAAAAAGTCGACGCACTTTTTGCAATGCAGAATTAGAACTTAAACCTAAAGGCTTATTTAATAGGAAAACACCGCTTAAATGGCGATAAGAACTTTTTTTCATAAAAGAAAAGTCAAAGCATAAAGACCTATTTTAGCAAAACTCGGCCGAGGATTTAAAAAAGGATTGGCTTTTAGCCGTAAACAGACATAAAAAAATGCGCCAAAGGCGCATTTTTCTGCTTTACAACAAAGTTAAAATTAACCTTGTTTACGAGCTGGTAACTTTTCACGAATACGTGCAGCTTTACCAGACAACTCGCGTAGGTAGTAAAGTTTAGCACGACGAACGTCACCACGACGTTTCACTTCGATTTTAGCAACGATTGGAGAGTGAGTTTGGAAAACACGCTCAACACCAACACCGCTAGAGATTTTACGAACTGTGAAAGCAGAGTTTAAACCACGATTTTTCTTCGCGATTACAACACCTTCAAATGCCTGAAGACGTTCACGTTCACCCTCTTTTACTTTAACTTGAACGATAACTGTATCGCCCGGTGCAAAAGCAGGGATGTCTGATTTTAACTGTGCATTTTCAACAGCTTGAACTAAAGGATGTTTACCACTCATGTGGAATCTCCAATATGTGCGGGAGAGAAGAGGTCTCTGACACCGCTGGGAATAGAGGCTAAAGCGCATATCTCCCGTTTAACTTTCCCTTTACAACAGAATGTTATAAAGAGCCTATTTTTAACTTAAACAACGTTTAAGTAGAACTCGAAGCTGAGCTTCTCGTTGGGTGCAAAGACAAACTGATACCAGTTTAATCTTTCGAATTTTTTAGCCATTTTTTTTGCTGCTTACTCAACTCTACTTTTTCCACCAACTCTGGTCGACGGTCTAAAGTGCGTTGATAACGCTGCAAAAATCGCCACTTCTCAATATTGGCATGATGCCCAGATTTTAATACCTCGGGTACATCCAAACCTTCGAAATGATCAGGCTTTGTATATTGTGGGCAATCTAGTAGACCATCCACAAAAGAGTCTTGCACCGCAGATTGCTCATCAGACATCACATTCGGCAAACGACGAATAATACTGTCCAGCAATACCATGGCAGGGAGTTCACCACCCGATAATACGTAATCCCCAATGGACCATTCCTGATCAACATATTGTTGGATCAAACGCTCATCGACCCCTTCATAACGTCCACACAGTACAATCAAACCATCATAATCAACGAATCGTTGTACTGCCTGTTCATTTAAAGTCTGGCCTTGTGGTGACATATACACCACAGGAGCATGAACACAGCCCGCTTGCGAAGCAAGTTGTTTAGCATGGGTAATCGCTTTTGCCAACGGCTCAGCCATCATCACCATACCTGGACCACCACCGAAAGGACGCTCGTCCACTCGCTTGTAGTTGCCCTCAGCAAAATCTCGTGGGTTAATGCAAGTGACTTGCACGATGTCACGCTTTGCTGCACGCCCGCTAATCCCGTGCGCTGTAATCGCTTCAAACATTTCAGGAAACAATGTGATGACTGCAAAAAACACCGCAGACTCCTTTATTTTCCTGCTGCGCTACTTTCCCCGAAAGGGTTAGTAGTCTACGCCCCAATTGACGTAAATACGACCAGCTTCAAGATCAACGCGTTGTACCACATCTTTATGCCAAGGAATCATTCGCTCTTCAGCATCAATGCTATCAGGTGTCGCTTTCACGACAATGACATCATTGGCACCGGTTTCAAACAGTTCGTAGATTTGACCGAGATTCACTTCTTGTTCTTCATCATCAAGACCTAACACTGTTAGACCTTTAAGATCAGACCAGTAATACTCGTCTACGTCTGCTTTTGGCAGCTGAGATTTGGCAATCCAGATATTCGCGCCAACCAAGTTTTCCGCTCCAGTGCGATCATTCACATCCTTCAACGCGACAACAAGGCCTTTGCCATGTGGTTTCCAACGTTTTACATCAATTGTTTGCCAACCTGCCTTAGTCTCAATGTACCAAGGAAGGTAGTCAAACATATTGCTCATAGGTTCTGTATTAGAGTAAACCCAGAGCCACCCATTCAATCCATAAGCTGAACGTAACTGTCCAATCTGAATACGATCTTCTGGCACATTCTGTGTTGATGTCATGGGCTACCTACTACAATTATGCAGTAGTTGCAGCTTTTTTAGCTTGAGCAGCTAAAGAAGCAACGCGATCTGAAGGTTGAGCACCTTGAGCAACCCAGTGAGCAAAACGGTCAGCATCTAAACGAACTTTTTCAGCTTTACCTTGTGCAGTTGGGTTAAAGAAACCAATACGCTCGATGAAACGACCATCACGTGCATTGCGGCTATCAGTTACAATGATTTGATAGAATGGACGTTTTTTTGCACCACCGCGCGCTAAACGAATAACAACCATGAGAACAACCTTATAATTTTTACGGATTATCCCTGCGCCGACCATCGGCAGCACTTCAAACCCCTTTCATAGAGGGCGATATTCTACGTTATATTTGCCTTGAAAGAAAGATTAAATTTAGGGTTATCCACAGCCTTGAATTTAATTTATAAAATCTACTGAGTTACCAGTCTTCTGCATCATTCCCACAACTTGTGAGAGTGATGTTTGCGGCTGTTTTGGTCTTACATTTAAGGCCTGCACTGGTCAAAAGTAATGAGTAATTTCGTGGGCTTTGGCTCACTGCTTTTAAAGACCATGCTTGAGTATTGACCGTTAATGTTAAGGTAAATTTTTGGTTACCACTCGTTGCTGTCAAAGGTAGAAGCAAGGTGGTGTTAGTTGCGCTTGGTACTGTGTAGTAAGCGCCTTGGTTAGTCGCGGTTCCTTTCAGCACAAAACCATCATAACTAAAATTGCGTGCCCGATGTTTTTCCAAAAGCTCAGCAACTTTAAGCATTTCTTGTTGTGCTGTAGATAAATCTGCACGGCGAATATAGGTGTCATAACTGGGGATGGCAATCGCAGCAATAATCGCCACGATTGCAACCGTAATCATCAATTCGATTAGCGTAAAGCCTGAATCTCGACGACAGTTTCCCTGTTCGGTTGACCCGAAATTCCACTTAAGGGGGAGAGTGTGCAAAGCACTCCCTCCCTGTAGATCAGCAGACTGATATCGCTTGTTTTTTTTATTCATTACGTTCATACCAAGTCAGTGGCACCAATTGGCGACGCATCGTGTTAATTGGTAATTTACTATTGCCAATTTTATCTTTTGCATTTGGATTGAGTAATTGACGGGTCAAACCATTTTTATCAGCTTGTCCAATTCCAGCACCAACCATCGAATCAACAATGCCATGCCCAGCACCAAAGCTCATGGTAACGTCTTTAATATCCTTCTCACAGACACCAAATGGTAAGCAGAAACGTTGAACTGTAGTTGCACCATTCGCCTGAATCTTACAACCATTGCCCACAGTGGTGTTGGGGTTATAGACACTGGCATATAAGCTCTTATTCATTACCACCATTTCGCTTAGAACTTTACTACCCGTTTGATTGGTAAGGCTGACTTCATTACCTTGTGCATCAAGTTCTTTTCCAACCACTGTATTCGCTTGTGCATACCAACCATTTGGAATCATAGCTTTAACCTGTACCAGATTTTTTCCTTTTAAATCATTGGCTGTCAGCATCACTTTAAGATCAGTCAACAATAATTTTGGTGTACTGTTATTTGCATTATTCGTTGTTGCAAAGTTTTTACGTACCACATCCTGATCAAACAGGTTGTAAATCGTACTACTTGAGCTTTTATCACTAAAAGGAAGACTACGATTTCCCGATGCAATACTGACTACCGCAAGTGGTTGTTCATAACCATAAACACTAAAGTTCGGTGCTTCATAGAAACGACTGGTACTATCTTTAAACAGCACAGTATAAGCACCACAGCTACCCACTTTTGTACCAAAGTCTTTACTTAAATCAATCCGCCAAACCTGGCCACCAAGATCACCAAAGTAGAGATGATCTGTAATACCGTCGCCATCACGATCAACCACATTGATACGACTTACAACGCTAAATAAGTCTTTCATTTTGAGCCCATAACTTGTGCCATCTGGATTACATGAGGTACTTTGACTATCTCCTCCTGCAAACCAGATCAAATCACCATTATCAGCATCAAACATATAAATCATACGACCTTTGGTCGCATCAGTAATCGTCGGTGCTATTTTTTCATATTCCATGTCATAGCCACCGCCTACTAACATCACCCGTTTTGCTGCACCTTTGTACATAATAGTGGTGATCGTCGGTTTAGACCAACTTTGCCCCATTGATGCCAATGCAGTATTGACCGTGGTTTTATAGCTTCCATTGCTTTGTAAACTAATAATGCGGCTATTGTCTGGATCAATATGAAATTTGAGTTTTGGTTGGCTGATATCACCCAAATCCAAGGCATAGTAACTACGCCCCCCCATGCGTAAACCGCCATAGGCTACTTGCTTACCTTTCGCCAGAACTTTACCGTCTTTTTTAATTTCACCAACTGTTGCAACTACCTCACTGCTAGTACTACCACTACTGACGGCTTTCATACCATAAGCATATTCACTAGATACCGTCCATGCAGCATCAATACCATAGGCCATATTAGTTTTTACACCAGATGGTTTTTCCAAAAATGCTTTGCTTTGCTGTGTGTTTTCCAACATCTCATTCGGCACAAACGCAAAGGTTTCTTCACCGGTTTTGGCGTCCACAACATGTAATAGACCTTGGGTTGTACCAAATAGCATATAGTCTTTGCGTTCTTTAATACTGTTATCTGCATTAAATACAGCTTCCTGCGTCAATTTAGTCGGTGTTGAATGCAGGTTCATACCCACTTGCCAGTTGGTACGATTGGCTTCTGTTAAATCTGCTGTTATTGCCGCATTCCCTACGTTATAGCCCAACAAATTCATTAATAAATAACCTTTACTATCTGTTTGAGCTGTAGTTCCAGAGCCACACTTGATGTCGAGATATTTATTATCGATCGTCTTTAAGGCACCAACTTCGGTAAATTGATAGGTAGAACTTCCTGTGACTTGCTGACAATCACGATTAATCAACACTTTGCGATTAACAACAACTGGATTATTTGGATTTGAATTATCAGTTTTATTTTTTAAATTTTTCAGTTTGGCTAATAGCCCACCTTTATTCCAATCTTGTACATCATAAGTTGTTGAAGCCGCATCCCAAGCATCTTTGAGTTTATTAACAGAATTATCACTTTCGACATAATATTTTTTAAAGTTACCAATCCAACTGGCTTTCTCTGTCGGTTCAAACATGCTTTTATAGACTTCATTACTCATACGATAAGGTGTCAGTGGATCCTCAGGAAGCGTTTGCAACCCAATTGGGTCTCCATCTGTGACACCTAAATCATCATGAAAATCTTTGATACTTTGAGCAATATTTTGGCTATTGGCAGCGTTATACCATCCCCCACCACCAATCACGCCCCAGCGTGCCATATTTTTAATATCTTCTGAATTCCGTGGTAGTAATCGATCCAACAAACTGGTAATTCCTGTGGTTAAACCACTACCAATCAGGCTATTTGGTAATAACCCATCGAGAAGAGCACCAGTTGTTCCTAAAAGATCTCTGACTGCTTTCGGTACAATACCTGTCAACAATTGATCCTGTGCAACATTGGTACTTGAGATCTGAGTCAAACCTTTGGTGTCAGAACTATTTTCTTGTCCAGCAATATACTCTGGAAGTTGTAAGAAAGAGCGATCGAGTCCAATCACTGCAGTCTTAATTGGATTCGTTTTTAATGCTCGGATATCACGTGCATAGGCACCGATACACTGCCATGTTGCAAAGTCTGTATTGTCATTTGAGTTCTTATTATTACCTAGCGTGGTCGCCTTCAAATCTGTTGAATTACATCTAAAACTCCAACTATCATTCAAACGGCCATCTTTATATTGGACATTTAAGCTCTGATTATTATCCAAACTTCTGGCCATTAGGCGTTCCATCGCAACCTTGGTCGCTTCGGATTGGCTGCCTTTAGATTGTAATAAAGAGTCCGTTAAAGTTGGTGCTATTGTCGGTACTCCACCGGCAATGACCATTAGGCCATTTGCATCGCATTGTGGGGCAGTTGAAGGTGCTTGATAAAAATTACCGTTACTTTTAATCAATGGATTAATTGTACTGTTATTCTTTTGGCTATCAGTAAAACCGCTATATTTCGCATTAACATCAGAGCGATATTCATAAAATATTTCTTGTGATCCTACACTTAATATCCCCAACACATTGAGCAAATTAGCATCAACAGATTTATAGCCATTCGTATCTAGACTACCTAAACCTAAAAGCCCAACGGGCTCCCATTTTCCACTTGCACACGTCGTACCATCTGCCTCCCATCCAGTACACTTATAACTTGTTGGAATTCCCAAAACTCCTAATTTAAGAAGATAATTGCGTTTTGCATATTGTCTTGCACCTGTTCCCTTGGTCGTGTTCCCCAACAAGTAGGCACCTGTTTCAGCATAGGTACTCGCCATTGGATTATTTCCACCAAGGCCCAACATTGAAAGCACGTCATTTAAAGCATTATTGGTATTTTCCAAATTCAATAACTCACTGACTGCGTCCAGCGGATTACTTAATATTTTTCCAAGTGTTGCAACGACATCATTCAGTAAACCACTGACTAACTTAGGTACAATGGTCAATAGGCTTTGTAGATTAAACTCACCTTTAGAATCCATATTTGAACTAGCAATATAGTCAATGATATGTTGGCGATGTGTTTGTGTTTTGCCATTATAAAGATAGACATCACTGAGTAACTTAGGTTCAAACACAATCGCACCAGCACGATCATTGGCAATGTGGTTATAAGGTGAAATTGATAAACCCACCATGGTGCTATCAGGAATCTGTTCCATATCTGGCAGACCTGCTTCACCTTTCTTGCCTTTTAAAACATCAGTCAAGGCCATACGTACACGTGAGTTTTTATCATAACAACGATAAATCCCAACGGTAGATGAATTGGTAATTGATTTAAGTAAGCTAATATCAATCAGTGGATCACAGGTTTCGCGGATATATTGTTCTGCTGACAAACCTGTTTTTACCCCCAGTAAGCCATTGAGCAAATTGTCCAATAACTTAACGGTCGCATCTGTGGTCACTACTGTACAGGATTGGCGAGGAAATGGATAAGCCGTACTCGGTTGTTCTGTTTTAATCTCAGCAATTGAATCGAGAACTCCTTGTCCTTGACCATTGCCAAGCAGACCTTTCAAAATCGCTTTATTTACCAGATCAGTCGCTTCTTTGGTCACATCAATCAAATCTGTCTGACCTGCAACCTTAATTCCCAAATTCAAACCATTTTTACCCAATACATCGGTAACGCCCTGATCTATACACAATGGGTAATCTTTCACTAAGTCCAAAAGACCAGCGCCACCCATGCTCCGAGATTGATCAACCATCAACATTAAGCGCTTTTTATTCCCTGCAGCTGGTTGGTAAATCTCAATATCGCTCGCAGATGTAACAGAAGAAAGGATTAAAAAACTGGACAATACCGTACAGCTAAACAATAAACCTTTGATTTTGCTTTTTGGTTCAGGCTCATTTCGCGTAATTTTTCTTATCTTATTATTCATGGCATTTCTCCCTTATGAACTCGAAGGTTCAAAGTCAGACAAGAAACGATATTCTGCGACTTGTATGTTATATATCGGTTTTTCTGAATTTTGTTTTAGGCAAGTTGCAACGTCATTCGCACCGTTATTGTCGATACTTTTGGTTAAACAGCCTTTTTTGATATCGTTATCAACTTTGAATAAAGCATCGGAAGTTAATAAGCCCTGCATGACCGAGACAACATAAACCCGTAATCGAATATTATTTTCGGTTTTTGCACCGAGCACTTCCGTGCCTCGAGAAAGATCAGCAAAAGGTGCTGTGGCCGAGATTTCTCTTTTGATATAAACCTGAGTAACGACTTGTTTACGGCCACTAGAACGAGAAGCAGTATCATTCTCGGCATTATTTGGATCAACTTTACAGGCTCCACTATTGGTTGCCATAGGTTCAAACGTTGCGCTATTTAAACGATAGCCTGCTTTGCTGAGTACAAATGGATCTGTGCCTGAAAAGCAAAATACCAGTTCAGCATTTCTGTTATTTTCATTTTTAAAGAAACCAACAATCCCATTGGCAGAAGCAAGATTTTGCTGTGTACTTGGATCTTGAAAATACATCAATGCTGTATCCGCATTTTGTGCCAATAATGTTTGCATTTGATGGTTACTCACCAATTTAAGTGAGCTAATACTTTGACGAATTGCCAGTGTGCCGACGATCGTAATCATCAACACAATCATCAGTACAACAACCAGTGTAGAACCGCGTTGAGCATGTATCATGTTCCAGCCCCCCCATTTGTACAGGTTGTGGTTTTACTGCTATCACAGCCCTCTGAAACCCAGCCCATTGCATTTCTTAAAGAAATCGTTTGATCAACAGCTTGCCGTAAATAATTATCTTGGGAAGCAGGTGTAAGATTGACTTTTGTACCGAGAACTTGGAATGGCTCTTTATTTCTCTGCTTAATCACAGACTGGTTGCCCGTCTTGTCATCTGAACGAACCAGTACACCTATTTGAATTGCATGAACATAAGGACGAAAGGCTTGCACGACTCCATCAATATTTTTTTTAGTTGCGGTCAATGCCATATAATTTTTAACGTCGGTATAAGCCAACGTACTATTTGCACTGTTCAGATCACCATCCATGTAGCCTAAACGGATCTGAAAAAAATCCACATTGGGCAAGATCACCTGACTTGCTCCCCAAGCCAATTTCAAACGATCAGTTGGTGTCTTTGTATCAAGTATCGCTTGGGTATATTGTGCAGCTTGACAGCGTAAAGACTGACGCGTATCTGTTGAAGTCGAACCAACATAATAACGCTGTATAACAAAGGTCCCATTCGCAACTTCGGCACCAGAACAATCAAGACCACCTTGTGGTGCCTGATAACGAATCAGCAATTGATCATTGGTTAAACCGGTGACATTGGCATTACCAAAACTAGTGACTTGGTTATTGGCAAAACAAGCTGCACAATTGAGGTCTATTTTTTCACCCACATTATTCGAGCTGAGTAAAATACCTGCATAAGCAGTTTGGTCATTAATCGCTGGAACGGGAGAACTTAAATTTGCTTTACGAATATCATCAACAATAAAGTTCAATCCCAAACTGGCATTGTCTTGAATATGCGCCATTGCTTTTTGCAGCTTATAACTGGTAATACCCGTAATAAAAAGCTGAATAGCAGCAGCAACTATCAATAAACCCAAAGTGAGTGAGATCATTAATTCAATCAAAGTGAAGCCTGACTGAGCCTTAATATGTTTTGGGGATAGGAGGCTTGTTTCCATTTTAATATGCCTCCAAAAACAAACAGTGTGACCCAGCAACATAGGCACCATCTTTAATACAAGATGCAATCCCCTGATCACCTGCTAAATTTGTTTCACCCCAAGCCACATAGATGCATTGTCGATTATTTCCTGTCGGACACTGATCTACGGCGAGATTCATTCCATTATTCTTGGCCTCAATTGCCGCATTTTGTAAATCTTGCTGTGCAATCTTTTCAGGTTTATCTGCTCCCGTCGAAACCTCAGTTGTAGGAACCGCGACTGCTGCTACTTTGTATTTCCCAGCTCGGGTGGCCTGAGGATTTGCTCGCATACGCTCAGCAAGGTCACGTGCAATGGTTGATGCTAAAATTTGCTTATTTGCTTCAAAACTGGCGTCGATTGCTCTTAGCTGTAAAGCAGCAAAACCCAATACGCTGATTGCCAATAATACTAACGCGACTAATACCTCAATGAGCCCAACACCTTGTTGTTTTTGAATATTCATGGGCAAGCTCCCTCTTTTATTATTGTGTCTCCAATTACCCCAACCCGAATACAATAAGAAAGATTTTGACGCTGTAAAATAAAATCTTTTTGCGCTGCAAGACTGCCATTACGCCTAAAACTGAGATTGGTCGATGAAGTATTTGTGCTGGTTACGCCATTGTCTAAATGCACAATGAATATCCGTTGTTTTTCGGACTTAGGAATTGCAACTGCTGTCGCACAATCATCTTCTGACAAAGAAGCAAGACATAGTCCTGTCGCTTCACGAAGTAGGACAGCCTGACTTCTAGCTTCAGAAACTCTCATAATTAGCTCACGTGCAGAAGACTCTAGCTTTTGACGGCTATACATCGTTGCAAATGATGGGGCCGCCATCACAGCGATAATTGCCACAACTGCAATCGTTACAATAAGCTCAACCAACGTAAATCCTGAGCTAGGAAGCCGTCGAGTAAAAAGATGAACACAATAAGGCTTTGTCCTAAGAAGTATAACTTCGCAAGAATTTGGAGCGCATCGCTCTGAAGAATGTGCTTGTTGCATATAGTCCTCCATATGCACAAATCTTTTTGTTTTAACGAACATTTCAATTATTTTTGAATAAATTTTGATTCTACAAATTATTTTCACTTTACCTTTTCAGGTATCTCATTCTTAAGTCAGTAAAATCAAATTGTTATACCAATGAAATGAACGTTATTTTCGTGATTGTTTTCATGTTTAATACCAATTTCCATCTAAAATGCACTTTAATCCACCTTTAAGAGATAAAAGGTAGATAACAGCAGACAAATGATAAATAAGTCACATTCATTAATTATTATTGTTAAGAATGTTAAATAATACGTATAGATAAACATAAAAAAAGCAAACATTCAGAATGTTTGCTTTTTTAAAGTGCTCATAAGGGGTTAAAGAGTTAGCGACCATCCCAGTTTGAAGTGGCTGACAAATTACATGTCGTCACACCCTTCGCCCATGATCTTTGTCCTTGGTCATTGAGACAAATCCAACCATTATCTGCTTGTGTTGTCCCCGTTTTAGGCTTTGCAATCAACAACCAAGTTCGCACTTTGGCACTCGTCGCTGTCAATAAGGTTCCATCCACATCCGTTAAAGTAATATCATATAAGGGTTGTGCTCTTGGTATTGTCGCTGCACCATATATATTGGTAGCCGTTCGCCCAGCATAACTATTATTCGCCATACGAAAATTTGCCAAATCACGAGCAATCTGCATCATTTCTGCTTGGGCATCAGTCCGTTGTACTCGCACCTTATAACTTATATATGATGGATATGCTATGGTGGCTAAAATAGCTATAATAGCAACAACAATCATAAGCTCAATAAGGGTAAAACCTCGATTGTACATATTTTACCAAGCCTCGCTGCCTGTGGACGATGTTCCACAACTTGTATAATTAACTAACGTTTTGGTCTTATTTTTACAGCTTCTTCCTGCACTTGTCAGTAATAAGTCATAATTTCTCGAATCACTACCCTCGGCTTTCATCACCCAAGCTCGTGCCCTAATCACAGATGGAACCGTTGCATCTGTTAATAATTTTGTCGGATCATCTGCATCTCTAATCGTTATTGTATATTTAATTGCTGCACCAGTTGCACCTCTTGGCAAGGTTACCGAATTCAAAGCAGAGCCTGTTACACCATAAATATAATTAGGATCAAACCCTCTATATGTAAAGTTCTTTGCCTTATGCCGTTCTAGCTGTTCTGCAATCTTCTGCATCTCTTGTTGTGCAATCGATACATCTGCTCGCCTTACATATTCCCGATAACTAGGAATCGCGATTGCTGTAAATATCGCAATAATAACTAACACAATCATCAACTCAACCAAAGTGAATCCTTTGGAACCACGCCCTAGCCTACTTACTAAGTAAGTAGGCTGAGTAAAACTGATGGATTTTTTATTTATTTTACCCATTTTTCATACCACCGCGTTGGATTGATTCGTCCTGAACATCCCCATCCACCTGGACCAGCAGTAAGGCCCTTCTCGCAGCCTCCATTTCCTTTCGGAACAAGAGCAATACCACGAATACCTCCACCAATTGGGTTTTTATTACATTCAGCAACACCAACTGGGCAATCATCCGTTGTCGTTTGAAAACCAGTAAAATCTTCTTTACCGCCAACTCCAGTATCTGGTGTGTTATCAAGTTTCAAGTAAACACCAAATGGAATACTAAAGACTTGACGATCCGTTTCACCCACAACACGCGGTAAACATGGGTTTTGTGGTGCAATACCTGTACCTTGTGGATCATAGACTGGAACAATCAAATTACCTGAAATTGCAATTGGTTCTTCAAATGCTTTCATTCCCCCAGGAACTCTAAAACCTGTTGAAGATGTTTCAGTCCCATCACTTTTACTCGATAATGAACGATACCAACCATCTTTGGTGGCAGTTGCACCAATAAATACAGCAGGGATATTACTAGTCAGTTTTTGCGGATCTTTCTGTAAATGCTGCAAAGTTCGATCTTTAGAGGCCAGCGTTGGAGCACCCGTTATTAAATCGGATTTAATAAAGTCTCGATCAATCACACCATATACGTTATTCACCAAACGATCTGACAACGCACTACTTGGCAACATACCATCACGACCAATTGTTGGATAAACGTCTAGTGGAGTACTGCGATTCCCTGATGCCAAACCAACTAAAATAAAGGTCGTTGCGCCTTGGCGATGGATCGTCACAGTTGGAGCCTCATAGAAACGAGGGTTTTTCCCTGTACCTAATTGTGCTCCCGATGTCGTGGTTGCTAGATTTGCCAAACGTACCACTCGTTTACCAAAGTTTGCTTTAGATGTTCCTGCAGCATTATTTAAATCGGCACGGAAGACCTGCCCTCCCAAATCACCAAAATATAGGTGGTCTGTTAAACCATCGCCATCACGATCAATTGCACTTATACGGCTGACAATACTATGCTTCATATCAGTATTGGATGTATCTGCTCCAGTCGAACTACTTGTCCACCATAACCGCTCGCCTGTTTTCGCATCAATAATATAAACGGCATTACCTTTAGCTGCTGTCACATTATCACAAGAAGCATCTGGGTATTCACTTGGTACAGTCACACCATTTACAGTCGTTGTAGAAAATACCTTACCGAACTCAAAACGCGGATTCTCATAGCATTGGTCATATCCACCACCTACAATCATGACACGCGTAATTTTATTGTTATAACGGATATTAGTTAAAACTGGTTTAGACCAAGATTGCCCCATCCGATTAAAATTAGCCTGATCTGAACCAACTCTAAATAAAAACTTTGGTGCTTTTGGATCTAAAACATCTAAGCCATAATAGCCTTCACCACCCATACGCAAACCACCATAAACATTCATTTGGCGTGCTTTCATCAAATTACTCTCACCAGTACCACCAGACTTTTGCGCCTTATAGGCAGGGTCTGCGACCCATGCACCATCTAGGCCATGAACAGGTGCATTTTCATCATCTTGCCCTTTCACCAATGCCTTAGATGCGACTGGTTTTTTTAGCAGTTCAGACGGAACAAATACCATCTGCTCCTCGCCAGTTGAATTGTCTACAATGTGCAAACCACCGTCCATCGTGCCATACAATACTGATTGACTACGAATGTTGGTCAATTTCCCCGTTGCATCTAGCTCCCCAGAATAGGTCAATTGAATAGGGAAAGAGTGAATACTTCCCCCCATGGCTAAATTAGGTACATTTGGGGTCACTAATGATGTTGGTAATGCTGTTGCAGTTTCGTCTAATGGAACAGTAAAACCAAGATAATTCAGTAATTTTTGCTTAATCGTTAATGGAAAATCTTTTAATGTGGTTTGTGTGCCAAATTTACCTAAAACGTAGGCGCCTACACCAGTTGCTGGCAAGGGTCCTTCAGGAATTCTTAACAAGCTTGCACCGTTCGCAGCACCAACCAATGTTGCCCCTCCTGTTGGTGCCACATCCGTAAACAAGGTACGCAAAGCATTTGGTGTTGCTGTAAGTGCATATTCTTTAGGATTTTTATTTAAGTCCTGATTTTGACCGTTACTTGGCATTGGAACTTTTGAATAAGCACCACCTAACCCAATAATACCGCCATCGTTATAACTAGTATTCTTATAAACGCTTGAGCTATTCCAAAGATCTTTTGTGTTGGTATTAAATGCCCCATTTCGATCATAGACCAATGTTGAACCATCGGCCGCGGTAAATTTTCCAACATTGGTGCCTGTCAAAGCCACTTTGTATTTTTTTAGATTCCCAGTCCAAATTGCTTTATTACTTTGTGGGTTTGGCTCCAAACCACGTAAATAACCATAAGGCTGTAAACCTGTTGGATTTAAATCGTCAACTGGAACAGAAATTGCGCCTGTGGTTAATGGTTCTAATGGAGCTGCGCCAAGGTTATTAATAAACGCAATGACGCTATCTGTAACACCTTGCGCACTCTGAGTAGTAAAGAAACCACCATTACCATAACCCGGGTTTGCAACGCCATTTGTTTGACCAGGTGAACAGGCATCGTTGCCCGTACGGTCACTTTGAGTACGCGAACTTAAAGCACAAGCTCTTTTGACAAATTGTTGATTTAGACTATTCATGTCACTACCAAAACCAACAAAAGCAGTTTGAATCGAAATCCCGGCCGGATTCTTTGTTTTATCAAAAAGCCTTTTTGCAAACTCCCCCATACAATGCCATCCACCAGGATTTCCATCAGGATCATTTGCATCTGTCAGCCCACCAGAACACGTAAATCCAGCACCTTTAGAATCCAAAGCGGCAGTCATGATAGAGGTTGCTCGTGCGGTATTTGTACCATTCGCAGCACCATCAGATAAAATATAAACCCCTTGTCCGTCACAACTGACACGATCTGCTTCTGGAGGTAAGGGTGAAATATATTTTAAACCATCTTTAGAATTTGCAACTGAACTATCAAAGCCACTATCCGCATTATTTCCTATTTGTTGTTCGGTCTTATAAAAAACATCAGAACCATTATTAATGTAATCATTCAAGTCCGTTGGAGCAGTTGAATTTAAAGCTACCCAGCCAGATGATCTACAAGTCTGTGTATTATTATAAAAATCAGTATTATTTAAGCTATTACAGCTGTAATAAGTTGTCGTAGTTGTGGTCACTGGATTTGTAGATTTCCCATAAAATCCATTCCACCGAGAGTAAAATTCATAGCACTTTCCATCCCCCCCCCAACCATTATTCCATTGTGGATAAGCACTTGGACAATTTGTATTAGTATTAATTACTTTTTTATAAACATCTACTTGAATTTCAGAAGGGCTTGTGGTGTTCGTCCCCATCAAATAGGCAGCAGCTTCTGCATAGGCATGAGCCGTTGGTGTCCCTCCTGTCGCAGTCAAACCATTTACTGCATTTTTTAAAGCAGTTCGCTGTGCAGAACCCGCAGGACCTAACTTATCTGCCTTGACTAATATCCGGCTTGATCGACCGTCCCCCCCAACAGAGAAATGTCCCAATCCAACTCGCACCTCATCTAAAATGGGATTATTACTATTCAGAAAAGTATTCATCCCTGTTTTCAGACTAGTGATTCGATCTTCTCTATAACTATTCGAACCAGGATTCATCGAACCAGAGGTATCGAGCATCATAACAATGGTTTTTTTGCCTGCAGTAGGAACCGCATAAATCTGCAAATCACTTGCTTGCACCACAGATGAAGTAACCAGCATCGTTCCTGTAAATGCCCACAAAAATGACACACCATATTCAACAAGGCGAGTATGATTTTTGGAAATCAATCTATTTTTTAATTTTTTCATCATCATTCTCCAATCCATTTACCATGCCGATGCTGGTGAAGTTGTTTCTTGATCCAATTGTTGCAAAATCATTTCCTGTACTTGTACATTGACGGGAATACCATAACCAGCCAGACAATCTGCAACCGTCTTTTTCCCTGCCACTTCTGAGTCCAATGCATCGTTGATGTAACCGACTGACGAACCATTACCAATACAATCTTGCTGCACTGTAGCTAAGTCTGTACTTGAATAATTTGGCAAAATTGAAGTTGTCGTCACTCGCACACGCGTACTCGTAGTTTTACTATTTTGCACAATTGAACCTGCACCTTGATCTATACCTGATTCTAAATAAGCACCTGCATCCACATTTTCTGTATCTGTTGGAATTCTTATCGCAACTTGGGTAACTACAGCTTCGCGAGCACTACCGAAATCGCTTTCTAAATTACAAAAACCACTGCGATTGGTCTGAGTTGAATCTATTGTCGCTTTGGTATCGCTAGGGTCATTTTTGGCAGGAGGAATCAAAACCGTTGCATCCATAGTTGCAGCAAGCTGTTGATTCAAAGTTGGTTTATAACAAAAAATATACTCTTTACCTGGCGCATTACGATGTTCCATTTCAGCAGCACCAATAGCGACATCAGCAGCGCGCAGCACATCATAGTTTGATACATTGAGGAACTGATTATTGGGGGTATCGCCTGTCTGTACCAACAGTTGTCCAATTTGGCTATTGGTTGCGATATTCAGAGAAGTAATCGCCGTTCTCACTGCAACAATACCAATGACAGTAATCAACAATAATAGAATCAATACAACAATGAGAGTTGCTCCACGTTGCTGATCACCTAAGGTTTTTATGGTCCTCATATTCTTTCCCCCAAACCATTGCGAAGGGCAACGGTGGTGCTATATACACGACGCGCATATTTAGTATTTTTATCTTTTAGCTCAATATTTTGATTTAAAATATCAATCTTTTGCGTTGGATCGATTGCGCTGTTTCTTGTGTTATCTGTAGAGCGGACCAATACTGCCAATTTCACAGAAACAATTCGAGGTGGCTCAGTTGGTGTAGCCGCTCCTCGTGCCGCAGCAGCCAATGTTCGATATTGGTTAATCGTATAGTAAGCAAGATTACCATTAGCAGCCCGAGTCCCAAGTTGCACCGTAAAATGATCAACTCTCGGCATAATCAACTCGCCAGCCCCACCGAACCCAGTAATGGTCGTAGGTCGACTAACGGCTGTTGTTCCAACTGGTGTTGGTGTATTTGCATCGCAAGCTAAACCATACTCAGTTCCGGTGGTAGCATTGGGATCAATCGGTCTTAAAAAATAACGCTGAATCACATAATCTCGCGCCTGTACATTAACACCTTCACAGTTAACCATTGCATTTGGTGCAACAAACTGAATGGTTATTTGATCGCTTTGGATATCAGCATTTGATAGACCACGCCATTCATTTTTTACACTACTTACTGCTTCACCTGTTCCCACGCTATGACTCAGCAAACCGTTCGCAATAAAAGGGGCTGCTGTTGGAATTGGAAGGTTAACGTTTGTACTTGAAGGGGTAGAACTCGCAGTAAGTACAATTCCTCCCCATGGCGTCTGTTCATTCAAGGCTGGATTATTAATATTAGTATAATTTGCGAGGCGCAGATCATGAGCAATATAGTCTAAGCCGAAAACCCCACTATTCTGTAGCTCTGCATTCGCTTCTTGCATTTTTGAAGACAGCATCCCACCGGTAAAAAGCTGAACAGCTGCAGCCGTGATCAATAGCCCAAGTGCTAAAGCCACCATTAATTCGATAAGTGTAAAACCCAATTGTTGTATTGGTTTATAAGAAGAATGTGAGGCTTTCATTAATATGCCTCCATCATCAAACATTTAGAACTACTAACATACACCCCTGCTGTACTCATGCATGTACTGACATCAGCAGCAGTATTCGTTGCACTGATGCTCGTATCACCCCAAGCAGCGAATAAACATTGTCTCCGTACAGGCGCAGATGCAACACCTGGGCAATTATCCATCGTAATATTCATGCCAATAGCAAATGCAGCTTTAGCAGCAATAAATGCATCATAAGTTGCCATTTGTGCAGGGGTACAAGCAGTCGATGGATTGAAACATAATTGAGCTGGAGCTGTTGGGGCGGCGGTAATATTGGTATAGCTACGAACGGCGGTGGGATAATTATTTTGGGCAGTTGCATTTGCTCGCATACTTTCACTTAAACCGCGTAACACCATAATTCCCTGAGAACGCATTAAAGCCTCACTAGAGGCATCAACTGCACGAAGTTGTAAAATCGTATAGCCCAATACCCCAACCGCAAGCAACAACAAGGCAACCAAGACTTCAATAAGTCCCACACCTTTCTGGTGGTTATTCATCTTCATTAGCATGTCCCCGATACTGGTTTGTCACTTCCTAACCTTGTTACATTTATTGTTCTTTGTTTATTTGATTTACAGAACTGAAAAGTTCCTGTTGTTGTTGCACTACCAACTTCATTAAATAAAACAGCTACTGCACTGGTAGAATCGACTACGATTTGTGGATCTATTTGCACGGAAATAACACGATTTTGTTGTGCCTTTATTTTGTCTGTTGCGGCCAAGGTCGCATAACCAGGAAGTGCTATTGCAGTAGCGCATTTATCTTTATTAAAATCATTATCTGTATTTGTTCTATTCAGACAAAGTGCCACCGTTGTTTTCATCATTGCAGCTTGTGATTTTGCTTGATTAATCGCAAGTACTAATTCTCTAGACGATGCATTTAGTTTTTGCTCTGTCATCATATTTCCAAAAGATGGAGCAGCCATCATCGCAATAACAGCAAATACTGCAATTGTCACCATCAACTCGATTAAGGTGAACCCCTGACTTTTCCCCATCGCCCCACACCAAATTCTTTAAAATTCCTGACTCTATATTAAATTTTATTTTTACAGAACCAATACAAAGCAGATAAGCACCAAAAAAAAACGGATGGAGTGCAGTCCATCCGTTTCCAGTTCACATTTTTCTAATAAAATTAGGCTTGTATCACCTGTATACGCAACTCTTTTGGTAGACTAAAAGTGATATTTTCCTCTCTTCCTTCGAGCTCTTTGGGTGGTGTTGCACCCCAATCTTGTAAACGTTGAATCACTTGTTTAATTAAAATTTCAGGTGCTGATGCGCCAGCAGTTACACCAATTTTACTGTCTGCTTTGAACCAAGCTTTTTCAAGCTGATCCGCATTATCGACAAGGTAGGCAGACTTGCCCATACGTTCAGCTAATTCACGTAAACGATTTGAATTTGATGAATTTGGCGAACCGACCACCAACACCACATCACATTGCTCTGCTAGGTCACGTACCGCATCTTGACGATTTTGCGTTGCATAGCAAATATCATCTTTACGCGGACCTTGGATCATTGGAAATTTGCTTCTCAAAGCATCAATCACTTTGGCTGTATCATCAATAGACAACGTGGTTTGGGTAACAAAAGCTACTTTATCAGGATGATTCACCATTAAGGCTTCAACATCTTGTTCATCTTCGACTAGATAAATCTCACCACCTCGAGACTTATCATATTGCCCCATGGTCCCTTCTACTTCAGGGTGACCTTCATGTCCAATCAGAATGGCTTCGGTCCCTTCACGGGCATATTTTGTCACTTCGATATGCACCTTGGTCACTAGCGGACAAGTTGCATCAAATACTTTTAAACCACGGCGATCCGCTTCTTGTTGTACCGCCTTTGATACGCCATGTGCGCTAAAAATCACAATGGAATCATCAGGCACTTGATCCAGCTCATCAACAAAAACAGCGCCACGCTGACGTAAGTCGTCCACTACAAATTTGTTATGCACCACTTCATGACGTACATAAATAGGTGGGTTAAAACATTCCAGTGCCCGATTGACGATTGCTATAGCACGGTCAACACCAGCACAAAAGCCTCGTGGATTGGCCAACACGATTTCCATAACATCCTCTCTCATCAACTGAATTTTTACACCAAACTATTTCGTTTAATGGCACGCTACACTACAATAGCCAAGATATTTTATCATATTCAGGAAAAATATCATGTCGGGTCTCTTGTTTGTCGTTTCTGCAGCCTCAGGAACAGGCAAAACATCTTTGGTCAAAGCCCTACTCGATCGAGTCAGCAACCTACACGTTTCTGTCTCACATACTACACGCGGTCAACGTCCTGGTGAACTCGACGGTGTGCACTATCATTTTACCAATAAAGAAACCTTTTTGGCACAAGTTGAAGAAGGTGGTTTCATCGAATACGCAGAAGTATTCGGAAATTATTACGGTACTTCACAAGCCAAAGTAAAAGAACAACTCCAACAAGGTCATGATGTTTTACTTGAAATTGACTGGCAAGGCGCTGAACAGGTACGTCGACTTTTTCCTGAATCAAAACAAATTTTTATCTTACCGCCAACACAATATGATTTAAGACAGCGTCTTTCCAATCGTGGCACAGATTCGGTCGATGTGATTGAACATCGCTTAAGTTGTGCGGTTGAAGATATGCGCCATTTTGCGAGTTTTGACTACGTTATTATTAATGATGATTTCAATAAAGCGGTACATGATTTGGAAGCGATCATTACTGCAAACCGTTTGGTCACCTTGCAACAAAGCAATCGTCATCAACAATTAATTGAAAACTTAATTACCCTTAATCGCGAATAACTTGAGTCTTGTATAAAAGCCTTTTATACTACTCAGTCTTTCAAATGTAATGTTCAAACGAGACAACTTATGGCACGTGTAACCGTTGAAGATTGTTTAGACCACGTAGATAACCGTTTTGAGTTGGTACTGGTAGCGAGTAAACGTGCACGTCAATTAGCACGTCAAGGTATGGAACCAACTGTAGAATGGGATAATGATAAACCAACAGTTGTTGCATTACGCGAAATTGCGGTTGGTCATGTGACTAAAGAAATTTTAAAACAGCGCGATCAAGACTACCAAACATCAAACCTTGATATGGTACTGTCTACAAATTCACTAAATTTAGAAGGTTTCACTTTCTAAATCGAATTTGTTTTGTGTAAAAGCCCATTGTGAAGACTCTGGGCTTTTTTCTTTCTTGCAAAATTCGGTGCATATTGATAAAAGCAATATCCTTCATTGAAAAAATTTACGAGTTTTTATAATGAACAAATTGACAAGTTTAGCAATATGCTTTTCATTAGAGGCTAGGGACAATGTTTGTGTTTCAGCCTAGTTCTACGGAGTCTTCATCGCTCCTAGTGTATTCGCGATAACGCAATACAGGATTGAAATTTCAACCGCCCCGATCATTACTGAATTCATGTTATAAAAGGTGTTATATGCCAGGCGAAGAGGTCAGCCAAGCCAAGCAACAGCTCAGAGCAATTATTGAAGCCTATCTCAAAGATAGCGACGTTCAACGTGTGCTTGCTGCCTGCGATTTTGCTGATTTAGCGCATAGCGGTATTACGCGTAAAAGTGGTGAACCCTATGTACTACACCCCATTGCAGTGAGTTGCATTTTGGCGCATATGCGTCTTGATGCCGATACACTGATGGCGGCCTTATTGCATGATGTAATTGAAGATACTGAGTTCACCAAAGATGAAATTGGGCAAAAATATGGTTTGGTTGTTGCTGAACTTGTAGATGGTGTCACCAAACTTAGCCATTCCAGTGATAAAGAATATAACAAAGCCGCATCGTTCCGAAAAATTTTACAAGCGACTCTACAAGACCCACGTGTCATTATTATTAAACTGGCTGACCGCTATCATAATATGACCACCTTGGGTGCACTTCGTCCTGATAAACGAGCGCGTATTGCGCAAGAAACACTGGATGTTTTTGTCCCGATGGCACGTCTCGTCGGGATGAACGAGATGGCAGATAACCTTGAGCATCTATGCTATCAAAATCTTGATTTAGATATGTTTAATGATGTGCAAACCGCATTATTAGAAACCAAGCCAAAACGTTGTGAATATCAGGCCATTTGGGAACAAAAACTCTCTGATTTATTAAAAACACATGAGCTAAAAGGCCGTATTAAAAAGAAAAATAACAATATCGAATTACTCCGCCATTTTGTTAAAAATGAAATTGATTTAAATGAACTCAGTCATAGTCATGCCTTTGAAATTATTTTACAGAGCATCGCCGATTGTGACCGTTTAGTTGAAGCACTCAAAGATAATTTCCAAGTTTTACAATATAGAGATCATATTCGCCGCCCACTACCAGGTGGCAATCAATCGCTCATGATCAAACTGAAAGGCGAAAAAACAACACTCTCTCTAACCATTCAAACTGAGCTGATGCGTAAAGCAGCGCGCTTTGGTGTTGTACTTGGGGAAAATGCACCTCAAGCCTGCCGTTCAGCGATTCAAGCCTCTATGCAAAACTTGAATACACTGATTGATAGTGGTTGTGCTAAAACCACATTTAGCGATTTGCTCGATTATTTACACCAAGAAAAAATCTGGGTGTATACGCCACATGGTCAACTGCATGAATTACCGCAGGGAGCAACGGTTGTTGATTTTGCTTATTCTGCCAGCCTATTTTTAGGCAACCATGCCGTGGGTGCAAAAGTTGATGGTGAAATTCGTCCATTGTCGACACCGCTACACAGCGGACAAGTGGTCGAAATTATTACCGATGTGCTTGCTACCCCAAATCCAGATTGGCTCAGCTTCATCAATACACAAAAAGCACGCCGCGCACTACAAAATATACTCCGTGAGCAAGATATTGAAGAACAACGCTTAGTTGGGCAACAAGCATTGAATCGCGCATTAAAACTGTTCCAACGTTCTATCAATGATCTCTCACCAAACGACTGGACTAACGTCCTCGAATGGCGACATTTAAGCAGTAAAGATACGCTGTTTGAACAGATTGCCGTTGGTGATTTATTACCTCAACTGGTTGCAAATCATCTATTTGCTCAGGACTATCACTCACAACATCAGGAAGCATCTGACCGTTTGATTGTAGGCACCGAAGGCGTTGATGTAAAATATGCGCATTGTTGTAACCCTGTACTTGGCGACCCAATTCAAGGACACCTATCACGACGCGGCCTGATCGTGCATCGCTCCCGTTGTCGTAATCTATTACACGAACAGCATCAACATCCAGAAAATATCATGCCGCTTCTTTGGCAATCAGAAGAAATTGATGATGTTCGGTTCAGCGCTTATCTTTGTATTCATATGACCATGAATGATGAACAAATTTCTGATTTGATTTATCAATGTCGAAAAGCAAAGACTGGTGTAGAAATGGTTCACTCTCAAGACCAAAAAACCTATGTCAATATTGTGGTGAGTAACCGTAATCAAATCGCGCAGATCATCCGCGACTTAAGAATGCATTTTGGTTTTCCGCGTATTGAGCGCTTAAATATGCCAATTGTTCAACCTGAAGTTGCAAAATTAGCGACGGCTAACTAGACCTCACTGTACCTGTACAATGAAAAGCGGCTGCGTTTTATAGATATAAAAATCCTAATAATCAATCGATACAACAGCGACTATCCAGTATTCAGCACTTTCGTGCCTACACTTTTGTGTTAAAGTCACATGGTTTAAGATAGAAAAACCACCTAGGAGAGCTAAATGTCACGCCAAGTTATTCATACTGAACACGCCCCTGCTGCTATCGGAACATATTCTCAAGCAATTCTTGTTGGCAATACGCTCTATCTTTCAGGCCAGATCGGCTTAGATCCGTATAGTATGGAACTTGTAGAAGGCATTGAAGCTCAAATCCGTCGCGTATTTGATAACCTTAAAGCAGTTTGTACTGCTGCGGGCGGTAGTTTGGCTGACATTGCAAAACTCAATATCTTCCTGACCGATCTGTCTCACTTTCAGTTGGTGAATCAAATCATGGGCGAATACTTTGCTCAACCTTATCCTGCACGCGCCGCGCTTGGTGTTGCAAGCTTGCCTAAAAATGCGCTAGTCGAGATGGATGGGATTGTCATCATTCCATAATATTTTTTAAATAAAATACAAACACTTAACCTAAAATATATTTCTAGATTATGAACCACCCTTGCGCAAAAATCCGAGCAGCACTCGGATTTCCGCTCAGGTGGTATTTTTTTATTCAAATTCTCAATAAGAATATACTCATTGTAAGAATGAAATTCATTGACAAACGATAATAATTATCAATAATATCAATTATCGCATTTATATTTGTGGCTCACTCCCATGTATGTTTGTTTATGTCGTGGAATTACAGATCAGGATATCAAAGACGCCGTTGCAAATGGCGCTGAAAGCTATCGTGAAATCCGTGACCTACTCGACCTAGGTACATGTTGTGGTCGTTGTGTCCCTGAAGCTCGTGCAATTATCAGTGATGAACTGGCCGAAATCGCTGCGCGCATCTCTATAGCTGCTTAATTTATTTTTCTTTCTAGATAATATCACTCAATTTTTACTCGTTTTTACGACTCCACCGCTTTTTGTAGAACTTAAAAAAGTTCCTCACTAAAGCGGTTTTTTTATAAAAAATATAACAATATTAGGATGTTTTTGATTGTGATTTTCATTTGCCGTTCTATAAATTACTCGCCAGATGATTCGTTGTTGACTAAAATAATAAAAATTGCCTGAGTCAGGGTCTGTTGAGATTTCACAGATGCTTGCGACTAAGGGCATTCTTTAGATGCTACTTGGCATCACTTAGTGTTTTTGGAGTAAGCGCAATGAAAGGCAATCGTGAAGTTATTAACCAGCTCAATCAGGTGCTTTACCACCATTTAACCGCAATCAATCAATACTTTTTGCATTCGCGCATGTTTAATGATTGGGGAATTGAGCAACTCGGTTCAGCTGAATATAAAGAATCTATTCGCCAGATGAAACACGCAGATAAAATCATCGAACGTATTCTGTTTTTAGAAGGCTTACCGAACTTACAGCATCTAGGTAAGTTGTATATCGGCCAACATACTCAAGAAGTCCTCAACTGCGATATTCGTAAAGTTAAAGAAAATATTGAGGCAATCAAGCAAACGGTTGAACTTGCAGAAGCAGAGCAAGATTATGTGACGCGTGACTTAGTTCAAGAGATCCTAGAGAAAGAAGAAGAGTACTGGGATTGGCTCGATACACAGCTTGATTTAGTAGAAAATGTAGGTATCGAGAATTATATTCAAAGCCAAATCTAATTTAGCTACCTTGTTTAGATTGAAGAAAATAAAGCCCTGATTAGGGCTTTATTTTTTTATATAGCTCGATTATTCAATTCAACCACTTCGGGTAAGCTTAGGTCTTGCTTATATAGCTGCTTTAAAATAAATAACTGCTGTTCAGCCTGTTCAAATTTGTGATTAAAAGCAAGCAACTGTGCATATTTCTTCAAGTTATAAGGCGTCGCTTTATTCTTTACCATTCTCCCAATCTGTTCCAAATCCCTATCGGTCATCGCAGTTTGGGGCTTTAAACTGATCCAATCCAGACGCTGCTGGAATTGGGTGAGCATCAAAATCTTCGAACTTCCCAATATCTCTACTGTCGGTTGCTGCTTTTTAAAAATTAAACGACTATTTTCCTGAAATAGCTTGTAATCACGCCAAATCAATATCAATAACACAATCGCGATCAGCCAAATACAACGAATCACATTTTTATGTAACGTCATGCCTTTCAAATTAGGTGTCTGTGCCTGAATCAATCCTAGCAAAAAGCCCATCGGAAGCAGGAAATAAGCATAACGTTGCGGAAACTCCAACATGGCATGAATCAGAATTGCAGCAACCATCATAATCGCAACGACTGAAGTCGTGTCTTTGGCATTTCGGTCTAACCAGAAAAACCATACCGCCATATAGCCAATAATCAACAACCCAAGTGGCAAACCATTCCAGACCAAAATATCAAGCAATACATTATGTGCACTGATCACCCATTCGTGTGAAGGATGTAAATTAAAAATACTGATCTGAGCAATACTGGTCTGATTCCATCCATAGCCCAGCCAAGGCTGCTCTTTCAGCGCCAATAACATTTGTGTCCAGATATCAAAACGCAAATATCCAGAGCTTGCACGTTCAGCCAAACTGGTTGTTTGTACAACTTCTGAGTTTGAGACCATTTCAATGACATTTGTGAGCAGTGGCAAGCCCCATGCTGCAATCACAAAAAAACCAATGCACCATGCCCAAAGCTTAGGAAAATTTAAACGTGGTTGCTGTTTATATCGCTTATACATCCAATAGAACAGGATAAATAAGCACACCACCCAAGAAGTTCGAGATTGAGTTAAAGCAATGGTAAATAGAATCAATAAACTAGATGGCAACAACCACCATGAAGCTACGATGCGTTTTTCATACAGAAACAAAGCCCCCATGAGGCCCATAATGAGGAATGTTGCTAAATGATTCGGCTGTCCAAAGTTGGCATAAGGACGATCGCCTTTTAACTGCATAATGCCGTTAATCATCCCTCCAAACCCACACCATTGCACAATCGCCATGACACTGCAGACAATTGCAATACCAAACAGAAGTTTAGAGATCTCCTGCATCAGCACTTCACGCTTTTCTGCTTCTAAAGAAAGGTTAAAACCCAGCACAATCATGAGCCAAAACGCAAAAATATAGAGTGAGCTTAGAAGTGCAGTACTAAAGTCATAGACTAATCCAAAGCCCCACTGTAGCAATGGAACGGCAATAATCGGAACAATCCAAAGCTGTGCCCGTGGAATAATCATTTTTTTATTGAGGAACGTAGCAAGCAACACTAAGCCTGCTAAAAAACTGGCAAGTTCACCTGAAAAAGTTACCCAAGGGTACGTATGAAATGGGGAGAGCCAAGCAAAGCTAATCAGAACGCTGGCAAGGAAAAAGCATAAAAATTGCATACTTTGTACATGAAAAAAAGGCTTAGGGAATTATATCGCTAAGCCTTCGTACACAAACTAAATATAAGATAAAAGCTACAATTTACTTCCAAGGTCGTAGATCTACAATTTTAACCACTTCGCCTTTTTCTCTATTTATGAGTACTGTCATATCAACAGCATTGGCTTTTAAAGGAACAAAGCCTGTCGCTTGCGGGTATTTAGACAAAGTATTTTGCACCAAAGCTTTATCATTGAATTGAATTAATAAATCTAAACTTTGTGCACGTTGTTGAATTTGACTTTTTACTTTATCCAACGGTACATATCGTTCTGGTTTTTGGGCAATAGAAATTCCCCCCAGAACTTCAGCAAACATCTCATCACCGCGAATATTTTTATCTTTGGCAAATTCAACACCGACAAATTGAGGTTTTAGCCATGAAGGCTGTTGATATTGAGGACTTGCTTGAGCTATCAGTTCTCTGAGAATCTCGTTATTACGCACCAGTTCAAACCGGTCTACATTATAAGCCAACCATGCTGGACGCCCCTGAGCAATACTATAGACTCCGTAACCAAGTGCAATACTCTGAATTAATACTATAATAGTCAGATCGAATTTTAGCTTCCTTTTATTCTTTTTGTAAACCATCAAGCCTAAAAGTGGGCCAATAGTAACATCAACTGCAAGCAATATAACAAAAATATGTGTTACACCTACAGCAGATGCGAGAGGTGCAGGATACCAAATAAAAAAAATAATAAAAATAATAACTAAAGCTAATACTATTGATATAGATAAATGAGAAAGAAAAATAATTAAACGGTTTGCCATAAACAGTACTCCTTCAGTCCATAAAAATTTAAGTGCAAAGATTGCCAAAAATTTAAAATTTTGTAATCTTTAAAAATTACTTGTATTTTAAAATAATGGATTTATAAATCGTCTCAAAATCTTTAGGATTATATATAGACAACTCTCTTAAATATTTTTTTGTTCTTTCACATTGAACACCAAAATTATAGTGACAAGATGCACTAAAATAATAATTGGAGCTTTCATAATTTCCTGCTTCAGCAAGATTGGTAGCATGTCGAACCAAATAGGTATAGCTAGGTATGTAATGAACCAATCTATCACCAACCTCTATTTTTTTTGATAATTCAAAATTTCCACTGGATAAAATCTCATACACAATGATGTCGTTAAAAAATCCAAAACCAAAAATTGGCTCTATTTTAGAAATCTCCAAAACTTTATTCTTTAAACTTATATCACTCCTAACTGTGTAATCATAAAGATATGAAACTTTTTTATACTCATGAATATAATATAGAGAAAAAAAACAAAAAATCAAAGAAATAGCAGACAATATATATGCCTTACTTGTTGAATAAAAAACCTTACGCCAACCATCAAAAAGAGAAAGAAATATAGAAAAAACTATTAAATATCTCAATTGCCACAATGGAAACTCAAATAATGAATAAGAAATTATAGAAATTATTATAGTAAATACATATAACTGATCTAAACTTTTTATTTTTATATTTTTAAAAAAAATAAATAAGAATAAAAAAGTTATAAGTACCCCCAATAAACCAAATTCACTCAATAATTGACCAAAAATAAAATGAGAATGATCTGTTGAACTAAACCATCTAAGTTCACTAAAGTGTTCTAGGCCTGCGGATGAAAAATTTTTCCACCCCACTCCCATAATTGGATGCTCTGAAATTATAAGCCATGTTCTATGAAATAAAGATATCCTTGGGTCCTCTAGACTCATATTTGCCCTATCAACAATATCCGCATTACTAGAAAAATATGGATATAAAAAGAGACCCAATAAAAGACCCAAAGCACTAAAAAATAAATCTTTCAATTTAAAAACAAAAACATTGTTTAAAAAATTATAAAAAAAGTTGAAGATTAAAACACAAAATAGAACAATTAAAAATCCAGAACGACTTACAGTAAAAGACACACCCAAAGAAAAAATAAAAATTAAAAAATATTTTAATAAAGATTTTCGTTTTTCTCTAAACAAATACATTACTGATATAACAGCCATAATAAATATAAAAGCTGTTTGATTTGGCTGAAATAAATTCCCAGAAAAACGCTCTAACTGTAAAGGGAGCCTCATCATTTCCACAAAAAAATTGATTTTAAAAATGTGAAAAAACTGAGTTATTTGTAAAAAAATCGCTCCTAAAATTAGCGTTCCCGCTATTTTACTAATAAACTTTTCCTTATCTTTTAAATTAGATATAGCAATTGATAAAGACAACATTGAAAAAATTATAGCTAATGGAAAAATCAAACCATCTACATATATAATTTTATTAAAAATTGGTTGAATAAAAAGAGTAAAAAGTATAAGCACCCAGAAAAATTGATTAGCATATATATTTACATCTTTTCTAAGGAAAAATAAAAAAAGACCAGCATTAATAAACAAAAAAACAAATGCATGAATGTAAAAATCATGAAAACTTGGACTATAATGTTGGTAACTTAAAATTCCATACAAAAAAGATAATGTTATAAAAATATATAATAAATTTTCTCTTTCCCAAAAGCCTTTCATTTAAACTTTAACCCTTTTTAACAACTTAAATTGATAAACAATTTTTTATTAATTACGACACTCTGCTGGAGCATATTTGGCAGGAAGACTACCCACCCCTACATTTGCTACCGTGGTCAGTGCTCCTGCTGAACGACAAACCCATGTAATAGAGCCTAATGATGGCGGCACATTTTGTATAAGAGCTGTTCCTGATGTTCGATCTCCATTCAATGGACTTAAAACCAATGTGTTAGCTCCCGCTTGTGAAACTTTTGTTGTATAAGTAATCGTAATTCTTCCATTGACTGAGCTAATATCTACACTTGATACATTTGGAGTTGCTGCTGAGGGTGTCCATCCATTTCCGAAAATTACACTATTTACTGCATTCTCCGAAACAACAACCTTTGCACTTGAAGCCAGTGATAAACCATCTATAACTTTTGCTCGAATTGTATAGTCTTGATATGCTGGAATCGCTATTGAAGCAAGAATTCCGATAATTGCAACGACTATCATCAACTCAATAAGCGTAAAACCCTTTTGCATGAAATTTCTCCAATATTTTATTGCTTATATTTTTTATGCATGTTTCATACCAAAAAATAAAACCATAAAAAACAATATATTAAAATATTTTTTCCCTCATAGAGAGAATTTTCCACACAAATTGACAAATAATGTCTATCTTGCTCATTCTTAGAAAAATTATCTTATTTAGCGACTGACCTATCTCTGAAATAAAAATGCCAATCTTAGAGATTGGCATAATTTAACTAAAACTAAAATGAAATTAGTTACGGCATTCTGCCGGTGCATATTTTGCAAGTAAAGTTCCTGCACCAGCATTAGCTACAGTAGTAGCCGCTCCAGCAGAACGACAAACCCAAGTAATAGAACCAGCTGATGGTGGAGTACCTAATACTAATGCTGTACCCGTAGCACGGTCACCATTTAAAGGACTCAATATCAAGGTATTAGATGCAGCTGGTGCTACTGCTGTAGTATAAGTAATTGTAATACGACCATTTGTTGAATCAATACCTACACTAGTTACGTTAGGTGTTGCAGATGGTGCAGTCCAGCCACTATTGAATCCTGTCGCATTCGCTGCATTTTCTGATACGGCAGTTTTAGCACTTGAAGCCAATGATAAACCTTCTGTAACTTTCGCACGTACCGTATAGTCTTGGTATGCAGGAATTGCTACTGCCGCCAAGATACCGATAATCGCGACAACGATCATCAATTCGATAAGAGTAAAACCCTTTTGCATTGATTTCATAACATTTCTCCAATGGATATTTTTTTATAAGCTTTTTTCAGCTATTTAGTAATTAGCATGTTTTATGCCAGTCCTTAGCTTAGCTAATTTTAGCCTAAAAAAACAGAGACTTAAAAGAAATTCACACCGTACAAAAGAAGATCAAATCAGACATTTTCAGAAAAAAAATGACAAATAACGTCATCTTTACTGCTTAATTATTCATTTTTTTAGCTAACGAATTTGACTATTTTCTACTTGTATGTAAATTGAGCGACTCAATTCACAAAAAATTTATTTTTATTTATTTAATTTTTTTTTACCACTTATCGGAAGATAAGGACTACTTCTAATAACAAGCGTGCATACAGAACATTCTGTACATTAATCGTTTTTATAAAAAACAACAAGCAATATTTGTAACCCTCTAGCAAAGCAAGCTTAATTTAAAATAATCGGCTCATTCGGCAATTCGTTTTGGTCATCAAGCTCAGTTTTCACATAATACTGATCTAACACTTGCCCAATCTCCGCAACCCCATTATTGACGGCGTGTAGGTACTGCTTTTGGGCCAATTGCAGCACGATACCCTGACAAATCTTATTCCATGTTTCAGTAGGTGTGGCATTTTTTAAACCACGATCAATCACAATTTCAACTTTGCGCTCGCACAGATTAAGATAGAGTAATACCCCACTATTCAGTTCAGTGTCCCAAACACCCAGCTCAGCAAACAGTTGCTGCGCACGTAAGCGCGTATTTTGATGGTAGGCCTGTGAACAGGGAATATGCCCTTCGATCACCACCTGAATCTCACCGACATGACCCTTTTCAGCCTGCTGTACTGCTTTAGCAATCTCGGTACGATCTTGCTTACTAAAATAACGGTGTGCTGATGAAACATAGAGAAAGTGTTTAAACCAACGTTTCAAACTCGGTTGAACATGCTCATCCAGTTTAGGCTGAGTAATGATCTGTGTTGTATCTGTTTTGGTTACCATGAGCCTGATGCTCCTCCCCCGCCAAAGCTACCGCCGCCGCCACTATAACCACCGCCACTGCCTCCGCCAAAACCACCACCGCCGCCTCCGCGGCCGCCACCAGACAAGAACATCTGGAAAATTAGCTGTGCGAGTGACGTAATCAATAAAAAGAAAATTCCAACACCGAGCAACAAACTCATCACCAGACCTGCACCATTAACTAAGCCTGCAACTGTTGCTGCCACTGCTGCGGTAGATGCACTTAGACGGTTCCCGACGATAAATGATCCCACCACACCTGCAACCAAGATAAACAGTGCCATAGTTAAGGTATTGTCTTTGGCTTGCTGTGCGTGTAAGGCCTGCTCATGGCGATCTTTAAGTTCTTGAGCAGCTTGTTGTGCAATCTCAGGGTCTAAATTCACAATACGAGTGATTTCATCTAAACCCGCTGAAATCCCTTGTGCATATTGCCCCTGTTTAAAATAAGGCGTGATCTGATTTCGAATAATCCGACTCAATACTAAATCGGGCAGCACCCCTTCCAAACCATAACCCGTCAGGATTTGAATATTGCGATCATTCACCGCAATCGCGATCAATAAACCATTATCTCGTTTTGCTGAACCCAGCTGCCATTTTTCACCTGTTCTCAATGCAAAATCAAAAATCGCTTCTTGACCTGTTGTGGGCACAATAATCACACCAACTTGTGCTTTACCTTGTTGATAAAGACTCAGGATTTTCTGATTCAGTTGCTGAGTTTCAGCATCACTCAAAATTTTGGCTTGATCGATAATCGGTTGGTTTAAGGTCGGTAAACCTCGAATCGATTCACCCTCTGCCATATCATTGGCCACTTGTGGCAAGGCAGGAGTTTCATTATTTTGCGTGGTTGGCGCAGCCGTCTTATTTTTTTGCTGCTCTTGAATGATTTTACCGGCAACCACCACATCACTTTGATCTGTTGCAGTCGCGACTTCAGCCCAAACCGTATGTTGGAAAAGCAGTGTTGCAAAAACGATGGTTAAAACAGGCAAGAGCTGCTGTTTTAGTTTTTGCTTAAACATTTGCAACATACGGTGACTCCTCACAGTTCAAAACAATTTCAAATATTAATTAAATGAAACTGTTGGAGCTTGCTGTGCAGACTGTTCCGCCTTAAAGTTTTCTTTGGTTTTCATGCCAATGACTTTAGCAGTCAACGCTTGAGGGAATTGACGGACATAGCCATTGTAATCTTGAACCGTAGTAATATAACGATTACGCGCAACCGCGATACGGTTTTCAGTACCCTCTAACTGCGCTTGAAGATCACGGAACTGTTCATTGGCTTTCAAGTCTGGATAATTTTCCGAAACAGCAATTAAACGTGATAATGCGCCAGTCAGCTGACTTTGTGCCTGTTGATATTTCTCGAAAAGAGCTGGATCTTCTAATACTTCTTTATCGACTTTTAAACCCGCCACATTTGAACGTGCCTGAGTAACTTCAACCAAGACTTGTTCTTCGTGTTTCGCATAGCCTTTCACCACATTCACCAAGTTTGGAACAAGGTCTGCACGGCGTTGATATTGGTTTTGCACTTCAGACCAAGATGCATTGACCGCTTCGTCTTTCACTTGCAACGTGTTATAACCACAACCCGTGAACAATAAGCTGCTTGCCAATACGGTTGCCAGTGCTGTTTGTTTGATGATTTTCATAAAAACGTACCCTCAGGTTTTTCTTTATATTTTTGCGATAATTCATTGTAATGAGATTTTTTGTCAGCTGTGTAACATTTATTAAAGTTGATATATTTGTATTTAAATAAAAAAGGCATTACTCAAGAATCTTAAAGTAATGCCGTGCTAAGCAAATTTTATTAGGATGTAATTAGCTATAAATTTTAGATGCGGTCTCTTCTTGAAAGCTCGCCATCCCATATTCATCCGCCATACGGGCTTTCCAGTAATTCACCAATTGCGTGTAATCATGTTTGGCAGGATGAAAATCAGCCTGATAATAAGATAAATATTCAGGAATTAATTGCAGAAGCATTTTACCCAGCAAATAGCCACCAAACAGGTTGCCTCCGAGTTTCGGGATACTTTTCCATTTATCTTGCCAAATCAAACGTGAGGTTGCATATAAGGTTAAGCTTGCAAAACCCGTGGTTACACTACGCATCAACAAACGACGAATACGATCATCGCCATAAACGGCTTGATACACATCAAAAGCAACTGAACGATGTTCAATTTCTTCAATCGCATGCCAAACCCACAGTTTCATCGCATCATCATCCAGCGTGCTTAATATTTCTGGATGCTTCAAGATATAGCCGCCCAACATCGCGGTGAAATGTTCAAAAGCGCAAGTTAAGGCCAATTGTAATTTAGGATGAATATTTCGAAGCGCATCATCTCGTTTTGCCAACCATGCTTGAAAGCGATCTAGGTTATAGTCCTCTCGTCGCCATGCGTCATTAAACTCCGTATGTGCTTTGGAATGCATTGCTTCCTGACCAATAAATGCTGCGATTTGTGCTTGCAACTGTGGATCTTGCACTTTATCTCTGACGTTGCGCACGCTATTCACAAAATACTGCTCACCGATCGGAAAGGTCGAAGAAAGTGCCGTAAGCAAATGTGACATCACTGGAGAGTTGGCAAAATAATGGCGTTTAATTCTGTTCGGATTAAACTGCAACCGACGCACCGTGATCCCGAGTGCTTTTGGACGATTTAAATACGTTTTTTCCACACTCGCATTTGCAAGAGTCATGTTGATTACCTGCATTCATTCCTAGACTGAGTTTGAGTATTACGCTAGGGAAAAGGCAGGGACAGGGCAAAAAAGCTTATAAAATTTGCCAAAACTACCAAAATGACAATTGGTCAGCCCACTAAGAGGTTGGGCTTCCAAGCTCCTTATGTTTAATCTTTCTCAAGCTCCATATAGCCGCGAGAAACAGTCCGCCCATCAGGGCCACAACAATATGGAATGCCAAAAGCTGTGCTTGAGCCTGAGAATAATCCCAATGACTCACGGCCCACTTGATCACAAATGCAGTGAGCGTACCCAATACCGCAATACCAAAAGTCAATCCAAGCTGTCTCAACATATTTAAAATTGCGGCAGCAGAACTGGCATCTTGCTGAGATACAGAATGGATGGTCAAGGTACTGGAGCTCGGTACAATCAATCCAATTCCTGCACCCATCATGGCACTTAAAGCAATAAACAATGGATATGCTGAATGCGCTTGGAAACTAATCATCCCAATCAATGCTGTTCCTGAGATGACCAAACCAATCCTGAGCAATAACAGTGAACCATATCTTTGCTGCAATTGTCCGAACAAGATTGACACTAAGGCTTGCATTAAAAATTGTGGTGTAATCAACCAGCCTGCTTGAGCGGCACTCAAATGAACTTGTTCTTGATAAAATAAGGCAAAGACAAATAAGGAACTATAACCAGCAAATCCCAATAAGAATGAAATCAGGTTAAAACGTAAAAAATTGCGGTTATGAAATAAATGCCGAGGAATCAACGGATCTGAGGTTTTATTTTGATGTCGAATAAATAGTAGACTAAAGGCAATTGAGATTAAAAAGCTGAAGGCAATGACATAACCGATATGCGCTTGTTGTACCATGATAATGCTATAGGTCAAGGTGGCAATCGCAATCACACTATAGATCAGCCCCAAATAATCAAAACTCACAGCCTGTTGGTTTGAATCTGGTTCAATGCCTTTCCAACCTAATACTAAGGCCAATAGTCCAACGGGTAAGTTCAACCAAAAAATACTTTGCCAACCCAGATAATGCACCATGAGGCCACCCATTAATGGTCCAATAATTAAGGCAAAGGCACTAAATGAACTCCAATGACCAATTTCCCGTGCTTTCCGATCTACCTGTGTAAAATGATGCACGATAATTGCCAAGGTCAAAGGAATCAGCATCGCGCCTGCAACCCCTTGGATCACGCGTCCGACGATCAACCATGCAAAAGCGGGTGCGACGGCGCAGATCATGGACCCAATAATAAAGATCACCACACCCGTCAACCACAATCGTTTACGCCCCAACCACTGACTTAAGGCCCCCACCGCCAGCATTAAACTCGACATACTCAATGCATAACTGTCGATGACCCACTGTAAATCGGCGAGATGGCTATCGAACTGAGTTTGAATGGCCGTCAAGGCCAAATTAACACTACTCAAGTCAACCAAGCAGAGAAAGGTACTGGTATAAAGTGCCGCAATTAATAGCCGATCGTTGAGTTTAGATGCCATAAGGTTCTCTAATTATTTTTAACAATTGATAATCATTATCAATAATAGAATAGCAATTTATTGACCGATTGTTAAAGTTTTTTAGTTATCCCACTAGATCGTTAAATGTTGCTGACCTCCCCCCAACCCATTTAATTTTTATAAAAAAATGCCCAAGCACGAGGTTTGGGCATTTAAAACTTAAATATTGAAAGAAAGCTTACACGCCAAGATAATCTAAAATCCCTTCAGCTGCTTGGCGACCTTCCCAGATTGCCGTTACAACCAAGTCAGAACCACGCACCATATCGCCACCTGCGAAGATTTTTGGATTAGAGGTCTGGAACTTGAACTCTTGTTGTTCAGCCGCAACAACACGACCTGAACCATCTAAACCTACATTTGCAGTGTTAAACCAATCTGCTGGGCTTGGACGGAAACCGAATGCAAGTAACACGGCATCCGCTGGCAATACTTCCTCAGAACCAGGAATTGGTTCAGGGCTACGACGACCACGACTGTCTGGTGCACCCATTTGTGTGGTTACAACCTTAACACCAGTCACTTTACCGTTTTCGCCAACAATCTCGATTGGTTGACGGTTGAACAGGAATTTTACACCCTCTTCATAGGCATTCTTCACTTCACGTGCAGAACCTGGCATGTTGCTTTCATCACGACGATACGCACACGTCACATCATGCGCCCCTTGACGTAATGAAGTACGGTTACAGTCCATCGCGGTATCACCACCACCCAGAACAATGACCTTTTTACCATCTAGATTGATGTATTCGCTTGGATCTTTTTCCCAACCTTGGCAACGATTCACATTGGCAATTAAGAAATCCAATGCATCATGTACACCATTGAGATCTTCACCAGGGAAACCACCCTTCATATAGGTGTAAGTTCCCATGCCCATAAATACGGCATCATATTCTGTGAGCAATTGGTCAATCGTAACGTCTACACCAATCTCGGTATTTAAACGGAACTCAATACCCATTCCTGTAAAGATTTCACGACGACGCTTCATTACATCTTTTTCCATTTTAAATTCTGGAATACCAAATGTAAGAAGACCGCCAATTTCAGGACGTTTATCAAATACCACTGGTTTTACGCCACCCCGTGCAAGAATATCCGCACAGCCTAAGCCTGCTGGACCTGCCCCAATGATTGCTACTTTTTTATCAGTCCATCTAACCCCAGACATATCTGGGCGCCAGCCTAATGCAAAGGCTGTATCGTTAATATATTTTTCAGCATTACCAATGGTCACCGCACCAAAACCATCGTTTAAGGTACAAGCACCTTCACACAAACGGTCTTGTGGACAAACACGACCACATACTTCTGGCAAGGTGTTGGTTTGGTGGCAAAGTTCAGCGGCTTGGAAAATTTGACCTTCTGCAATCAGCTTTAACCAGTTTGGAATGTAGTTATGTACAGGACATTTCCATTCACAATACGGGTTACCACAGCCTAAACAACGGTGGGTCTGATTCGCAGCCACTTCCGCAGTAAAAGGTTTATAAATTTCCACAAACTCTGCCTTGCGGACAGTAATATCTTTTTTCTCTGGATCTTGGCGTGCTACATCCAGAAATTGAAAGTCATTATTCAGGCGTTCTGCCATGTCTCTCTCCGTGGGTAGGCGCAGCGATGTCATTCATCTCTGCACCTGCCTATGTCTATGCAGTCGTGGAATTATTGTGGATCAGCTTGGGTTGTTTTCAAAAGCGTTTGCAAATTAGCAGCTTTTGGTTTTACCAGCCAGAACTTACGACTATAGAAGTCGAACTCATTACGGATCTTGTAGGCCCAAGCACTACCCGTCTCTTGGATATGCTCGTCAAGAATACGCAGTAGATTTTCTTTGTGGTCTTCCATCGCTTCTGTAGAGATACGATTAAGATCAATAAGTTCGTGGTTATAGTAGTCAACAAAGTCATTATCAAGGTCAAGTACATAAGCAAAACCACCTGTCATGCCTGCACCGAAGTTATGACCAACTTTACCAAGTACTGTCACCACACCACCTGTCATATATTCACAACAGTGGTCGCCCGCACCTTCAATCACGGCAAATGCACCAGAGTTACGAACCGCAAAACGCTCGCCCGCAGTTCCCGCAGCAAAGACTTTACCGCCAGTCGCACCATATAGACAGGTGTTACCAATAATCGCGGTATTTTGCGTTTGGAATGGTGAACCTTTTGGTGGGAAAATCGAAACTCGACCACCCGCCATACCTTTACCCACGTAATCGTTTGCATCACCTTCAAGTTTGATATGCAAACCACCCGCGTTCCAAACACCAAGTGACTGACCTGCTGTACCAACAAGATTCATCACCACGGGGCTGTTTTCCATACCCAAGTTGCCATAACGACGTGCAATTTCACCTGAGATACGCGCACCAATTGAACGGTCACAGTTACCCACGGTAAAGTTGAATGAGCCACCTGCACCTGCTTCAATTACAGGTAACATCTCTGCCACCATTTTCTCCGCCAACACACCTTTATCGAATGGTGCATTGCCTTGAACTTGGCAATATTGCGCCTTACCTTCAGCAGCAGGATGCGAAGTTAATAGTGCACTGAGGTCAAGATGCGCGTGTTTGTCTGTTTCACCCGGTAAAACTTCAAGTAAATCAACACGGCCAATCAAGTCTTTTAATGATGCAACACCAAGTGCAGCTAACCATTCACGTGTTTCTTCAGCAATAAACTTGAAGAAGTTGATCAGCATTTCTGGCTCGCCAATATAATGCTCTTGACGTAAATGGTCTTGTTGCGTTGCAACACCCGTTGCACAGTTATTTAAGTGACAAATACGTAGGTATTTACAGCCGAGGGCAATCATTGGCGTTGAACCAAAGCCAAAGCTTTCAGCACCTAAAATTGCCGCTTTCACCACGTCTAAACCTGTTTTCAAACCACCATCGGTTTGAACACGGACTTTACCACGTAAGTCGTTCACACGAAGCGCTTGATGCGCTTCACTTAAACCGAGCTCCCATGGCGAACCCGCATGGTGAATCGATGAAAGTGGTGATGCTGCTGTACCACCGTCATAACCAGAAATGGTAATGAAGTCGGCATAGGCTTTTGCAACACCTGCCGCAATCGTTCCAACACCTGGCTCAGACACCAATTTTACCGATACCATCGCCTGAGGATTGACTTGTTTCAAATCAAAGATCAACTGCGATAAATCTTCAATCGAATAAATATCATGGTGCGGCGGTGGAGAGATTAGTGTTACACCTGGCACTGAGTAACGTAAACGTGCAATTAAGCCATTCACTTTACCACCTGGTAACTGACCACCCTCACCTGGTTTTGCACCCTGTGCAACTTTAATCTGCAACACTTCAGCAGAAGTTAAATATGCAGGAGTTACACCAAAACGACCTGATGCAATTTGTTTGATTTTCGAGTTACGGATTGTGCCATAACGCGCAGGATCCTCACCGCCCTCACCTGAGTTCGAGCGACCACCAATGGTATTCATGGCAATGGCAATAGCTTCATGTGCTTCTGGTGATAATGCACCTAAAGACATACCCGCAGAGTCAAAACGTGGAAGAATATCTTCAATCGTTTCAACTTGATCTAAGGCAATCGAATTTGTTGTTTTTAACTTAAACAAGTCACGGATCGTTGCGACAGGACGGTTGTTGACCAGTTCTGCATATTCTTTAAAGTCAACGTATTGACCAGAACGCACCGCTTTATGCAAAGAGTTAATCACGTCTGGGTTGAACGCGTGATACTCTTTACCAAATACGAATTTAAGCAAACCACCTTGATCAATCGGTTTACGATGCTGCCAAGCAGTCGTTGCCAGTTTTTTCTGATCTTTCTCTAAATCTTCGAATGTTGCACCCTGAATACGGCTTGGTACGCCAAGGAAACATTTATCGACGACTTCAGATGACAGACCTACTGCTTCAAATAATTGACCACCACGGTAAGAAGCAACTGTTGAGATACCCATTTTAGAAAGGACTTTGAGTAAGCCTTTTTCCATGCCTTTACGGAAGTTTGCTTGCGCCTGAATTGGATCACCCAATAACTCGCCTTTTGCAACCAAATCATTGATCACATCATAAGCAAGATATGGATAAACTGCTGTCGCACCAAAGCCAAGCAATACTGCAAATTGATGTGGATCACGTGCAAAACCAGTTTCAACTAAAATGTTCGCATCGGTACGCAAACCCGTTTGAATCAAATGATGGTGTACTGCACCTGTTGCCAATGCTGCGTTTGCAGGTAAGAAACCTTCACGGAAATTTTTATCCGTTAATACGATTAAGGTTTTACCATCACGTACGGCCTGTGCTGATTCTTCACAGATACGTGCGATTGCCGCTTGCAATCCTTCAGCTTCGACATAGTTCAGATCAATATCAACAACGCCATAACCTTCGCGCTCTTTTTCAACATCGCGAAGCTGCTGCATTTTTGAATTAGACAATACAGGGCTTGAAATGATGATACGGTCTGCATGCTCTGGGCCTTGCTCGAACACGTTCTGTTCACGACCCAAACAAGTTTCCAATGACATCACGATCGATTCACGTAATGGATCAATTGGTGGGTTGGTCACTTGTGCAAACTGCTGACGGAAGTAGTCAGAAACATGACGTACTTGACGAGACAATACCGCCATTGGCGTATCATCCCCCATTGAACCGACTGCTTCTTGACCGCTTTCTGCGATTGGACGTAACAGTTGGTCGCGCTCTTCAAATGTCACCATAAACATTTTTTGCGCTGCTTTTAATGCATCGCCAGTTAAGCCTTGATCAACTAATTGCTCTTCAAGCTGTGGATTGGCTTGTAAACGAATCGCATGATCACGTAACCATTCACGATATGGACGCATATTTTTAAGGTGATTGCTGACATCTTTAGTCTCAAGCACTTTTCCTGTTAAGGTATCAATCACCAAGATTTGACCAGGGCCGACACGGCCTTTAGATACGACATCTTCTGGCTCATAACCCCATACACCAATCTCAGATGCAAGGGTAATGTAATCATTTTTAGTAATCACCCAACGCGCTGGACGTAGACCGTTACGGTCTAACATACAAATTGCATGACGACCATCTTGAATCACCAAACCTGCAGGACCGTCCCAAGCTTCCATGTGCTTCGAGTTGAACTCATAGAATGCACGTAAATCAGCATCTAAAGTCTCAACGTTCTGCCATGCTGGTGGAACCAACATACGCAAGGCACGGAATAAATCCATACCACCGCCAACAAGAATCTCAAGCATGTTATCCAAACTTGATGAATCCGAACCAGTACGGTTCACAATTGGATTTAACTCGGTTAAACCTGGTAGTAATGGGTTTTCAAATTTTGGTGTACGCGCCAAAGCCCAGTTACGGTTCGCAGTAATGGTATTGATTTCACCATTGTGCGCAAGGTAACGGAATGGCTGAGCCAATGGCCAACGCGGCAATGTATTGGTTGAGAAACGTTGATGGAACACCACAATATGTGATTTTAAGCGTTCATCCGCCAAGTCGGTATAGAAGTCAGCAATTGCCGCTGGCATCATCAAACCTTTATAGGTGATAACAGTCGTTGCCAACGTCGTCACATAAAAAAGTGGATCATTTTGTAATAATTGTTCTGCACGACGGCGCGCCAAGAAGAGTTTACGGTTAAACTCAACCTCAGTTAAACCCATTGGGCAATTGACAAGAATTTGTTCAAATGCAGGTAATGATTGCAGTGCAATTTCACCTAAAGCATCATTATTGGTTGGAACGACACGCCATGCTGCAACAGTCAAACCAGCAGCTTCGATTTCTTTATTTAGAATATTTTTTGCATTTTGAGCTAAAGCAGGATCAATATTTAAAAATACCGTACCAGCAGCAAAAATCTCGGTCAGATTGGTACCTAACTTTTGAGCTTCATCACGGAAAAATTGTTTTGGCATAGCCAATAACAACCCGCACCCATCTCCCGTTTTACCATCCGCGGCAATACCACCACGGTGCGTCATGCAACTTAAACTGTGAATCGCAGTTTCGACCAGATGATGGCTTGATTCACCCTTCATGTGGGCAATCAGACCAAAACCACAGTTATCCTTAAACTCATCAGGCTGATATAAACCTTGAGCGGGAGCTACAGTATTAGGCGATGGCATGTGCATAGCGTACCCTTCTTTCAACATGGCTCTTTCGAGCAACAAACAATCAATTCACTTTCTGCGATATTGCCGATCAACTCATATAAAGTTCAATGCTTCGCAAAAACATTTTTCATGGCGAATTTGCAATATACGTCTTTCCTTAACAAGAATCAGCGCATTTCACCATATAAAGTGTTTTCAGTTATTACACCTTCACCAATGTTTGTAAAGCACGAAAACTTTCCATTTCACCCAATTAATGAATCATTTAGTACAAAAAAGGGCAATGAGCAGATAAATTAGCACCACAAAAAAGCAAAAAACATGCCATAAATATAAAAAATTACTAAATCATTAAAAAAGTTAAAATAACATTGAATTAAGTAGAGGAGAGCACTCATTTTCGCGCATAAAAATGCACCAAAAAATATCATGGTGCTATAAAAAGAATCATATATGCACAATTATAGTGCAGTATTAATTAAATGGATCGCTTACTTCTCGTTTCGAAGCATCTGAATTTTCTTTTATTTTTTCAACATTTGTTGGCGGTTTTGGTGCAGATTGGCTCTGCTTCACATTCACAACATTACCTTGCGCATCACGTTGTGTGACGGTGGTCTTCACTGTTGATGGCTCTGCAGCACGTACAGCAGTCTTACTCTGAGATGTACTACTTCCTATAAGTAAACTCTCATCTACTCTAGGCAATGCTGCTGGTCTTAACTGTACGGCATAGAGCTGATTGGTTGCCGATTTCATTTCATCAGAACCCAAATCATTGACCAATGCCGCATAGCTTGACAATTGAGCTGGCTTTGGCTGAACAGATCCTGGAAGGGCTAAATTTAATTGTGCAAATTGACGCGTCGCGTCTTCTGCACTCGAAAACACACCATAAGCCAAAACATATTGCTCAACTTGGTCTTCGCCACTCAAACGGAAATAAACAAACTTCTTGCGATCTTCACGATTCAACAGAAAGTTTTTTACAATCGCTTCATCTGAACTACGGAAAATTTCCATGGTCCATTGACGTTGATTTTCGCTGATAAATTTTGTGCCGCGAAATTCAGGTGCATGCTCATTGGACACCACGACACGCGTGGTTAAGTCCAATGGTTTCACTTCATCCGAGAGTGCCCCAAGATGAGCAGTTGCGGCAACTTTTTCTGGCTGAATTTGTACTTGAGTTTCAGTTTCCGATGGCTGCTGTTCTTCTACCAATGCTTTACTATCGGTCACACCCCAAAATATCAATGCAGCAATTAAACAAGCCACAGCAAAGACTAGCCAGCTATATTGTTGAATGTTTTGCCAAATTGATCGTGATACAGCCATGCTTTTCCCAAATGATTAATTATGCAGATTGATTTGCAAGAATAGATTGTTTCATCAGCTCAACATCAAAATCTTTGGTAATCACCGCTTGTCCTAATTTTTTCAATAAAACCAAGCGTAATTGACCATTTAAGACTTTTTTGTCATGCGACATATAAGCCAAGAATTCATCTAGTGGAATTTGGGGACATGATATCGGTAAATGGGCACGTTGAATGATATTTTTTGTACGTTGCAGGTCGTCAGCAGAGATCCAACCTAAACGATGCGACAAATCGGCAGCCATGACCATCCCCGTAGCAACCGCCTCACCATGCAGCCATGTACCGTAGCCCAAGTATGATTCAATCGCATGGCCAAAAGTATGTCCAAGGTTGAGTAATGCACGCTCCCCTTGTTCTTTCTCATCATTGGCCACAATCCGTGCTTTATGTGCGCATGAGCGATAAACCGCTTCTGCTAACAAGTTTGCATCACGCGCAACCAAAGCATCTATGTTGTGCTCCAACCAAGCCAAGAAATCAATATCACCCAATAGCGCATATTTTATGACTTCAGATAAACCTGCCGAAAGCTCACGGTCAGGCAGCGTCTCAAGTTGTGCCATATCGGCAAGCACGACCTGTGGCTGCTGGAAAGCACCCAACATATTTTTGCCTAAAGGATGATTAATCCCTGTTTTACCACCCACACTTGAATCTACTTGGGATAACAGGGTCGTAGGTACCTGCACAAAATAAACACCACGTTGGAAGCAAGCAGATGCAAAACCCGCCATATCACCAATTACACCACCGCCCAAGGCCAATACCGTACAATCACGGTTAAAACCAGCTTCCAATAAAGCATCAAAAATTAAATTTAGATGCTGAATATCTTTATACTTTTCGCCATCTGGCAAAATGCATTGCGCAACTTGCTTATCCAACTGGGTTAACGCATTCACATAATGTTCGAGATACAAGGGTGCAACAGTGGTATTGGACACCAACATCACTTGTCGGCCATGTAAATACGGTTCGAGCAATGCTTTGGGATCTAAATGACTACCAATAAAGATGGGATAACGACGATCACCTAACTCAACATGTAACGTTTGCATAAACTTAAACCAACCAGAAACTACTTAACTTGTTTAGATAAAATAACGTTCAAAATACGTTGTGCTAAATCCCGCGCCGCACCTTGATTTGTTTCAATTATATAGTGAGCAACCTCGCGATATAAAGGATCTCGCGCCGCCAATAAATCTCGTAATTTTTGTTCTGGATTTTCGACTTGTAATAATGGGCGATTTTTATCGCGATAGGTACGCTGTAATTGCAGCTCTACAGGCGTATAAAGATAAATAACAATACCACGTTGTTTTAAAAATTCGCGATTTTGGGGTTGAGTCACCACACCACCGCCCGTCGCCAATACCAAAAATGAACGAGAGGTTAAGTCATTCAATACATTGGTTTCACGCAATCGAAATCCGACTTCCCCTTCTTTTTCAAAAATCCATGGAATTGTCGCACCTGTTTTACGCTCGATTTCATGATCACTATCAATAAAATCGCGACCTAACAATTCTGCTAAATGCCGACCAACTGTTGTTTTCCCTGCCCCCATTGGCCCTACCAAATAGATATTTGGTAGGGTTTCAAACGCTTTGCTTGGCAACGCGCCACCTATATTCATTGCAATTATTGAAAATATATTAATGATTTCTGGTCAAAGTGTCATTAACAATTCTCGGCGTCACAAAAATAAGCAGTTCACGTTTTTTATCACTTTTCAAATCTCTACGGAATAATCGCCCTAAATATGGAATATCACCTAAGAAAGGCACTTTAGTCTGGCTATTCAGATTTTCTTGCTCAAAAATACCACCCAATACAACGGTTTCACCATTATCTACCAAGACATTGGTATCAATCGAGTTTTTATTAATAGTCAATTGACCTGTTGGGGTTGGATTACTCGGTGAATCCTTGGTAATGTTGAGTTTCATCATCACCTTGCCTTCAGGTGTAATACTTGGGGTGACATCCAAACTCAAAGTCGCATCGATAAATTCGGTTTTAGGTACAGCATTCGCCCCAGCACCTGTAGAAGAGGTATAAGGAATTTTTGTCCCAGATTCAATTTTTGCAGGTTGTTTATCTGCAGTCATTACTTTAGGTGTAGAAATGACTTCACCATAACCATCCGCTTGTACTGCCGATAGCTCTAGGTCCAACATGAAATCTGACAGGCTAATCAAACCAAAAGCAATGCGACTTGCACCAGGTGTCACAGCACCCAAGTCCACATTCAGATTATCTGGACGTTCAATCTCGTATTTCCAACCACCCGTATCACTGTCTTTTTCAGGTTTACGTAAATTCCATAGAGTTGTATCGCTACCACCCACCAATAAATCATTATTATTGGTAATACCCTGCGATAGAATTCCCCATTTGACCCCCATTTCTTTGGTAAAATCGGTACTGGCACTGACAATACGTGCCTCAATCATCACTTGTTTGACGGACACATCCAACAAATCCACCATCTTACGGATTTTATCTATATTCTGAGCCGTATCATTGATAATCAAGGTATTGGTTCGAGTATCTGCCACAGCACTACCCCGAGAACTCAATAAACTCTCTAATGCCAAAGAATTAGAATTTGCCGTTCCATTATTCCCAGCCCCTTTAGCATCCCGCGCATCCTCAATGAGTTTTAATATATCGGCCGCTTTCGAATAACTTAATTTAATATATTCAGTTTGGATCGGAGCAAGTTTAATACTTTGCGCAATTGCTTTGGCTTCTTCTTCTTCGGCTTTAATCAGCTCTGAAACAGGTGCAATCCAAATCACACTGCCATTACGACGCTTATCCAGATTCTTGGTTTTTAACACAATATCTAAGGCTTGATCCCACGGCACATCTTTTAGGCGCAAGGTAATATTGCCTTGTACCGTATCTGCAGCCACCATATTGATTCCAGTAAAGTCTGCAAGTAACTGCAACACTCGACGTACTTCAATATCCTGGAAATCTAAAGAGATTTTATTACCTGTATAAGTCTGTGATTTTGCTTTTGTTGGTGATTTATCTTCTGGGCGCTTCAAGCTAATGGTTAATTTATTTTCTGCTTGGTACGCCATATATTCATAACTACCCGCAGATTGAATAGTAATTACACCATTACCCTTATCGTTATAGGCATCCACGCTTGCAACAGGTGTGGCAAAATCATTGGTATTTAAACGACGCGCTAAATGTGCTGGAATTTTATTACCAGCCGTACGGACTACAATTTTACTACCTTGTTGTTGCACATCGACTGGGGTGTTATTGCCCAATAAATCGATCACAACCAATCCTTCACCTTGATTCCCTCTTTGGAAACCAATATTGGAAACGCCTTGTTGGACCTGACGCGTAACCACAGATGGACTGTTCATTGCTGTTGGTTTTGCTGAGTTGATTTTCAGCACAAAGGTATTCCCTTCAGTGCGCGTCGTAAACGCACCTGCATCTTTTAAATTTACGATAACTCGAGAGCGTTGGTCATCTGATGCGACTTCTACCGAACTGGCTTCAGCGGTCGATACAGGAATCGAGTTTTTCGTCAAACTCTGCTGTGCTTTATCAAAGTCCAGAATCAAACGAGAAGGCTGCTCAAGTTGATAGGCCTGCGGTTGCGGTGGTAGGCCATTAAACATGACACGAATTTCAGTGCCCTGGTCTGCCAAACTCATTGGCACAATATTGGTCATACTCACTTGCGCTGATGCAACTTGCATCACTGCGATCGCGATTGCACCCATAGAAAATTGACGGAATGCATGATTCATGGTCTTCGCTTCCCCAAATAAAGAATCTTTAAACTGTTTTTTCATTGTTATTCCCTTAATCTTACGGTGCTGGTCCAATTAAAACGAGTGTACGAGGTCTTTCGACATAGCCTTCACGGCCATCAGGTACAATCTCCACCAAATCTATTTGGGTTGGACTAATTTTAATAATACGTCCTTGGTTCATCCCCAAATAACTACCGACTTGCACACGTTCAATTTGACTATCTGGTGTTTGAATGAGAGCAATGGTATTGCTGGTTTTACCCCGCATACTGCCCTTCATATTCAATGATTCCAGCGCATAACTTTCTAAAGGCTGTGGCTGGCGATTAAAATTCGGATAAACACGTTTACCCGCCATAATTTTTAACTCAGCTGCCAAAGAACTTGGCATAAACGGGCTTTTAAGCTGATGTGCTGAATAGTTAAACAATGGCACAGGGGTAAAGATCGGCGCGGGCTCGATCGGCAAAGGCGGCTGATTACGAATTTCTGCCATTTTCTGATTCACGGCATCAATCCGAGAATCACACCCCGCCAGAGTTAACCCAATCAATAAACTCAGTAATAATTTATAGTTATTCACTACTATTTTCCTCCTTGCGCAGGTGGAGTAGTTGCTGCTTGAGCTGTGGATGCACTTGCAGCATTATTTGTTTGATCATCCGCACCGACATAACGATAAGTCTTTGCTTTTACCGTATAATTCACTACAGGAATATCAGATTTTTTCTGTGTATCTTCTTTTGCTTCAACGGTAAAATCATGCAAGGTCACGATACGAGGCAAAGCCGCGATACCTGTTACAAAGGCACCAAAAGCATGGTAATCACCTGTGGCATCAATACTGATTGGCTGCTCAATAAAGAACTCTTGCTTAACTTCACTCTCTAAACGGATATTTTTAAACTTCAGACCAGAGTTCACACCGGTTAAGTTAATGTCCTCAACCAGACTTGGAATTTCTGTTTCTTTTGGCAGCTGTTCTAATTGTTGATTAAAATTCGCTTCCATTTCTTGAAGTTGTGCTTGATATTGTTGCAAATTACGTAATTTTGAGTCTTTCTCTTTAAACTCATTGAGCAAACTTTGTTCTTTGGCTTGCTCATTTGCGATCGATTCAAGTTGAGACTTGATCACCACAAAATAACCTAATGCAGCAACAGCCAAGAAGACAAAAATCCAGCAGGTAATTTTAACCGAGAGCGGCCAACTACCATAATTATTCATATCCAGCGTATTAAATTGCTGAAAGAATTGCTCGACGGACATCTTCTTTTTCTTCGCAGCGACGGTGTCTTGATTCAATTCATCTTGGTTCATTTCGCCACTCCCGCTGCTGCTACCCCTGATGCGGCCTGTTCTGATGTTGGTGCAGCTTCTGCCGTTGTACCAATCTCACCCAAATCGACAGTAACAACAAAGCTGCCATAATTTTCCTCAACACGAGGAACCAACGAGCTTGCTGTTTTATCTTTATTCTTGTTTTCGTCTACCGCCAAGAATGAATTCATAAAGGCATTACGATACCAAGGCGAAGCCTCTAGGTTACGTAGTAGCTCAGCAACTGTGTTCGGGCTTTCCGCCTTCCCTTCAATCGTGAACTTATCGCCTGTCCGGCTAAACTTGGTTAAATACATAGTTGGCGGAGTCACCCGTACCAATTCATCTACCAAACGTACCGTAACTGGACGTTGCCCTTGTAGGCCTTGAATGAGCTTCATGCGCTCGATAATCGCATTGCGACGTTCTTGCAAACCGTCGAGTGCTTTTAATTGTGTATCTAAATTTTGGTTGGTACTGACAATCAGTTGATTGGCTTGTTCTTGATCATTCAATTTATGATCAAAATACATCCACCCCGAAAAAACCGATGCAACCCCTAATGCAGCAACCCCAACACAAAATGCGACAAACTGTTTCTTTCTTTGTTCTCTTAGCTCATCACGCCAAGGGAGTAAGTTAATCTTTGCCATTAATCAAAACTCCTCAATGCCAAACCACATGCAACCATTAAAGAGGAAGCATCATTTTCAATTTTTTTAATATCAATTTGCGGAGAAAAACCCATTTGTAGAAATGGATTGGCAATGGTGACGCGATAACCTAATTTTTGTTGTAATAACTTGGCAAGGCCTGGAATATTGGCATTCCCGCCAGCCAGCAGAATATGGTCAATTTCGTTAAACTGAGAAGATGAAAAGAAGAACTGAAGTGAACGTGCAGCCTGTTGCACCACTGCATCCAAAAAGGGTTCAAGGACTTCCGTATCATAATCATCAGGCAAGCTTCTTTCTTTTTTGGCACGTCCAGCTTCCTCAAAAGACAAGCCATAGCGACTTTGTACATCTTGAGTCAATTGGCGACCGCCAAATACTTGCTCACGTGTATAGATAATCTTGCCTTTTTGCATCACAGATAAAGTGGTCATGGTATGACCAATATCTAAAATGCCAACGGTATTTGCCCCCATCGGCAGGGTGTCTGCAAATACCTGGAATGCCCGCTCCATTGCATAGCTTTCAACTTCTGCAATTTTTGCGGTCAAGCCCGCAAGTTCCAGCACTTCTACACGTGTATCAACATTCTCGGTACGCGTAGCGACCAAGAGTACATTCACCCGATTTGGATTAGCCAAACGATCAGGCAAAACTTCAAAATCAAGACTTACTTCATCTAATGGGAACGGAATGTATTGCTCAGCATCCATACGAATTTGAACTTCTCGTTCTTCATCCGACATGTCGGCATCCATTTCTATAATCTTGTTAATGACCATAGAAGTAGGCACCGCAATAGCAACATTGGTGGTGTGAGGATTTGCAAGGTTGATGACCCTCTCAAGCGCATCACCTACCGCCTCTGGATTCAGTATGCTTTTTTCAACAACACTGCTTTCAGGCAATGGCATCACTGCATAACTTTCAACCCAATATCTACCGTTCTTTACAGAGAGCTCCAATAATTTAACAGTTGTCGAACTAATATCGACACCCACTAACCCCTTATTTGGTTTACGATATAACCTGAGCACAGTACTTTCCTATTTATTTTTTTATCCCCAAAAATACAACACACTAATTTGTTTTGGTCTTTAATTGCTACGGATACAATAACTCATCTAACAATCCGCATTTCTAAAGGATATACTGACCATAATTAGTTTGCCATTCGCTCTTATTAAAACTTACTTATTATGAAAAAGCTATCCAGTTCTGGTATTGTTCGGCCATTTTTTTTGATCGTTATTATTATCTTAGTCTCACTTCCAATGGGATTTTATGGCATGTATCTCTATCTTGCACCTTCACTACCAGATATGAGTTCACTCAAAAAAGCGCCTTTACAAAAACCATTGCAAGTCTACACGACAGATAATCAGCTGATTGCGGAATATGGCGGAAAATTATCGATTCCTGTTAAGTATGAACAGATCCCCCCAACGTTTATTCATGGCTTCTTAGCGGCCGAAGATTCGTCTTTTTTTGAGCATAATGGCATTAGCTTCAAAGGACTCGGGCGGGCGCTAACCGAATCTGTTACTGGTTCTGATGTCCAAACTGGGGGCTCAACCATTACTATGCAGGTTGCAAAGAACTATTATTTAAGTCCAGACCGAACGCTTAGACGCAAACTAACCGAAGTTTTTCTGGCACGCAAAATCGAGCAGAACTTAACAAAACAAGAAATTCTGACCGCTTATGTCAATAAAATTTTCCTTGGTAAAAATGCCTATGGTATTGCAGCTGCTGCACGTGTCTATTACAACAAGAATCTGAATGAACTGACCACTGCACAAATGGCAATGATTGCAGGCTTACCAAAAGCACCGTCCAAATACAATCCAGTGGTCAATCCAGAGCGTGCACTTGAACGTCGTAACTGGATTTTAGGCCGCATGTTACAACTGGGTTATCTCAACCAAAGCGAATATCAGCAAGCGGTCGCAGAACCGATCAATTTAAATATGATGGATCGTTCAGTGAGTAACGTGTTTCCCTATGTAGGGGAAATGGTTCGCTCAGAACTGGTCGAACACTTTGGCGAGCAAGCGGTTGACTCTGGATACAAGGTCTACACCACGATTGATAGCAACCGCCAACGTTATGCAGAGCAAGCGATTCAAGATGGTTTGGAAGCCTATGACCGTCGTCATGGCTGGCGTGGTCCTGAAGCACATGACAAACCACTTAAACAGTTCATCGCTTATGCGAATACTTATCCAGCACAAGTCATCAAGGTCAACAACAATTCTTTTGATGCATTGATGCAGGATGGTTCAACAGTGACCGTTAATTGGTCTGGCATGTCATGGGTTCGTCCATATCGCAATGCCAATAGTGTCGGCGGTGCACCATCGAATGCATCACAAATTGTCAAAGTTAAAGATATTATTCGCCTTCGCCCGAATGAGGGCAAAACAGTTTGGTCGTTGGTTCAAGTACCCAAAGTTCAAGGTCAACTTATTGCAATCAATCCAAATGATGGTGCAATTGAAGCGGTAGTGGGCGGATATAACTTTTATCAATCTAAATTTAACCGCGCTGTACAAGGTTGGAGACAACCAGGCTCAACCATTAAACCATTCGTTTATGCCTTGGCTTTAGAGCGTGGTATGACCCCGTATAGCATGGTCAATGATAGTCCAATCACCATTGGCAAATGGTCTCCAAGAAACTCGGATGGCCGCTATTTAGGTATGATCCCTTTACGTCGCGCCCTTTATTTATCCCGAAACACGGTTTCAGTACGTTTATTACAGAACGTTGGAATTGAACGTACACGCCAATTATTTATGGACTTTGGTTTACAAGAAGACCAGATTCCACGTAACTACACCATTGCACTTGGTACACCACAGGTACTCCCTGTACAAATGGCAACAGGTTATGCCACTTTTGCCAATGGCGGATATCGCGTCCAACCACACTTCATTAAACGTATTGAAGATGCTTCAGGCAAAGTCATTTATGAAGCAAAACCTGACTACGCATGTATCCCATGTATTAGTAATCCAAATGCAGGTACAGAGCAGCAAACTGCTGAAGCAGAAAAAGATAAATCTAAAGACCAAGTAACAGAAGTGACCAATCAGACTTTAGATGATGCAACTGCTGCCTCTGAAGCACCAATATTGACTGCTGATGCGGCCCAAACAGCAAAATCCAACAGTGACTATCGCCAAGCGCAACGTATTTTAAAATCAAGTTCTGCTTATGATATGGCGAACATCCTCCGTGATGTAATCCAACACGGTACTGGTCGAGCTGCACTTAAAATTGGTCGTGATGATTTAGGCGGCAAAACAGGAACAACCAATGATGCAAAAGATGCTTGGTTTGCAGGTTTCAATGGTAAGTTGGTTGCGATCGCATGGGTGGGCTTTGACCAACCGCGTACACTAGGTCGTCGTGAATATGGTGGCGTTGCTGCCCTTCCAATCTGGACTAACTTTATGGGCAAATCTTTAAAAGATACGCCATCTGCTTGGGTGCGTTTGGATAAAGAAGCGAAAGATCCAATCTCTCGTGATAAGCTACAAATCCAACAAAGTGAAGATAAAAAAGAATATCGTGCCTCTCCACCATTGGCGCGTCCACTTTATCGTCCTGCACCAGTTGCACCTGTTCGCTCAACACAAAATGATTTTTCAGACTTACCTGGAACAACTCCAGTGACTGATGAACAACCGATTGTCCCAGCGAAAAAGCAGCCACCTGCAATGGGTTCAAATTCACAGAACCCACCGCCAAAAGAAAAGGATGGGATTGAACATTTGATCAATCAAATCCAGTAAATAAAAAAGAAGCCATCACATTGATGGCTTCTTTCTTTTTTGGAACAGATAAATCTGAAAGGCGGCAGTCACTGCAAATTGCTGCGCTTGCTCAAGTACTTTACGTCGTTCAGGATTCGCCTTATAAGCATAAGGCGTCATCGCAATTAAATTCTTTAAAGCCGCTTGATCTAGCTCCATTGGCGCTTCAACAATTTGTGCTTGCTTCAACTCAAACTGAGCCTCTAGCTGCTCTACAAATTTTTGAGGTTCATGCAAATTTACTTGCTCAAATAACGCTTCGCGCAAATCATAGAGATGTCTTGGTGCAGGCGTCACGACAAGTAAAAAGCCTTCATCACCCAATACTCTCACTATTTCTTCTTGTGGAATCGGGCTAAATAGGCTGGTACAAATATCAATGCAATGATCTTGAACGGGCAAGGTTGCACCCGTTCCCACCACCCATATCACATCTGCATTTAACTTTGCAGCGCGCTGTACGGCTGTTTTGGCAATATCGACACCAATACACTGCTGGGTATGCGCTTGCATGGCACTGGTGTAATAGCCCTCACCACAACCAATATCTAAAACTGCTTTTGGTTTAAGTTGCTGTAGCAGCTCAACCACAGCTTGCTGTAAAGGCTGATAAAACCCTGCTTGCAAAAACTCACGGCGTGCCAGTACCGACTCAGGTGTATCTCCGGGTGACTTACTATGTTTATGCTGCACCACATGTAAATTGACATAGCCTTGCTTGGCTACATCATAATGATGCCCTTTTTCACATCGCCAAGAATTTTCAACCAAATTCAAGGATTGGCGACAAACAGGACACATCAACAAACTCATCTATTTTCTCCAAACATAAAAAAAGCTGGTCTTCACCAGCTTCTTTCTTGAATCATGGTTTAACGTAATTTTAGCGTCATTAAGCCAAGTACAACCAGGAAAATGGTAATAATCCAAAAACGGATGACGACTTGGGTTTCTTTCCAGCCCTGCTTTTCATAATGATGATGCAAAGGTGCCATCAAGAAAACACGCTTATTACGCATCCGCAATGAACCGATCTGCAAGAACACCGACACCGCTTCCATCACGAATACCCCACCCATAATGGCAAATACGATTTCCTGACGCACCATCACCGCAATGGTACCGAGCATTGCACCAAGTGCCAATGCACCGACATCACCCATAAATACTTGCGCTGGATGGGCATTGTACCAAAGGAAGGCCAAACCAGCACCGATCATTGCCGAACAGATCACCACCAATTCAGAGGTATATTTCACATACGGAATATGCAAATAATTGGCAAAACGAATATCACCCGATAAATAAGCAAATACACCTAAACCTGCCGCGACCATAACAATTGGCATAATTGCCAAACCGTCTAAGCCATCGGTCAAGTTAACCGCATTCGATGCACCATTAATCACCAAGTAAGTGAATGCAATAAAGGCTAAACCCAATGGCACAGCTGAAAGCGGAATGGAAAGATTCTTGAAGAATGGGATCAGCAAATCCAGCATATCTGCCGTATGCTCGACACTGTCTTGTTGTTTCGCAATTACATATAAGGCAATACCTGCACCCAAAGACGCCACCGAAGTCCAGAAGAACTTCTTACGTGCTGGCAAACCTGCATTGTCTTTGTAACGAACTTTAATCCAGTCATCTGCCCAACCGACAGCACCAAATACCACCATGACACCCAGTACAATCCAAACATATGGGTTAGATAAATCTGCCCACAGCAATGTACTAATCCCAATGGAGAGCAAAATGAGAATCCCGCCCATGGTTGGGGTTCCCATTTTTTTGGCATGGTTTTCAGGTGCAAAAGAACTCACTGCCTGACCATATTTTAATGCTTGTAATTTACGAATCATGACTGGGCCTAAAACCAGTCCGATCGTCAAGGCCGTCAGTAAGCTCAACAAAGAGCGCAATGTTAAATAACGAACAACTTGAAACGAACTGTTATAGTCCGCCAATTGCTCAAATAACCATAACAACATTTAAATTTTCTCCATCAAGTCAGCCATCAACGTTTCCATATGGGTATAACGAGACCCTTTGAATAGGAAACTCATTGACTGGGGTTGATGTGTTTGGACTAAATTAATTAAAAACGGTAATGCTTCTGCCTGTGTTGCAAACGCATGTAACTTTTCTGAATGGGATGAACCTTGTTGTGCTGCTGCAGCAAATTCACCAACCACCACCAGATGCTCTAGCGGCAATGATGCTAAGTCTCGTCCGAGATCATGATGCTCTTGCCAACTGCTTTCACCCAGCTCCCCAATATCTCCCATCACCATGATTTTTAAACCTTGCTGCTGCAACAGAACCTGTGCTGCTGCGCGCATTGAGGTTGGATTCGCATTATAGGTATCATCAATAAATAAGTGATGTTGCTGTTGAATAAAGTTCAGACGGCCTTTGGCGCCTTGTGCTTGCTCTAAACCTTGTACAATATCATCCAGTGCAATGCCAATCGCTAAAGCGAATGCGGTCGCTGCTGCTGCATTCTGTACATTATGCGCACCTGCAAAGGGTAGGTTTACCGCACGACTACCTTGTGGTGTGTGTAAATTAAATTGTGCTGATTGAGGATGCAATTGCACATCTGTCGCAAAAACATCACCACCCTCACCAAAACTCAGAATCGAATGGGCCTGAGCATTTTCACGAATAGTTGCTGCATAATCATCTTGCGCAGGAACGATTGCCGTGCCTTGAGGCAAAATATGCGCATAGATTTCTGATTTAGCACGACAAATGCCTTCACGCCCACCAAATTCACCTAAATGTGCTGTACCAATATTCAAGATCCCTGCCACATGCGGCTGCACCAAATTCGAGGTGTAATCAATTTCACCTTGATGGCTAGCACCTAACTCCATCACAGCATATTGATGCGCTTGACGTAATTCAAGCAACATCATCGGGACACCAAGATCATTATTCAGGTTGCCACGGGTAATTAGGGTTGGTGCCAAACGAGATAAAATACTGCCCAGCATTTCTTTAGTCGTGGTTTTACCACTACTGCCCGTTAAGGCAATCACTTTCAACTGCGGGTTTTGTTGACGGCGATAAGCACCCAACTGCCCCAAAGCCAAACGCGTATCCTTGACGATCAGCTGTGCAATATCAGCATCGACAGGATGCTCAACGATCGCAATTTGACATCCTTGTGCAGCCACTTGTGCCACAAAGTTATGCGCATCAAATCGCTCACCTTTTAATGCAAGGAAAGCATCGCCTGCTTCTGCATGACGCGAATCCGTTAAAATACGTTTAATTTCACCTTGCGGAAGATTCTGCTGATGCCACTGCCCTTGTGTGGCTTGTTGTAATTGTTCTGCGGTCCAAGGTTGTAATGGAACAGTACTGGTTGTTGAAGTATGCATACGCTTTATTTACCTTTTAACCTTATTGCGCAGGATAGGCTGAATCGACAGGATGAGGCTGTGCATCTATCGCAGACTGCACCTCAACGACATCATCAAACCAATGACGAACCCCATCAATTTCCTGATAGTTTTCATGCCCTTTACCCGCAATCACCACAATATCACCTGCTTGGGCTTGTGCCACCACACATTTAATCGCTTCACGACGATCATGAATTTCATGCATCTCATGGTCTGCGAAGTTGATGTCTTGCTTCATATCCGCAAAGATCTGTTTAGGATTTTCAGTTCGCGGATTATCCGAAGTAAGCACAACGGGATTGGCATGATCAAGTGCAGCTTGGGTCATCAGCGGACGTTTACCACGGTCACGATCTCCGCCACAACCAAATACAGCCCATAACCGACCCGTGACATGACGTTTCAATGTGGTCAGTACTTGAATCAAGGCATCAGGTGTATGTGCATAATCGACAACAAACAAACGCTCAGCATCTTGAATCACCTGCATTCGCCCAGGCGCACCTTTGAGTTGTGGTACGAACTGAATCAAATCAGCCAAGTCAAAGCCTGCATACTCTGCTGCAATCAGACTTGCCAATAAATTTTCGACATTAAACTGTCCAAGCAATGGACTTTGTACTGGATAAGCACCTGTTGGGCTGATCAGGGTAAAACTTGCGCCACTTAAACGATATTGCAAATCTGCAATATGATAATCAGCCGTCGTTTGGGTTAAAGAATAAGTGAGAATCTTTGGCTGCGATGGATTTGCTTTTGCTGCACCCAACATAAGCTGTGCATGCGCATCATCCAAATTAATCACCACCGCTTTTAAAGTCGTGAATTTAAATAATAAGGCCTTGGCCTCAGCATAAGCGTCCAAAGTACCGTGATAATCTAGATGATCACGACTTAAATTACTGTACAACGCAATTTCAAGCTCACAGCCGTTCAGGCGCCCTTGCTCCAAACCATGTGAACTGGCTTCCAGTGCAACAAAACTCGCGCCTTGTTTAGCATAGTCATGTAACGCATGTTGTAGTTGCAGAGCATCCAAAGTGGTATGCGTAGATGGGGTTAAGTTTGGCAGAATACCGTTACCTGTCGTGCCCATCACTGCACAACCTTTGCCTTGTGAACTGATCAGCTCCGCAATCAGGCGTGAAATGGTGGTTTTTCCATTTGTTCCTGTCACAGCAATACCACGTAATGGCTGAACAGGATCAGCTGCTTGTAAATATTGCTGTTGCCATTCACCCATTTGATAACGGACATCAGCACAAACCCATTCGTTTGCGAGACCTAATTCAGTCTCACTGATCACAGCCAATGCGCCTGCATCCAATGCATTTTGCGCAAACTGGCGTGTTTTTTCAGGTTGACTATAGCTATTTAAAGCAATAAAAATTTGGCCAGCAGCAACTTTACGGCTATCTAGACTGAAGCCTTTAAATGGCTGTGTATACCAAGCCGCATCTATGCTGATCGGGTGTATCTGTTGAAAACGAATCGACATAATTTACCTACGGATTGGATTTTATAGAAGTATCAAGTGGCTTATCTAAAGGTACATTCAAAAGGCGTAAAGACTCTTGCATGATGCGCGCAAATACAGGCGCTGCAACCAGACCACCGTAATAACGACCTTGCGGGTTTTCAACCACGACGATCATGGCTAAACGCGGATCACTGATTGGTGCAACACCTGCAAATAAAGCACGATATTCACTGTTTGAGTACCCTTTACGGTCCGCACGTAATTTATGTGCTGTCCCTGTTTTACCCCCGACACGATACCCTGGAATCACGGCTTGTTTGGCGGTTCCGCCTGGCATGGTCACCTGTTCAAGCATGGTTAAGACTTGATCGGCAATTTTAGGACTTAATACCTGTGTACCTTCTGGTGCTTTGTCTAATTTACGCAAGCTTAATGGCATTTGCACGCCATGATTTGCCAACATGGCATAACCTTGTGCAACCTGCAAAATGGTCGCGTTCAAACCATAACCATAGGCCATGGTTCCCAACTGAGACGGATTAAGCTTATCACCTGAATAGAGCAAACCAGAACTTTCACCCGGGAATTTCACCGCTGAACGATGACCAAAACCAGCACGTCTAAAGAATGAAGGAACTGTATCTTTCGGTAGAGACAAGGCGATTTTTGCCGAGCCTACGTTTGAAGATTTGATAATCACCCCAGAAACGGTTAAAGCACCATAGTTATGCGTATCACGAATGGTATGCCAACCCAAACGCATCGAACCTGGGGAGGTGTTTACGATGGTATTCGGCGTGTATTTACCACTTTCTAGCGCAGCAGCCACGGTAAATGGCTTCATGGTCGAACCCGGCTCAAACATATCAATCGCGCCGCGGTTACGCATCGCATCTTTATTACTGAGACCGTTTTTATCGTTCGGGTTATAAGATGGCCAACTGGTCATCGCCAAAATTTCACCCGTTTTAACATCGACTGCAATCGCAGTTGCTGAACGCGCATTATTAGCAACGCCCGCAGCCGTCAATTCACGGTACATAATATATTGCAAACGTGAGTCGATACTCAGCGTAACATTTTCGCCCGATTCAACTTCTTTAATCACTTCTGAAACTTTGAGACGATTACCCTTTTTATCACGGATAATTTTCTGTTCACCGTCCATCCCTGACAACTGTTTATTCAGTTGCATTTCCAAACCTTCAATCCCCATCCCTTCACTGTTGGTCAAGCCAATAATTTGGGCATTGGGTTGAGGCTGCGGATAGTAGCGTTTATAGCTTTTCTCTGCATAAACGCCTTGGAAATTGCGCTTGGTAATTAGGTCAGCTTGTTGCGGTGGAATTTCTTTTTGCAAAACTAAATAACGTGAACGTGGACGAGCCTGCATTTGTTTCTTTAAATCTGCTCGATCTACACCAACGGCATCTGCCAGTTCATCTAGGTTCAAGTTTTTATCAGGCAATTGACGTTTTAATTTACGATTATTCGGGTCTTTTTTGAGTTCAGCTGTAATCTCGTCAAATTGTTGTTTGGTTTCCCAATAATCTCTTGGGTCCATCACAATTTTCATGATCGGCGTACTAATTGCCAAAGGTACACCATGACGGTCACTGATCACGCCACGCATCGCCTCTAGGCGTTCAGTTCTTAAAATATTGGCATTGGCCTTATTTTGCAAAAAGTCTTTATTGACCACTTGCACATAGAACGCACGGGCAATCAACACCACAAAACAAAGCAGCACCGTTCCCCAAAGCAGATAAAATCGCCACATATCCAAAGCAAGGGTCGGTCTTTCAGAAATAGACTGCTGTTTTTTTCGTATTGGTTTACTTCGCTTATCTGCCATACAGCATGCCTTATTTATCTTGCTTTGAAGTCATAGGTAAAGAAATCACGACCGTCTGCGTTGCTGGCGGTGAGAACATACGGAGTTGTGTGACTGCGCGAGAACCAATCTGGGCTGTTGCACCAAAGGTTTGCTGTTCAATCAATAAACGCCCCCATTCAGCGTTTAAATCATCTCTTTCACGCATATATGCACTCAAGTCACGATAATCATGGCGGTATTCAAATACTTGGAACACCACCATCATCGCACTTGTAAACACCAATGCAACGAGTACAGCATACACAACAACCTTTTTCAGTCCTTTTCTGCTGCTTGGTCTAACGTCGTCATCATTCTTGTTGTTCATTCTCAGCCTTTTTGCTCTAAACGCTCAGCCACACGTAGCCATGCACTACGCGAACGAGGATTTGCTTTTACTTCTGCTTCACTCGCACGAATACGAGAAACTTTCTTTAAACGTCGAGTATCAACCTGTGCTTGAGGCATGCCCCAGCCTGAATCTTCGGCCAAACTCGATTCTTTTTGAATAAACTGCTTGATTAAACGATCTTCCAAAGAATGAAAGCTAATCACTGCCAGTTGTGCAGTTGGTTTTAATAATGTGACAGCTTGCGGTAAAAATGTCTCGATATCATCGAGTTCTTTGTTAATGGCAATACGAATCGCTTGGAAAGTACGCGTTGCAGGATGCTTATGCTTTTCCCACTTTGGATGTGCGGTTTTAACCACTTCTGCCAGTTGGGCTGTCGTTGTCATTTCACCTGCCAGTTTAATGGCTTTGGCAATACGACGGCTATAACGTTCTTCGCCATATTGGTAAATAATGTTTGCTAATTTTTCTTCTTCAATCTGAAGCAACCACTCTGCTGCGGTCAAGCCTTGCGAATTGTCCATTCGCATATCCAATGGCCCGTTTTGCATAAAACTAAAACCACGCTCTGCTTGGTCCAATTGCGGTGATGACACACCTAAGTCAGCCATAATGCCATCGACTTCAGTCAGGCCAATTTGGGCAAGCTCAGCTTGAATATCCGCAAAACTGGCATGAATAATTTTAAATCGTGGATCTTCTTGTTCTAATTGTGCTGCAACTTCAAGAGCTTGTGGATCCTTATCGAAAGCGTAAACACGCGCATTTTGGTCGAGTTTTGAAAGTAATAGCTTGGTATGACCACCACGACCAAAGGTCGCATCGACAAAAACACCAGTATCGCGACCTGCCAATACGCCATCAACGGTTTCATGAAGTAAGACAGAAATATGCGACATAAGAAATGGATCAACAGCTGAAAATGTAACTGCACATTATCACCTTGTTTTATGTCAGCACCAAACGACTTTTTGTAGAGAATTCTTAACTTTTCATAGATAAAACCGTTTTCTTATCATTTTTCAGCCAACAAAAAAGCAAATACAGCGCGTATTTGCTTTTCTACTTTTTGTGCCAATCTAAATAAGAACTGAATTTATGGTTTTTCCGCATAAATCTGGTCAAAAATCGCACCATTCACAAAATGTGTTTTTTGCGCTTTTGCCCAACCACCAAATACATCATTAATCTTGAACAGTTTAATCTTTGGAAATTGCTGAGCGTATTTGGCAGCAACTTGTGGATTACGTGGACGGAAATAATATTTTGCTGCCAGATCTTGTCCTAGAGGCGAATACAAGAAATTTAAGTAACCACGTGCCAGCTGACGATTGCCATTTTTATCGACGGTTTTATCAACAATTGCCACTGACGGTTCGGCTAAAATCGAAATGGATGGATACACAATTTCAAATTTGTCTTTCCCTAAACCTTGAGTTGCCAATAACGCCTCATTTTCCCAAGACAACAGCACATCACCAATACCGCGTTCAGCAAAAGTGGTTAATGATCCACGCGCACCTGAGTCTAAGACTTTGACGTTTTGATAGAGCTTTTTCACCAATTCACGTGCCTTGGCGTCATTACCACCAGGTTGTTTCAACGCATAACCCCAAGCCGATAAATAAATCCAGCGTGGTGCACCACCTGTTTTTGGATTTGGTGTAATGATTTCAACACCCGTTTTTGTCAAATCATTCCAGTCACGAATATTTTTTGGATTACCTTTACGCACCAAGAACACCACAGTTGAGGTATAGGGTGCAGAGTTATCTTTGAATTGTTTTTGCCAATCTTTACGGATTAAACCTGCATTGGCAATTTCATCAATATCATTGGCCAATGCGAGCGTTACGACATCTGCCTGCAAGCCATCAATGACTGAACGTGCCTGTTTACCCGAGCCGCCATGTGACTGTTTAAAATCAACATCCTGTCCTGTTCTTTTTTTCCAGTACTGGCCGAATGCTTGATTATATTCTTGATAAAATTCACGTGTTGGATCATAAGACACGTTTAAAAAAGTGGTTGCTGCTTGCGCCACACCATTTAAGCCCAACGCCAACAATGCCGCTGCGATGACAGTTTTCATTATATTGTTTACTCATTTCGCCCCATTTGTCACCACTATATTTCTTTAAAAATATTTTACAATCATACAGTTATACCAATATATTTATTACTATTCTGTTTTTAAGATATAGCAATGGCCTGTATTTCCTGCATTAAAAGAATATCCAGCCTTTTATTTTTGTGGCAAAATGAGAAAAATTATCATTCTCCACTTTTTCTACACATTTACTTGCTAGATTCTAGTTGTATATAAAGTAGCCACAGTGCTATAAGTACACAACAGGATGTGTCAAATTTTTATATTTTTGTAAAAAGTGTGACATATATCAACTTTTGTATTAAGATTTATGTTTAAATCGTATTATTAAAGCAATAGTATAGTCGTTTGGTTAGTCTTGTAGACTCAATATCATGAAGGGGATGTGAGCAATGCGAGCATTAAATATGAAAAAAACACTAAGTTTAAGCCTATTTTTAGCATGTTCTGTTCAATTTGGACATGCGGCAGCAATTAAAGAAAGCAATAACATAAAAACGCTTGATAAATCTTCTTCAAGCCTGATTGTCAAAGCACTGGATCAACAAAAACGTAATACATCGATGTTGCCGTCAACAGATGATGAGTTAAAAATGTTGAATACGATTCGTACAACACCAACTCAGACCTTCTTTGCAAGCCAACATGAGCGTTTTTCTCGTTTCGTTCAAATCATATTCCAACCACACACTTCTTAATATTTTTTAAATATGTGCCCCTTCACATGTTTAAATCAAGCCTAGTCATGCCGTGACTAGGCTTTTTCGTTATAATAGTCTCAATTTTAATTTAAGCCCCGATCATTTATGAAAGTTCGTACCCGTATTGCGCCTTCTCCTACTGGTTTCCCTCATGTAGGTACTGCTTATATTGCGTTATTTAATTTATGTTTTGCCAAACAGCATGGCGGTGAATTTATTTTACGTATTGAAGATACGGATCAACTTCGTTCAACCCCAGAGTCTGAAAAAATGATTTTAGACTCTTTGCGCTGGTTAGGGTTGAATTGGTCTGAAGGTCCAGATGTCGGTGGTCCACATGCCCCTTATCGCCAATCTGAGCGTATGGGTATCTATAAGCAATATGCTTTAGAATTGGTTGAAAAAGGTCATGCTTTTTATTGTTTTGCAACCGCAAAAGAGCTTGATCAAATGCGTGCTGAACAACAAGCACGTGGCGAAACACCTAAATACGATGGTCGCGGCTTAAAATTATCTCCAGAAGAAGTACAACGTCGTCTCGCTGCGGGTGAACCTCACGTTATTCGTATGAAAGTGCCTGAAGAAGGCATTTGTAAAATTAATGACTTACTCCGTGGTGAAGTTGAGATTCCATGGGTACAAGTCGACATGCAAGTCCTGTTAAAAACAGATGGTTTACCAACCTATCACCTTGCAAACGTAGTAGATGACCACTTGATGGAAATCACTCACGTGTTACGTGGTGAAGAGTGGTTGCCATCCGCACCGAAGCATCAATTGCTTTATCAATACTTCGGTTGGGACATGCCAACCCTATGCCACATGCCATTGTTGCGTAATCCAGATAAATCAAAGCTGTCTAAACGTAAAAACCCGACCTCAATCAACTATTATCGCGACATCGGTGTATTGCCAGAAGCATTGTTGAACTACTTAGGTCGTATGGGTTGGTCAATGCCTGATGAGCGTGAAGTATTTACTCTACACGACATGATTGAAAACTTTGATGTGCAACGTGTTTCTCTTGGCGGTCCAATCTTTGATGTTGAAAAACTCAACTGGCTCAATGGTCAATGGATCAAAGGATTGACACCAGGGCAACTGTTAGACCGTTTATTGGCGTGGAAAAGTGACCGTCAAACACTTGAAGATATTGCTGCTGCGATTCAGCCACGTATCAACTTACTCTCTGAAGCAGTGAATTGGGCAGGTTTCTATTTCAATCACATGCCACAAATCGACAAAGCGCAATTTGAAAGCAAAAAACTGACGGAAGAACAAGTTCGTCAGAGCCTACAGTTTGCAATTTGGCGCTTAGAAAGTCAGTTCAGCTGGAATAATGACACGGTAAGTCAAACCTTGATGGACTTGGCCAATCAGATGGAAGTTAAACTTCGTGATTTCATGCCAGCCTTCTTTATTGCGATTGCAGGTTCAACCAGTTCAACACCTGTAATGCAATCGATGGTGACATTGGGTCCAGATTTGACCTTTGCACGCTTGCGTCATGCTTTAGAGATTGTGGGTGCACCAAGCAAGAAAGAACTGAAAGTTTGGGAAAAGCTAAATGAATCACTAAAACTGCCGAAAAATGATGCAAATAGTGAGACTTAATTCAGTTTAATGATTGACGTGTGGGCGCATTCCCCCTAAAATTGCGCTCACACAATCTGGGGGTCATAGCTCAGTTGGTAGAGCGCTACAATGGCATTGTAGAGGTCAGCAGTTCGATCCTGCTTGGCTCCACCAAACCTTATTTGTGTTGCCTCATCTGTCCCTATCGTCTAGAGGCCTAGGACATCGCCCTTTCACGGCGGTAACCGGGGTTCGAATCCCCGTAGGGACGCCAAATTTTGTTTATCTAATAATTATATTTTTCTCACAATCTTGCCTGAATCAGATTGCACATTTTCGAATTTTCCATAAAATAGCCGCTTCTCTATGCTTGGACAAATTGTCGTATGCAATCTTCCAACTCGAATACGCATTCAGAATCAAAAACTTTAAAACGTGCAATGAGCACTCGCCATTTAGTTATGCTTTCTTTAGGCGGTGCAATCGGTACAGGTTTATTTTTAGGTTCTGGTGAAGTTATCGCTCAAACTGGCCCTGTGGGTGCAATTATTGCCTATGTGTTAGGTGGTTTGATTGCCTATATGGTCATGCTCTGTTTAGGTGAACTTGCAGTACATATGCCTGTTGCTGGATCTTTTGGTGCATACGCTCAAAAATATATTGGTCCAGGCACGGGTTACATGATTTCTTGGGTCTATTGGCTCACATGGACTGCCACCCTAGGTACAGAATTCACCGCTGCCGCCTTGCTGATGCAGGAATGGTTCCCACATATTTCCATGTGGATCTGGACCATTATTTTTGCAGTCACCATTTTAGGGCTCAATCTTAGTTCAACACGTATGTTTGCTGAATCTGAGTTTTGGTTGGCCTTGGTTAAAGTAGTGACCGTGATTGCCTTCATTATTTTGGGCTTACTGGCTATTTTTGGACTCATTCCCTTCCAAGGTTATGAATCAGCACCACTATTCCATAACTTGACTGCACATGGTTGGTTCCCTCAAGGTTTAATTCCTATCTTTACCACCATGCTGATTGTTAACTTTGCCTTCTCTGGTACTGAGCTGATCGGTGTGGCGGCAGGTGAAACCAAAGACCCTGCTGAAAACGTACCTAAGGCGATTAATGCGGCCATCTGGCGTTTATTAATTTTCTTTGTGGGTACGATCATTGTGATTAGTGCACTGCTTCCTTTCCAAGCCGCAGGTTTGGGTACTGAAGGAGTGAGTAGCAGTCCGTTCGTTACAGTGTTTAATTATATTGGCATTCCTTATGCCGATGACATTATCCGTTTTGTGATTATTACGGCCTTGTTGTCCGCAGCAAACTCTGGTCTGTATGCTGCATCACGCATGATGTGGTCTCTGTCAGATCAGCGTCAGCTACCAAGTGTTTTCTCACGCTTGTCTAAAAGTGGAACACCGATTATTGCGCTTGTCGTGACGATGTTTGGTGCAATCCCAGGACTTTTATCAGAGCACTTTGCGCCTGAAACAATTTTCAAGAATTTATTGGGTATCGCTGCGTTCACCATGGTGATCGTGTGGATGAGCATCTGTTTAAGTCAGTTTAACTTTAGACGCCAGTGGTATAAAGCAGGCCATTCTGCAAAAGATTTGAAATTTGCTGCGCCACTTTATCCAATTGTCCCAATTCTCGGTTTCATCTTCTGTTTCATTACCGGTTTAAGTATGGCAGCAGATCCTGAGATGCAGGCTGGCTTTATTGGCTGTTTACTGTTTATTGCAGCCTGTTATTTAAGTCATTACGTGTTTTATCGTGATCGTAAATAATCAAATCCCATAAAAAATGCAGCTTAAGCTGCATTTTTTATGTCTGTAGAAATACCATTTATTTGGTGATTTTTTCGCTTAACTACTTATTTTTGATTATTTATTCTGCGATATGTTTTATTTTTAGACACTTATTCACTTTTTTTAAATTTTATTCAGAAAAGTGTTTGACACCCTATCTAATTCACCCTAATATACGCCCACCTCTGAAACGTCCCTATCGTCTAGAGGCCTAGGACATCGCCCTTTCACGGCGGTAACCGGGGTTCGAATCCCCGTAGGGACGCCACTAAATTCGAGGAAAAGCAAAGATTAATATTTTTGCCGAGAATTTAGGCCTAGCGGCACATGATATGTTTCATATCTTAGCCATAGGTAAATCTCCTCACGATAAGTCCCTATCGTCTAGAGGCCTAGGACATCGCCCTTTCACGGCGGTAACCGGGGTTCGAATCCCCGTAGGGACGCCAAATTCTAAAAAGCCACTGCATTGACAGTGGCTTTTTTATTGCCTATTCACTTCCAATTCCGACCTGAACTTCTAAACGGCCTGATTGTACTCTTAAACCTCGAATCTCAAATTGGTCCACCAGCTGTTGTACCAAATCACGACTTTCTTGCAGAATATTCAAACCTGGTAAAATACTAAAATCGGTCAGACTTAGAAGTTTATCCACCATCCAAGAACGATTATTAATGAAATCAATAAAGCCCGCTTCTTCCAGATCAATATACCAAAGACGGTGTCCTTCCTTTTGAATGCCCGGCACATCACGAATCAGATGATTAATCAGGAATGGAATCGGTAAGGAGTTAATCACCTCAAAACTGACATTACCCACCCGACGCGCGGCCCAGTTAGTTAAAGTACCGCCATGACGGATCTGTAAATCAAGATGCTCATCAACTTGGCGCAGACGCAAATACTTTTCCTGCCCGATACGGCACTCCAGCACATTGAATTCGAGCGAAAGCCGATACAGAAAACGACGGTAATGCCCATCTAACTCGATGTGAAAGCGATCATTACCACATTCAATTTTAATATCATCGATTTCAGAACGATCCATACGTTTTCGGATCTGATTATTGAGCAGCATTTCAGGTAAATATAAGGTGAGACTACTTTTCCCCAAAGATGCTCTTGCCATCGTCAAAGCGACTTGACGTGCTGCCTCACTGGTTTCTGACACCATGTCACGAACGGTATTGCGTACCCCTTCAACACCACGCTTGGTATGATGTGTCACATGATCTAAAGCATCGAGTGCCGCATCTGCCACACCCGCAATATTACGTGAAGTATCGCTGGCAAACTCAACTGCATCTTGAGCATGTTGCAATGTTTTATTGATCAGCCGACGTGATAATGATGGTTTTTCATCAGATGATGATTCATCTGCTGGCATAATATCGAACATCGCCTTTTTATCATCTTGTCGATTCAAGATGTTCTCCCTCTTCCCTTTCTTGCTGACTCATTTCATATGAGCGTCGATCTGCTTTCTGAACTTATTAGACGTTTTTCTGTAGATTAGCATGTCCCACACAGCAATTTGCGTATTTTTGTTGTGCAGTGCCAAATTATTTAGGTCTTCAAGTCGCCTCTTTCATTTCGAAATTCTAGCTCCTGATTCATCGATACAAGCTGTTGTTTATGCTCTGCGTGTACCGTTTGAATCTGACTCAAACGAATCGTTTTATAATGCTCCAAGGCAGATTCAAGCAGCTGTACTTTTTCTTGCCCAATGCCAAAATTTGACAATTCACGTAGTGCAACCCAAGCCGCTTGCATTCGATCAAATTCATTGCCTTGTTCTAGCTTGGTCTGCATCCACACTGATAAGTCTTGAGCACGGTTGCGTATTTCCAATTGCAAAGCGAATAATCGACTACTGAGCGCGACTTCTCTCCACTGCTTAAGCAAGTGATCGACTTGTTTGAATTGCTGCATCTGTTGCTGTACATAAGGATTCAAAAGCGCTTGATGGAACCATTTCGCAAAGGCCGTCATTTCCTGAACCACGATATCTCGCTGCGCATATAAAGCCGCTCGCTCTGGATGTTGTTTATTCAAGCGCACATCACCCAGATAAGCCATAAGACCTTGCTCTAAGATGATTTGAATTTGTCCCAACCGTAGCTCTGCTATTTGTGTCGATTTGGTCTGAACAAGTACATTGGTCAGCTCAACTTTTTGCTCAGGTTGTAACAAGACTTGCAGAGCCTCTGTATCGTGTTGCATTGCCCGCCAGAACTGTCCTAGCAAATATGCTATATCTCGTTGTTGTGAGCTAGCTTCAATCTGTAGCAGATGTTGTAACGCCTTTTGTAAACCTTCTGACTGCACTAAACATTCAACAATACTGGTTTCACTTAACAATTGCGGTGCGCTTGCAATCATGGCCTGACTAAAAGGGATATGCGATTGCTTGCCGCCCAGCATCCCATTGAGAGATTTCCCTAATGAATTTAATCCCCGTCCGACATCTGCCAAAATATTGGTTTCAATCGCTCGTGTTTTTAAAATGGATTCAGGCAATAACTGACTCGCAGCACGCTGTAATGTCTGATTATAATTTTTCTGATCAATAGGCTTTTGATAGTGAATCAATAGATTCATGGCATATTCAGCATCACTCACGTGCAGTTTATATTCAGGCCCATTTCGATTTAATAAACACTCAATATAGGCATAAAACGCAATTTCATTACGCTGAGTAGATTGCTGGGCTGCCCATTCGTACAACTCAATCGCTTGGGTATATTCTGTCGCACCCGCATATGCTTTGGCCAATGCAACTGCATGCTGTGCACTCGGATAGTGTTGTTGGAAATAGTTGAGTAGCTCAATTTTAGGTTGTTGATCTAGACAACCATCAAGTTGACGTAGATAACCATTGATTTGCTGCTGTGTGGGCTGTGTAACGATGAAATTGAGCCGGTACATTAAACATTGTTCATACCACGCATATTTACGCGCATGAAATTCATAAGCAGCAAGCAATTCATCTTCAATCAATTCAATCAGTGCGGTGGAGTAGAGAATATCGTCCTCATTCTCATGATTAAATTTCCATTGCTTGGGTAAGGAAACTTTAAATAACCGCAACAAGAAATGAGCACTCAGATCCGGGCTTTCCATGCTCACCAGCATCAACTTATCTTGAGTTGAAAGATGCTCTTTTCCTTTCTGTATGCGTGATAAACGCAATTTTAGAATCTTGGTGGGTAGCATGCGGTTCCTTTCGCACTATTGAGCCAGTTCATCTCGCAACTTAGCAGACTGAACATCCTTTTGCGAACAGCTTTAGACGAGCTGTAGCATGGCCCTCTACGTGATCATATACTTAGGCCTTAATATCTGTACAATGAAAATAATAAGTAAATTTATGTATTTGAAACGCTCAGGATTTTTGCTTTTACATAAATTTCGCTAAAATGGACAAAACAGAATAGGAATCCTCTATGCAATACCGTTGCCCGAAATGTCAAAGCGTGAAAATTATGCCTGCGAGTCAGGGTGCCAATAGTCCGCGCCCGAATGTGCCAAAAAGTTTAGTGCTTCTTGTTCCAGCTATTTTCATTTTATTGATCTTGGTCTTGATTAGTGTTGCGATGTGGATTTTTGGCAATGGTGCAGGTCAAGGTCTACAAATCGCGACCGTGGTGGTCTTTGTCATTTGCGTCATTGCAGGCGTTTTATTCTGGCGTGATCTGCCTGATTTTAAAATTTCAATGCAATCCTTTATGCAGGCACAAAAACATTGGAAATGCCGTGACTGCAACAACGAATGGCAGAATTAATCATTAGCCAGAATCCGTCGTTTTTTATTTTTAACAAATTAAAAAATAAATAGTTACAACGGAATCATGTTGAGGTCTCATCCTATTTTAGGATTAACCTTCGGTTTTGCCTACTTTTCTTTTGGGAAAAGCAGGCAAAACCATTGTCATCTAGAAAACCTGTTCACTTCTTGCATTTAAATATAAATATTGCAAAAACTATCCATTGCAAATTCTATTCAGGTTGTAGATGACTCTTCCAAGTTTCATATTTTATGCTAGGTTTAGGTCAATTATCCCTAAATGAAGATTCACATCAGCTTAATGCTGATGTGAAGGATCATGTTCCGATTCTTCATTATTTTGATGGGTATGCTGACAATTCATTTCTGCATCATCTTCAATTTGCAACGTCACCTCACCAATCTCATGCTCATGCGCCAACATATCAATTGCTGCACGATGTAGCTGATTACGATCCGCATTGGGTGCAAATAGATGTACCGTGAGATGAATATTCTTCGATGTGATCGCCCATACCTTCAATTGGTGGATACTCTCAACACCATCCAATGCCAGCAAATCATTGCGTAGTTTTTCAATATCAACTTCTTCTGGTACACCTTCCAACAAAATATTGATACTTTGTCTCAGCAAAATCCACGTTCTTGGTAAGACCCAGAAACCGATCGCAACCGCAAGAATGGTATCCACCCAGTACCAATTGGTGAAATAAATCACAATTGCACCAATGATCACACCGACCGAACCTAACGCATCGCTCAATACTTCGAGATAGGCTCCCTTCATATTCAGGCTTTCTGCTGCACTCGACATTAAAATCTTCATCGAAATCAAATTAATGATTAGACCTAATGAAGCCACGATCAGCATGCCAACACTTTGAATCTCAGGAGGCTGAGTAAAACGTTGATAGGCTTCGTAGAGAATATAGATTGCTACAAAGAATAGCATCGAGGCGTTAAATAATGCCGCTAGAATTTCAAAACGTTGATAACCAAAAGTACGCTTATTATCCGCAGGCCGTTTAGCGATTTTAATTGCAGCTAAGGCGATGGCTAAAGCAGCAGCATCGGTAAACATATGCGCAGCATCGGACAATAAGGCCAAACTTTGTGTAATTAAACCTGCGACGACTTCAACGATTAAAAATGTTGAGGTTAATACCAACGCAATCGTCAGTTTTTTTGCATTGCCTTCAGTAACGACTGCATGACTATGGTCATGCCCTTGATGTCCACTCATGTTGGACTCCTTATCTTGATAAAATAAGGCCTCTTTGTTACAGGCCTTATAGTCAGCCAAAGCTGGGATAGCTTTGGCTGGTTCAGGTTCTTCTTAATATAATGCTTGATTAAGAAGATAGCATAAATGGATTAAGTTGCGGTTTCCTGACTTTTCGCCTCTTTGCCTTCATTCATCCAACGATAAACTACGGGCAAGATCAACAAGGTCAGCAAGGTAGATGAAATAATCCCACCAATCACCACAGTCGCCAATGGACGCTGTACTTCCGCACCTGTTCCTGTGGCAATCGCCATCGGTATAAAGCCCAGTGATGCCACAAAAGCAGTCATTAACACGGGACGTAGTCGCAAGACTGCGCCATGCCATGTTGCATAATGAATATCAAATTGTTCTCTCAACTCTTTAATAAAACTCAGCATCACCAAACCGTTCAGTACCGCGACACCCGATAAGGCAATAAAGCCTACGCCTGCGGACATCGACAATGGAATATCGCGAAGCCACAGTGCAACCAAACCACCAGACAAGGCGAAAGGCACGCCACTAAACACCAATAAACTTTCTTTAAAATTATTAAAGACCGCCATTAATAGAACGAAGATCATCAACAATGCCAATGGCACAACAATTTGCATTCTGGCTTTTGCTGAAGCCAGATTTTCAAACTGACCACCATAACCGAGCCAATAACCGCTTGGTAATTTTTGCTGTGCAAGTTTCTGCTGCATCTCACCCACGAATGAGCCCAAATCACGATCTCGAACGTTGGTGGTCACCACAACACGGCGCTTACCATTTTCACGACTGAGTTGTGCCAGACCTAAGATATTTTCAACCTTCGCCACATCTTGCAGTTTGATCAGACCACCATTCGGTAGCTGAATCGGCAACATCGCCAATTGCTGTGGGGTACGCATGACGTCATCGAGACGCACCACAAAATCGAAGCGACGGTCACCCTGTAAAATCTGCCCAACACTTTGTCCACCGATACTCGCTGCGACCAAATCTTGAATGGATTTCACGGATAAACCATATTGCGCTGCTAATGCATGATCAATATCAACATTGAGTAAAGGTAAGCCATCCGTTTGCTCGACCTTCACTTCACTTGAGCCTGTGATGGTTCGCAACGTTTGGGCAACTTTTTCTGCTTCTTGGTTCAATACCTGCATATCATCACCAAAAATTTTCACCCCAATATCACTACGCACCCCTGAAATCAGTTCGTTAAAACGTAATTCAATCGGTTGAGAAAACTCACTATTGTTACCTGGAATTTTCTCAACATAGGCCAACATTTTAGTCCGCAACTCGTCTATGGTTTCCGACTTATCTGGCCATTGATCACGTGGCTTTAACAGCACGATTGCATCAGAAATATTGGGTGGCATCACATCAGTTGCCACTTCTGCCGTTCCTGTACGTGCAAAAATTGCCTTGATTTCAGGAAACTCTGCAAGTAACTGCTTCTCAACACTTTCCTGAATCTTGAGCGATTCCTCAATCCCTGTACTCGGTGCACGCATCAATTGTAAAGCAAAGTCTCCTTCACTCAGTTGCGGCGCAAACTCACTTCCCACACGAGAACCAATCGCAGCCGTGAGGATCAAAATGGTCACTGCACCAGCCACCACCACATAACGAAAGGCATAAGCTTTATCCAGCAAAGCTTCATAATTGCGTTTTAATGCAGCCATCCAGCGACTTTCTTTTTCTTTTACCTCACCCGTGACAAATAAAGCCACTGCGGCAGGCACAAAAGTCACTGATAAAATAATGGCCCCGATTAATGCCAATACCACGGTCATGGCCATTGGATGGAACATCTTCGCTTCCACACCTGCCAGTGCAAAAATTGGCAAATACACCACCATAATGATGATTTGTCCAAAGATCAGCGGGCGTCTCGCCTGCTTCGCTGCCAAGAATACTTCGGTAAAGCGTTCAGAACGCGTCAATAATCGCCCTTTATGATGCTGCGCCTCTGCCAACCGTCGAATACAGTTTTCGACAATCACCACCGCACCATCGACGATAATCCCGAAATCCAGTGCGCCCAAACTCATCAAGTTGGCACTAATTTTCTGTTCAGCCATACCTGTCAGCGTAAACAGCATCGACAAGGGAATAATACAGGCGGTAATCAGTGCCGCACGGAAGTTACCCAAGAACACAAACAGAATCACAATCACCAGGATTGCACCTTCAATTAAGTTCTTGGCAACGGTCTTAATGGCTTTATCGACCAAATTACTGCGGTTATACACTGTTTCGATCACCACCCCTTCAGGCAATGAACGTTTGATTTCCTGCATTTTGATATCTAATGCTTGGGCAATCGATTTACTGTTCTCGCCCATCATCATCATGGCGATCCCGAGTACAGTTTCTTCACCGTTATAGGTCGCACCACCTGTTCTTAGGTCATGCCCAATCGAAACCGTTGCGACATCGGCGACACGAATGGGTAAACCATTTTTAGTACTGACCGTGACATTTTCAATGTCCTGTACCGTCTTCAACATGCCCGGAATACGAACAGTGAGTTGTTGACCATTTTCTTCAATAAAACCTGCACCGCGGTTTTCATTATTTTCAGTCAACACCGTTTGCAGGTCAGTTAAAGGAATTTGTAGCTGTTGCAAACGTTTTAAATCTGGAGAAACCACATAAGTTTTGTTGTAACCACCAATGGTATTAATTTCAGCAACACCAGGCACGCGTTGTAATTGAGGACGAATAATCCAGTCCTGAATTTCACGCAGGTCCATGGCTTGATAAGGGGTACCATCTGCTTTTTTTGCATTCGGCTCAGCTTTGACCACCCATTGATAAATCTCTCCTAAACCCGTTGAGATCGGTGACATTTGTGGTTCGATGTCATCAGGCAAGGCACTTTTTGCCTCTTGTAAACGCTGATTGATCAGCTGACGCGCCCAATAGATATCTGTGCCATCTTTAAAAATCACCGTGACCTGAGATAAACCATAACGGGAAATCGAACGCGTCTGCTCCAAGTTTGGAATACCCGACATGGCATTTTCAATCGGATAGGTAATCCGTTGCTCAACCTCTGGCGCAGTAAATCCACCAGCCTGACTGTTAATTTGTACTTGAACGTTGGTAATGTCGGGAACAGCATCGATTGAAAGCTTTTGATAGCTATAAATCCCGACGCCAATCCATGCCACCACAAACAGCATGACCCAAATCGCATTACGAATGGAAAATTGAATAATACGGTCAAAGAGGCCTTCCGCAGGTGGAAGCCCCAAATTATCTTTAGTGTCCATGCTCAGCCTCTCCTTTCTCAATCTCAGATTTCAAAAGGAAACTGCCCTGACTGACATATTGCTGTTTTTCAGTCAAGCCTGATTGAATTTCGACCCACAGTCCATCACTTGAGTAATTACCGAGCTGTACTGGCGTTGGGGTGAAATGCAATTTATCTTTTTCTTGCTTGGCCACAAAAACTGTTGCTTTGCCCTCGATCTGCTGAATCGCAGCTTTGGCAACACGCAGGACCGGCTTTTTATCCGCACCATTCAATAGCACATTGACCATCAAATTAGGTCGTAGTTCTTTGGCAGGGGTCAGGACTTTGGCACGAACTTGCAAACGACCCGTTTGTGTATCTGCAGCTGTGGTTAAAGTCTGAATTTGTGCTTTAAAGGTATTGCTGGTTTGCAGAGATTTAAACTCGATCTGCTGATTTGGCTGTACATTGATGTTATTGACGCTTGGTAAAATAAACTCAATCCAAAGCTGGTCTAATTGATCAATCACAAATAATTGCTTATCTGGAGTAATCTGCTCCCCCACCACAATATCTTTCAGGCTGACGACACCACTTAATGGCGCGGTCAACACATAACGTCCCTGACTTCCACTGGATGCGCCCAAAGCAGATAAACGACTACGTGCTGCTTGTACCTGAATCTGGGCTTGGCGATAAGCATTATAAGCACGTTGATAGTCCTGACGGGCTGAAACGCCTTGTTCCCAAAGTTGCTTTTCACGTTGATAATCTTGCTGAGCAAGTGTTAACGCCTCTTGAGCAATACTTAAATTGGCTTGCTGATCTACCAGATCTGGAATAAACAAAGTGGCTAAAACCTGCCCTTTCTTCACTTGTTCGCCAAGTGCAGCATTGACACTTTCCACACGCCCAGCAAAAGTTGCCGAAACATGGGCTTGCTGATCGGTATTGGTTACCAATTTCGCAGGATAGGCATATTGCTGCCCTACCTCTCCGACACCGACCTGAGCCAGTTTAACGCCATATTCCGTCATTTGTTTTGGGGTCAGGTTTAAGCTGCCTTCCTCAGTTTCATCAGCATGTCCAGCTTCACCTTCTGTATGACCTTCTTCGCCTTCGGCATGACCATCCTCCTTTGAAGCTGTTGCATCATCACCCGCTTTGTTCTTGCCAGTAAAAAATAATAATGCGCTGAGGACTAAGCCTACAACCACAACCAGAATGACCCAAAACCACTGTTTCTTAGATTTATTAGTCGACATTATTCTGCTCCTACAACAGCGGGAAGGTTATTGGTATCTTTCCAAAGGGTCTGATTGATTTGATTTAATGCATCACTTGAACTGACGACACCCGGCTCAATACCCAGTGCCAAGCTCTCTGCCTCAATCTGTTTTTGCCATGCGCTTTTGAGCAACTGCACTTTATTTAAACGTTGATCCTGCAATTGCATCGTGGCTTGCTGCACATCGGTAATTGCATATTTACCCACTTTGAAACCCAGCAGCATCTTTTCCTGTACGGTTTCAGACAATGGAATTTGTCGCTGATTGACCAGATCAAACTGTTGCTTTAGACCCGACAACTCTGCGCTTAACGTCTGAATTGCATTTAAGTTTTGTTGCTTATAAAACTGTTGCTGCTTGACCAGTAAATCTTGTTTGGCATTGGCAATACGCAATGAATACTGCTGACGATTGAAAATATTTAACGGAATATCAATCCCTACTCTGAATTTGTTATCAGTTGAATTGGTTTCCGCACTTTTACTTTGTACCATCCCTAAATTAAGGGTTGGATTCGGGCGGTTGGATACTCTCAAATAATCAATATTCGCTTTTTGCCGCACGATATCGAGTTGAATTGCCCGCTCAAATAGATTGTTCTGCAAATAGCTTTGCAAATCTTTTTGTTGCGGCCAGACATTGCTCGCTTGGGCAGAGAATCGATTGTCGGTACTGCCCCATAAATTCGCCAGTTGGCGCTTTGCTGTGGCCAAAGCCAGTTCGGTTTGTTGAAATAAACGCTGATTTTCAATATGTGCCATCAGGGTACGGTCTAAATCAACCTGTGCAATACTCCCTGCTTGCAGTCTTAAACGCGTTGCATCTAAAGTTGCCTGACTGGTTTTTAACTGTGCCTGAACAACATCATGCTCTAGCTCCAAAACCACGACTTGTGACCACAGATATTTAACTGCTAACTCAAGTTGAGCATCGTATAACTCTTGATTAAGACCCACTTGGGAAGCTTGCACATCAGCGAGTTTCACCGCTGCGCGACGTTCACCAAAAACATCCAACTTCTGTGAAAGGCCAAACTCTAATTCCTTGTCTTTACCTGATCTGAAATCCGTTTGTTGAATCGAAATACTGGGGTTTGCCCATAAACGTGCTTGTTTAACATTGGCTTCAGCAATGCCTTGCTGAGTTTGCCAAACGCCCATACTTGCCTGATGCTGTTTCACATCTCGCAGGATTTGTTCAAAATTCAGATTTTTCTGCACAGCCTGAGTCGAAGAATGATTCACATCGAGCAAAGACTCTGCTGTTGCAGACTGACTAAAAATCACAGCCGTTAACGTAATCGCTAAGACTGACCATTTTAATGCCAATGAAGGCGCACCATGTTCTACTGCATTTTTATGCAATGCATCGGTACGCTGATTTAGATTTAAAGACATATAAAGCCCCGCAAATAATAAGGTTGCGGTGGGCTATTTTTCGGCTACCCCACCTATAGCGGGGTCAATACAGGGGGAGGATTTAATTCTGATAAATGCGGGGACTGGTATGAGTTGGACCAGTAATATTTGGGTTCTGCTTCATGCGTCCGCAAAATGGGTTCATTCAACTGTTGCTGTGCTTCGGTCACGACCACATGGAAACAAGAAGGCAAATGATCATGGTGATCTTGCAAACTTAATGGCATCGGTAAATCAGAAGCGTATTGATCAACCACTTTTGAATGTTTCTCAGAAACTTGTGCATTTTCAGGGACGTGATGCCCGAAATGATTCAAAGCGCTGTACTCACCCGACTTTTCATGCGCGCAATAAGCCGCTGCCACATTCCAGAAACTTTGGAACATGAACAAACTCAGCAAGACGGTCACAAAAATCGTTGAGCGTTGCAACAGCACACCCTTACAGTAAATTGCACAAAGGCACTATAGCAGGCTATGCCAATGTAATAAAATTACAAAACTTTTTTGTTCAAATTTCCTTCTGATTTAAAACAGTTTTTTCTGCTGAAAATATGTTTTCTCAGTGTTAAAGCATTAGTTATAGATAGAATTCCATCATCACCCTATTCATCATGTGCTATACCAAACTTTAAAAAAATCTATAAATTGGTATCTTCGTACACAAATAGAACAATATCCGTGAAGAAAAAACTTATATTAAAAACATAATAATGAAAAACTTAGCTTAAGGAGTTGCATGATGAATATTGCAAATATCAAACAGCGGTTGCATTCCTATTGTTCTGGTTTTATTGAACAGAACAGCCTGTCCGATTCCGAAATAGAAATTCATAAAGCCGAATTTTTTAAAACATTGGCCTACCATGAGCATGAACAGGACTCTCATCCATTCGTTTCGTCAAATGACCGTAACGCCGTTTGGTATTTCTTGCGTGCAGCCCTCCGCGGTAATGCAGATGCCTCATTTAAGCTAGGCCAAAGTTATTTAGATGGAGACTTGGGCTTAGATAAAGATTATAAAAAAGCACAATACTGGCTTGAACGCGCAGTTCATCAAGGGCATCCTGAAGCGAAAGACTATTTATATACAGCGTTCAGTGAATTGGCTTTTTCATAAACACAAAAAAAACCAGCTCGAAAGCTGGTTTTTTTATTGACAGAAATTAACCTGTAATCTTTTTATATTTAGAACGTTTTGCAACCGCTGCATCACCCAAACGTGACTGACGGTAAGCTTCATATTCTGCATAGTTGCCTTCGTAGAACTCAGGTTGTTCATTTTCAAATGACAAAATGTGAGTCGCGATACGGTCAAGGAACCAACGGTCATGCGATACCACCATAACGGTACCTGGGAATACAAGAATTGCATCCTCCAGTGCACGTAAAGTTTCGATATCCAAGTCGTTTGATGGCTCATCCAGTAAGATAACGTTTGCTCCTAACTGTAAGATTTTCGCAAGTTGTAAACGGTTACGTTCACCACCAGACAATTCACCTACACGTTTTTGCTGATCTTGACCTTTGAAGTTAAAGCGACCGATATAAGCACGTGATGCGATTTCGTATTCGCCGATTTTTAGGATATCTAAACCGCCAGAAACTTCTTCCCAGACAGTTTTATTGTTATCCAACGTATCGCGGATCTGACCTACATAAGCCACTTTAACTGACTCACCTAGCGTTACAGTACCTGTATCTGGTTGCTGTTCACCCGTCATCATACGGAACAGTGTGGTTTTACCCGCACCGTTAGGACCCACAATACCGACAATCGCTGTAGGCGGGATGGTAAAGGTTAAATCCTTATAAAGCAGACGACCATCAAATGATTTGCTGATGCCTTCAACTTCTACAACTTTATTGCCTAGGCGCGGGCCAGGTGGAATATAAATTTCAGAAGTTTCATTACGTTGTTGGAACTCACGTGAGTTAAGTTCTTCAAAACGTTCCATACGTGCTTTGTTTTTCTTTTGCTGACCTTTGGCATTTGAACGAACCCATTCAAGCTCTTTTTTCAATGCCTTAGCAAAAGATTCTTCTTGCTTGTTTTCTTGCTCTAGACGCGCATTCTTTTGTTCCAACCAAGAGGTATAGTTGCCTTGGTAAGGAATACCCATGCCACGGTCAAGTTCAAGAATCCACTCAGCCACGTTATCCAAGAAATAACGGTCATGCGTAATCGCAACGATCGTGCCTGGGAAATCTTTCAAGAAACGCTCTAACCAAGATACTGATTCAGCATCTAAATGGTTCGTCGGTTCATCAAGAAGCAACATATCTGGCTTCGAAAGCAATAAACGACACAACGCAACGCGACGGCGTTCACCACCTGAAAGAAGTGATACATCTGCATCCCAAGCTGGAAGATTCAATGCATCAGCAGCAATTTCAAGCTGGTTATTCAGGTTATGTGCATCCCAAGCATGGATGATTGATTCTAATTTTTCCTGCTCTTTTGCAAGCGCATCAAAATCTGCATCAGGCTCAGCATATTCAGCAAAAACTTGATCTAGACGCGCTAAAGCATCAAGTGCTTCACGTACACCATCTTCAACGTTACCACGAACGTCTTTGGTTGGATCTAATGGCGGTTCTTGTTCTAAGTAGCCGATTTTGATTCCTGGTTGTGCACGAGCTTCACCTGAGAAATCTTTATCTACGCCAGCCATAATACGGAGTAAGGTTGACTTACCAGCACCGTTCAAACCAAGCACACCAATTTTTGCACCTGGGAAAAATGATAAAGAGATGTCTTTCAAGATTTCGCGCTTAGGCGGAACCATTTTCGACACTCGATTCATCGTATAAATATATTGGGCCACGCAGGACTCCTCAAGAAAAACGAATACATCGCAAAATAGCGAATAAAATAATCGGCGTATTATACGCTGAAAACCCAATTGACTTGAAGTTAAGATGACATTTGTTTGTCTGGATCAAAGGATTTTCTTTTGCAAGACATTACAGGCTTGAATTATTTGCTCATTTTCAAAAAATAATTACGCCCATTCAAGACTCGCTATATCACTAAAATCACTATCAAGCGCAAAAATTATGCACCATTTTGGATAAAATATACGCTAGACTCGATCAATATTTAACACACGTAGATGATGTAATCATGACCTATAAAGATGAAACACTAGCCATTCATGCGGGATATTCACCAGAAGCAACCACCAAAGCAGTGGCGGTACCCATCTATCAAACCACTTCTTATGCCTTTGATAATACGCAACATGGTGCAGATTTGTTTGATCTCAAAGTTCAAGGGAATATCTATACCCGAATTATGAATCCAACCACTGCCGTACTTGAGCAGCGTATTACTGCACTGGAAGGTGGCATTGGGGCACTGTCTTTAGCCTCAGGCATGGCAGCAATTACCTATGCCATTCAAACCATTGCCGAAGCAGGTGACAATATCGCGTCAGTGTCTACCTTATACGGCGGAACTTATAATTTATTTGCCCATACACTGCCAAAACAAGGCATCGAAGTGCGTTTCTTTGATTATCAAAATCCTGACGCATTACGCCAAATTATTGATGATAAAACCAAGCTGGTGTTTGTTGAGTCGATTGGCAACCCTCTAGGTAATATCATCGACCTTGAGGCGATTGCCAAGATTGCACATGAATACGGCGTCCCTGTGATTGTCGATAATACCGTAGCGACACCTGCCCTATTGAAGCCATTTGAATTTGGTGCGGATATTGTGGTGCACTCTCTGACCAAATATATCGGTGGGCATGGCAACAGTATTGGTGGCGTGATTGTTGATAGCGGCAAATTTCCTTGGGGCAAATACCCTGAACGCTTTAAAGCATTAAATACCCCTGATCCAAGTTATCATGGCGTTAATTATGTCGAAGTATTGGGTGAAGCCGCTTTTATTGCACGCGCACGTGTAGTGCCGTTGCGTAACACGGGTGCTGCAATCAGCCCATTGAGCGTATTCCTAATCTTGCAAGGTCTCGAAACTTTGAATCTGCGGATGGAACGTCATACTGAAAATGCCATCAAAGTTGCCGAATATTTAAAACAACATGCAAAAGTGAAGTGGGTGAATTATGCAGGTCTAAAAGACCATCCACAGCATCATTTGGCACAAAAGTATGTGAAAGGTAAACCTTCTGCCATCCTTTCCTTTGGTGTTCAGGATGGTTTGGCAGGTGGTACCCGCTTTATTGATGCATTACAGCTATTTACTCGTCTGGTGAATATCGGAGATGCCAAAAGTCTGGCTTGCCATCCAGCCACGACGACGCACCGCCAGCTCAATGCAGAGGAGCTCAAATCAGCAGGCGTCAGTGAGGACTTAGTCCGTTTATCTATTGGGATTGAGCATGTTGATGATCTGATTGCTGACCTCGAACAGGCCCTCGCTCAGGTTTAATTTTAATGAAATCAATAAGCCCCGATTTAGGGGCTTATTTTTTGTGCAAAACCTAAAAAATATAATTGCTTTTTCAACTATTACAATATCTTGTTTTAGAGTTTTTACTCTAAAAAATACATTATTTTTCAAAGATTTACACTAGACAAACAAAAAATATCGGTTAATATTACACCAAAATAAAGTGTAGTGTTTAATCGTAATAAGAAGGCATTGCAAACAACAGCGTGATTAATGTAGGTAACTTACATGAATGCAAAACTCAAAAAACTTTTTCAGCAAAAAGTCGACGGTAAAACAATCATTGTCACTGGTGCATCAAGTGGTATTGGTTTAACGGTTTCAAAATACCTTGCGCAAGCAGGTGCACATGTCCTCTTACTTGCCCGTACTAAGGAGAAGTTAGATGAGGTCAAAGCTGAGATCGAGGCTGAAGGTGGAAAAGCGACAGTATTTCCATGTGATCTCAATGATATGGAATCGATTGACGCAGTTTCAAAAGAAATCTTAGCGGCAGTGGATCACATTGATATTCTTGTGAACAACGCAGGACGCTCAATCCGTCGCGCGGTACATGAATCTGTTGATCGTTTCCATGACTTCGAACGTACGATGCAGTTAAATTACTTTGGTGCAGTACGTTTAGTACTGAATATTTTACCGCACATGATGCAACGTAAAGACGGCCAAATCATTAACATTAGCTCGATTGGTGTTCTTGCCAATGCAACCCGCTTTTCTGCGTATGTTGCGTCTAAGGCTGCGCTGGATGCATTTAGTCGTTGTTTATCTGCGGAAGTACATTCACACAAAATTGCGATTACTTCAATTTATATGCCTTTAGTGCGTACCCCAATGATCGCACCAACCAAGATTTATAAATATGTGCCAACGCTTTCACCAGAAGAAGCAGCCGATTTAATTGCCTATGCAATTGTGAAACGTCCGAAAAAGATTGCAACCAATTTAGGTCGACTTGCTTCGATTACCTATGCGATTGCACCTGACGTCAACAACATTTTAATGTCGATTGGTTTCAACTTATTCCCAAGCTCTACAGCATCTGTCGGTGAGCAAGAGAAATTGAACATTATGCAACGTGCTTATGCGCGTTTGTTCCCAGGTGAACACTGGTAATCGTCTACGATGATTCAAAAAGCAGCCACTCAACAGATTGGCTGCTTTTTTATGCATCAGTAATTTAAGCGCCTGTATTTTGATTCATCCAATCGGTTGTTTTACAAATCGCTGTTTCTAAGTTTCCTGTCGAAATCTGCCAACGTTGTTGAAATTGGGTCATGACCGTTCGATCCAGCTGTTCAGTTCTCAGGAAATTCAGCATTTCGCTGGACATTTCTAATTTCTTCGCCAACCATTGCCATTTTAAAATAAACCTCAACATCCCGATCGGTACATGTCTTGTTGGGGCACGTACCTGTAATTGCTCTGCAATCAACCGTGTCAATTGATGTAAAGCCAGATTATTTTCACTCACCACCAACATCGCTTGATTCGACAATGCTCTATCAATCGAAGCATTGACCATGATCCGACATAGATCATCGACACGAACCAATGGTAGATAATGCTGAGCCGTTGCTGGGATGGCGCTCATTTTTCCTCGCTTGAGCAAATCAATCATTTGTGCGATTGGCTGATTTATCGGAATTTCACCCGACACATCATCGCCAACAACAGTTGCAGGATGGATAATGGTCCAGTCTACCGATAACTGTTGTGCCTGTTGTATCCATTCAAAATGTGCTTCGATCTTAGATGCTTCATAAGCCCCCAAGTGTTGATACACAGATTGCCACTCAGTACGATCAGGTTGTTCAAGGCAGATCCCTGCTTGCTGTAAATGACTCGTGATCGTCAACATATAACCCGAAACATGTAGCGCACGCTTTAAAGCACAATGTTGATGAACACAATTCAATAAATTCAGTGTTCCCTCCACATTCACAGCCCGTGCTTGCTGGCTACTCAAGTTCCATGCAAAGAGTGCACTACTATTATATAGAGTATTCACTGTGCTTAATTTTTCCCAATCTTGTTCACTGATGGCAAGATTGGGCTGTGTCACATCACCCTGAATAAAAGTCAGTTGATCCAGAGCGACTTGTTGTTGATTAAGCCAATCTGTAAGTATGGCTTTTTGCTCATCCTTCTGACGCAGTAATGCAAAAACCTGATGCCCCTGCCGTAGCAATTCAGCAATCAGATAGCGTCCAATAAATCCTGTCGCACCAGCGACCATCGCCACTTGCTTGTCTTGCTGTGCTGTTAGATGTTGAGTTTCCATCTCGATTACCCTTTTTATTGAATGTAGGCACAGGCTAAAGGATGGAGTACACTCAATGGTCAAGTGTTTTTTAGCGCTTTCAAGAATAATAAGGAGGATCACCATGTTAATTGGACAGTTGGCCAAACAGACTGATTTAAGCAGGGACACCATTCGTTTCTATGAAAAAATGCAGCTGATTCAATCCATCACCTGCAATAATGGCTATAAAGATTATTCAGAACAAACACTGCAACAATTACAACTGATTCGTACCGCGAAAAATTTGGGGTTCTCACTCAATGAGATTAAACAGATTTTAGCGATGACAGCACTGGATGAAATTCCTGCCGCACAAGTACAAAGCATTTTTCAAGACAAGTTAGATTTAATAGATGAGAAGATTGCCCAACTTCATCAAATCAAAACCATGTTAAGCAAATTTACTCAGGGTGAAGCCTGCCCTTTAAGAAAAGATTGTCCGATTCCAGACCTAAATTAACTGCTTTTCAATTCATTAAAATATCAGCATTGACCATTCTGACATTTCTGATCTCTCTCAAAGGCTTAGCTAAAACCCGTCTGATTCTCCTCATATAAAAATCTATTCATAAAAAGCATACAAAATAGTGCCATTTTCATCCTTTTTTAGCGGTATATAACATTCTGTAAAGATTCAGTTACAGAATCTTGCTTGGTTGAAAAGGAACAGATATGAGTCAGACATATAGCAAGGAAGAAAGAAGAAGTCGCATTAAAGGTATTGTTGGTGCGGCATCAGGGAATTTAGTTGAATGGTTCGATTTCTATATTTATGCCGTTTTTGCTGCCTATTTTACCCACGCATTGACCGCTCCAGATATGGACCCAACTACCAAAGCCATTTATGTGTGGGGGGTGTTTGGGGCCAGCTTTTTTATGCGCCCAATCGGTAGTTGGCTATTCGGACGGATTGCTGACCGTCAGGGTCGTAAGCAGTCCATGGTCATTTCGATCTGTTTAATGGCACTCAGTTCATTTTTATTTGCAGCCTTACCGACTTATGATCAAGTCGGCATGTGGGCACCATTTTTACTGCTCATGGTTCGGTTATTACAAGGCTTATCTGTCGGGGGTGAGTACGGTGCTGTTGCGACCTATATGAGTGAGCTGGGTTTAAAAGGTCAGCGAGGCTTCTTTGCATCATTTCAGTACGTCACCCTTTCGGGTGGTCAATTACTTGCCAGTTTACTCGGGGTAATCTTGCTTGGCTTTATGACCGAACAGCAACTCAATGATGGCGGCTGGCGTATTCCTTTCGTGATCGGTGGTATTGCTGCATTATTGTCTTTACTGGCACGTAGTCGTTTAGAAGAAACCTTGTCCCATGAGGATGCTGACCGTGAAGAATCAGGTAGTTTAGTTGCACTGCTTAAACAGCATTGGAAAACCTTTTTATTGGTTGTTGGTTATACCTCAGCAGGTTCACTGACCTTCTATGTCGTCACTGTTTACTCTAAAACCTATCTCACCAATATTGGCATGGATGGCAAAACGGTCGGCTTTATCATGACCACTGCGCTATTCGTATTTATGCTGGCACAACCTTTGTTTGGTATGTTGTCAGATCGTATTGGTCGTCGTGCATCCATGTTGGCATTCAGTTTACTCAGTGCGATCTTTATTTATCCCGTCATGGTGACAGGCATGCGCAGCTTTGCTGACTCCCCTGTTATTATCACGCTTCTACTGATTTTCTTGATGATGTTGCTGAGCTTCTATACCTCAATCAGTGGTCTCGTCAAAGCTGAAATGTTCCCACCACATGTCCGTGCTTTGGGTGTCGGCTTTTCTTATGCTGTCGGTAATGCCTTATTTGGCGGTTCTGCACCATCGGTGGCGTTATTATTTAAAGATGCAGGCATTGAAAATACCTTCTTCGTATACGTGATTGTCATGCTGATTATCTGTTTCTTATGTAGTTTGGCCTTACCGAAAAAGCCTGAATACTTGGAACATGACCATTAAATATATTCTGTCGTGAACAAGAACCACTTTTGTCAAAGCAAAGGTGGTTTTTTTATTTGGGGGTTGATTCCAAATAAGGATTCAGATTTACCAAATGCCTAAATCCACTCTGCACCACCATGGCGGTACGGGATCGAGGACGTTGCATCGCTTCTTGTTGAGTAAATTCAATTATGATTCGATTAAAATCGAGCCGAGGATATTTTTGCTGTAATTGCTGCCTAAATTGTTTTGAAAACTCAAAACCACGACTTCCAATCACATCACAACTGGCCGCCTGTTGCAGCAAATGTGCTTCAACGCCTTCTTTCAATGCCACATGAGGATTCATATGCATACTGATCACATCAAAAAGTTGATCGGCTCGTGCTGGTTGCCACCCCTGCTCGAGTGACCAATCTCTTGCAGCATAAGCCCCCTGTCCCGCAAAACAACGACAATGTGGTTCATGCTGATAATGCGGTGCAGTCATTCCCAAATCATGCAATAAACACGACACCGCCAACAGCTCATCATCACGCTGAAGATCTTGCATCTTGGCAAAAGCAACTGCGTAACACCATGTGCGGAGACAATGGTTTTGCAAGGCATCCGAACTACAAGATTGCATTTGCTCTAATGCCTGCCGTACGTCTGAACTGTCAGGCAATCTAAGATCATCCAGACTCAAGTCGTGCTGAACAAGCGGCCCGTTACGATTCGCCAAACTGTACATTTTTATACTTTGTTTTAGTACAGGCAACAGGCTATGACTCAATAGCGCCATACGATCCTTTAAGGATAAATCACCTGAAGTTTGTCTCATCCAAGCTTGTCGACCAATTTGCATTTTCACTTTCCCTATCAAAATTAGAGTAATTACTCTAATTTAATTTTTACTTGAATGAACCGCGAAAGTCAAAAGGATTACGATTGGCTTTTTGGGTTTTACCTCTCTCTTTTAGACCAGATAAAAATCATTTTTTCACACACTTATCACATAATTTAAAAGGAGCTTGAGTCGAATTTTTATCTAAAATTAAACATTTTGTTCATTTAATCGGCTTTTTGCGTAGTTTTTATTCTTATTTTTAAGAATTAATTAAGTTTTTATGCATAATGGACGGCGCTTCATTTTTTAATTTTTGGTGTATTTTTAACACTTTTCCAATGACAAGAGGTTACAACTTAAGGGAGTAAATAATGCTGACGCTGATCGGTATTCTAATTATTGTGACGATTGTCGTGCTGCTGATGTCTGGTAAAACCAGTCCAATTGTAGCGATGTCGATTGTTCCTCTTATTGGCGCCCTCATTGCTGGTTTTTCGATTAGCGAGATTTCTGGCTTCTTTGAAGCTGGTCTAGCCAAAGTGACCAAAGTAGCGACGATGTTTTTATTCGCTATTTTATTTTTCAGTATATTAAAAGAATTACATGTCTTTGACCCAATGATTAAACGCATGGTTCAAATGACGCGCGGCAATGTTGTGATTGTTGCGGTCATGACCACTGTGATTGCCGCAATTGTGCATCTGGATGGTTCAGGTGCTGCAACCTTTCTGATTATTATTCCAGCCTTATTGCCACTCTACCGTAAACTCGGGATGAGTCCTTATCTGATGTTATTGCTGATGGCAGGTAGTATGGGCGTGATGAATATGGTGCCGTGGGGCGGACCTTTGGGCCGTGCTTCAGCCGCGACAGGGTTGGATGCTGCCACACTCTGGCATAGCCTGATTCCCGTTCAAGTGATTGGTGTGGCAGGAATGATGGTGTTTGCCGTATTCATGGGATTACGTGAGAAAAAACGGATTCTCGCAGCTCAAGCTTTCGGTACCACCCCATTTGAACAAGGCTGTATGGCCAAGGACCTTGCCGAAGATATCCAAGAAGATGCTCAACCCAAAAACCTGTGGTTTAACTTGGGGTTGATCGTTGCAGCGATCATTTGCTTGGCGTTTGGTCTATTCTCTGCGCCTTATGTGTTTATGATCGCCCTTGCACTGGTGTTGATCATCAATTTCCCTCAACCAAAAACACAGATTGAAGTGATTGGTCGTCATGCACCGCAAGCATTAAGTATGGTTGCGATTATTTTTGCTGCGGGCGCATTTCTTGGGATTCTCTCTGAATCCGGCATGTTGCAATCGATTGCCTTGGATTTAATCAAAATTCTACCCAGCACATGGATCGGCAGTTTACATATTCTGGTCGGGATCTTAGGTGTACCGATGGACATTTTTACCAGTACCGATGCTTATTACTTTGCGCTGTTACCGATCGTGCAGGAAGTTACTGCAACGGCTGGTGTCAATGCTGACTCGGTGGTGTATGCCATGGCAATTGGCAATAATGCAGGAACTTTTGTGAGTCCATTCTCGCCTGCAACTTGGCTTGCAGTCGGACTGACAGGCACCGATATGGGACGCCATTTGCGCTATTCTTTCGGTTGGATCTGGTTATTCAGCTTCTTCACCTTAGGTGCTGGCTTCTTACTTGGTCTTTATTAATCCTTTCCACAATAAAAAAGCATACTCAGGTATGCTTTTTTATTGGTTTGAATGCTGCGCTTAGCCTCAGAAAATCACGCTTTTATTTTAAAGTTTGGTTTTTAAGAGTTCATCCAGCCAATCTATAAAATCTTGAAAATACTTGGGTCGATACTGACGGTCAGTCAGTAAAATATTGACTGGTAACTGCATACTCGGGATGTCAGCAAATAAACGCTGTAACTGCCCGTGTTGCACATAAGGTGCTGCATCAAATTCAGGAATTTGAATAATGCCAATACCCGCTAAACCTGCCTGAATATAGGCTTCGGTGTTTTCAATCAATAAGCGATACGGCATTTTGATCCGATGCGCTTGAAAAGCCAATTCACTCATCTCTCGATAATGTTTAGCCACATGATAATCGACCGCAAAATGTTGTTGTAGCTCCTCAAAACGCTGAGGTTCACCAAACTCAGCCAAATATTGTGGGGCCGCCACAGTCCATATCTCGGTCTGGGTAATGGGACGAATCAACAGATATTCATCCTGAACTTGTCCCACGCGTACCACACAATCCAGCTGTTGCTCGATCAAATTAGAAAAGTCATCACTACCATTCACCAGCACTTTTACTTTGGGGTAACGTTGGTAAAACGCGGATAGATGAGGAATCAGAACTTGTGTTGCCAAACGTTTTGGCATACCAATACTGATCTTGCCCTCCTGACTACGCACATGGGTTTTGAAACGATTCAGCTCCTTGAGCTGTGCCACCAACCGCATGGCTTCATCATAGAACAAACTGCCTTCATGAGTTAAAGACACCTTTCGCGTGGTTCGATAAAACAAGAGCACTTCATATTCTTTTTCAAGTGACTGAATCGCATATGTGACATTGGAACGCGGCAGCCCCAGTTGCACTGCGGCTTGTGCAAAAGACTGTTTCTCTGCAACCAAACAGAAGATCTTTAAACGATCAATCTTATCCATTTTTATTGTTCAACTTTCTTGCACAATCAGTTCAATACTAACAACTATTTCAAACAAATAAATTCAATTAGCATGATTTTCATGCAAAACAAGACGAGGATAAATCAATGTCAAAGCATGATCTAAAAGGAAAAACCGTATTGATTACGGGTGGTGCTAAAAACTTAGGTGGTTTGATCTCACGTAAATTCGCTGAACAAGGTGCCAATTTACTCATTCATTATAATAGTTCAGCGACACAAGTAGATGCGGAAGAAACCTTAAAAGCAGTTCAACAACTTGGGGCAAAAGCCATACTCGTTCAAGCAGATTTATCTCACATTGAAAATATTGAAGCACTCTTTGTCAAAGCCAAAGAGGAATTTGGCGGTGTTGATATTGCGATTAATACGGTTGGGCGCGTACTAAAAAAACCATTCTTAAACACCACCGAACAAGAGTTTGATGGTATGAATGACATCAACAATAAAATTGCCTACTTCTTTATTCAATCAGCGGGTTGGCATCTCAATCCAAATGGAAAAATCTGTACCATCGTCACCAGTCTACTGGCTGCCTATACAGGTCTCTATTCAACCTATGAAGGTTTAAAAGCACCTGTTGAGCACTATACGCGTGCGGCATCAAAAGAATTTGGTGAGCGCGGTATCTCGGTCACTGCTGTTGCACCTGGGCCAATGGATACACCTTTCTTTTATGGACAAGAATCGCCAGAAGCGGTGGCTTATCATAAATCAGCATCGGCTTTAGGCGGTCTTACCCAAATTGAAGATATTGAACCACTGGTCCGCTTTCTGGTCACAGAGGGTTGGTGGATTACCGGACAAACCATTTTCGCCAATGGCGGCTATACCACACGTTAATGTGTGTTGAGTAATAAGCTTGGGATGGTTTCTATCCCAAGCTGGTTTAATTTAACCCATAGACCAAGGCATAAAAACAAGCCAGACTCAGGATAATAGTCAGCAAGGTATGTTTGACTTTATAGGCAAGCACAACGGTGATGATCGTGGCAAGGAAATATGGATTCAATAAAGTCGAACGGAATGCACCTTGCTCATCCATAAAGACAATCGGTGTCGCAATCGCAGTCAGCAAACACGGCGCAGAATATTGCAATGACTGCTGAAACCATTTCGGTAATCGCAACGGAATATTCGGTTCCAGCAAAATATAGCGATTCATAAACACCACTAAAGCCAAAATAATCAGAAGAAACCAAGTCATGCTGCACGCTCCCGAAGATTCTGTAAGCAGGTCGCTGTCAACATGCCGATTACACCAGCCAAAATGGCTGCACTCTTAATCCCTAAGCTCAAGAAAACCAAGGTTAACAGCACAGATACCAACACACCGACCAAGGTGTTTATATTTTTAATAAAGGGAATAACAATCGCGATAAAGGTCGCAACAATCGAAAAGTCTAAATGATATTGATCTAAATTTGGCACTGAAGCCGCCAATAATACGCCACATAAACTAAACAGCACCCAGCACAGATAAAAACAACTGCCAGCCCCAAGTAAATAGTAAATATAGTGCTGCTGTTTTTTAATGCTTACAGCAAACAATTCATCGGTGAGCAAAAAACCCAGCATCAATCGATGTTTCAGCGGTTGCTTGGAAATATCCTCACGTAAATACAGCGCATATAAATAATGCTGCGTGGTAATCAGAAATACCGAAATGATGATGGTTAAGGCAGGTGTTCCAGCCATCACTAAACCCAAGGTCATCAATTGCGCCGCACCAGCAAAAACCAAAGCCGACATGCCAATCGCTTGTAGCGTGGTCAGTCCCGCCTGTATCGCCATGGAGCCCGCAAGCAAACCCCACGGTAGAACTGCAAAGCATAGAGGCAATATTTTAATCACACCGTTTAAAAATGCCCGAGATGCGGTCATTGGCGTGTTATCTGTTATGGTCTCACTTAACATCAAAATCACAATTGCTCATAAAAGACACCATCACTATGCCAAAAATTGATAAATGAGAATTGTATAAAATTGCTGTTTTATTTGAGGTAGCTGATATAGCCACCCGGTGTAATACCAAATGTTTGACGGAAATGCCGACTAAAATGACTCTGATCCGAGAATCCACATTGCTGTGAAACCTCAGATAAATTAAGTCCTTGTCTTAACAATTTTTGTGATTTTTGCAGCCGTGCCTGCACCAACCACGCGTGGGGTGCTAGTCCCACATGTTTTTTAAATTGACGTAAAAAATGCCACTGACTCAGATTGGCCATTTCCGCAAGTGCAGCCAATGAGAACTCCTGCTCTGGCATGCTCGCCATCAGCTCTTTAATATTTAAAATTCGCTGCTTGGCATTGCTCAAGTCCGTTGTTTGTGGTTTGACCTGACTATATTTGGACACCAACCATGCAATTGTAGATAAGAATAAAGTTTGTTTTAGCAAGGTGTTGTTGGGCTGTTCCAATAAATCGAAGAGTAATCGAAATTGTTGAGCTAGGCCTTCATCATGGAGTACTGCCTCTCTAAACCACGGCGCAGTGCCATGCACGGTAGTCAAATCACGTGTCAGTTCATTAAATATTTCGGGGGTCGGATAAATTGCACGATAGCGCCATCCTGTTTCTACAGCAGCAGAGCCCGTATGAACCTCATCAGCATTGACCAGAATAATATCGCCTTGTGGTGCAACATGATTGCCACCTGTACGATAAAAGCGTTGCGCGCCCTCTTCGATCACGCCAATGCAAAATCCTTCATGAACATGTCGTGAAAACTCCTGCTGATAGTAACTTGCTTTCAGCATTTCCAGACCACCTAATTCTTCTAGGTGTAAGTAATCGACTTGTTCACGAGGTCTACGCGACATCACGACCTCCTTTGAATTCTTTGCATCATGTCAGGTTAACGCGATTTAGATAGATTTATAGAACAAAATTGCTGTTTGATATATTAAGTTATATAAAACAACTTAGTAGTAATTTATGTTCAAAAATTTAAGTAATAAGAGATAAAAAAATCTTTTTCAGCTTTTGTTCACATTAGATTACTAGGTACAATATGATCAATCTAATTTATCTAACTTGTCTTAAGATTGTGAATACTGTAGAGAGAGAAATTGCCAAACTTTTTACAAGCAACAGCTTAAAAGCGATTGCTTCTGGCAACCTTTCATCTCTTGAAAAAGTAATAAATAACAAAAATTTAAGTTCAAACATAAATATAACCAATTTCTATAATTTATATTCGTCTGCATTTGACTTCTTGGGTCAGAATTATCGAAATGAATATGTCTATAAAAATCTAATTGCTCGCAAAATTTTAAAAAGCAAACATTCACTCCAGTCATCGGTTTTACTTTCGGAATTTAGAGTAGGTCAGAACAAAGCTGATTTAGTCTTACTAAATGGCTGTTCAACGTGTTATGAAATCAAAACAGAATATGATTCATTGAACAGATTAGAAGACCAACTACAGTCATATATTCAATTATTTGAAAAAGTTTATGTCGTTTGCCCCAGCTCCCTACAACCAGATGTAGAAGCTATCATTCCTCATAATGTTGGTATTATTGTTTTGACCGACAACAACACTTTACGGACTATAAAAGAAGCTACATCAAATAATATTTTTGATATTGGTCTTATGATGAAGTCATTAAGAAAAGAAGAATATTTAGATATCGCTGAAAATATATATGGTTTGAAAATAGATGTTCCTAATACTCAAGTTTTTGATCTATGCTTTAAAATTCTAAATAAATCTGATAAAGATGTCATAAACAAATTATTTTTAAAAACTTTAAAGAAACATAGAAAGAATAATATTGAAGCAATAAATATTCTTCCAACCCCTTTGACTAATGCATTGATTAGCTATAAATTCAATAAAAATGATATTAAAACTTTAATTAGCTTTTTCTCGGAGAAAGACCTCAATGTATTATCCAATTTTAAGAGGGAAACTTAACGAACTTTTAGCCCTAAGAGAATTAGCTCCATTACAGCTGAACTACTATACACCAGTCATTGAACCAGTGAAACGAGATATCAAACCATTAGTGAAAGCTGTTGAAATGCTTAATAGTAATGGGATTACTCCTTACATTATCATTAATCCAACTATTGGTGACTATGCCAACTCTCCCCATGAATTATTCAACGAGTTAAATAAAATTGAATCGATAGAATATGAAACTCTTTATTCAATCAATGAGAAAACAGAAAAATATCAAGACTTCTTAGATATAGGTTCATTTGGACTATTTATACAAAAAGGCATTGATCAGAATATTATTGACTTCTCAAAATTATCTAAAATTAATTTCATTCAAAATGACACCAGCCCAAATGTTAAAAGATTAATTAAAAACAAGGTCTTATACGAAGATTTTTTTAGAAAGCAAATAAGAAATGCTGACTATCCTAAAGAATCTCCTTTTTCCTCTCTCCATAGTTATTATTCTGATGAAAATAATATAGGCTTTGCAGATTACACAATAACGGGAGATGAATTTACTGAAGGTGGTGGGCCTGCTTATGTGGTAACCATTCATGTTTCATACATTGATAAAAATAGATTTGATGAACTATTTATTCGGCACTATTCATCGAGAGATGATGGTACACCAACAAATCCTGGTTCAAAATTTAAAGAAGCACTAGATTTACTAATACAAGAATATTTATTGAATGAAATTCCATTTTACAATACTAATGGTCTACAGGAGTTCTATGAACTTCATAAAATTGAACATTTCCCAGGATTAGGACAAGTAAAAAAAATATCCATAAAACATCATATCGAAACTACCACACAGTATCTTAGTGAAAAGGGGTAATGGATGGCTCATAGATGTTGTAGTAACTGTTTTTCAGATAAGTCATTAAAAGCAAAAATAAATGCTATTGGAAGAATACAACGATGTTTTTATTGCAAAACTAATGAAAATAGTTCTATTGATATTGACCAACTCTACCCTCTTATCCAACCACTTATAGAGGTTATCATACAAAATTATCCTGAAACCAATGAAGGCTTAACTATAACCGAAATATTAGACCAAGAATTTAGCCTATTTAATACCAGCAATTGTATTCCTCTAATAAATGATGCTCTTTCAACAAATCAAAATAATTTACTTTTAAAAAGATTTGCACCTGTATCCAAAAATTTACCAAGTGAATGGAAAGAGCTAAAAGAAGAACTCATGCATAACAATCGCTTTTTTCCACAAACTCAACTATATCAAGATGCCTTCTTAGAAAGAGGCAATTTATTTGAAATATTTACAAATGTTATTGAAGATCTCAACTATGAAATTAATACATCTGATGAACTCTTTCGAGCAAGGATATCAGACAAGCCTTTGATTCATAGTGAAATGTTAAAACCACCAATAGAAGTTGTATCTATCGGTCGTGCAAATCCTGATGGTATTTCATATTTATATGTAGCTGAAAATATTGATACCTGTCTATCAGAGGTTAGACCTAGCAATGGACAAACTATTTATATTGCATTATTTAAGCCTATAGTAGATTTTAATGTTCTTGATTTAAGAAATCCAAGAAAAGACATCTCTTTTTTATCTTTAGCCGAAAATGATGACAATGATGATTTTAAAAAATTTCTGAAATTAATAAACTTACTTGAAGAGTTCTCAAAAGAACTTTCTTTACCTGTTTTACCTAATAGATCTAGAATAGATTATATACCCACTCAATTTATTACAGAGTTTTTCAAAAATATTGGTATTCTTAGTGGCTTAATGTTTAATAGCTCTTTTGGTAAAGGTTACAACGTTGTTGTTTTTAATCAAGATTTAATGAGCTGCTTATCAACAGAGATAAAAATATATAAAGTAAAGGGAATAGATTTGCACTATGAATAAAAAATCTTTCAAAAGAAGGTTGATATAAAACAAAATCACACACTCAAAATAAAAGCCTCCGAAGAGGCTTTTATTTATTGGATCAATTACTTAGAACCCTTAATCCCAGCTTGCAATAACAAAGCACCTAAACCACCAATTTTTTGCTCTTGTGGTTTTTCAGTTTTTGGCTTGTTATTCTGCGGACGCTTAAAGTCACCTTCTTTACGCGGTGGACGCTGGCCTTGTGGCTTACGCTCTGAACGTTCCGTACGATCTTGTGGCGCACGTTGTGGACGCGCAGCTTTTGCAGGAGCAGAACCTTCTGCACGCATACTCAAGTTGACACGATTACGTTCCACATCTACCTGCATCACACGCACTTGCACAATTTGACCCGGTTTCACCACTTTATGCGGATCAGAGACAAACTCATTTGCAAGTTCAGAGATATGCACTAAACCATCTTGATGCACACCCACATCGACGAAAGCACCGAAGTTAGTCACATTAGTCACTACACCTTCAAGCTGCATACCCTCAGTGAGTTGAGCAACTTCAGTGATGTCTTCGCGGAACTTCGCTGTACGGAACTCTGGACGTGGATCACGGCCTGGTTTTTCCAATTCAGCTAGAACGTCTTGGATGGTTGGCAAACCGAATTTGTCATCCACAAATTCATCTGCTTTGACTTGGCGAATGATTTCAGTATTACCGATAATGTCTTTTACCGTCGTAGCTTTAGCAGCAACAATTCTTTCTACCAAACCATAACTTTCAGGATGAACTGCAGACGCATCCAATGGCTCAGAACCATCTTGCACACGCAAGAAACCTGCCGACTGCTCAAAAGTACGCTCGCCTAAACGTGGCACTTTTTTCAAAGATTGACGGTTATCAAAACGACCATTTTCTTTACGATATTCAACAATTTGCTGTGCGATTGCTTTATTTAAACCTGCGATATACGCCAGAATCGCTGGAGAAGCAGTATTTACATCCACGCCCACAGCATTCACACAGTCTTCAACCACAGCATCCAATGTTTTTGCCAAACCTGCTTGGTTCACATCATGCTGATATTGACCTACACCGATCGATTTAGGATCAATTTTAACGAGTTCAGCCAACGGATCTTGTAAACGACGAGCAATTGAAACTGCACCACGAATTGAAACATCCAATTCAGGCAACTCCTGTGAAGCCAATTCACTTGCAGAGTAAACCGATGCACCCGCTTCACTGACAGTGATACGTGTAAGTTGCAGATCAGTATTGGCAGACATCATTTCTGCAACAACAGCTTCGGTTTCACGACTTGCTGTTCCGTTACCAATCGCAATAAGTTCCACGTGGAACTCTCGACACAAACGTGCAAGTTCTGTAATAGAACCTTCTTTATCTTCTTTTGGAGCGAATGGATAAATGGTGCTATGCGCAAGAACATCACCAGCATTACTCACTACGGCAAGCTTCACGCCTGTACGGATACCAGGGTCAACACCTAAAGTTGTACGACCACCAGCAGGCGCAGAAAGCAATAAATGACGCAAGTTCTCAGCAAATACATCCATTGCTTCAGCTTCAGCAGCCAAACGTTTATCCGTTAATAATGAATGTTCGATTTGCGGACGAATCTTGCCTAACCAGAATAGCTTTGCCGTTTGCTTTAAATAATCCTGACGCGTTTGTGGTTGAATTTGTTCAAGATTGTATTCAGTTTCAATACGAGCCAATGGAGCATCATCTTCGCCATCAACTTTCAAACCCAATACATTTTCTTGGCGGCCACGCAGCATTGCCAATAAACGATGTGAAGGGACTTTATTAAAGTTTTCAGAGAATTCGAAATAATCACGGAATTTTTTGCCAACTTCTTTTTTCTCTTCAGAAGCAACCGCACTTTTCAACACCGCAGTTTTAGCAAAAGTTTGTTTTAATTCTGTGGTTAACGCAATATTTTGCGCCCAGTCATCAATCAAGATATGCTGAATTGCATCCAGTTGGCTTTCAACATCTGAGTAGTCTTCATGACTAAAACCAGCCAAAGCTTCAGTTGGATCAACTTGATCTGCAATAATTTTTTCAGCAATGATGCCTAAGCCAGCTTCTCTCGCCTTAAATGATTTGCTGGTCCGTTTTGGACGGTATGGAGCATAAATTTCTTCTAATGCGTTTTTAGTCTCAGCTGCATTTACACGCGCCAATAAATCATCGCTTAATTTATCTTGTTCTTGTAAAGATTGGATCACCTTCTCACGACGCTCAAATAAATCACGTAAATATGTTAAACGTGTATCGAGTTGACGTAATTGCGTATCGTCTAAGCCTTGCGTGACTTCTTTACGGTAACGTGCAATAAAAGGAACGCTAGCACCTTCATCAATTAAACGAATAGCAGCTTCTACTTGGTTTGGACGTACGGCAAGTTCATTTGCCAACTGCTGAACTAAGTCAGTCATCGTGATTGATTCCACAAGGGTTAAGTCTAAAAGCACTGATTATAAAGTTCATGGCTATAAAATCCACCATTGTTTTTTTGAATATTGTGCAAGTAGTTTATGCAAATCGCTGAATGTTTCTAAAATACCAAGATTTTTTCGCCTAAATATTGAAAAATAGATTGATTGTCATAATTTTGCCTGTATATATTTGGTATCTATCTCTTGATTTTATTGGCAATATTTGTTGCTTTATAACATAGCCAAAACTGTGCAATGAATCGTATACTCAAAGGTCTATTGATATTTCACAATCGCATTGCATAAAGACGATGACAATAAACGATAAAGGAGCACATCATGAGTTTAGTTGTACCTGCCGAATCGACGGAAACTGTACACCATGAGACAGACCGGGTCGAACGCATCTTAGTGGTCGATGACGATGTGCGCTTGCGTACGCTGTTACAACGCTTTTTAGAAGATAAAGGCTTTGTGGTAAAAACTGCCCATGATGCAACCCAAATGGACCGTTTACTGCAACGTGAATTGTTCTCGCTGATCGTGCTTGATTTTATGCTCCCTGTAGAAGATGGTTTAAGTATCTGTCGTCGTTTACGCCAGTCAAATATCGATACACCCATTATTATGCTGACAGCGCGTGGCAGTGACTCTGATCGTATCGCAGGCCTTGAAGCAGGCGCAGATGATTATTTACCAAAACCATTCAACCCAAATGAATTGTTGGCTCGTATCCGTGCAGTATTGCGTCGCCAAGTGCGTGAAGTACCTGGTGCGCCAAGCCAACAAGTGGAAGTGGTGAGCTTTGGTCCTTGGTCACTCGACCTTTCTACTCGTACCTTAACCCGTGAAGGTCAAGTCGTTACCTTAACCACAGGCGAGTTTGCCGTATTGAAAGCACTGGTTCAGCATCCTCGCGAACCACTGACACGCGATAAATTGATGAATTTGGCGCGTGGCCGTGAATGGGGTGCGATGGAGCGCTCGATTGATGTCCAAGTCTCTCGCCTACGTCGTTTAATTGAAGATAACCCTGCTCGTGCACGCTATATCCAAACGGTATGGGGTGTGGGTTACGTTTTTGTTCCAGATGGTGCTGAATAAGCTTAGGAAATAAAACGTTGAAACTTGAACCAATTGATCCACAAGAATTCACTGAGTTCGCGGCTTATTCCGAAAGGCCACGAACCCAATGGGAACGTTTTTTAGATAAAATTAAACCGCGTTCTGCTGCCATGCGTACGACCATCTTGGTCTTGTTCATGGTATTTTTCAGCCTATTTATGTCCTTGTGGTTCTTTTGGCGCACTCTCTATCTTCCTGAGTTACAGCAACACGCCCGTTATCTCGCGATTGAGTTAGAACTGGTCAATAATCCGGATATCCGTATTCTGCATCGCGACAGTGAGGTCGATGTCGACACTTGGCTAAAAAATCGGATTGGCATTGAATACGTGACCGATCCTAGAGAATTCCCCAAAGTTGAAGACAAATTCTTGGCGGAACTGTTCACCAATCAGATCGAATCTAAACTGGCAAAAGAACTCGGTGTAGAAAACGTCACCGTTTATTTTAAATTTAAACCGATCCCTCGTATCTGGATTCAAACACCAGAGATGAATGGCAACTGGGTGAGAGAGCCACTCAAAACCTATACCAACTACAGCGTAGAGTTGATCGCTGCATGGTTATTTGGGGTTCCAATCGTATCTTCCATCATTATTTTGATTTTGGTTCGACAAATGAACCGACCTTTGCGTCGCCTACAAAATACAGCCAATAATTATAGTAAAACAGGTAAAGCACCCTATCTGGATACCAACCATGGTCCACTCGAAATCCGTCAGGTCAATCAAGCCTTTAACCACATGGTATATACGCTTGAGCAGACCGAACGTGATCGCCAAATTATGTTGGCAGGTATTTCCCATGATTTACGCACACCACTGACACGCATCCGCCTCACCGCAGAAATGCTGCCAGATGAGTTCTTTCGTGAAGGCCTGATCTACGATGTCGATGACATGGATGCGATTCTGAATCAGTTCATCTCCTATATGCGTGATGGTTCAGATGAAGAGCTCACAGACACTAATCTGAATACCCTATTACAAGAAGTGGTGGTACAGTTCAAACCGCTAGATATTCGTTTTCAAGCGCAAGAGCTACCGATCATTCCAGCCCGCAGCTTGTCTTTAAAACGTTTGATTGCCAATTTGGTCAATAATGCCAAGCGCTATGGTGCAGAGCCAATTGAACTCTCTGCCAGCCACGTCGATGACCATATTTTAATTACAGTTGCAGATCATGGTGAAGGCATTCCACCCGATCAAGTGGAAGAGCTGATGCAACCCTTTGTTCGCGGCAACTCCGCTCGCACCATACAAGGGAGTGGGCTTGGACTGGCTATTGTGAAACGTATTGTCGATATTCACCAAGGACAAATCAGCATCCGCAATCGTGAACAAGGTGGTTTGGAAGTGGTGATTTCCCTTCCAATCAATATCGCGCCAGAGGAAGAACCTCAAAATAACGCAATCGACAAAATCAAACAAACCTTGACAGGGCGCTTTTAAAAACTGCGCTTAAGTGTCCAACGCACCCCTCTCTCTTCGACTAAAGTCTTCAATCAGAACACCACCAGACTGAAGACTTTTATTCCGTTGAAGAGCGTCTAAGCATGAAGCAAAATCCAAGACCCAATTTGTTTTTCTGCATGAATTCAATTAAATATCACACAGAAAATCGCCTATCGCATCGCAACTGAATAAAGCGTATTCACCTGTATTAGACCTTAGCCTTATTTCAATCCACTTTTCATGTTTTAGCGATAGAATCCATAACCAATGAAAAGCAATATTGAGAATGGATGATGTCTTTAAGTCGTATTCGCCTTGCGTCGCTGCATGACAAGGTAATGAGTGCAGAGCAGGCAGCTCAGTTTATTAAAAATGATATGACGGTTGGTATGAGCGGTTTTACCCGTGCTGGTGAAGCGAAAGCAGTACCACAAGCATTGGTTGAACAAGCGAAAAAGAATCCGTTAAAAATCACATTAATTACGGGTGCAAGTCTCGGCAATGACTTAGACAAACAATTGACGGAAGCTGGTGTTCTTGCCCGTCGTATGCCATTCCAAGTCGACAATACCTTGCGTCGCGCGATTAACAACGGCGAAGTGATGTTTATCGATCAGCATTTGTCTGAAACTGTTGAGCAGATGCGTAACCAGCAATTGAAACGTCCTGATGTTGCGGTGATCGAAGCCGTAGCGATTACCGAAGATGGTCATATCGTTCCAACCACATCTGTAGGTAACTCGGCAAGTTTTGCCATTTTTGCAGAAAAAGTGATTGTTGAAATCAATACGTCTCTTAGTGAAAACTTCGAAGGTCTACACGATATTTATATCCCAACCTATCGCCCTACGCGTACCCCACTACCTTTAACGCAAGTGGATGATCGTATTGGTTCGACTGCGATTCCAATTGATCCAGCGAAAATTGTGGGTATCGTATTGAATGATACGGCGGATTCTCCATCAACTGTGACCGCACCTGATGCTGAAACTCAAGGCATTGCCAACCACCTGATTAAATTCTTCGAAAAAGAAGTGGCTGAAGGCCGTTTAGCGAAGAATTTAGGGCCGTTGCAAGCAGGTATTGGTTCAATTGCTAATGCTGTTTTAACAGGACTTAAAGATTCGAATTTCGAAGACTTGGTCATGTATTCAGAAGTACTGCAAGACTGTACTTTTGAACTGATTGATGCAGGCAAAATGAAGTTTGCTTCGGGTAGCTCAATCACCTTATCAGCACAGTGTGGCGAGCGCGTTTTTGGTAATCTTGAAAAATACAAAGACAAGTTGGTGTTACGTCCACAAGAAATTTCAAACCATCCTGAAATCGTGCGTCGCCTAGGCATTATCGGGATTAACACTGCGCTTGAGTTCGATATTTACGGCAACGTGAACTCAACCCATGTATGTGGCACCAAAATGATGAATGGTATTGGTGGTTCAGGTGACTTTGCCCGTAACGCACACCTCGCAATCTTCGTAACCAAATCAATTGCCAAAGGCGGTGATATTTCATCGATCGTCCCAATGGTCAGCCATGTCGATCACAATGAACATGACGTGGATATCTTGGTAACAGAAGTTGGTTTGGCTGATTTACGTGGTTTAGCGCCACGTGAACGTGCTCGTGTCATTATCGACAACTGCGTACATCCACTTTATCAAGGTGCGTTAAATGATTACTTCGACCGCGCTTGCGAACGTGGTGGTCATACCCCTCATATTCTTCGTGAAGCATTGTCATGGCATGCCAACTTTGAAGAAACAGGTCATATGTTAGCGCGTGTGGATATTGCTAAATCAGCTTAATCCACCCCTATTCCCCATCAAAAAGCATGCTTCGGCATGCTTTTTTTATTGACTGACTTTTAAACCACTTATCGCCCAACTCTGAGCAACACTGGAAAAGTGACCTGTATCGGCTTTTGAATCTGCAAGATATCCTGTAAATCTGCCAAAGCACTAACATGCAATTGATCTTGGTAATGCTTTAACGCCGACCAAGTATTGAGATAATCCCAAAGCTGCGGCCCTGTCCATGTCAATTCAATCTGGAACTGCGGCATTGGAATTCCCTCAAAGGGAAATGGAATGGTTTGGTAATGCTCATCGATATAACGTCGCTCTGCGTCCCAGAAGCCATTTAAAGTCTCTCGATAGAGGCGCTGTACGCGATCATTTAAATCCTGATCATCAAGCTGTAATAGACCATAGCCAATGACTGCAAAAATACCATCGACCTTTAATGTCCGTTTCACTTCTGCATAGAATTTTTCAAAATCAAACCAATGAATCGCCTGTGCAACGGTAATCAAGTCAAAGTACTGGTCAGGGAAAGCACGTTGTTCAGCAGCTTGTTGTAAATATTCGACATTGGCAAATGCAGGTGCTTGATCCAATTGGCTCTGACTGAGATCAGTCGCGACCACCGTTTCAAAATAGGGTGCGATCAACTGCGTCAATTGCCCTGAACCCGCACCACAATCCCACGCTCGCTCAAAGTGATTGAGGTGCATTAATACGCTTTTGATCAGCAATTGTGGATAACTTGGTCGCGCCTGTTGATAAAGTTCACTTTGCTCAGAAAATAAGTCTTTCATCGTGATTTCTTCTTAAAATTTTTGACTGAGCACCAATATAGCAAAATATGATAGAGATAAAAAAAGCCCCAAACTTTCGTTTGAGGCTTTTTGAATATGGTGGCGAGACCCAGGATCGAACTGGGGACACACGGATTTTCAATCCGTTGCTCTACCTACTGAGCTATCACGCCGATGGGGTGTATTAAGCCGTATCTCAGCTGAATAGTCAATAATTATCATGGGCTTTTGATTTGAATGCACATTTTTCACGCAATCAAATTTCGGATAAAAAAAAATCCCTGATGGGATCAGGGATTGAAAATACAAATTTATGGTGGCGAGACCCAGGATCGAACTGGGGACACACGGATTTTCAATCCGTTGCTCTACCTACTGAGCTATCACGCCAAAGTGGGCGTATTAAACAATGTTTGTCTAAGCCCGTCAAGCAAATTTGTGGATTTTTCTCTTAAGCGCTTATTTTTACTCCAAAGAGCAAGCTAAGCGGCTTTAGATTTTCCCAAGATGCGATAAACAGCGGTGAATTGCCCCACAACCTGGCTCAAACTGTTTAACACCCTGCTCTTCCTCCATACGGCAAACTTCTTCAACCAAACGTTCTGCAACCCCACGGCCACGATTGGCTGGATGCACCACAATATATTCCAAAACACGGCTTTCGCCTTGTCCTGTTGCCCAAATTGCACCTATAATTTTGGTGTTAAATTCGGCAGTGTAAACTGTGGTATATTGCTGGAGATTTTGTTCAAGTTGTTCCAGTGCATCTTGCCCATCACCAAACTCTGGGCTGGTATCGTAAAGTCGCTCTAGCTGAGTACGAATTCCTAGATTATCCAGAGAACTGTAAGCATGTACGGTAATAGGCATTGATTAACCCTCCTGAGCAAACTATGATGCTGTCACTTTTTCGTCACAGCGAAACTATTGGTTTTTAATTCAATCATTTTTGACGTTTTTTGAGGAACGTGTCCATGACGCAACGTATCAGTGAAGTGGTAAGAAATACCAACGAAACAAAAATTCGAGTTCGTCTCAATCTCGATGGTACTGGTCAAGGCACACTCAACACTGGAGTTCCATTTTTAGACCATATGATTGATCAAATCAAGCGTCATGGTCTATTTGATATAGACATTCATTGCGATGGTGACCTAGAAATTGATGATCATCATACCGTTGAAGACTGTGGAATCACCTTGGGACAAGCCTTTGCGCAAGCTTTGGGTGATAAAAAGGGCTTACGTCGTTATGGTCATTTTTATGCACCATTAGATGAAGCACTGTCTCGTGTGGTCGTCGATCTTTCTGGTCGTCCAGGCTTATTTATGGATATCCCATATACACGTGCCCGCGTCGGAAGCTTTGATGTCGATTTATTCTCGGAATTTTTCCAAGGTTTTGTCAATCATGCACTGATGACATTACATATTGATAACCTGAAAGGCAAAAATAGCCACCATCAGATCGAAAGTGTGTTTAAAGCACTGGCGCGTGCATTGCGCATGGCCTGTGAAGTTGATCCACGTGCAGAAAATACCATTGCTTCGACCAAAGGTAGTTTGTAATGACCCGTATTGCGTTACTTGATTATGGTATGGGCAACTTGCACTCTGCGGCAAAAGCCTTAGAGCATGTTGGGGCAACAGTTGATGTCACCAATGATCCTAAACTGATTGCCAAAGCGGATAAAATTGTTTTTCCGGGTGTTGGTGCTATGCGTGACTGCATGCAAGGCATGCGTGAAGCAGGGATTGATGACGTGGTACATAAAGCCGCGTTCAACAAACCTGTTTTAGCGATCTGTGTCGGCATGCAAGCGCTGCTACAACGTTCGGAAGAAAATGGTGGTGTAGATGCTTTGGGTATTTTTGAAGGTGTGGGAAAACACTTTCCTGAAATTCCAAATTTAAAAGTGCCACACATGGGGTGGAACCAAGTACATCAACTTGATCCAAGTCATCCCATGTGGAATAACATTGAGCAAGATGCACGTTTCTACTTTGTACATAGCTATTATGTGGAACCTAAAGACACCTCAATCATCGCAGCAACCTGTGATTACGGCGTGAATTTCTGCACCGCTATTCATAAAGACAATTTGTTTGCGACCCAATTCCATCCTGAAAAAAGTCATACCGCTGGTTTGCAGTTGTTAAAAAACTTTGTGGAATGGAAGATTTAAGCTTCGCTCATACAGATCAAGTCCTTTGTTATGACTTGATCTGTTATTCATAAAATAATTTAAGCATTAATTTTAGAAAATTTCTTTAATATTCTAAGGCATAATACATTTTTTAAGTTTTGCAATCCCATAAAAACACTTAGATAGGAATAACAATGAATTCATTAACTCAAAACGTGGATCATCCACTGAGCCACAAAGGCCGTTTTGGTCGGCTTTCCTATGCAGCTTGGACATTGTTAAGTTCAATCGCCGCAGTGATTATCATTTTTGTCTTGGCATTTGGCGCTGTGCTCGTGACTGGTGGCAATCTCGAACAAGGGCAAGATTATCCAATCCTCGCAATTGTCCTGTTTATCATTCTCTATATCGTGTTCGTCTATTTTTCTTTTGTATTTACCATTCGTCGTCTACATGACCGAAATCAAACGGGTTGGTTGTCGTTATTAGCCATTGTTCCCTTTGTAAATTTCATTTTCATTATTTATCTACTCTGTGCCAAAGGAACGGCAGGCGAAAATAAGTTTGGTGTTGAACGTGAGACATCAGGCTGGGAAAAAGTCTTGGGCTGGATTTATATTGTAATTATTCCACTTGCCGTCATTTTTGCCTTAGTGGGCAGCGCAGTTCCTGCATATCAGGAATATGTGCAAAGAAGCCAGCAAGCTCAGATTGAGCAACAGATAAATCAAGCTGAATAAATACGTCATGTTTACTAAGCCAAGTTCCGACTTGGCTTTTTTATTTCAATAAAACCCTTTAAGCTCAATCAAACGCTTTGAACTTTTAATCTGATGAATATGCAGCCATCCACCGTTCCGTTAAGTAAAGAACAAATCCGCGCATTGCCTGCATTTCAAAACCTAAACACAGATCGTATCTTGGTCATCCAAACGCTTGAACAGTGTTTAGCCATCCAAGCTGAACTGCACTCCACTCAGGTTTTTGGCTTTGATACTGAATCCAAGCCAATGTTCAAAGTTGGAGAAAAATCGACAGGCCCTCACCTGATCCAACTTGCAACACCAGATAGAGCTTATCTATTCCAAGTCAATGCTGAAATTTTAGATTTTCTTCGACCTATTCTCGAAAATGAACAGCAACTAAAAGTCGGTTTTGGATTAAAGAATGACGCCCATATTTTTCGTGCTAAAGGAATCAATCCTCAATCCATGATTGATCTGTCCAAAAGCTTTGCAAATTTTGGCTATAGCGCTCAAGTCGGTATCCAAACAGCAATTGCCCTGCTGTTCCAACGTTATTTTGCCAAAAGCAAGAAAGTCAGCACCTCAAATTGGTCGGTTAAAAATCTCAGCCCACAACAAATCAATTATGCCGCAGCGGATGCCTATGCAGCATTCTTATGCTTCGAAAAACTGTATCAGCAACGATTACTCACATCACAATTATTGCAACAAATCATGAGAATACTTGAAGGTTCAGCAGACAAGGCTTAGCGATTGATCAATACTTTGCTAATATGTAGACAATTTAAACTCTATGATGACGCAAGGAGCGAAAGCATGCTAATCATCCCAGCAATTGACCTGAAAGATGGTAAATGTGTCCGTTTAAAACAAGGACGTATGGAAGACGATACCGTTTTCTCTGAAGACCCTGTGGCAACTGCACAACATTGGGTGGATGAAGGCGCACGTCGTTTACATTTAGTCGATTTAAATGGTGCTTTCGCAGGTACGCCGATTCATAAACCTGTGGTTGAAGCCATTGCGCGTGCGCAGCCTGAACTACCAATTCAAATTGGTGGCGGTATCCGTTCACTCGAAACCATCGAACATTATTTAGAAGCTGGCGTTTCTTTCGTAATTATCGGCACCAAAGCAGTAAAAGAGCCTGAGTTTGTGGAAGAAGCATGTAAACGCTTTGCAGGTCATATTATTGTCGGTATCGATGCGATCAACGGTATGGTGGCAACAGATGGTTGGGCCAATGTCACTGATGTGAAAGCGACTGATCTTGCCAAACGTTTTGCGGATGCAGGCGTATCAAGCATTGTTTATACCGATATTGCCCGTGATGGCATGATGCAGGGTGTTAACGTTGAACAAACTGTGAACTTGGCCAATTATTCAGGTCTGCCTGTAATTGCGTCAGGTGGTGTTACCAATCTGGATGATGTCCGTAATCTAAAAGACAAAAAAGGCATCCTAGGTGCGATCACAGGTCGTGCAATCTATGAAGGCACATTAAGTCTTCGTGAAGCGCAGTTATTGTTAGACCAACAATCGCTCTAAGCATTGTCAGCTCTAGTTATTGTCAGAATAGCTAGAGCTTTGGTCCTTTGAATGTTATTCTAGCCGCAGTCCCAATTCAGGTCTTCTCTCCTCACATGATGCTTACGCCACCTTAAGTTTTTTACATGCCCTATGTATTAACTCATCACTGTCTAGTGATGTGGTGTAGTTGTGTGTCTGTATATCACATCACTAGCCTTTAAAAATTCCTAAAGAATAGGCTATTTCTATGTTATCCAATATTCGAGCGCAATGGTTCTCCAATATCCGTGCGGATATTTTGGCTGGACTGGTTGTCGGTTTAGCACTTATTCCTGAAGCCATTGCCTTCTCTATCATTGCAGGGGTAGATCCCAAAGTCGGTTTATACGCTTCGTTCTGTATCGCAGTTGTGATTGCGTTTGTCGGCGGTCGTCCCGCGATGATTTCTGCTGCAACGGGTGCAATGGCTCTCGTCATGGCCAGTTTAGTCAAAGAGCATGGCTTGCAATATCTACTTGCCGCCACCTTGCTCACGGGTGTTTTACAAATCATGGCTGGCTATTTAAAGCTGGCGAAACTCATGCGCTTTGTTTCCAAATCTGTAGTGATTGGATTCGTCAATGCGCTGGCGATTTTAATTTTTATGGCGCAACTGCCTGAACTGGTGCATGTAACGTGGCAGGTCTATGCATTGGTTTTACTGGGTCTGGTCATTATCTATGTATTTCCACTCATCCCGAAGATTGGAAAATTACTCCCCTCGCCTTTGGTCTGTATTATTACAATCACGCTGCTCGCCCTCTACTTCGGCATTGATATTCGAACCGTCGGAGACATGGGCTCATTACCCGATACACTTCCTGTATTCTTGATTCCAGATATTCCCTTCAACTTTGAAACCTTAAAAATTATCTTTCCGTATGCTGTTGCCTTGGCTGCAGTGGGTTTACTTGAGTCGATGATGACCGCGACCATTATTGATGAAATGACCGATACCCCAAGCGACAAGTTTCAAGAATGTAAGGGTCAAGGTATCGCCAATATCGCTTCTGGTTTTATGGGTGGCATGGCAGGTTGCGCCATGATTGGACAGTCCATGATTAATGTCAAATCAGGTGGGTTGACCCGTTTATCAACTTTCTCAGCAGGTATTTTCCTCTTAATTTTAGTGGTCTTTATCAGTGACTGGTTGAAAGTGATTCCAATGGCAGCCTTGGTTGCGGTCATGATTATGGTTTCTATCAGCACTTTCGAATGGAAATCCATCAGCAGTTTTAGAAACAATCCTATGAGCAGCAATATCGTGATGCTTGCCACCGTCATTGTTGTGGTCGCTACCCATAATTTAGCCTTGGGTGTACTGACAGGTGTGTTGTTATCAGCATTATTCCTTGCCAATAAATTAGAACAAGACATTCGTGTTGAGTGCTATTTTGAAGGTTCTACACGGGTATATGATCTCAAAGGGCAGATTTTTTTTAGTTCGTCAGAAAAATTCATGCAGTGTTTTGATTTCAACGAAGACGTCAATGACGTCATGATTGATTTAACCCATTCACATATTTGGGATGTCACCTCAGTGGCGATGATCGACAGTGTAGTGCATAAATTCCAGCGTAAAGGCGTGCACGTCAGTGTGCGAGGTCTCAACGAAGCAAGTTCAATCATGATTGAGAAATATGGTACACATCAGACTTCGATTTAATATGCTCGAAAATGCATGAACCCAATCCAAAATCCGTCAAACTACAGCGCTTAAAGCAACCAGCTCAAGCGCTTTTTCAGGATTAATAAATGACGTTGCGAATAAAGCGCACGCGGGTGTCGCCCTGATTGAGATACCGATAATCGACAGAGCTTTCAAATAAAATTGAATCCCCTGCCTGAACGACTCGATTTTCATGTTCAAACGACAGGGTTAATTCTCCCTCTAAGACATAAATCAATTCTTGCCAACCTTTTGGGTCCGCTTCAGCCTGATAGATCTCTCCAACAGCTAAGCTCCAGTTCCATAATTCCACCTGAGCGTGGGCAGGTACAGCGGCGAGTAAAGTTGCCCGACTTTCAGGAAACTGTCCTTGCCAAGCCAAGGTATTCACAATCGCAGATTCATTTAAGGCCGATGCACTGACCAATCTTTTAAAGTCCACAGCCAAAGCTGTTGCAATTGCATCCAGCTTGGCCAAACTAATGTTGACTTGCCCTGTTTCTAAGGCTGCGATGGTACGGCGACTAACACCAGCTTGGTCTGCCAATTCTTGCTGACTCAATTGACGTTCCGTTCGGAAAAGGCGGATATTCTGTCCGACATATTCCAATACCACCTCTGAATGACTCATTGATAATCACAACAAATAAAAATATGAGCAATATATTGCACAATAGTTCAAAGCAATGCAACATGTGCAATATATTGCACTATATCTCACTGGAGCGATGTCTTGACTGCTTTATCACAATCCCCTAAAGCCGCACAAATTGCACTTATTATTATTACCATGATCTGGGGCGGCACTTTTTTAGCCGTGCAATATGCACTGAACTTTAGTACCCCCATGTTTTTCGTAGGTTGTCGTTTTGCAGTTGCAACCCTAGCCATTTTCTTGATTTCAATGAAATCGATGCGTGGGCTAACACTCAAAGAAAGCATGGCAGGTGCAGCGATAGGCGTTTTGATTGCAATTGGTTATGGTACACAAACCATTGGGCTGCAAACGATTCTGAGCAGCGAGTCTGCTTTTCTAACCGCACTATATGTCCCCCTCGTCCCAATTCTCATGTGGGCGATCTTTCAAAAACGACCGCCCTTGATGACATGGGTCGGTACTGCGTTGGCCTTTATCGGATTGATCTTTTTAACGGGTAATGGCTTTTCAAATATTAACTTTAGTTATGGCCAAATCTTAACCCTAATCTGTGCTCTTGCCGTCGCTTTAGAAATTATTCTGATTGGTTATTTTGCAGGAAAAGTAAACCTAAGACGGGTCACAGTCATTCAATTGGCGGTGGCATCATTATTGTCTTTTGCCAGTATGCCCATGGTGGGTGAACACAGTATCCCCAACTTCTCATGGGGTTTGGTGATTATTGCCGTGGCGTTAGGACTTGCCAGTGCCTTAATTCAGTTTGTGATGAACTGGGCGCAACGGATGGTTGATCCAACACGTGCTGCGATTATTTATGCAGGTGAACCCGTATGGGCAGGTGTAATCGGTCGTATTGCTGGAGAACGCTTAACTTTATTGGCTTTGTTTGGTGGCTTATTGGTGGTACTCGGTATTTTAGTCAGCGAGCTGAAATTTAAATTTTTTGAAAAGAAGAAAATTATAGAAAATAAATAAGGCAATTGAGAAGATAAATAACAGTGCCGATGAAAAATAAGCACTGTTATTCACTGTAGTTTTCTCTAGGCAGGAATTTCGTTTTGTTTCGCTGCAACAGGACTATTTCCAATTTGCCAGACATAAGGCAAGGGAGCTTGATTGACTTCCCAGTCGCCAATCACTTTCTGCTTATAAATAAGTGGATTATGAGAGGCTATGACACGTGCATTCCGCCAAAAGCGATCTAGCTGTTTTTCCGTGGTACTGGCGGATGCACCCAGAGCATTAAACAGCTCGCTACTCAGATTCAACACCAATTCCGCAATCACCACCTGCCCCTGTGATGACGCTAACTCGGCACGTTCGTTGGCTGCTAACTCAGCCTGCTCATCATTTTGAAAATGATGCAGATAGGCCTCATCCAATGCTTCCGCAGTACTTAGTGCAATACTTTGAGCCGCATAAGCCTGCGCAGAGGCTTTGCCAATTACCTGCAAAATTTGCGCATCATCGCGTACTAAACCCGCGTTGCCATGGCTATAAATACGAGTACGCTTCTGCACTTCCTGCTTAAAGTTTTGTACTGCACTTTGTGCAATGCCCGCCAAAGTCGCCAGATGCACCACTTGATAAAAAGCGGTTTGATATTTAAATCGATTTTCAAAGACAAGGACATGATCACGGGCAATCTCGACATTGCTAAGTGTTAAGCTTCCACTGCCCGTGGTTTTTTGACCAAAACCATCCCAGTCATCGACAATATCAATTCCTTCTGCTTGAGTGGAAACCGCAGCAATGACATGTTGATTGGTGGTTTCATCCAAAGCGAATAAATCAATCCAGTCTGCGAAAATCGTGCCTGTGGAGTAATATTTCTGACCATTCACACGTAATTTTCCATCTTGTGCTGCCGTCACTCGGGTCACGACATCCCCGATTTCGACTTTACCAATTTCAGTCCATGCATTACCAACAATTTCCCCACGTACAAATCGTTCAAACCATACGGTCTGAGGTTCAGTTTTGTGTGCATTTAGACGATCTTCGACAAAGGCAAAATGACCGCGTAATGCCTGCACCACATTGGAATCGGCTTGAGCAAGTTCTATCAACAACTGAAATAATTGCTTTTGTGAAACGCCATCACCACCAAAAGCCACAGGGACACGTACGGCACCAAAGCCAGCCTGCTTAAGCCATTGAATGGGCTCATAAGGTAAAATTCTATGCTTTTCACGGGTTAACGTACCCTCTGCAATACGCGCAAAGATCGGACGGAACTTGCCCGCCACCTGCTCATAATGCGCACCCAATGAGAGATTTTGATTGCTTTGAATTGTCATAATACGCTCCTCTCAACTCCACGCATGACGTGGTAGTGCCACACCATTCAGATAATAATTACCCACCAGATTAAACTTCCAACGTACGGGATCATGCAGCGTATGTGTTCGTGCATTACGCCAGTGCCGATCCAGATTCAACTCGGATAAGGTCGAGCGCGTACCAGATAACTCAAATAATTTATTGGCCGCCAACAATGCAATTTCAGTGGTCAGTACCTTAGACTCGGCGGTAATCAACGTTGCCTCGGTCACGGTTTCCTCAGTGGGATTTGCTAAAGCGCGATCAATAGCCTCGCCCGCCAAAGCTAAAACCGCCTCCGCAGCACGCAGTTTAATTTTCAGCTCACCGATATTACTAATCGTATAGGGATCGTCAGAGGCTTGTTCCAAACCTGAATCAATCCAAGGGCGTGCATATTCACGGACATAACCAATCGTTTCCTCAATTGCCCCACGTGCAATACCGGCATCGACAGCTGACTGAATAATTTGCGAAATTGCACCTGCTGCAGTAGGACGTTCAAAAGCCTGATGAATCGGAACCACATATTTCAGATCGACACGCACATGATCTAGCTGCACGCTGCCACTGGCTGTGGTGCGCTGACCAAAACTGCTCCAGTCATTTACAATGGTCAATCCTGGCGTATGTTGTGGCACCAGTGCAGCAAATACTTTTGCATCATCACTGACTGCAACCACAGGAATCCAATGTGCCAATAATGCTCCCGTGGCAAAGAATTTCTGGCCACTGATGACCGCATAATCATCTTTGAATTCAATTTTAGTGGTCAGATCCGCGACTGTTTTTGAGTTTTTTTCAGAAAATGCATTGCCTAAACGCTTACCTGCCAATACTTGTGCAAAGAAGAATTGCTGTTGTTCCAATGAAGCATCCAAACGGATATGTTCTAAAAAGGCCCAATGATTTTGTGCAATTTGCCCCAGAGATGAATCTGCACTGGAAATGATCGTCACGACCTCAGCAAGGGTTTTATAACTTACCCCTGCACCACCAAACTGTTTCGGGATATTAATTCCCCAAAGACCTGAGGCAGAATATTGCTGGATTTCTTGCAAGGGCAGTTTTCGCTCATGGTCACGCTTCGCCGCCTCTTGGGCAAAAGTAGCTGCTAAGCGATGTGCCACAGCGAGTGCTTCCTGATCTGAAGCAATCACATGTGCTGGCGTATTATTTAAGTAAAAATCTTGGGGAATACTCTGTGCATCTTCCAGTTTTATTTCTATTTTCGAGGTCATTATAAATACTCATTTCTCATTTATAAAAATAAACTAGCACTATTTTTATTGCCTATTTATAAGTTAAATTTGGAAACAAATCTTTTTATTTAAAATAAAACCACCCACCCACTGATTTTTTTAAATAGTCATTTAAAATCAAATAAAAAACCACGTTTACAGTATTCATTTACACCTCAATACATGCATACCGAGAAAACAAAATAACTTTTTGAATTTCATTAAAAAAGAATAATAAAAAGCGAAACCAGATACGCTACTCAATAGATTCATGATAAACATTGAATTTTTTATGATTAATAAATTAGATATTTTTTCATTAATATTTATAAAAAGCTTTCATTTAGTAAAGAGTAATGACCAAGAAAATTAGATTTAATGCCTTTGAGATGAATTGTATTGCGCATCAATCCCCAGGATTGTGGCGACATCCGCTTGATCGTTCTACCGAATATAAAGACCTCGAATATTGGACCGATTTGGCAAAAGTTTTAGAGCGTGGCAAGTTTGATGGGGTTTTTATTGCGGATGTTTTAGGGATTTACGATGTTTATCATCAGTCCGCAGAACATGCCCTCACTGGCGCAGTCCAAGTTCCTGTCAACGATCCCTTGCAAATCGTGCCTGCCATGGCAGCTGTCACCAAACACTTAGGCTTTGGACTTACCACCTCCATTTCTTTTGAACACCCCTATCCCTTTGCGCGGCGGATGAGTACCTTGGATCATTTGACCAAAGGGCGCATTGGTTGGAATATTGTGACTTCATACTTGGAGAGTGGTTCAAAAAATTTAGGCCTTAAAACTCAAGTCAGCCATGATCAACGCTATGATATTGCGGATGAATATCTCGAGGTTCTCTACAAGCTTTGGGAAGGTTCTTGGGAGCAGGATGCGGTCTTGCGTGATAAGGAACTAGGGATTTTTGCAGACCATCGCAAAGTTCATCCGATCAACCATCAAGGTCAATATTTCAGTGTTCCTGGCATCCACATTTGTGAGCCCTCCCCGCAACGCACCCCTGTGCTTTATCAAGCAGGTGCATCCAATCGTGGGCAGTTATTTGCCAGCCAAAATGCAGAATGTGTATTTATTTCAGCACCGACCAAAGCAGCTGTGAAAAAACTGGTACAAGGCATCCGTTCCAAGCTGATTGAGCAGGGCAAAGACCCGTATTCGATTTTGATCTATACCATGCTGTCGATCGTGGTCGATGAAAGCGATGCAAAAGCTCAGGCGAAATTTAAAGACTATCAAAACTACGCCAGTTATCACGGCGGTTTAACTTTGGCATCTGGCTGGTCTGGAGTCGATTTTTCACAATTTCATGCGGAAGACAAAGTTGAATATATTCATACCGATGCAATCCAATCGATGCTTGATTCTTATGTAAAAGCAGATCCGAATCGTATTTGGACCATTGAAGAGATTGCGAAATTTATTAGTATTGGCGGGAATGGCCCAATCTTGGTGGGCTCAGCTGCGACTGTAGCCGATCAGCTACAAGCATGGACTGAAGAAACCGATATTGACGGCTTTAACTTGGCTTATATCTTGGCGCATCAAAGCTTTGAAGATGTGGTGGAATATTTAGTACCTGAACTTCAGCAACGTGGGGTATATCAAACGGACTATACTGAAGGAACCTTACGCGAAAAGCTGTTTGGTCAAGGTCCACTTCTGACAGAACAACATCGCGGTGCGCACTATCGCTATCATTCAACGACAAAGGCAGTCAATAATCCAGAACTCGCTTAGTGCTACCAAGCGAGTTCTGAGCAATCTTAATCTTGATACATCGGTTTATTGTCATTTAAGGCAATCAGACCACGAATAGCACGATAGACAATCCAGATCCATGCACCAAAGATCACGGCAAACGCAAAGGTCGTTGCAGACACGGCCACACCAGCAAAGGCCGTGCTGTTATCTCCGGTAAAGAACAGGAACGAGAACGGTATAAAAGCAATAATATTCCAAGCCAAATACCACCAGAAGGTGCGAATTTGCCAAGTAAAGTGACTTTCAAAAATCGAACCTTGTACATCACTGCGTTTTACATAGTTGATGATTAAAGCAATGATTGCCAATAAACCACCCGTAAAAATGGCAATGATATAAAGTACATAAAGAACCAAAGTCAAAGTACGGTTTGGATCTTGATCAACGGAATAATTCATTTTTATTTATCTCCAGAAACAAAGCTCCCCCGATCAATAAAACACATTGAGTGGAGAAATTAACCAACATATCAACAATATATGGAAGACTATGGTACAGAAATAAATCTTACGAAACGGTTGTTTTTGTGTTTTATGTCTCAGTTTTTGCTGAGCAAGCCAACCAGCACACCATCCACCAAGTGAATCTACGATATGCAAGGTCTGTTCTGGAATACGTCGATTACCCAATTGCGCCGCCTCTTTGTCTTGCGCATAGAGCCAATAACTCAACACATTCATCAAGCTGACAAATAATAAGGTATACGGTGGCAACACTTTGCTAAAGCTTGCGATCACCATAAAGACAATATAAATGACGATCGCAATCTGCATGGCTGACCAAGGTTTAGAAGTCGTTGTTTTCTCTACTTTAGCTTTATGTTCAAAGACTTGAGAGGCTTTTAAATAAACCACTTGCTGAGCGCGATAACGACCGCGCTCATCCAGAATCACTACATATTCCAGCGCACAACCCACCAATGGTCGAGGCCCTGTGCGAGCAAAGTCTTTAATGTGAATAAAGACACGATCTTTTTGTGTGTCATTGGGCTGGATAAACCCATAGCCTTTATCATCGAACCATTCAACTAAACGACCTTGATCTCGCATGACTCTTTCCTAAGCTGTGATTCGTTGTAAACGGTCTTGCAACATCATGCGCATTTCCAGAGGATCTTTTTGCAAAATGTCATCGCCTGTACGGCCTTGCTCGGCATTTTTCTGTGCCACCTGTAAACGCATACTCCAGAAACGGCAAGCTGCCATGGCCAAGAAAATATTCAAACAAGCCAATTCATCTGCACTCAGCGTACGAATACCTTGATACGCTGCGAGGAACGTATCTGCTTTCGCTTGATCTAAATGCGCTTGTGGGTAGGCGGTACAAAAGTCATTGATACTAATCGCGATATCAAACAACCATTCATCTTGATTTAACTCATAAAAATCAAGAATACCTTGCAGTTGATCACCTTCAAACAGCGTATTGTCTCTAAATAAATCTGAATGAATAAAACCTGTAGGGCGATCTGGGTGTTGTTGCGTGATCTGTACAAACTGCTGAAAAACCTGTGCCAGTAGAGCCTGATCTTCGGCATTCATTTGAGGTTTAAGCTGATCAGCAACCTCTGACCAATATTGATGATTCCGATTAAAATCACGTTCTAAAGGAAAACCTTGCAAGGCCAAATGCAATTTTGCCTGTGCTTGGGCAATTGCCTGGATTTGTACAATCGTTGCATCTTCTGGATGCTCACCCATCAAGCGTGGCGCAATTTGTGCTGGCTTATCAGCAATGCTATGAATTGCCTGACCATGATGCTTTAACGGCACCGCCACAGGCACATCTGCCTCACCCAAACAGTCCAATACAGGCACCAGTTCACCTGCCCCTTCAGCATCTAATTCTTCAAAAACTGTTAAAACATATTGTTTCTGTGATTGATCCACCAAAAAATAATTGGTGTTTTGAATACCGCCTTGGATTGGAATCAGGTCAATCACCGCTAAACCATAAGGCTCAGCAAAGGCTTGAACTTCTTCTAAACTCAACGGGGTATAAACCGACATGGAAAACCTGCAAAAAATAGCTGTGAAGTTTGATAGAATACCTGTTCCCTCCATGAAGGTGTAGCACCCCTTTCTTTATTGGCGATTTTTTGGAAAATTTTATGCTCGCAAAACGTATTATCCCTTGCTTAGATGTTGATAATGGTCGAGTCGTCAAAGGCGTTCAATTCCTTGATATTCGTGACGCAGGTGACCCTGTCGAAGTTGCCCGTCGCTATAACGAACAAGGTGCCGATGAAATTACCTTTTTAGATATCACTGCTACCCATCATGGACGCGACACCACTTACCGTACCGTAGAACGCATGGCAGAAAGCGTTTTCGTACCTTTAACCGTCGGCGGTGGTGTCCGTAAAGTTGAAGATATCCGTTTACTGCTCAATGCAGGTGCTGATAAGGTCAGTATCAACTCGGCAGCAGTATTTACCCCTGAGTTTGTTCAGGAAGCCTCGCAACGCTTTGGCGCACAATGTATCGTGGTCGCGATTGATGCGAAAAAAACGGGCGAGAATAAGTGGGAAATTTTCACTCATGGCGGCCGTAAACCCACAGGTATCGATGCGATTGAGTGGGCGGTGAAAATGGCGGACTTCGGTGCTGGTGAATTGCTGATTACCAGTATGGATGCTGACGGAACCAAGGCAGGTTATGACATTGCCTTGATGCGCCAGATCAATGATCGCGTCAATATTCCAACCATCGCATCAGGTGGCGTCGGCAATTTACAACATTTAGCTGATGGTATCTTGAAAGGTGGCGCAGATGCTGTACTTGCCGCATCTATTTTCCACTTTGGTCAACATACTATTCCTGAAGCAAAACAATTCCTTGCTGCTCAAGGCATTGAAATGCGTCTCTAATCAATGCGCTATATAAAAAACCTCTCGCTGGAGAGGTTTTTTATTAAACAATATCTTTTAACAGACAAAAAAATACCTTGCTGAGCAAGGTAGGAAACTGCGTTATACAACGCTAGAGGGTAAGCATAATACGGTCAATTTGAACAAATTCTGAGCATTTAAAATGCTTGAGCTAAATTAGCGAGAAAATGAGCAGAAATATTGACATTAAAAACCAATTTTATTGACAATTTACGACAAAACCCTATTTTTGCCGTCATGATTTGTCAATAAAAAGATGCTGCCCTCTGTTATTCGTACATAAATTCAAGCCACCGATTCTTGTGCTTGTTTTTGCTGTTGCTCAAGCATAGCCGTCTCGACCAATTTTGGTTTTTGTTCTACCCATTTTGCAGGAAAGACAGATTCTATCGCTTGCGTCAACACTTTAGACAAAGCCGCAGGTAAAGGAAAACCCAATGGATTGGTCTCTTTTAAATCGGCAGAAGACACCACTCGCGTACCCATCACATAATCAAACCATGGACGAGTCACACACCAGTTGGCATCTTGGTTAGAGTTCATATGATGATCATAATGCCAAGGAATGGTTCGTTTTGCCCAATCAGGTTCTAAGTGCGCACGACGATGTACATAATAATAGTTACCTGCACTATAAAGCGCCGCCAAAGACATACCTTTTGAAATCGGATAAAAGGCAACACTGGCAACGCCTGCCACCACAGCCAATGACATGATTTCATTACGTGTCCGCCAGTGATCGACCCCTTCTACATAACAATCATCTGAAAATGCCTGCTTACGCACTTCACGGTGATGTGCCCAATGTGACTCCATGCTTTTCGGCACAGGGCTATAACGTGGCTGTCCAGGACGATGTACCCCATGCAAAATGTATTTATGTGCAAACCACTCAAATGCATTTGCAACAGCCAAGCCTGCGATAAAACCCTTAATCATGGTTTTCTCCAAATGTTTCCTTATTTTTATTAAAGATATAAATTTTTGTAGGCGAAGTATTGACGATGCGATATATTTATATTGACAAAACACGACAAAACACGAGGTGGACAGGATGTCACAACTCAAGAACTATACAGGCTCTGTTTTTGGGGGATTGGGGCATTTATTAAAGGCCTATTGCGAAGCAGAAAATATTGCAATTCCTGAACAATTACAACAAGTTCAAAATCTCGAACGGTTTGATTATGTGATTTGGCGTGACCTGTTGGAAGACCTCAATCGCCTGCATCCAAAAGCAGGTTTGGGCTTGCAAATTGCAGCCTACGTACAGCCCAAGCATCTTGGCATTATTGCCTATCTGGCCTTGTCTTGCGAAAATCTAGGCGAAGCTTTGGCACGTTATCATGACTTTCATCGCCTGATTTATGATGGCAGTCCGTTGGTGGTGGAATTAAGTCATCCCTATGGTTCGATTCGCTGGGAAGCACCTGAACCCCATCCGACTCAACTGACCGATGAAATTGCGATTGCGCTGATGGTGCAGTTTCTTAAACTGTTTATGTCAGGTGACAGCATTCATTTACATGAAGTACATTTTGTGAATCCTGCACCTAAAAACATCAGCATTTATGAACAGTATTTCCATTGTAAAGTCCGTTTTGAGCAGCCTAAAACCCAACTCCTGATCCCTGTCAGTGAAGCCTTTAAACCCCTGCGAACTGGCGATCACACTTTACAGCAATTACTGTTGCAGCAAGCCCACGCCTTGCTGGATAAACTACCCAATTCAACCCAGTTGGATCAACGCCTGCAACATGCTATCTTGACCGGGCTACAAAAAAACCAATATCAAATCGATTTTATTGCAGAAAAACTAGGGCTTTCTGTACGTCAACTACAACGCCATTTACAACAACAAAACACCACGTTTCAGGAGCGGGTGCAGCAAGTTCGCTTTATGTTGGCAACAGAATATTTAAAAGATCCACATCTCAGTTTGCAGGAAATTGCCTTGCTACTTTGTTATTCTGAACAAAGCGCTTTTCAGCGAGCTTTTAAGATCTGGACAGGTCAAACCCCGCAACAGTGGCGGAACAACAACACAACTTACAATTCTTAATAAAAATACTGAGGAACTAACTGTTTCACAACTGACCAGTTTCATTGCTCGTTTTATATAAGAGCCTATATACCTATGTGAATTAGTTCACAATTTTTTCACGCAGGTTAAACATATCCATAATAAATTTTTGGATGCTTGCTTTTTTATTTTTTTATAACTGATGTGGTGATAACAATGAACAAATATTTAGCAGAATTTCTGGGAACCTTTTGGCTCGTTTTTGGTGGTTGTGGTAGTGCCGTGCTTGCAGCTGCATATCCAGAACTTGGGATTGGTTTCTTAGGTGTTGCATTAGCGTTTGGTTTAACTGTTTTAACAGGTGCCTACGCTTTCGGTCATATTTCGGGTGGTCACTTTAACCCTGCTGTCAGTGTAGGTTTATGGGTTGGTGGACGTTTTGATTCTAAAGATTTAGTCCCTTATATCGTGTCTCAAGTGATTGGCGGTACTTTAGCGGCATTCGTGCTGTACATCATCGTACAAGGTCAAGCTGGTTTTGCGGGTACGGGTGGTTTCGCAACCAATGGTTATGGTGAGCTTTCTCCAAACCATTTCTCTGTTGCCTCTGCGTTCTTAATTGAAGTGGTACTGACTGCATTCTTCTTGATCGTGATCATGGGTGCAACAGATCGTCGTGCACCTGCTGGTTTTGCTCCAATTGCAATTGGTTTAGCTTTAACGTTAATCCATTTGATCAGTATTCCAGTGACGAACACGTCGGTGAACCCTGCACGTAGTACTGCAGTCGCATTCTTTGCTGAAACAGCGGCAATCAGTCAACTCTGGTTGTTCTGGGTTGCACCAATTATCGGTGCCATCATTGGTGCGGTGATTTACAAAGTGGTCGGCAGCGAGAAAAACTAAAACCTGCTTCCCATAAAAAAACAGCCTTCAAAGGCTGTTTTTTTTATTTATAGAAAAGGATTTTCGATATCCTGCTCAGGTTTTCGTTCAATCTGCTCAGGTAAATTCTCTTTCTCCAATGCAGCGACCACATCATTAATGAAGCTTTGCAATGCCTTTGCCGTTTTCAACCCCGCCTGATCTTTGGTAATCTGCAAATTACCATATAAACTGACGCAATCGACCTGATTTTCCAACGTCAGATCATAAATTGCTGACGACTCATCACCCTGTTCAAACGGTTTAAACATCTTTTCCCTCTCATTGTTCTTGTCTGTCTCACAACATGAGCCAAGCAGCATAACTTTGCAAGATGTTCTACATTATCTCAACATTTGTAAGAAATACTGCAGCAATGCATTGACCAGTTGATTGATCAAGGCCTGTTTGGTCTCTTCATCAATTTGTGGGAACTTGCTTTCTGCGGCCTCAGTTTGCTGTGAGGTAAATTCACGCTGCTGCGCTTGAATCGCATCTGTTTTAGCATCTTCAGCACATTGACTCTGACCATCCCAATGCGAATAACTAATATCTTTATTCGACTTCACTTGCTGCGCAGACAGTGGCAATTGATATACATTGCGCTTCTGTTGCTCCGTCAATTGTGGGAATAAATTAACGCCAAGTTTCTCTTCCAAATAGCAGACGCTGACCACTTTGACCTGCTGAGAATTATTATTCGGCGCATAGTAGGCTCCAATAATCCCCTGCTTCGGTAAATACACCGCTTTATATACCGCAGTCGGGACAATCACCCCTTTGCCTATGGTTTTCAGTCTTTTGCCTTCAAATACTGGACCTGTCAGGACATAGGCATCTTTATGCTGTTTGGTCACAATAGAACGCACGGCTTCTTCTAATTTACGCCAAACTTCCTGATTATTTTTAGGTGCTTGTGGCACCATATTGGCTAAAGAAAAGCTGTCGTACTGTGCCGCAGTATTATTCATGTCGCCATTGGGTGCCATATGCCCACGGTCATAGCCCGAGCCACGATAATCAGATAACAACGCACGATGTGCAAGTTTGACTCGTGTTTCCTCATGGAAATTATCTTCACGTTTAATTTTGATGCTTAAACGTTCTGGTGTCAGGTATTCTGCTGTCCATAACGGGGTTTTAGATACACCTGAATACATCACATTAAAGTCATTAAAACACAAGGCATAACTGTCTTTTTTAAGGCTGTCTTTGCTCAACAATGGTGGAACATCACGATAAAACTGTTTTAAACAGCCAGCATTACTCGATTGAAATGGCATCAACTTCGAAATTTTTTCACTGCCAAATGCGATCGCAAAACTTCCCGTCGCGACCAAAGCCAACAGCATTTTTCCAATATTTTGGCTCAAAAAAGCAAATGGTGTTTTACTCTTTCGAGTTGGTCTCTTTGCCATAACTACATCAAAATCAATACGAACGCGCAGCTTAACAACTCAAAAGCCCACTGTATATTGAGTTTCAGCCCAGAGCGACACTTTATGTCGCAAATCTGTACACTTGATCTACAGACAATAAAAAAGGCACCCGAAAGTGCCTTTTATCTGTTTTTATTTAAATTTCAATCTGACTGCCCAGCTCCACCACACGGTTGGTTGGAATCTGATAAAAGTCACTGACAGGACTGGTATTGCGCTGCATCGAGATGAATAACTTTTCACGCCATGGTGACATACCATCACCCACGGTATGCACGATACGATCACGTGAAATGAAGAAACTCATTTGCATCATATCGAATTCGAAGTCCAACTGTTCATAGGCCTGTTTCAACGCCTCTGGAATATTTGGCTGATCTTTAAAACCGTAGTAAATAAAGATGCGATAAAAATGCTCATCCAGTTTTTCAACTTTTAAACGATCTTCATTGGCCACATACGGAATATCTTGGGTATAGACCGTGACCATGACATTACGTTCATGCAAAACCTTATTGTGCTTAATATTATGCAGCATTGCATGTGGCACAATATGCGGTGTTCCTGTTAAGAAAATCGCTTCACCTGGTACAAAATGGGTTTCCTTGCTCATACCAATACTTTTGATGAACAATTCAATTGGCAAGGCATTGGTTTCCATACGGGTATAGACGATTTCACGACCACGTTTCCAAGTCATTAAAATGGTATACACCACCACACCAATCAAGATCGGCACCCAACCGCCTGACAAGATTTTTAATGAAGTTGAACCAACAAAAATTAAATCAATAATCAGGAATGGCACTGCAAATAATGCTACTTTCCATAACGGCCAACGCCATACACCATAGGCTAAAGTCGAGATCAGAATCGTACCGCACAGCATGGTCATGGTCACAGCGACGCCATAAGCACTCGCCAATTCCGCACTGCTTTCAAACAGTAAAATCAGAATCACAACTGAAATATATAATACCCAGTTAATAAAAGGCAGATAGATCTGACCTTGCTCTACATCCGAAGTATGGTGCACAGTTAAACGCGGTAAATAGCGTAATTGAATGGCTTGGTTTGCCATCGAAAATACACCTGTAATGACCGCTTGAGAAGCGATTACTGCTGCGGCTGTTGCCAAGCCAATCATCGGGAATAAAGCCCAATCTGGCACCAATAAATAGAATGGGTTTTCAATGGCTTTGGCATCACGTAACAACAATGCACCTTGACCTGCGTAGTTTAAAAGCAAGCAAGGTAGTACCACCAAGAACCACGCCAGTTTAATTGGCATACGTCCAAAATGACCCATATCGGCATACAAGGCCTCACCACCAGTCATGGTTAGAATCACCGCGCCCATGGTGATAAAGGCAACCGTTGGTTGATCAAAGACAAAATGGAATGCCCAATACGGATTGACCATCATCAATACATATGGCGTCTGGATAATGCTCCACAACCCGATCAGACCAATCGACGCAAACCAGAGCAAGGTAATCGGGCCAAAGAATTTCCCCATGGTGGCGGTACCATGTCGCTGCACCATAAACAATGCGGTGAGAATACCCAAAGCAATCGGAACCAACCAACGATCTAAAGTAGGCGTCACCAGACTCAAACCTTCAATCGCAGACAGTACTGAAATTGCTGGGGTAATGATCCCGTCCCCAAAGAACAGTGATGCTCCGATAAACCCCAATGCAATCAGAAAGATTTTATTTTTATTACTAAAAACGGAGGAACGCAAGTTGAGTGCGAGCAATGACATGATCCCGCCTTCGCCATTGTTGTCCGCACGCATAATCATTGAGACATACTTAAAACTAATGGTTAGGTTCATACACCAAAAGATCAGTGAAAGAATACCTAGAATCGAACCTTCACTGATATCAACATGTCCTGTGACAAAGCATTGCCGTATTGCATAGAGTGGGCTTGTTCCAATGTCTCCAAATACCACCCCTAGTGCTGCCAGCGTCATCGCGGGCAAAGCGGCTTTTTTTGCAGTACTTTGCATATTATGTTGTCTTCAAAATAGAACGTTATATGGCGCAATATTATCACTAGCCAAAAAGTTTTTCTGCAAATCTGTTCGACTACAACTTGGCAGCGTGCATTTTTTTGGTTACTATCGCACACCTTGGTGAGGTGTCCGAGTGGCTGAAGGAGCACGCCTGGAAAGTGTGTATACGTTTGCGCGTATCGAGGGTTCGAATCCCTCTCTCACCGCCAGAATTTTTTTAATACTTTTAATCTGCTTGAACTACAAAAAATAACTCTATTGATTATCAACAAACATACGACTTACTTGGATTTTTTAAATTCAATTCATAATATTAAATTTTCAATCTGCAACTTATACAAGAAATTTTAAGGATCGTTAAAGTGGGAAGAAAGTTAACAATCTATATGCTTGATGGTACTCCTACCGGTGCTAAAACTATTGAAATAGGCAATTGGTCAGGCAAAGCTATCTACTCACCTAGAGCATCTTTAAAGGCTTTACTTTCTCGATCTGAATTTGACGTTCCAGGAATTTATCTATTACGTAGCCAAAGTAAATCACACGATTTTGATGAAAGTATTTATATTGGTGAAGCGGAAGAATTAAGAGCTAGGCTAAAACAACATATTGCAGATCGAGATTTTGATTCTGTAATTTGCTTTTTAAGTAAAGATGAAATGTTAACTAAAGCTCATATTAAATATCTTGAAGCCCGATTAATTACATTAGCCTATAAAGCAAATAGTTCTTTTATTGATAACTCTAATCTGCCGAAAGGTGCTCGGCTATCAGAAGCAGATATTTCCGATATGGAATATTTTATTGACCAGATCCATCTTATTCTTCCTACAGTTGGGTTAAATACACTTGTGGAGGCCACTCCTCACATAAATATTCCAATACAGCCTATAGATAACCAAATGATTTACTATATTAAGTCTAAATTAATAAAAGCTACAATGATAGAAACTGATGAAGGCTTTATAGTTAAAGCAGGCTCTCAAGCCAGTATAAAAATCTCAAATTCAATTGCTGAAGGTTGGCTCAGAATACGGAAAAAACTTCTTGAAGCAGAAATCTTAAAACAACACGAACAACATCTCATATTCATTGAGGATGCAAGTTTTACTTCTCCAAGTGCAGCAGCATCTATTGTTTTAGGTAGACAAGCACCAGGGCCAATATCATGGATTAATGCATCTGGTGAGAGCTATAAACAAGTACAAGCAAACTTTCCTGTAATTGAATAATTTGAAAATTACATGAGTAGCTTCAACATATACATGTGTATCAAAACAAAGCAATGCTCCTAGAAAAAGCAGAATTCTTTTAGTCTCGCAGATATCCGTTCTCCCCCATTTTTGCTACTCTATTTCTTTTACTTTTCTATCTTTCACTATGCTCAGTTTATTTGTTTATGGCACTTTAGGGCCAAACCGTCCCAATGCCCATATCATGGAAAATATTGGTGGCACATGGGCAGACGCACATGTATTTGGCACCCTCAAACAACAAGGTTGGGGAGCTGAATTGGGCTTTCCGGGTATTGTTTTAGATCAAACAGATCAAAAGGTATCTGGCTTTGTATTCTTCTCAGACAATCTAGAACAACACTGGCAAGCACTGGATGAATTCGAAGGTGCAGGTTATCAACGTGTGCCTGTCAAAGCGCACTTAAGCACAGGCGAAATCGTTGATTCCTTTGTTTATGCACTGAATAATTAAGCTGAAATTGGCGAAAATTCGACAAACGAATTAAATTTATCTGATTGCTCATTTTTTCGCTTGTTTTTTTAATTAGATTCTGTAGAATTCTCGCCACGTTGCCGGCATAGCTCAGTTGGTAGAGCAACTGACTTGTAATCAGTAGGTCCACAGTTCGAATCCGTGTGCCGGCACCATTTCTCTCTTTATTCTCTTTTCTTCCCCATCATTTTTTCAAAATGCGAAATATTCGGATTTAACAGATCCCATTCATTTGCATGACTCACAAAACATTCTGCTTGCGGTTGATACAGATTTGGATCATCCAGCGTTCCTGCACGTATTGAAATCATCTCAGGTACGAGTTCTGGTAAACCAAACATTTGCGAACCACAATTAGGGCAAAATGCACGGCGAATCGGCTTGCCTGATAAACCGAAAGATTCAAAATATTTCAGCTCGCCTTCGATTTTCAATTCAGATTGATGAAAGAAGGCAATCGGTGCATAGGCACTGCCTGTAGCTTTCTGACAATCACGACAATGACAATTAAAACGATAACGTGGCGTAACTTCCGCCTGATAGCTCACTGCCCCACACAGGCATGAACCTTTATATTCATTTGGCATCTTGTTCTCACTTTTTTACTGCACTGATTTGAATATAACGTACTAATCCATCTTGGTAGAGTTTTCGGCACAACTTAGCAGTCATGTTTATTTTGAGTTGAGCCAAATCAAAAGCTGTTTTTTCAGTTTTTCGTGTTTCGATATATTCAGCAAAACCATTCAATACAGGTTCGGAAAAATCCTGAATTTGAATATCAGTAAAATCATGCTGCACCAAAGTCTGTGCAAGCTGCTGCTGACCCATCAACTGTTGCCAATTCACATCTGCACTTTTTAATAGGTAATGATATTTCTGTTTTTGTAGATAAGTACAATTCTGCCAATTCTCTGACCACATCAACGTGTGAAAAGCGATGCGGCCTTTTGAATTCAAAACAGTAGAAGCTGAATCGAGAAATGAATTCAAATGACTGTGATAAGCGGCATCTATACACAGCACCACATTAAATGAATTCAAAAGTCCGAGCGTTTTTAAATTCAAAAAAGATTCACAATGAGTTTGCACTTGCGGCAATTGTTTTTGAATTCGTTTGACGCAATCAGCTTGTAGTTCAACTGCACTGAGCTGTTGAATTTGATAATGCGTCAACCAATGTAATAGGCTTGCGCCTTGTCCACAGCCTAAATCTAAAACACGATCTGTGGATTTCAGTTGAATCGATCGTGCAATTTGATCGGCCAGACTTCGACAGGCCTGTGGATAATCATGATGTTGGCCTTGCCAAAAACCCAAATTACTCCAAGCAAGCAATGCATCATCGCCGAGCCGTGTGGCATCAATCGCATATTTATGCCCAATGACTTTTTCAATCAGTGCTTGCTTGAAGGTGGCCATGCTTAATAGCCGAGTTCAGGTGCAACGGCTACTTTCGGTTTCAATCCAACAAATGGCACAGAGGCGCCTAAAATTTCAGAAATATGCATTGCAGAGGTCACTGCCGATTCTAAAATTGGCAAGCCATCACATGACCATGAACCGCAATAAAATACTTTGCGGTTTAAATCTAAATGGCGTTGCTGAATTTGTTTATTCAAGGCCACCGTTTCCGAATCGACTACTGCACGGGTGAGTTTGACCTTGGAAATTATTTTCTTCGGATCAATATCAATCACAGGGCACCACGTTTGGAATACGGCATTTTTACCGACTAGGCTCGGCTCAATCGCATTGATCCACACGGTAAATTGCTGACGGGTAAATTTACGATCCATCATATAGCTCAACACCGCCCAATCTTTACGACGCTCTGGCATCACAATTGGATCGGTATGAATGACTAAATCACCTTGTTCAAAACGGAATTTTTTCAATAAGGCAATGTCTTCGGCAAATTGTGGCTGCTTGAGAAAATCTTCAATCACAGGCGTTGGTGTCGCAATCACTACACGATCAAATAACTGATTTTCACCTTGCTCATTTTCCACCAGAACTTTTTCGCCCTGCTCTTCCACTTTTTTAACTGGAGAACCGCTATGAATTTCGATACCTTCAATCAAGCGATTGACTAGCGCAGGTGTGCCACCTTTCATACGCAATAACGCTTCACCTTCAGTCAACTGACGGATAAATTCTAGTAAAGGTTTGGCAGGCCATTCACCGATGGTTTTGGGATGGCACGTACAAATCGTGTACAGCACTGGCATCACCGTGCCATGCCAGAACACCTCCTCAATATGATATTGATTCATGAATTCGGCCAAGGTGATGTCTTGATTATCCGATTTAAAGAATTGGTGCACCGCGGTTTTCAGCTGCAACATGCCTTTGACCAAACGCCAACCATATTGCTGAATGCCTTTGCGGTTATTAATAATTGGGAAATTGCCAATACGGCTGCGTGATGTGGTCAGCCATGTATCAGTCTTATCTTCAAACAACCAACTGCAAGCCATAAATGTACGGACAGGAAAGGTTTCAATGCCCAAGTAGCTTGCCAAGCTGAGCGTATTTTGCCAAAGCTTTGGATTCATTACACGTAATGGGGCATCAATAATACCACCATCAAAATCAATACTATGACTATCCATGCCTCGTCCAGCGAGTGCTTCGAATATAGTAACCTTATGCCCTGCATCATGTAGGATTCTGGCTGAGGCAAGTCCTGCCATTCCACTGCCAATAATTGCAATATCCAAAATTATGTCCCATCAGTTGATGATTTTTCTTGATTATGACCGATAGTTAAGCGAAACGCGGTATTAAAAAATACCAGATTCAAGGCTTCTGCCAGACTTTTGTCGTAATATCGTTGTTGGATTCTTGTTACATTTTATCACAATTTGCATTTCAACAGTAACATAATGAAAAACTTGAATTTATTACACTTTAGGACACAAAAACATACAGAACATTCTATATTTTTTCATTTTCAGCACTTTACACGCTTTGCAAAGCCCCAGATTAGTGCTATTTTTATTTAACAATAACGAGAACAAAGTCACATAACAAGCTGAATAATTATAAGTGACATAATATTAAAAAAATCAATAGAGGACCCTTACAGCGAAAGCCTATCACTCTAACGGAGTGATAGGCTTTCTTATATAAGCAACTGATTTAATTCATCAATTAAGCTTCCATTACACCAAATTTACCGCTATTGAAATCACGAACTGCTTCTACGATTTCCGCTTTGCTATTCATGACAAAAGGTCCATAACCTTCAATCGGTTCATTCAGTGGTTGGCCTGTCAAAATCAAGAATTTACTGTCCTGTTCGGCCTTCATACTAAAGTCAATTTCTTCGCGACTCAGTACCACCAAACTCGGTGCTTCAATGCTTTGACTTTCATTTAAGCTAACCTGACCAGAGAGCAGCACCAATAAAGTGGTATGTCCTTCGGTTACATAGAAGGTATGTTGCTGATCTTTAATCAGGGTGCCGTCCCACACATTGACTGGACTAAAAGTAGTTGCTGCGCCCGCAGTATCTTGATATTGACCTGCAATCACACGCATTTCACTGCCTGCATCATCCAGTGCAATATGCTGAATTTGATCTGCTTCAATCGCTTGGTATTTCGCTGGCGTCATTTTTGAATGCGCTGGCAAATTCACCCACAACTGTACCATTTCAAATAAACCACCTTGATGAGCGAACTCAGGTGAATGGAACTCTTGATGCAGGATACCGCCACCCGCAGTCATCCATTGCACATCACCCGCTTTGATGGTGCCACCACCACCACTTGAGTCTTTATGTGTCACTTCACCTTTATAGGCAATGGTTACTGTTTCAAAACCACGATGTGGATGCGACCCCACGCCATGCTGCGCTGTGGTTGGATCAAAGCGATAAGGTGCCGCATAGTCCAACAGTAAAAAAGGACTGATACTTTGGCCTAAACGGTCATAAGAAAACAAGTTATAAACTGGGAAACCATCACCCACCCAGTGCATGTGTTTGTTTTGATACACACCAAGAATTTTTTTCATTCGGTTTCTCCCATAGCGTAGAAGTTCTGTTCATGAGGTTAATTTTACGCCTCCGTGAATCTTGCTTATAGCCATAGATTAGCAACACATTATTCTATCTATAGGACAATTGAATTAATAAAACTTGATACTGCTCAGGATGCTATCAATCATCCCATTTTTGATATTGTTTATCTCATTTTTTGTCCTTCATCTATCCTCAAAATTTATCTAGCATAATTCCAAGCAATAGCTAAAAGAGCTGCTCTTTTTAAATTCTTTTTACAAAAACATGAGGATACAACCATGACTAAAGATTATATTCGCCTAGATAAAGACAATGCTGCCGTGCTGTTGGTCGATCACCAAACAGGTCTGCTTTCTTTGGTTCGAGATATCGATCCAGATAAATTCAAAAATAATGTATTAGCACTTGCCGATGCCGCTAAATATTTCAATCTACCGACCATTTTAACCACCAGTTTTGAAAATGGCCCCAATGGTCCATTGGTACCAGAACTGAAAGACATGTTTCCTGATGCGCCTTATATTGCCCGTCCTGGTCAAATCAATGCGTGGGACAATGAAGACTTTGTCAAAGCCATTAAAGCCACAGGAAAAAAACAATTAATTATTGCCGGCGTGGTCACAGAAGTATGTGTGGCCTTTCCTGCACTGTCCGCATTGGCAGAAGGTTTTGAAGTATTCGTGATTACCGATGCTTCAGGAACATTCAATGCGCTCACCCGCGATGCTGCGTGGGATCGTATGTCACAGGCAGGTGCACAATTGATGACTTGGTTTGGGATGGCATGTGAATTACATCGTGACTGGCGTAATGATATTGAAGGCTTGGGTGCATTATTCTCCAATCATATTCCTGACTATCGCAACTTAATGAATAGTTACGCGCAAAATACTGCTCAAAAATAAGGCTTGCGAAGAAAAGATTAGGATAGTTAATGCTATTCTAATCTTTCAATATTTATTGGATTCGACTTGCTTTGATCAATTCATTTGATGACTTTCATTATTTCTATCTGGTGGTGAAACACGGTGGATTCAGTGCGGCCAGCGAAGCTGAAAATATCAGTAAATCCAAACTCAGTCGTCGCATCATTGAACTTGAACATAAATTTAATGTCAGTCTCATTCAGCGAACGACCCGTCATTTTAAGGTCACGGAATTAGGTCAAGAGTTCTATGAAGAATGCTGCAAAGTGATTGCACAGGTAGAATGTGCGGAAAATGTCTTGCTCAAACAAAAGAATGAACCGCAAGGCGTCGTTAAAATCAGTTGTCCGCCTTTGATGATGCATTTTCAAATTCGGAAATTACTGAATCAGTTTTTGAAAACCTATCCAAAAGTTGAAATCTCTTTAGAACTTACCAGCCGTCGCGTTGATGTCTTGCATGACGATATTGATATCGCGATTCGAACCAGTTTTGAGCCAAATCAGGACTCTAGTCTCATCGTCCGTGATGTAATTCGCACCGAGCATTGTTTAGTGGCAGCACCGGAATTATTAGAAGGCAAAACCATTCAGCATTATTCAGAGTTACAGCACTACCCGAGCGTGGCTTTGGGCATTCAAAAACATCAATACTATTGGCATTTATGTCATGTCAACCGTGATGAAAGCGTGGATGTGCCTTATCAACCCCGAGTTAAAAGCAATGATTTGGCTGGTGTATATTATGCCGTCAGCGATGGTCTTGGGATTGCTGACCTCCCCTATCTCACCGTGCAAGCCGATATTGCAAAAGGCAAGCTGATTCATCTACTGCCTGAATGGAAATCTAATCGGGGTACGGTTCAATTGGTCTATGCTTCTCGTAAAGGTCAACGTTTGGTGGTCGAAAAGCTGATTGAAACGCTCATGGAGGGTCTACGTGAATTGGCAAAAACTGACAGTGGCTATTCTTTATAGTGCAGTTTTTTTAATAGAGCACTGAGTTCTGTTGCTTCAATTCAGCAAATTTTTTCACCAAAAAATCGATCAGTAATTTCATCGATGGGAGTAATCCTCGCCTTGAGGTATAAACCAAATGGATCAGTTCCGCTTTAGGCTGCCATTCTGGTAAAACGTGAATCAAGCGCCCCTGTTTAATATCTTCCGCCACCATTAACTCAGGTAATTTAGCCACACCCAAACCCTGTAGGGTGGCCTCTCTTAATGCAGTCAAATCAGTGGTGGTCAAGCGAGGATGGCACTGAACTTTGAGCTCTTGCTGATCATGAGAAAATAATTGCCAAGAATACTCAGGTGCAAAGGACTCCATCATCAAAATCGGGAATTGGGTCAATTGCTGTGGCTCAGTAATTGAATAGAACTGATGCAATAAATCTGGACTGGCAACAATAAACTGACGCGCCAAAGCCAGTTCTCGCACAATTAATTCACTATCTGCCAAAGGCAAAGGACGAATCCGTATCGCCAAATCAAAACGTTCATTGATTAAATCCACACGGCGATTGGTTGCTTCGACATGTAGGTTAATTTTAGGGTAAAGCTGCAAAAACTCGTTCAGCATCGGGCTAATATTGATATGCAGCAAATTGGTCGGACAAGACAGCTTAATGAGTCCACGTGGCTCAGCAGTTAAAAACTCAATCGCTTCTTCAGCGGCCTCGGCTTCAATCAACATGGCTTTGCAATGCTGATAATAGATTTTACCCACTTCGGTAATCGACACCTGTCGGGTGGTTCGATTTACTAACTTCACCCCAAGCCGCTCCTCTAATTCGGCAATACGGCGACTCAATAGAGACTTGGTGACCATCAATTCCTGACTGGCTGCCGAAAAACCACCACAGTCGATCACCTTGACGAAGAAATATAAGTCATTTAAATCTTTCATGTTTATTTGCTCGACGTGAGTGCAGGGGTTGATTGTTCTTTTAGTATGACAATATATCCTATTATAGATATTTTTTAGTCATCGTCCTACCTATATTATCAATTATACCAACGATAACATGATGAGGATACAACAATGACAATGCCAGCAAATTTCAATGGTCAAGCACCAGTCATCGATGTCAATGATGCCGTAATGCTGTTGATTGACCACCAAAGCGGCTTATTCCAAACCGTCGGCGATATGCCAATGCCTGAGTTACGTCAGCGTGCTGCGGCACTTGCCAAAATCGCAAGTTTAGCCAACATTCCAGTAATTACCACAGCGTCTGTACCACAAGGTCCAAATGGTCCTTTGATTCCTGAGATTCATGCCAATGCACCACATGCACAATATGTCGCACGTAAAGGCGAAATCAATGCATGGCATAACGAGGACTTTGTCAAAGCAGTCAAAGCAACTGGTCGCAATACCTTGATTATTGCTGGAACCATCACCAGCGTATGTATGGCCTTCCCTGCAATCAGTGCAGTCGCTGATGGCTATAAAGTCTTTGCCGTGGTTGATGCTTCTGGTACCTATAGCAAAATGGCAGAAGAAATTACCTTGGCACGTGTGGTACAAGCAGGTGTAGTGCCAATGGATACCGCAGCAGTCGCTTCTGAAATTCAGCGCACTTGGAATCGTGATGATGCACTGGAATGGGCGCAGGTTTATACGCAAATTTTCCCTGCGTATCAGCTTCTGATTGAAAGTTATAGCAAAGCTCAAGAAGTCGTGACCAATCATGAAACCTTAGATTCTGCACGCTAAAAGCAACACCAATAAGAAAGGCATAAAACTCAGTTTTATGCCTTTTCAAATTTTAAGACTTGCGATGTATTTCTAGAGATTACTCAAGTCTTGGATCATTAGTTTTCAAGACCATGAGGCTCTTTGCTTATCTACGTTTAGATCGACTGTTTTTCTTGCAGCAAGGCATTTTTCTCGACTTTGCTCCTGCTCAATTTCTGAACCAAAAAACCAACCAATACAATCGATAACGCTAGCATTGAGGTATAAGTAACTTCTTTAAAATAAGTCCCTTCGACCAACATCACCCCCAATGACCCAATAATAACGAAAATCACGGCATATGTAATCCATGGGAAAAACCACATTTTAAAGTCGATATGTTGACCTTCGCGTTCATATTTTTTCCGCATCCGTAACTGAGAACATGCAATCGCCAAATACACATATAAAGCGACCGTTCCTGTTGCCATCATTAAAACATCATAGACATTCATACTTTCTGTCGCGGTTAAATACACGGCAACGAGAGCAAATAGGCTGGAAAATAAAACACCAATCCATGGACTCCCCTGACGGTTAGTCAAAGCCAAACATTTTGGGGCATCACCGCGCTTGGAAAGTGAAAATAACATACGGGAACAGGTATACAGTGCTGAGTTAAAACAACTACATACGGAAGTGAGTACAACAAAATTTACAATATGACGCGCTTCAGGAATCCCAAGTGCCGTCAGCGTGACACTATAGGTGCCCCAAGTCGGATCTTTCAATAAAGGATTGTCATGCGGAATTAAACAGACTGTAATCAACATGGATCCGACATAAAACAATAAAATACGCCAGACCACAGAATTAGAGGCTTTTCGAATCTCTTTCTCAGGGCTTTTTGATTCTGCCGCAGCCACAGTCACAATTTCAGCTCCGACATAGGCAAACATCACACCCAACAACGCCGTTATTACAGGTGCAATACCATTCGGCATGAATTCTTTTTGGAATAAAAGGTTCCCTGAATTAGTCTGAGAAATTTCGCCCCATGGCCATAAGTGCAGAATGGCTAAGCTACCAATCACTAAAAATATGACAATCGCCACGACTTTAATTAAGGCAAACCAGAACTCAAACTCACCATAGCTTTTGACATCTTTTAGATTTACCCAAATCAAAGAAACAATCACCAATAACATATATCCCCAGATGGGAATAAAAGGAAACCAGCTATGTAGGATTTTACCTGCGACATAAGCTTCCCACCCCATGAGCAGTGTCCAAAAGCACCAGTACAGCCAGCCGATTGAAAACCCTGCCCAACGTCCAATCGCACGGTCCGCGTAGGTGGAAAATGAACCACTATCTGGATTAAGAACAGCCATTTCAGCCAGCATGCGCATAATAAAAAGGACTAACAAACCACCTAAGGCATAAGCCAATATGACGGCTGGACCCGCTGAATAAATTACATTACCAGAGCCAACAAACAGTGCACCACCAATCACGCCAGCAATGGAAATCATGGTCAGATGGCGAGACTTCAATCCACTTTGTAAACCTTGGGCTCGATTAGGCTCAGAACAATCAGGCTGTACTGCCATATTATTTTCCTTAACATATGGGGAATACTCATACTCCAGAGCAGCGAACTCTGAAATAAAAAATACTCTCTAAAAATTTAGTCGTTTTGTTCATCATCCATTCATGGATCTTTATATGACTAAACCGACACTTTCCGTATGCATACGTTCAATACACTTAATCTGTCGTTTCGGCAGTGAACAAACAAGAGCCACTTTTATAATAAAAATAAGAGCCAATTTCGGCGTTTCTATACAAAACAGAAGGAGCTTAAGGTCAGCTTTCAGAGGTTTTTTCTAATTTATTTCTTAAAAATAAAAGTATTGACGTCATATAGACAGCCATTGCACCTATCGTGTTATGGCTGTAGAAATAACCCAATAAAAAAGCGAGGTATAACCTAAGTTATCCTCGCTTTTGTTCTATGCTTTGAGCTTAGAACGGTAAATCATCGTCTAAATCAGCAGGCGCTGCGGCAGCGGGTTGTGGTGCTGCTTTTGGTGTATTAAAACCATTCCCTGCCTGAGGGCTACCCGCATAATTGCCTTGATTGCCACCGCCTTGACCATAACCACCTTGGTTGTTGTTATTGTTATAGCCTGTATTTTGGTAACCACCACCTTGGTTATTATTATTGTTGTTAAAACGTGGTTGGTTAAAGTCACCACCGCTCTGCTCGCCTTGTTGACGGCTATCAAGCATTTGCATTTGATCACCACGGATTTCCGTGCTGTAACGCTCTTGACCATTTTGGTCTGTCCATTGACGGGTACGCAATGAACCTTCGATATACACTTTTGAACCTTTACGCAGATATTGTTGAGCAATTTCACCTAAACGGTTATGCAACACGATACGGTGCCATTCTGTTTGCTCTTTACGCTCACCTGTACTTTTATCCATCCACGATTCACTGGTCGCAATCGAGAATTGAGTCAACGATCCACCATTTGGAAAAGTTTTTGTTTCTGGATCTTTACCTAAAGTACCTACTAAAATAACTTTATTCACACCACGCATTAGCTGTCTTCATCCTATATATTTCTATGTTTTACTTTATAAGAGTTATGATTAAATGGCTACCTCTTTGCCAATCAAGTGCGTTAAATCTTGTCGCCCAACATCATCTATGCGCTGTTTATCGACTTTAATATACGCAACTTGCTGTTCTGGCATCACCACGACTTCTTCAATACCACGAATCGCCAACAGTTTTGAAGTCCATTCATCTGTTTGTATAGCCTGAGGTAAAGGCAACACAATGGAAGATAAATATCTCGGCTGAGCCAGACCAAAACTAATCAGCAGCCATATTATAGCAATCCCCGTGAGCACACTCCACCCGAGCGCAGTATTCTGTAACATCAAAAGCTGACCACCCAAAGTACCGCCAAAGAATGCCCCTAAAAACTGGCTGCTGGCATTGACCCCCATTGCAGTCGCTTTAGACTGAATCGGTGCTGCTTTGGATAACCAAGACGGCAATAAAGCTTCCATGACATTAAAGGCAATAAAGAATAATCCAAGTCCAGCGAGCAACACATACTTAGATTCGTAGCCAAAAATCAGGATCAATAAACCACCGATAATCCCAGCAATTGCGGTAAGAAAAATGCCACGCATCTTGCGATATTTTTCCGCGATGATGATGCTTGGAAAAGCAAAGAATAGGCTGATGACCAATAATGGCAAATAGACTAAACCATGCTTCGCCAATGGAATTTGTGCGTATTCAATCAACTGCGAAGGTACATAGATAAACATCGCTGTCAGCAATAAATGCAGTGCAAATACCGAAACATGCAGACGATTCAGCTCACCCATTTGGATGACTTGTTTCAGCTGATTCAGATAGCCCTGCTGGTAGTTGCGATGATGTCGCGTTACTTTAGGAACCAACAGCAACATTAAAATTGCCGCCAAACCCATAATGGTGGTGACAAAAAATAGGCCTGAAATACCGACTAAACTGGTGAGCCACGGCCCTAAGCTAAAAGCGACAACGAAGGATAAACCAATACTCATCCCCATCACAGCCATGGCTTTGGTACGCTGTTCTTCACGGGTTACATCGGCCAATAAAGCCATGACCACAGCCGAAACCGCACCTGCGCCTGCAATCGCGCGACCAATAATCACACCATAAATTGTGTCAGATAAACCTGCGATTGCACCGCCAATTGCAAACAGCAATAAGCCGAGTACCACCAGAGGTTTACGGCTAAAACGATCGGCCAATAAGCTAAATGGAATCTGTAAAATTGCTTGGGTTAAGCCATATACCCCAACCGCAAGACCAATTAAGACTGGCGTCGCGTATTGATAGGATTGTCCTGCCACTGAAAAGACAGGAATAATCATGAACAAGCCCAACATGCGTAAGGCAAAAATGCTACTTAAGGCAAAGGTTGAACGGCGTTCTAAAGCATTCATTGTTGATAAGACACTATAACTGGCTCAGCGAATTATAAGCCATTCGCCTACAAAGGTTGTAAGTAGATTATGAAAAACACAATCTTTCTGCGGAGAAAAAATAAAGGAGCGATGTTCGCTCCTTTATTTATCATATCGAATCAAGCTGAAAGCAAACTTAAGAGGCTTGCTGTTCCCGCTTGCTATATTGGATCGAGGCGATGACTGCCCAAACAATAAAGGCTACACCGATTAAACCTGTCACGATTTCAGGTACATGCAAGCCAGTACCACTTGCGATCATGATAAATGCCAGAGCACCAATCGCATAATGCGCGCCATGTTCCAAGAAGATGTATGCATCTAAGGTGCCTTTCTCAACCAAATAAATGGTCATTGAACGGACGAAGATTGCACCAATTGCCAAACCGAGCATGATGATCACCACATCACTGGTAATTGCAAATGCACCGATCACACCATCAAAACTGAACGATGCATCAAGTACTTCAAGGTAAAGGAAACCACCAAAACCTGCTTTGACGACACCTGTCGCTGCGCCATTTGAGTCATGAGTCACGGCATTACCATTTTCATCAATTTCAGGTTCGCCACCCAACAAATGACTCAGTACTTGCACACCGATATACACCACGATGCCCCAGATACCTGCCATGGTCACTGCCAAACGAGCTGATTCTTCCACATTTGCAGCCATGATAATCATCGCGATCAAGGCAAGGAAAACAGACATTGCAGGTACGCTAGCCAAGTGCGCTAATTTTGCTTCTAACCATTTAAACCAATGGGTTTCTTTACCATCATCAAAGAAGAAGTTCAGGAATACCAGCAATAAGAATGTTCCACCAAATGCTGCAATTTCAGCATGATGTGCCATTAAGCGTTCTGAATAGGTCTTTGGATCATTCAATGCCAATTTAGCCACTTCAATCATGCCCATATCCGCAGTCACAGCCACGATGACGACAGGGAAAATTAAACGCATACCAAATACGGCAATCAGGATGCCCACCGTTAAGAAGATCATCTTCCAGAAATGATCCCAACCACGCAGTACCGATGCATTCACAACCGCATTATCAAATGATAAAGAAACTTCCATCACTGCCAAAATTGCAGTGATTGTTAATGCCTTAAGCATCGTCGCAACGCCTGCTTCTGGGCCGTGCGTATAGCCCCAGTAGGCAGATAGTGCTAAACACACTACCGTAAAGAAAATTGAGAAACGGAAATGCTTCATGAGCAACCTTTTATTCAAATTGTCGGGGGGATAAAAATGTGTCTATTGTAGGCGAGTTTGAGTTGAAATAGACAAAAGATTGTTGCACTTATTTTGAAGAAAAAATTATCGCGACAAGACTCTGTTATAGTGCTGACAGATTTCTTTTAGGCTTGCTTTAATAAGGTTCAATCCATGACGTTTTCTCAAGATGTTTGGCAACGTAATCAAGATTTATATCAAAAAATATTAGCACTCCCGTTTAATCAAGAACTTGCAGCAGGTTCATTAAATCGTGAAGCCTTTTGTCACTATGTCATTCAAGATGCACATTACTTATTGGCTTATGGTCGTGCTCTCGCTGTTGCTGCGGCAAAGGCCTATGAAGCGGATGATGTGATTCAATTTTCTGAAGCGGCTAAAATTGCCATTATTGTGGAACGCAGTTTACACAGTGACTTCATGCAGGAATTTGACATCAGCAAAACCGAGTTTGAAAGCACACCGCTGACCCTTGCCTGCCATCATTACACCTCTTTTCTGACAGCAACAGCATGGTCAGAAAGCTATCCTGTCATTCTGGCGGCACTCCTGCCATGTTTTTGGATTTATGCAGAAGTGGGTAAAGATATCGTCAATCAATCGGTCGAAAATAACCCTTACCAAGCCTGGATCGATACCTATGCAGGTGAAGAATTTAATACGGCAGTGCGTAATGTGATTGCAACGGTTGATAAAGTGGCTACACGTTGTGATGAAGATACTTTGGCGAAAATGCACGCAGCCTATACCATGGGCGCAAAACTGGAATGGTTATTCTGGGATAGTGCCTACCAACAACGTCAATGGTTAGGTCTGGATCAAGCCTAAACAGCCCCTTATCTGCATTTTCTATAGACATAAAAAAGCCCCTATTAGGGGCTTAGTCGTATATCGTATCGTCCGATATACTGTATGAGGCTCATCTCAAACTGAGTGCATTAAAGCATAAACCTCATCGAAAACCTACTTTTATCTTTCGACTAAAAAACATTCACCACAATTAAAGCAAGCAATGCCGGTACAGCTTGAATGTAAATAATCTTCTTGCTGGCAGTCAAACCACCATATATACCTGCGATCAGCACACAGGCTAAAAAGAAATTGGCAATCGCGATTGCATACGTAGCGGGTGCCAGTAATGACCAAAATAGACCTGCGGCAAGAAAACCATTATAAAGCCCCTGATTTTGTGCCAACACTTTAGTGAGCTGTGCTTTTTCCAGACTATTACCAAAGGCTTTTAGGCCATAAGGCTTGTCCCAAAGAAACATTTCCAACACCAAAATATAGACATGCAATAATGCGATGAGTCCGATAAGTAATTGTCCAAGCATCTGATTTTTCCTTTTTATGATGACTACATTGGAAGAGACCAGCCTCTCGGCTGGTGATGTGTGTTTAGATTATGGCTGTAACAAGACCTTACCCTGACGTGCACCTTGTGTTGCTTTAAGCGCGGCAGTCTTAATCTCATCAAAACTGAATACTCCCTCAACAGGCAAAATCAGTTTCTTCTGGGTCGCCAATGTAATCAGTTCCACGAACAAAGCCTTTTTACGTTCCGCTGGCATTTCTTTATTCACGACACTGGCCCAGAAACCTTTTACGGTTGCCTGTTTAAAGATCAGATCCCCGGATGAGATCTGCATGGTTTCTCCTGTCATACTGCCAAATGAAACCAACAGACTATTTTCACTCAGTAAATTCAACATTTCACCACTGGCACTGCCACCAATTGAATCTACCCCTGCAATTAATGCTTGATCTGCATGTATGGCTTTGACTTGTTGTTTCCAATCTGGCTGATCCGTCGCCACGATGTGCTGGATACCCAATGCCTGCATTTCTGCAATCGCATCAGTACGGCGAACTAAATTAATGACTTGTAGTCCACGAGCTTGGGCAATCATCGCAACGGTTTTACCCACTGCACCATTGGCCGTATTTTGAATCAACCATTGGCCTGCTTGTAGATTAACAAAATCAAGTAGCATCAAGGCACTGATTGGCATGCCGATCAGTTGAGCTGCTGTCTCATTATCGATTGCATCATTTAACGGAATGATGCTTTGTGCAGGTGCAATAAAATATTCTGCCCAACTGCCATGTACGCCAGCAACCGCAACACGCTGTCCCAGTTTACTTTCATCGACACCTTCACCGACTGCATCGACAATCCCCACCGCTTCGCTGCCACCAATGGCTGGGAGCGTTGGCTTATAGCCATAGCTACCACGTACGGTCCAAACATCATGGTTATGCATGGGAGACATGATGGTTTTAATACGAACCTCACCTGCTTTAGGTTCAGGTTGTGGCATTTCTGCTAGCTGCAATACCTCTACAGGTTCACCAAAACTTTCATGGATAATACTTTGCATGGTTTATTCCTTAATCGGCTGTAACAGCTGTTGTGTGGTTTCTAAAGCTAAATGTAGCGGTGCTTTGTCTTGCGCTAACTTGGTCATCAGGGCCGCACCCAACCACAATTGATACATGACTTGGGCTGTTTTGAGTGGGTCAAGATGCACAGGGATTGAGCCTTGCTGTTGCCCTTCTTGTAATAACAAGGCCACGCGTTGCGTCAATCGATGCACCCCAAGATTGAGAATTTCACGCATGTCCTCGGATAAATCCGCAACCTCGGCCGCCAGTTTCACAATCAGACAATTTTCCGCCCAACTGCCATAAACTGGGTCCTCAATCCACGCTTGCCATAAAGCCATCAGACGCGCATAGGCACTTTGTTCAGTATGTTGCCAAAGCTGCTCTACACGGACCTTATAATCCGCCATATATTGTTCGAGCAAAGCACAGCCAAATGCTTCTTTAGAAGCAAAATAGTGGTAGAACGACCCTTTCGGGACATCACAGGCTTTGAGAATCTCTTGTAAACCAACACCGACAAAACCCTTACGCAACACCAATTCAAAGCTGGTATCGAGGATATGTTGTCGAGTAGTTTCACTTTTATTTGATCGTTTCATGCACACACTATAAATCACTATTAGACCAGTCGTCTAGTAAATTATGTATTTTAATCCGTGATCAATTTTTACATGGCAATCTGTGGCATTGAATGCTAAAAATACTAGGCGCATCGCGTGAGATAAATGTGAACCAGTTCATTAACCGTCACAATTTGTCGTTTTAATTATTTTTATACCACTTGAACGATTTTAAATCGCTATCATATACATGTTTTCATATTCAGCTTATTGAGATGTATTTATGAGTCAAAGTCATATCCGTATTCGAGGCGCACGTACCCATAATTTAAAAAATGTGTCACTCGATATTCCACGTGACAAGTTTGTGGTAATTACGGGACTTTCTGGCTCAGGAAAATCATCCTTGGCCTTTGATACCTTGTATGCCGAAGGTCAGCGCCGTTATGTCGAATCCCTGTCGGCTTATGCGCGCCAATTCCTATCACAGATGGAGAAACCTGAAGTCGATTCGATTGAAGGTTTATCGCCTGCGATTGCGATTGAACAAAAATCAACAAGCCACAACCCACGTTCAACCGTCGGTACCATTACTGAAATTTATGACTATTTACGTTTGCTCTACGCACGTGTGGGTACGCCCTACTGCCCTGAGCATGATCTACCGATGGTGGCACAAACCATCTCAGAAATGGTCGATGCAGTAAAAGGACTTGAAGAAGGCACAGCCCTGATGCTGCTTGCGCCTGTAGTGCGTGAACGTAAAGGTGAATACACCCAATTATTTGAACAGTTACAAGGTCAAGGTTTTGTTCGTGCACGTGTCGATGGTGAAATCATTGATATTGATACACCACCTGAGCTGGACAAGAAGAAAAAACATACCATTGAAGTCGTGGTCGATCGCTTTAAAGTACGTGACGATCTCGGTAACCGTATTGCAGAGTCGTTTGAAACCGCATTACGTTTAGGTGGTGATATTGCAGTTTTATCATGGATGAATGGCGAACATCCTGAACGCGTGTTCTCGGCGAAACATTCTTGCCCTGAGTGTGATCGTGCTGTGGCTGAACTTGAACCACGTCTATTCTCATTCAACAACCCATTCGGTGCCTGCCCAGTTTGTGATGGTTTGGGTACACGCAGCCATTTCAGTTCAGATAAACTGATTCCAAACCCTGAGGTTTCAATCAGCCAAGGTGCGATTCGTGGTTGGGATAGACAACGCCCGTATTACTACACCATGCTGCAAAAAGTCGCGGATCATTTCAGTATCGATCTGGATCAGCCATGGAATACACTGGATAAAGACACGCAAAAGAAATTCTTGCAAGGCACAGGCAAAGAGAAAATCGATCTCAGTTATATTGATGAGCGTGGTCGTAAGCACAGTCGCGTGCAAGCCTTTGAAGGGATTTTGCCGCATTTAGAACGTCGCTATCGCGAAACTGAATCGAATTATGTCCGTGATGATTTAGCTCAATACTTATCGAATGCAGCATGTGATGCTTGCGGCGGTTCACGTCTGAATGAAATTTCTCGTCACGTTCGTGTCAAAGACAAAACCATTGCCCAAATCACCAAGATGTCGATTGGCGATGCGGAAAACTATTATCAAGATTTGAACCTTGAAGGTGCTAAAGGTGAAATCGCCGATAAAATCTTTAAAGAGATTCGTGAACGTTTACACTTTCTGGTCAGTGTTGGCCTGAATTATCTGAGTCTGGCACGTTCAGCCGAAACCCTTTCAGGCGGTGAAGCGCAACGTATTCGTCTGGCTTCACAGATCGGTGCAGGCTTGATGGGCGTGATGTATGTGCTTGATGAACCCTCGATTGGTCTGCATCAACGTGATAATGATCGCCTGCTACAAACCCTGATTCGCTTGCGTGATCTCGGTAATACCGTGCTTGTAGTTGAGCATGATGAAGATGCCATCCGTGCTGCTGACCATATTATTGATATCGGACCAGGTGCGGGTATTCATGGCGGTGCGGTGATTGCCGAAGGAACTTATGATGAATTGGCGAATCATGCCGACTCGCTCACAGGTCAATATCTGTCAGGTAAATTGAAGATTGAAGTACCAAAACAACGGACCCAATCCCCTCGTCCAGATGAAGTCATTAAACTCTCTGGTGCAAGCGGACATAACTTACAAAATGTCGATTTGACCATTCCATTGGGTATCATGACCTGTGTGACTGGGGTGTCTGGTTCTGGTAAATCAACCTTGATTAACCGTACCTTATTGCCTTTGGCTGCAACTCAGCTGAATGGGGCAACCACGCTGACTGCTGAAAAGTTTGATTCGATCGACGGCTTACAACATTTAGATAAAGTGGTGGATATTGATCAAAGTCCTATTGGCCGTACGCCACGTTCGAATCCTGCCACTTACACGGGTTTATTCACGCCGATTCGTGAATTGTTTGCTCAGACACCTGAAGCCAAAGCACGTGGTTATAGCGCAGGTCGTTTCTCGTTTAACGTGAAAGGCGGTCGCTGTGAAGCCTGTGAAGGCGACGGCATGATTAAGGTGGCGATGCACTTCCTGCCTGATATGTATGTGCCATGTGATGCTTGTCATGGCAAGCGTTATAACCGTGAAACTTTAGAAGTGGGTTATAAAGGCAAGAACATTTCTGATGTCTTGGAAATGACGGTGGAAGACGCCGCTGAGTTCTTTAGTGCCATTCCTGTGATTCATCGTCGTTTAGATACTTTAACTCAAGTCGGTCTTGGCTATATTCGTTTAGGGCAAGCAGCAACGACCCTTTCTGGCGGTGAAGCACAACGGGTGAAACTGGCACGTGAGTTGGCAAAACGCGATACGGGTCGAACCTTATATATCTTGGATGAACCGACCACAGGTCTGCATTTCCATGATATTGCCAAGTTGCTCGACATTTTGTACGAGCTACGCAATAAGGGGAATACCATCGTTGTGATTGAGCATAATCTGGATGTAATCAAGACCGCTGACTGGGTGATTGACTTAGGCCCTGAAGGTGGCTCGGGTGGTGGTCAAATCATTGCCGAAGGAACACCTGAACAAGTGGTGAAATCTAAAATTTCACATACAGCGAAGTTCTTAAAACCGTTGTTGAAGTAATGTTTGATTAAATTAGGCTAGAAGGCTCAGCGACTTCTAGCCTAATGATCTATTCACCCAATTCCTCTTCTAAAGTCTCTAATCGACCATAATTAAATTTATGTGCTGGAATAAAAATATAATCCAACTCTGAAGTATTTATAAAAATTGATCTATGGTATCTCTCTACGGGTAGATAGATCAGTTCATCTGCATTTTCTGGATCAATCTCAAGGCAGGAAAAAGCTTCATATAACTTTTGATCATCAAATACCTGCTCTTTTCTTTTTTTACCATTAACAAATTGCCACTGAATCTCGGTTGCTCTGGCATATAATTTTTTGAATTGTTTAGATGCATCTATTTGAACATTTTCCTTATCTTCCGCCTTTATATGACCTTGTTCAATTAATGCATCCAACTCTTCTTTGGTTAAAAGTATTTTCTTTACATAGTTTTTTACTTTTTCTTCACCTATTAGATCCGTTACAACCTCTAAACACTCAATATTCTCTATAACCAACCATTCCTCATCTTCAATTCTATTTAATCCTAACCAATCGCTATATTTTTCAGGGCCAAAAGTATCAAATGCTTCACTTGAGAGATAAACATCTAGTATTGAAGCTCGACGAATAAAAGCTATTCTATTATCTAGAGATTCAACAACTATAAAGTCACCTTTACCATTTAATCGATAATATAGTCTCGATCTTTCAGCCTCAGTAATTGGAAATAAAAGCCCTTTCCCTGATGCGAAATGAAATGATATTTCTCCAAAATACGTATCTTCATCGCTGATCTCTTCATGAATTCCTAAATTATCAAAAGGCCGAGGATTACCTAAAATCTCATCTACAGTTGAATTTAATATTTTTGCTAACTTTGCCTGTTTAGTCTTAGGAATAGAAGCAACTCCAGATTCCCAACGTTGATAATTGGGTTGACTAATTCCCATAGCTTCTGCAACTGCAGTTTGAGTCATCATTTTTGCTAGTCGAACTTTTTTTAGAGCTGATAATTTCATTATTCAAAACTTATACGTATAAAATATACTTAAAAGTATATTTTATTTAAAAGCAATGTCAAATCGCTGAAGACTATATCAAGTCTCTACAATATTCTTCCCTTTTGCCTTGGCTTTGAGCAACGACTGATCCGCTTGTTCTAACAGCTCTAGCCAACTATTTGCGCCAATCGCCACCCCGATACTCACTGAAACCTGAATTGAGTCAGACATGTTCGAAAGCACAATCTTTTGCTTTAAAATCCCCGAACGAATACCTTCTGCCACCACTTTTGCAGCCTCCATTTGAATATTCTCAATCACTACCAAAAACTCATCACCACCATAACGCACGATTAAATCAGATGCTCGAACATTTAGCCTCAACTGATCTGCAATCATGGTAATCACCTGATCACCCACGATATGCCCATATTGATCATTTACGAACTTAAAATTATCAATATCGATTGCAATCACACAAGTCTGTGACAACGACTCAGGTTTAGATTCAAGAAGCTGAATATATTCATCCAAGGCCAAACGATTGGCAACACCCGTCAATACATCAGAATTTGCAATCTGCTTCAGCTGCAACTCCATCGTATCGCGCTGCTTCAACATTCCTTTCAATTTATCAATCGCTTCAAACAAGGAGAAAAACTCTTCCTTATTTTTGTTATTCTCAGCTTGCTCATCCGAAGTTCCAGATAGATGCAAGATCATATCGCGCGCATGAATTAGTGGACTAAAAACTTTCCGCTTCGCATAGATCATGGTGAAAATCGCAATCAATAAAGACAGACTTGAAATACACAAAGTAAAAATAAACTGTCGCTTCGCCAACTGATTCTGTTCTTCTGCAACACTTATACTGTAATTCAAAATATAGTTTTGCAGATCCATCACTGGTGTGAATTTCCCCACCATACGTTCGGTCAGTTCTGTTCCTGAGAGGAAATATGCTTGGTTATTTTTACTTTCATCCAATAACTGCGCAATAATCGGCAAGCCTTTATCTAAAAACTCAGTTTTCACACGTCGATATAAATTTACATATTCTGGAGTTTTCGATTCTTCTGGCTGAATCGTATCAATCAGTTCCCAGAGATAAATGGCTTGATGTTGTGTCTGTAATGAACGAGCTCGGTTCTCATCTGGAATTTTTTCACCAAAGCTTACAGATGCCATCACATTGGAAGCTACGCGACCCGCTTGATCACGCATATCGGTCAAGACCAGAATCGAAGTAAAATAATTCGACATCTTGCTGTTCTTACTATTCGAACGCACCAGCAACCACGTTAAAAATTCACGACTGTCATCCCAGACCCCAAACATCGATAAAATGGCATGATCATATTGCGCTGAGGTGCGCTCAGCTTGCGGTGTGTTGGCATAGGTGTCGACAATGGCCCGTGCTGTGGCTAACTTAACTTTTAAATCTGTTTCTAATTCATAAGCGATAAGTTTGAAACCTTTTTGTTTTAAGGCCTCAATAGTGTCATCAATCTGCATATCAACAACTTTACGATACGCTGCCAATTCTTTTTGATTCTTGAGCAACACATCGGGCTGACTCGACATCACTTTATTTGAAGGTGCCCGCTCTCTGGAAATCTTATTGGCTGTTTTCACTAGTGCACGAAGGCAGGTAATTTCAGTGAGAGTTTGATCAGATTTTATATATTCTTGATAACTGTTAATGATTAAAGGAATAGAAAGATAGGAAATTGAAAAGATAATGGCAATCATGCAGAAAAAGAGGCGACGGCTAATCTGCTCAGAACGTAATTTTGAGCTTTTTAATTTACGCCCCATTCAGACACCTTGCTCGTTTCAAAAATGATCTCGATTGCTTTTTAAACAGCTAATAATTTTAGCTGAATTCCAAATAACACTACCACGATTAAACCAAGTTTTTTGCTTACATTAATTTCAATGACTTATATTCCGTGAATTTTCAACTAATAAATAAGAAGCGCATTAATTTATTGAGAATCATTATTAATTAAATCAAAGCAAGTAAGTCGTTCTTATTTATTTTTTATATTTTTAATATATTCAATAAAAATCATACAGATAGTATAATTATAAAGATTATCTAAATTCAATTTAACAGCTAAAATACACATATTCTTGTTAGATTTAACTCAATTAAAAATCGGAAAATTCTATTTAAAGAATAAAAATTATCAATTTCACAAATTACTTTCTAAAGCACATAATTTAATCAGAGCAAGATTCTAGTGTTTAAAAACAGAAACCCTCAGGATGTTTTCTCCCCCAATAGCAAACATCCTTTTCAACCCAGCTTTCCCCAAAGCTGGGTCTTTTTTTAGCTTAAAAAAAACAAGCTAATTCGCCAATAAATCCAGTTGCTGTAAGGCTTGATAAACTATTGCCTTACGGGCATCTGCATGCTCAGGCCGATTCATTTCCATATTCAATGAAAAAGCCGTGACCTTGCCATTTGCTTGCTCTATCCACCCAGTCCACCATCCTACTTGCGGGTTAACATCCATACCCCAGCCGCTTTTCGCGTAAATCTTGGTTCCTTGAACTTCATCAATCAATAACATGCCTTTCACTTGTTGCTGAGTGGATTGATCAAATGGCAGTTTTTGCTTCGCCAATGCGTAGGCAAAGCGTACTTCCTCTATAGGAGTAATTTTTAATGGGCCGACTAACCAAAAATTATCGACTTGTGTGCCAACATTCTTATTCCCATAACCTACTCGCTTCACTTCACTGGTCATCAGTTCTAGACCAATACGTCGTGCCAACTCTTGATATACAGGTACAGCCGATGCCTGCATTGCCTCAGCTAATGTGAGATCTTTTTCCCAGCTACTGAATGCGCGTTTTTGGCCATCCCATTTAAAGACTTCATTTGGCGTGGTTTTATGATGTTGTATGCCAATTAACGCATTCAGCATTTTAAATGTTGAAGCAGGGATATAACGTTGCTCTGCGCGACTGGTGTCATTGCCATATTTTTGAATTTTCTTTCCATCATAGATCACCAACACACCACTTGTTTGAGCCTGTTGGAAAAGGGCGGCAATATTTTGTTGTTCACTTTTCTCCGCCATGATGTCCTGTGTTTGGTCGCCAAAGCTCTGGCAAGCGACCAAAGGTAAAGCAAAAGTGAAAGATGCACTCAACGCGAGAATTTTTAATCTTTTTGACATGATAAAACAGGTGGAAAAGTAGAATAAACTGCTACTATAAATCTTTTACGACTTGGTCTTTGTAGCGTTATTTCATCTAAAACGTCAGAAAAAAGATAAAAAAAAGCTCGACCTTGGGGAAAGCCGAGCTAGTAAAACGATGATGTTAACAACATCAAAATACTTCAAAGAAAATGTTACGAGACACTTAAATGCAAATTAGATATCTCTTGCTTTGTATTATGTGAGTTACTTCTCATAAAGTAAAGTTGATTAAATAGATCGGGTTTATTGTTACAATCGATTTTGCTAATTGATCATTAAAAATGCGATTTTTACATGATTTTTAGTTTATATTAATTGAGAATGAGTATCATAATTTTGCAAAGTCTATCGCATAAAAATTACAGAATAGGATTTTAACTCACACTTTCTAACCGTGCTTTGTGACAAAAATAAGAACCTTTTAAACGAAAAAAACGATTATTATAATTGAAGAAACCAATTAAAATATTTAGCGATGCTATTCTTATCAGCCTCCTTATCTCATTAAAAAATAAACATATCTACTTGTTAGATATATACTTTATAAAAGGTTGACAACATTTTCTCCAATCGTTCGTTTTTTATGCACCACCTGTTCAGCTTTTGTTCGTTTATCGGAAGCCCAAATTTATTACATTGACTTCATACTTTGTTACAATACAATGACTCCAACTTTACTCTTTAATTGTTTTAAAGCTGGAAATCATTATGAAAAAACTCGGTTTAGCCACTGCTTTAGTTTTAGCCATGACCGGTGCTCACGCATACCAATTCGAAGTTCAAGGTCAATCTGAATTCATCGAAGCTAAAGACTTAAATGACAAAGACTTTACTGGTGCTGCTCAAGGTACTTACTACTTCAAAAATGTAGACGCTGCTAAAGGTCCTTTAGCTGAAGCTGCGTTTTTAAACCAAGCTTCTAATGTTTCAGCTGCTTACAGCTATGCAAAATTAAGCGGTGATGAATCATTAACTGTTAAGAACAACACTTTCGGTGCAAAAGGTGAAGTTTATCTTCCTACTCCTTATGTACCTGCTTATGCAAGTGCTGCATATAGCCACTCTCAAACTAAGTTTGAAGACGAAAAAGACAATGGCGACCGCTACTCTGTAGAACTTGGTGCTATGGTTTTACCTAACTTCTTAGTTGCTGTTGGTTATACTCGCGTTGCTGACCAAATTGCATTAGATGCAAACAAAGCTGTTGAAAATGGTGTATTCAGTGCTGTTGCTGATGCAGCAACGATTGGCGACAAACAAGACGTTGTAACTGCACGTACTAAATACGTAGGTAACATCGACGGTACAAACATGGCATTAGGTTTTGAAACTGGCCTTGTATACGGCGAAAACCAAGCTTACGGTTTAAAAACTGATCTTTATGTAACACCTCAGTTAAGTGTTGGCGCTTCTTATGCTGAAGCAAACTTTAGCAAAAACCCAACTAACGACAACTTCTCTCCAATCAAATCTGCTTGGGGCGCGAACGTAAACTACTTCATCACTCCAGCGATTGCTGTTGGTGCTAGCTATGTAAATGCAAATGCATTACATGCAAACGTAGATACGCAAACTGTTGGCTTAAACGCGAAGTTCCGTTTCTAATATTGGATTTATGTTCTAACTTTAGAACACTAAATTCATAATAAAAAACCAGTTCTTATGAACTGGTTTTTTATTTTCTAGATCTAAATAAAGCAAGAAATTGGATTTCTTACTTTAAATCTCTTACATCTTTTTATCTTCAATATTTAAAGCACTAATCGCCAACACCGCTTGGGTTCGATTTTGTACACCCAGCTTACGGAAAATTGCAGTGACATGTGCTTTGATGGTAGCTTCGGAAACTTCCAGTTCATAAGCAATTTGCTTATTCAATAAACCTTCCGCCACCATCATCAAGACACGGAACTGTTGTGGGGTCAGTGATTGTAAACGTTCAGCTAAAGCCGTTTCATCTGCCGCACGAGGATCAAAGCCTGCATGTGTTGGTAAATTGGGTGGTAACCAAATCTCTCCTTCTAAGACATGCTTAATCGCTTCCCCAATATGGCTCGGATGTGAAGATTTAGGAATATACCCCATGGCACCATGCGCAATTGCACGTTGAATAATCGAAACTTCTTCGTGTGCCGAAACCACAATAATTGGAATCGCAGGATATTGGGCCCGGACATAGACTAAGGCAGAGAAACCTGAAGCACCGGGTAGGTTTAGATCCAAAAGGACCAAATCAGGTTCTGCACCGTGTTCTAAACGTGCATAGAATTCATCTACATCTGCAGTCTCTTGGATCTGCGCCTGAGGCAAACTATAACGAACCGCTTGAATCAAAGCATGTCTAAATAAAGGATGGTCGTCTACAATTAAAATATTCATAAGCGCTTAAGCTATCTGCAAGTACGTCACTGTACGATGTTTATTTAAATTCAATCCGCTTAAGCCTATTTTCAATTCAAGGCTAGGTCAAGCACAAGACAGGATTTATTTCCTTTTCCCGCAAAATAAATCAAATATTGATATAACTTCATTAAAATGTTCTGTGAATAAAACAGATTCAAAAATCTTGAATAGAAACAGAAAATTAACTGCCTGAAATTTGATATTTATTGTGATTTATCGACATATCTTTAAAAAAGATAAGCTTGCAGCATTTCCTTATTTTACAGCTTGGCATGCGGTATAGGTAAATAAATAGCAATTCGAAATGATCTTTTAGGCCGTTATTATGTCCAATCACAATACCCTCTCGACTCCTCTAAATATTGTTGCAGTATCTGGTGGCTTAAATAGTCCATCAAAAACAGAAAGTTTAGTTCAGGCGATTCTTGATGAGCTTTCAGAGGCAATTAATATCAAGGTGCATTTCGTCAAACTGAGTGAAATTGGGCCGTTATTGGGTGGTGCGATTTATCGTAATCAGCTGCCACAACGCGTACAAGATGATTTGGCTGCGGTTGAAGCCGCAGATGCTTTGATTGTTGGAACACCTGTTTATCGTGCTTCATTTACAGGCTTATTTAAGCATTTCTTCGACTTTGTTGAGCAAACTGCCTTGGTCGACGTTCCTGTTCTGTTAGCAGCCTCAGGTGGAAGTGATCGTCATGCTTTGGTTCTCGAACATCAATTACGCCCACTATTTAGCTTCTTCCAAGCACAGACTTTGCCCATTGGCGTCTATGCTACCGATCGTGATTTTACGCCTGAATATACGGTTAAAAGCGAGCAATTGTCTGATCGCGTCACCTTAGCTGTGGCACGTGCTTTACCGATTTTGGAATGGGCACCTGCCAAAGGTCAGCGTGCTGCTGCCATTAAAACCAAAACCGAGCAGGCCAATCAAAATCTTGGCATCAACAAACAGATTGAACAAGCAGAAGTATTGCCATCTGCGGCAGTACCCAATTTGGATGCAGCTGAATCTCGCTTACACCCGAAGTCAGCCAAGAATTTAACCCACGTCGCATAAACCATATCTTTTATGGAGGATACAACGATGACAATAACAGCATCAGCAATTAAATTTGCCTACTGGGTTCCCAATGTGAGTGGCGGTCTCGTTGTAAGCAACATTGAACAACGTACAGATTGGAGCTACGACTATAATGTACGCCTAGCACAAGCAGCAGAAAAAAGTGGCTTTGAATATGCCCTCACACAGATCCGCTTTACCGCTGGCTACGGCGCAGAGAACCAACATGAATCAGTGAGTTTTAGCCATGCTTTATTGGCAAAAACCGAAAAACTCAAAGTAATTGCAGCGATCTTACCTGGCCCTTGGAAACCCGTGCTTGCAGCCAAACAGCTGGCAACCATTGACTACCTCACCCAAGGGCGTATTGCGATTAATGTGGTCAGTGGCTGGTTCCGTGGTGAATTTGATGCCATTGGCGAACCTTGGCCCGAGCATGATGAACGTTATGTTCGCTCAGAAGAGTTTATTCGTACTCTGAAAGGCATCTGGACCACTGACAATTACAGCTTTGAGGGTAAATATTACCAATTCCAAAATTACACGCTGAAACCGAAACCTTTGCAAAAACCTTATATTGAGGTGTTTCAGGGTGGTAGTTCACGTGCCGCACGTGATATGGCTGCACGAGTATCGGACTGGTATTTTACCAATGGCAATAGTGTCGAAGAAATTAAAAAACAGGTCGATGATGTTCGCGGCAAGGCCAAGCTGGCCAACCGAGACGTCAAAATAGGCGTTAATGCCTTTATCATCGCGCGTGATACTGAGGAAGAAGCCAAAGCCGTACTGAATGACATCATTGCACAAGCCAATGTCGAAGCCGTGAATGCCTTTGGTGATGCGACCCGTGAAGCAGGCGCGGCAGCACCTGAACGTGAAGGTAACTGGGCAAAATCGACCTTTGATGATCTGGTTCAATACAATGACGGCTTTAAGACTAATCTGATTGGTACACCGCAACAAATTGCGGAACGGATTGTGGCTTTGAAGAATGTTGGCGTTGATCTGGTTCTTTCAGGCTTTCTACATTTTATTGAAGAAGTAGAATATTTTGGCGAAAAAGTATTGCCACTGGTTCGTCAGCTCGAACAACAACAGGAAATTCAACTGGAGGCAAAATCAGCATAAGCTTGGCATTAAATAAGAAGAAAAATAAAAGCGATTGAATATTTCTCCCCAAGGCTCGGCTTGGGGATTTTTAATTTAAGCAGTCTCAATTTCCCGCATGACCGTTTCAACCGAATATCGGCACCACTGCGACAGTTGCTCAATAAACTCATTTAATTGTGATGGATTAAAATGACTGACAATCATATAACAAGCATTCCCGAGAATTTTAAAACATTCATCCACCTGCTCGTATTGTTTAACCAGTAATTCAACCTCGACAAACGCTTGCTGATCATTCATAAACAATTGAATAAACTGCTTATGTTCGTACTTGATCGCAACGGTGTAATTTTTGATGATGCCTGCATCCATCAATTGAGCAATCCGCGCTCCAACAGCTTGCCCAGTACGGTGCACTCGCTGTCCTATTTTTTTATGGCTTAAACGCGAATCTTGTTTTAGCAATTCAATAATTTTCAGATCAATCGGATCAAGTTCAATATTCATTTTTCATTACGAAAGAAAACCAGCAACAATGCTTTCATCTGAATATAGCCGATTTCTACGTTTCACCCTACTCTTGTTTTATCTTAACGCTGGAAGAAAAAATGATGAAACAAGCCTTACTGATTATTGATGTCCAAAACGATTATTTTAAAAATGGCAAAATGGAATTGGTCAATCCAGACCTTGCTCTAGCGCAAACCAATCTATTAGAAGATCATTTTATTCAAAACAATTTACCCATTATTTACATTCAACACATAAACCCTGCCTCTGCCAGTTTCTTTCAGGAAAATACAGTGGGTGTTGAATTACATCCACAACTTAAAGTCACAGATCGCTCACTGATTGTTGAAAAACATTTTCCCAATAGCTTTCTGGAAACCAATCTTCAAGCCTTGTTACAGCAGCATCAAGTTGAGCAGTTAGTGATAACTGGCATGATGACCCATGTATGCATTGATTCAGGTACACGTGCAGCCAAAGAACTTGGCTACCAACCGATTGTGATCGCCGACGCGACTGCAACCCGTGATCTTGAACATGATGCTAAGATCGCCAAAGCAGCCGATGTACAAACTGCATTCTTATCTGCACTGGGTTTCTTTGCCACGGTACAAAACACTGCTGATTTTTTAGCGCACAATTAAATCATGCAGAAAAAAAGAGCGCTCCATCGAACGCTCTTTTTAAATTTGAATAGATTTATCGGTTTGGATAAACCGTGGCAATCAGATGATCAACTACAGCTGGCTCAGCAAGGGTTGAGGTATCACCTAAACTATCCAGTTCATTGGCTGCAATCTTTCTCAAGATACGGCGCATGATTTTACCTGAACGGGTTTTTGGCAAAGCAGGTGCCCAATGCAGTGCATCAGGGGTAGCCACTGGCCCAAGAACTTTACGTACCCAGTTAACCAACTCCTTACGTAGCTCCTCAGATTCAGCGACATCGGCTTGCAAAGTGACAAAGGTACAAATCCCCTGTCCTTTAATATCATGCGGCATACCCACCACCGCAGCCTCTGCAACGGCCACATGCGAGACTAGGGCGCTCTCAATTTCCGCAGTCCCTAAGCGATGACCTGATACATTAAGTACATCATCGACACGTCCGGTAATCCAATAGTAACCATCAGCATCGCGACGTGCGCCATCACCTGTAAAATAGTAATTCTTAAAGGTCGAGAAATAAGCCTCGATAAAACGTTGTGGATCACCCCAAATCGTTCTCATTTGACCCGGCCAAGAATCTTTAATTACCAGATTACCTTCCGTCGCCCCCTCGAGCTCATTGCCTTCGCCATCGACCAATGCAGGCTGTACCCCAAAGAATGGACGTGTCGCTGAACCCGGTTTTAAGGCAGTCGCACCCGGTAATGGTGAAATTAAAATACCGCCTGTTTCTGTTTGCCACCATGTATCGACAATTGGGCAGCGGCCTTCACCGACCACTTCATGATACCAATTCCACGCTTCTGGGTTGATCGGCTCACCCACCGAACCGAGTAAACGTAAGCTACTGCGGTTACTTTCACGTACATAGGCATCACCTTCACGCATCATGGCGCGAATCGCGGTGGGTGCCGTATACAGAATCGTGACGTTATGTTTATCAATCACATGACCAATACGTGCCCATGTTGGATATTGTGGAATCCCTTCAAACATCACCGTGGTCGTGGCATTACTCAATGGACCGTAGAGTAAATAACTGTGGCCTGTAATCCAGCCCACATCTGCAGTACACCAATACACATCATCTTCACGTAGATCGAAAACTTCTCTAAAGGTGGTATTTACATAAACCAGATAACCACCTGTCGTATGCAGCACACCTTTTGGTTTACCTGTTGAACCCGAGGTGTACAGAATAAATAAAGGATCTTCTGCTTTCATTGGTTCCGGTGGACAATGTTCGTCTACGTCCATGATCGCCAAGTGATACCAAACATCACGTTCTGCATTGAACTGAATTGGGTTACCTGTGCGATGCACTACGATCACATTTTCAACACTATTGGTTCCATCAATTTCTAAAGCTGCATCCACGTTTTCTTTCAATGGAAGTAACTTTCCTCCACGCATTCCTGCATCCGCAGTAATCACCAGTTTTGCTTGACAGTCTTCAATTCGGCTTGCCAATGAATCTGGTGAAAAACCACCAAATACCACACAGTGCACTGCACCAATTCGTGCACAGGCCAACATCGCAATTGCCGCTTCAGGCACCATTGGCATATACAACACAACGCGATCGCCCTTGCGAATACCTTGTTTCTTTAACACATTGGCAAAACGACAAACTTCATCATGCAGTTCAGAAAATGAGATGATTTTATGGCGTGAAGGATGGTCACCTTCCCAAATAATCGCTGGCTTTAAAGGATTATCTTTGAGATGACGATCTAAACAGTTGGCTGAGACATTCAACTCACCATCAGCAAACCATTCGATTTTAAAATTATCTTGATTAAAACTGGTATTTTTGACCTGTGTGAACGGCTTGATCCATTCAATCTTGTTGGCTTCTTCTGCCCAAAATGCTTCAGGTTGCTCAATCGAATGCTGGTAACGTTTGAAATAGTCTGCTTCAGAGATTCTTGCCGTTTCTTTGAATTTATCAGGCACTGGGTAGATTTCTTTCATAGCTCACTTCCTTGGTTTTTTATCTCATACCTTAGATGTTCTCATCTATTACACGGGTATGTTTTGTTCTCACTTGCAGTATTGACACCATTTACAAGCGCAAACAATGCGGCTTTGGTCGTAGAAATGTCAGGGCTTTTAATCTTTCGATCTTGACTAAGTTATAGGCTAAAATAGCAAAGCCGACGCTTTTACGATCATTTTATTTTCAAAAATTTACTCAAAATAATTTAAATTTGAACTGCTTGTCTATGCTTTTTGTTTTTAAAATGAGTGATTATTTTGATCATTGCCAAGCCTTTAAAAGATTTAATAATCAGAAAAATAGGAACACTCTATGTTTGATCCCGCAACAACTGCTCAAATACAAGCAAGCAGTGACCATCCGCTCTCCCCAAATGGTCGCTTCAACCGTCTGAGTTATATCGCTTGGTATGGTCTACTCAGCCTCGTGTGTATGGGGGCTTTTCTCGGTATCTTCGCCTTCGCTGGCATTTTTAGTCTCAGTAATGTCGATGAAACCTTCTTTTCTACATTTTCAGGCATGACCATCTTTGCCCTGATTGGATTGTGGTTCGCTGCATTTTATTTGCAAATTGTATTTCTTATCCGTCGCCTGCATGACCTGAATAAAACAGGTTGGCTGTGCTTACTGCTCTTGGTTCCTGTACTGCAATTTTTGTTCACCCTATACGCTTTATTGGCACCGGGAACCCCTCACCGCAATGATTATGGTGATATTCGTCCATCCAGTGCGTGGGAAAAAATACTCGCATGGATCATGATTCTGTTCAGTCTGTTGATGATGTTCGGCATGTTTGTTTTTGCTTATTATTTTGCCAGCCCAGATTTATGGGATGCACCAACACAAATCATTCAAAATACGACCGAATATTTTTAAGCGATCGCATTCAGTTGATGGATTTGATCATAATGGGAAGCAAAGATTGAATTTTGCATGCGTGTTGGCAATAAATTCATTATGATTGCTTCCCTTATTTACTCCTTCCTTTGCGAAATAGAGATTTTCCTGTGGCAAATGAACAAACAACATTGACGGAAGTGGCGAAAGATACGGGCCAGTTGATCCATCAAGCGGGGGCTAAAACCACGCAAACCGTACTCGCGCATACTGAAAAATATCACGATGCCTATACCACGATTGATAAAATCATGGATAGCTTTTGGGAGCGTATTCCCTACATCGGCATTGCGATCACGGTATTCATCATTTTTTGGCTACTCACCAAGTTGTTTAAATTCTTTATTCGCAAAACCTTGGAAAATCGCAGCTATACCCGTCAAAACTTAGTTCTGGTACTGAATCGGGTCGGTAGCACTTTTATTCTCTTTTTTGGCTTCTTAATTGCATTAGTGATTGCCATTCCAGGCTTCACGCCAAGTCAGTTGATTGGTGCTCTTGGGATTGGTTCTGTTGCGATCGGTTTTGCTTTCAAAGATATTTTTCAAAACCTACTGTCAGGTATTTTGATTTTAATCAGTGAACCTTTCCGTATTGGTGATGATATTGTCGTGAATGGCTTGGAAGGAAATGTCGAAGATATTCAAATCCGTGCCACCTTTTTACGTTCCCCTGATGGCCGTCGTATCGTCATTCCCAATGCCACGGTGTATACCAGTGCAGTAACGGTGAATAATGCCTATCAACGTCGTCGTTGTGAGTTTGTCGTTGGCATTGGCTATGAAGATGACATGCAAAAAGCCAAAAAAATTATTCTCGATATCTTGGATCGCAATCTGAACGTGCTGAGCCAACCGGGATTCTCAGTTAATGTCACCGCACTGGCAGATTTCTCGATTAATTTAACGGTACGTTGGTGGGTCAATACCACTGAAACCAGCACCTCAGCATCTATCAGTGAAATTCAGGAACTGGTCGTGACTGCTTTTGATGAAAAAGGAATTTCAATTCCTTACCCAGTACAAGAAGTCAAAGTCTACCGTGGCGATCAACCTGAACCCAAGACACTTTAGACAAATAAGCGTCCCAAAATATTCGATACCGCGGTTTCAGTTCGTAAAATTCGGTTGCCTAAGCTCTTTGCTTGGCAGCCGTTTTTTATGAGCAGATCGACCTCATACGGAATAAAACCGCCCTCTGGTCCAACAATCAAGCTGCAGCCATGTTGAATTGCATAAGGCATTTGCTGTTCTGCATAAGGATGAGCCGCATAGGCTGGCCGTTCTGCGCTTATCAAAGCTGGTAAAACATCTTCAACAAAAGGCTTAAAGCGTTTATAAAGCTGGATTTCGGGTTCAATGGTATCGCCCGCCTGTTCTAACCCCAAAGTCACATAATCATTGAGTTGCTGTAAAAACGGTGTTTGCCAATAGCTCTTGTCCACTCGGTAACTGTGAATCAGACTAATCCGTTCCACCCCAATCGTCACCGCATCCATGATGATACGGCGCAATACTTTAGGACGTGGTAACGCGAGAATCAGATGCACTGGAAGCTTATCAGGCAGCGCTTCTAACTGAATAGGTTTCACAATGATCTGTTGTTCAGAAATACTTTGAACTTCCGTAAGATAACGCGATCCATGACGTACACCTACTTTAAGACGATCTCCAATCTTCAGTTGTAAGTGCTGACCTAAATGCAGTAATTGTCTGGGTTGGCTAATCTGCCACGCATCCACCGAACTACACTGCTCAGGTTCAAGTAAAACAATATTCATGACGATACTGTTTGCTGTAAATAATGATCAAGCAATTGAATATGTTTCTGCAGTGAACCCTTATTACGCTGCAAAACCAGTTGTGCTTGCTGAACCAATTGCTGAGTCTGTGCAGCATGATCTAGGCAAGCTAATAATTGCTGCCCCACCTGTGCTGCATCCTCTCCAATCAGAATGCCTTGTTGAGCCACAAATTCATCCACAATGGTTTGAAAATTGAAATAACGCGGACCAATGACGGTGGGGACATTCAGCACCATGGGCTCTAAAATATTATGCCCGCCACCTGGCTCATTGAGTGAACCACCGACAAAACAGGCTTGGCTCAAGGCATACCACAACCACATTTCGCCCATACTATCGGCCAGAAATACCTGTGTATCCGCTTGAATCGGTTGTTGAAGGCTACGGCGTTGAGTTTTTAAATTCAAACTTTGGCACACTTGATACACTTCATCAAAACGTTCAGGATGACGTGGCACCACGATACAGAGTAAATTCGGATTTGAATTTAAATGTGGCTGTAATTGTTTGAGTAAACTTTCTTCTTCGGGCGCATGCGTACTGGCTAAAGTAATCATCTGACGACTCGCCAATTGCCACTCTTGTTTTAACTGCTGTGCTTGTTGCAAATACTGTTGTGGTGCTGAAATATCAAATTTAATATTCCCAACCACCTGACTTTTGACTTGATCAAGACCTAAATCGATATAACGTTGTTGCGTTGCGGCATCTTGTGCCAGCATCCAAGTCAACTGTTGCAACATGGGCTGGGCCAAGCGGCGAACTTTGCCATAACCTTTGGCTGATTTTTCGGAAAGGCGTGCATTCAATAAAATACAGGGAATCTGTTGCTGCTTTGCCTGTGCAATTAAATTTGGCCAGATTTCAGTTTCGACTAGAGCCAAAAGCTGAGGCTGATATAAAGCAAAAAATTGTTTCAGTAATGCTTTTTGGTCGACAGGCAAATACACTGCCTGAAATAAATCAAGGTAAGGTGCTTTTAAAAAAAGTGATTTTGCACGTGCCTGTCCGGTCTTGGTGGTATTGGTCACCAAAACTGGATGACCAAGTTTTAAGTAATGCTCGATTAAAGGTTGGGCTGCGTTGGTTTCACCGACAGAAACGGCATGAAACCAAATCGTCCTTAAATTTTGAGGGGCTTGGAATGGACCAAAACGTTCTATACATTCCTGCTGGAATAGTGCATCAGTTTCCGCCCGCTGTTTGATTTTCCAACGATATAGCGGTTTGATACATGTCAGTAGAAAGTTATACCAGAACGGGGTTTGCTGTACTGCGTTTTGCTGCGCCATCCGAGACCATGATTCACAATTTGATTCCCGCTCATTATGCGGAATTTAAATAAAAAACTCATGCGATTTTGGTAAATCACATGAGTCATTTTTGAAGCTTTAAAGCAGATTAAGCTTCTAGCTTTTCAAATACAGGATAATCGGTATAACCTTCCGCACCTGCACCATATAAGGTTTGTGGCTGAAGCGGATTCAAAGGTAAATCGTGTTGCAAACGCTCAAGCAAATCTGGATTCGCAATATATTGTTTACCGAATGAAACTGCATCCGCTTGCCCTGTCGCCAAAATACGCTTAGCCGACTCTGCTGTTAGATTTTCATTAGCAATCCACACCCCTTTAAATTTCGGGCGTAGTTTTGGCAGAACACTATCTGCAGCTTCATATTCACGTGTGAAAATAAAGCCAATATTGCGTTGATCCAGTTGCTCAATGACATAACCGAATGTCGCCAATGGATTTTCATCGCCAATATCATGCGAATCACCACGTGGCGCAAGATGCACACCAACTCGACCAGCGCCCCAAACGTCAATAAAGGTATCGACCACTTGCAGTAATAAACGCGCACGATTTTCAATTGAACCGCCATATTCATCATCACGATGATTGGTTTTACTTTGCAAGAATTGGTCGATCAAATAACCATTCGCCGCATGCAGTTCCACACCATCAAAACCCGCCGCTTTCGCTTGTTCTGCGGCATTTTTATATTGCGCAACAATTTCCTGAATTTCTTCATGCGATAATGCACGCGGCGTTACATAGGCACGCTTTGGACGAAGTAAACTGACTTCACCAGCAGGTTGAATCGCACTTGGTGCCACAGGCGTATCACCATCCAACAAGTCTGGATGTGAAATACGTCCAACATGCCAAAGCTGAACCACAATTTTTGAACCTTGTGCATGCACAGCTTCAACAATTTTATTCCATGCCTGAGCTTGTTCTTGCGACCACAAACCTGGCGTATTGGCATATCCCGCTGCTTTTGGGCTAATGACCGTTGCTTCGGTAATAATAAGACCCGCATTGGCACGTTGTTGGTAATATTCCACCATTAAATCGTTTGGAATACGTTGTTCACCACTACGTGCTCGGGTTAACGGAGCTAAAACCAAGCGGTTTTTAATCGTGAAATCACCTACTTGCAAAGTAGAATTTAGTTCAGCCATGATCGCCTCAACTTACACTTCTTCGATCTAAAGTGCTTGTTTTAAATGTTCGATATATTGCTGAATCAAAGCTTCATTGCGTGTGAAATAGGACCACTGTCCATATTTCTCGACATTAATCAAACCGGCCTGTTGTAGTACAGACAAATGATTCGACATGGTCGATTGTGCAACTTTTCCTAAACGTTCGATGTGTCCTGCACATACACCACGTTCAAAACTACCACCACATTGCTCAACGGGTAGAAATTGCTCAGGCTCTTTCAACCATTGCAAAATCTGTCGACGTAATGGATTGGCTAAGGCTTTGCTTATAACATCAATATCCATAGACTCACCACGTTTCTCAAGCGGCAACACTTTGTTCAGCACCTGAATCCAGTATATCGAACTTTTCAAATATTAATATCCATTTTTTTCGATATTAATATCATATTTTTTCGATTAACCAATAGATGCTGAACGAGATTGCCGTTTTAATTGGATTAAAACTTATAAACCTTGTTTCAAACTTGCTTCGATAAATTTATCCAAGTCACCATCCAAAACTGCTTTGGTGTTGGAATTTTCCACACCTGTACGCAAGTCTTTAATGCGTGAATCATCTAAAACATACGAGCGAATCTGACTTCCCCAACCGATATCTGATTTCGAGTCTTCCAAAGCCTGCGCTGCTTCATTACGCTTGCTCATCTCTAACTCATAGAGTTTGGCACGTAATTGCTTCCACGCATGGTCACGGTTGGCATGTTGCGAACGCTGGTTCTGACATGCCACGACAATGCCTGTTGGTGCATGCGTTAAACGTACCGCAGAATCGGTTTTGTTAATGTGCTGACCACCTGCACCCGAAGCACGGTAGGTATCGGTACGAACATCTGATGGGTTGATATCGATTTCGATATTGTCATCAATCTCAGGTGAAATAAACACTGCTGAGAACGACGTATGACGGTTGTTATTACTGTCAAATGGCGATTTACGTACTAAACGATGTACGCCACTTTCGGTACGTAACCAACCATAAGCAAACTCGCCATCAACACGGATGGTGGCAGATTTAATACCTGCCACGTCACCATCTGACACTTCCATCAATTCAGCTTTAAAGCCATGACGTTCGATCCAGCGTAAATACATACGCAATAACATCGACGCCCAATCCTGTGCTTCTGTACCACCTGAGCCTGATTGAATCTCAAGGAAGCAAGGGTTTGGATCCATCGGATTACTGAACATACGGCGGAATTCAAGATTACCCAAAGCCTGTTCAGCGCTATCTAATTCTGCTTGTACATCCAACAATAAACTTTCATCATCCGCTTCAACTGCGAGGTCAAGCATTGCTTTTGCATCATCTAACTGTTCAGCAAGACGATCAAATACACCTAGCGTGTTTTCTAAACTGCCCTTTTCTTTTGCGATGGCCTGAGCACGGCTCTGATCATTCCAAATCGCAGGGTCTTCTAATTCTCTTAAAACTTCTTCTAAACGCTCAGCTTTTAGATCGTAGTCAAAGATACCCCCGTAGTGTTTGGCTACGATCAGATAAATCTTTCAATTGAATTAAATACGGATTAATTTCCACGCGTCTTTTCTCACACAGTTTTTCACTTAATTGCTTATTTTAACATAACTGTTTTGGTCGACACAGCTCTGTCATTTTGAATCCTTTTGTTTGTTAAATTTGCATTTCTCATTACTTTTTATTATCTTTTCAATGTTTTTAATCCCTCGTTTCAGCAGACCCATTGTGTAAAAATTAGACTAAAAACACTAAAACACATAATTCATCCTAAGTTTTAATAAATCAAAACAATGATTTTTTGTTTATATATATCAAATACATAAAATGTCAAAATTACAAGTCCATTACATTCGTACAGTTCGATTACTTTATCAAGATTGACGCTAGTGAAAATTGCTCTAGACTCGAGTTGTAACAAAACATGTATTAGTGTTTAACACTTGGTTTAAATCTTAATGAGGAAACAACCATGAAAAAATTAGCAATTGCATCAGCACTTTTATCTGCTATCGCAGTAACAGGCACTGCTCATGCTTATCAAGCTGAGGTAGGTGGTTCTTATACCTATAAAGACCAAGATCGTTTTGGTGATAATGATCGTTTCAGCGTAGATGGTAAGTATTACTTTAATCCAGTACAAACACGTAATGCTCCACTTGCAGAAGCAGCTTTCCTTGATCGTGCAAGCAATGTAAAAGCACAGTACGCTCATGAAAAAGATGATGCATTTAAAAATAACCAATATGGCGCAGGTATCGAATACTTTGTTCCAAACAGTGATTTCTATTTAAGCGGTAATATTGGCCGTGAAGAAATCAAACCAAATTCTAAATATGCAACTGATGAAGACAAATTAAAAATTAACCATTACTCAGCTGAAGTGGGTTACTTACCAGCACCAGGTTTATTAGTTGCTGCTGGTGCAAAAACTGTTGATGTGAAAGATGGCGACCGTGAAACTAGTCCAACACTTCGTGCGAAGTATGTGACTAAAATGGGTCAAAATGACGTGAACCTAGAAGCATACACTGCTTTTGGTGACAACAAAGAAGTGAAGTTAAAAGGTGATTACTTCATTGACAAAACTTTAAGCGTTGGTGTTGATTACCAAAAACTTGATTACGACAACACTTTCATCAATTCAAATGAATGGGGTATTTCTGCGAAGAAATTCTTCAATCAACAAGTGAGCTTGGAAGGTCGTGTAGGTTTCGGTAACGATAAATCGTATATTGATAACGACTACACTTCATTCGGTCTTCGTGGTGCATACCGCTTCTAAGACTTGAACAGAACTGTTTTATATCGGAAAAAGCCCTGAATGATTCAGGGCTTTTTTTATTGCTTCAAATAATTTTCCAATCACTTTTCGATCCCCACTCAACCATTCTTCCCTTGTAAGCTTTTCAACAGTCGTCTGCATTTAGCAATTGACGCTTGCCTATTTTTGACTACACTACAGCATGTAACAAAATATGTATTATTTTTAATCGAGGGGGGAAATTCTAATGAAAAAATTAAGTATTCTTGCAACACTAGTGAGTGCTTGCTTTGCAGTCAATGCCCATGCTTATCAAACTGAAACCAACGGTGCATATGAACATATCAATATGGATGATGGTAAAGGTAATAGTGCAGTAATCAGCGGTAAATATTATTTTAACCCTGTGCAAACCCGTAATGCACCTTTAGCAGAAGCGGCTTTCTTAGACAAAGCATCGAATATCGGTGGTGGTTATGCCTATAGCAAACTGAAAGATGACGAAGATTTAGGTGACTTACAATTTAATATTATCGGCCTTCAAGGTGAGTTTTATGTACCTAACTCACAATTCTATCTATCTGGTACCTTACATCGTACCAATATCAAAGCAACAATTAATGGTCTAGGCTCTAATTCTGAAAATGGCGATGGCTATAGTCTTGAAGCAGGTTTCTTACCCATCAATGGATTACTACTTGCAGTCGGTGTTGCCGATTTATCTGATAGCCTAGATCCAGTGCAAATTGCTCAATATGGCTTTACCAATACACTTTCAAATGCTGCAATCGTGTCTGGCGAAAATGACGATACCGCCGTTTCTTTACGCGCGAAGTATGTTTCACAAATTGGTGGTTACTATACCAACTTCGAAGCACTAACTTATATTGGAGATGAAACGACATATCGCCTAGGTGCTGATCTTTATCTTGATCCAACCCTCAGTGTCGGCATCTCATTTGCAGATTCTACTGCTGATGAGTCAGACAGTGTTTTCAATATTCGTGCACAAAAATTCTTTACTCCACAATTTGCTTTAGGTATCGGTTATACCACAACAGATGGTGCTGATTCTTACGGTCTTAACGGTACTGTCCGCTTCTAATCAATAGCGTAAAGCAATAAAAAATCCGCTCATCAGAGCGGATTTTTTATTGCTTTAAAAAAGCGATTTGCAATTGTAGGCTGGTGTTGCCATTAAAGACATTGCGTTCCAAGGTATAAACTAGATCGACATAACCCAGCATTGGATTAAATTCAAAACGATCCATCGCATTAAATGCAATCGCATCTATGGAATGTGACCCGACCGCCAATTTAAGTTTTAAATGTTGCTCTTTGAGCCAACGATAATCGATCACTTTGAATCGACCCTCAAATTGAGGTAATGGGAATTTCTGCCCCCACGGACCCAATTGCTCAATCCAGTCCAATGTACCCAAATGCAGATCTGAATCAGTCAGTTCACCATCCGTCCACAAGGTAGCGTGAAACAAATCTTCATCCATTTCAGCCACAGATTGGGTAAAAATAATTTTGAATTCATCAAAATTTTCTTTTCTTAAGGTCAAACCTGCCGCAGCCGCATGTCCACCAAAATGACTGACCAAATGCGGATATTGCTCCGCCACCTGCTCAATGGTATCTCGGATATGAATCCCCTCAATCGAACGTGCTGAACCTTTGATATGGATTCCATCTTCATCTGGAGCAAAGACAAGACTTGGTCGATGAAACTGTTCCTTTAAACGTCCAGCCACAATCCCAATCACACCTTGATGCCATTGTTCATCAAACATCACAAGTGCAGCAGGCAAATGTGAGGTTTCTAATTGAATATGTTGCAAGGCTTGCATAGCCTGTTGCTTCATTTCAGTTTCAACCTGACGGCGTTCAATATTCAGCTGATTCAACTGCTGTGCAATCGGATAAGCTGTTGCCATGTCAGGTGCAAGCAAGCATTCAATCCCTATCCGCATGCTTTCCATACGGCCTGCCGCATTAATTCGAGGACCAACAACAAAGCCTAAATCCTGCGCACGTAAACTGGCGGCATCTCGCCCTGCAATATCCAGCAAAGCCAAGATACCAGCACGACATTGATGCTGCTGAATACGCTTTAAACCTGCATCAATCAAAATCCGATTGTTGTAATCCAGACTTGCCACATCTGCATAAGTCCCCAAAGCCACCAGATCTAGATACTGGGTGACTTTGCTGCTGCTTTTACCTTGCTGACTGCGGGCACTGGCCAATTTCGCCAATACATAAAAGGCAACGCCTACCCCTGCCAGTGCTTTACTGGAAAATTCACACCCCAACTGATTCGGATTGACCACGGCTTCAGCACAAGGTGTTGGTTTAGTCGTGAGGTGGTGATCCGTAATGATCACCTGCATTCCCAATGCCTGTGCCGTTTCTACACCCGCATGGCTGGAAATACCATTATCCACGGTGATCAAAAGATCGGGCTGATAACTTTGCTGTGCCAGCTCTGCAATTGCAGGAGTGAGTCCATAGCCATACTTAAAACGATCAGGTACCAGATACTCAACTTTGGCCCCCATATCTTTCAACGCAAGAACCATCAAAGCAGTACTGGTTGCACCATCAGCATCATAGTCTCCGACAATGACGATCTGCTGTTGTTGATCAATGGCTTGATCCATTAAGGCAACCGCTTGTTCCAACCCTTTTAATGCGGGAGAGAGTAAATGCTTGAGCTTGAGTTGCAACTCTTGTTCGGACTGAACACCACGTCTTGCCAAAATTTCAGCGATAAACATAGGCACGCCCTGAAACTGTTCAGGGCGTGTCAGCAAAGGTCTTTTTTGAATTTGAATCTGGGTCATTTATGGCATCAAACGTTGTATAGTCCAAAGTCCGTTCTGTTTTTCATAACTTAAACGGTCATGTAGGCGATTTGGTCGCCCTTGCCAGAACTCATAATAATCTGCTTCGAGGCGATAACCACCCCAAAATTCAGGCTTATCCAATTCATTCTGGGCTTGACTCTGCAATGTTTGAAAACGTTGTTGCAATAACTCACGGCTCTCAATCACACCACTTTGTGGGGTACTGATATGTGCGGCGATCTGACTATCACGTGGACGTTTATGGTAATAATCCGTCGACTCTTGTTCAGAAATCTTTATCACCCGACCACCGATACGCACCTGACGTTCCAGACTTGGCCAGTAAAACAGCAACTCTGCATATGGATTTTCAGCTAAATCTAAGCCTTTCTGACTGTCATAATTGGTATAAAAGTCATAACCTGCTTCGGTCGCACCACGTAACAAAACCGTACGTACATGTGGACGGCCTTGCGTATTTGCTGTCGCTAAAGACATGGCATAAGGCTCATGTAGATTCGCGGCCAATGCATGGTTAAACCAATTGAGAAACTGTACATGTGGCTGCACACTGATTTGCGCTTCATGCAATTCACCTTGCTCATAACTTAAGCGCAGTTCACTCAGGTCCTTAATCACATCACTCATGATCGCTCTCCCTTAAGCAGCTTGGGCGTGAGCTCGTACCGCATCGGCCAAATGGTTCGCTAATGCTTCAACTTCTTGCTGTTGATCACCTTCAACCATGACACGAATCACAGGTTCTGTCCCTGATTTACGAATCAACAAACGTCCACGACCTTTCAGTTGTTGTTCCGCTTTTTCAAATTCAGCAACCAAAGCAGGAATCGAATACGGGTCAATCATGTGTTGTAAGCGTACATTCACCAGCACTTGAGGGAATAACACAAAACCGTCCACCAATTCATGTAACGCTTTCGCTTGTTCCACCATCACCGTAAGTACTTGTAAGGCAGCAATGATGGCATCGCCTGTGGTGCTCTTATCTAAAGTTAGAATATGACCTGAAGGCTCACCACCTGTCATCCAAGCATTTTCTTCAAGTGCTTGTAATACATAACGGTCACCCACACTCGCACGTACAAAAGCAACATTGGCTTTTTCTAATGCCAGCTCGAGTGCCATATTACTCATTACTGTGCCAACAACACCCGCTGGCTTATTTTTAGCCTGTGTTGCAAGGATATATAGGATATGGTCACCATCAATCAACTGACCATTTTTATCCACCATCACCACACGATCGGCATCACCATCAAAAGCAATACCGACATCTGCCTGATGTTCCAGCACTGCTTTTTGCAATTGCTCAGGATGGGTTGAACCACAGTTTTCATTAATGTTTAAACCATCTGGCTCATTAAATAATGGAATGACTTTGGCGCCCAATTCACGGAAAACCGATGGCCCAACGCTATACGCTGCTCCGTTAGCACAATCCACCACAATTTTTAAATTACGCAAATCAAAATGATATGGGAAAGTCGATTTACAAAATTCGATATAACGACCGTTGGCATCTTTTACACGTACACTTTTGCCCAGATTTGCTGTGTCCTCAATGACGAGATCTTTCTCTAGCTCTTGATTGATCTGTTCTTGGATTGCATCTGGAAGTTTTTTGCCTGCGCTCGAGAAAAACTTAATCCCATTATCAAAATACGGATTATGTGAAGCCGAAATGACGATTCCCGCGTGTGCATGCAGCGCACGGGTTAAGTGTGCAATCGCAGGGGTTGGTAATGGTCCCAATAAATGGACATAAACACCCGCAGCATTCAAACCTGCTTGCAATGCTGCTTCTAAAATATAACCCGACAAACGTGTATCTTTCCCCAGTACCACAATCGGTTTATTTTTAGGGCTATTTCTCTTTAATACTTTTCCTGCCGCGAAACCCAATTTTAATGCAAACTCTGGAGTAATTGGCATTTGTCCAAATTTGCCGCGAATTCCATCAGTACCAAAATAGCTCATCTTTTACTCACTTTCTTATCTTTATATGGTGTCTAACCATATCTTTCTTCATTGTATTCACTTTACACCAAAACAAAAAAAACCGTCAGTGTCCTGACGGTTTTTCGATCAGCAAAATTACCAAAAATCAACCAACTCGATAGTTTGGCGCTTCCTTGGTAATCGTCACGTCATGAACATGTGATTCTGACATGCCTGCTGAAGTAATTTTCACAAATTTCGCATTTTGACGAAGATCTTCAATAACCGATGAGCCCGTATAACCCATTGATGAACGTAAACCACCCATCATTTGGTGTACGATGTTACCCATTGGTCCTTTGTATGGAACACGGCCTTCAATACCTTCTGGAACTAACTTTTCCGCACCCGCTTTAGCGTCTTGGAAGTAACGGTCAGCAGAACCAGATACGCCTGCCATTGCACCCAATGAACCCATACCACGATACGCTTTGTAGTAGCGGCCTTGGAAGAATTCAACTTCACCAGGTGCTTCTTCAGTCCCGGCAAGTAGTGAACCCACCATAATCGTACTCGCACCTGCGCCAATCGCTTTCGCCATGTCACCAGAGAAACGAATACCACCATCTGCAATCAAAGGAATTTGATCTTTCAGTGCGTTGGCAACGCTATCAATTGCAGAAATCTGTGGCATACCGATACCTGCCACAATACGGGTCGTACAGATCGAACCAGGACCGATACCAACTTTCACCGCATCTGCACCAGCATCAAGCAATGCCAATGCTGCATCACCTGTTGCGATATTTCCACCAATGACTTGAACTTGTGGGTAGTTTGCTTTTACCCAACGTACACGTTCAATAACACCCGCTGAGTGACCATGGGCAGTATCTACGACAATCGCATCTACGCCTGCATCAACCAAAGCTTCTACACGACTTGGGGTTTCAGCACCTGTACCAACCGCAGCACCAACACGTAAACGACCCAAATCATCTTTACAACTGTTTGGGTAGCTTTCAGCTTTACGGAAGTCGGTTACGGTAATTAAGCCTTTCAGCTCATTGTTTTCACCAACGACCAAAACTTTTTCAATACGATGCTTTTGTAGCAATGCTTGGATATTTTCTTTCGATTCGCCTTCACGAACAGTCACGAGGCGATCTTGGCCTGTCATGATGTTACTTACAGGCTGTTCAAGATTGGTTTCAAAGCGTGTGTCACGACCTGTGACAATACCCACCACTTTGCCATCTTTTACAACAGGCACACCGCTAATATTATTCGCTTGGGTAATCGCAATCAGCTCACGTACTGTCGTTTCAGGACCAACCGTAATTGGGTCTTTCACCATACCTGCTTCAAATTTTTTCACACGGCGAACTTCAGCGGCTTGCGCTGCAATATCCATGTTTTTATGCAAAATACCAATACCGCCATTTTGCGCCATCGCAATCGCCATACGTGATTCAGTCACTGTATCCATTGCAGCAGAAACGAGAGGGATATTAAGTTGAATTCCGCGAGTTAAACGTGTCTTTAAGGAGACATCTTTTGGGAGAACAGTTGAGTAGGCAGGAAGTAATAAGACATCATCGAAGGTTAGCGCTTCTTGAACGATGGTCAGCATAACAATCTCACTGGTAATTTCCGTGAGCTATTATAAACAAATTTCGATGTGATTTCATTTTCTATGATGAAAATAATTTTAATCGGCACTTCGGTGGCTTTCTATTCCATCTTTTTGAGTACTGATTCGTGAAAATATAACTCGCTCAACTTTTTATTATTCATATTATATTCAATAACCTACAGATCAAAAACCAAAACTCACGGATGGAACAGCAACCTCTCTGCCCCACCACGCCATAAAGCGTTACATTTCACTGATCACAACTTAACTCATTTCAGTGGGCAAGCTAAAGACATATTCATTCATTAAGTCCACACCACATTCCAAGGTTTCGATCCAGTCTAAAAATTGATGGATCATGTCCTTGCCTATAAATGCTGTGCCATGTTGCGGCACAATCATGTCCAAATCCATTTGCCGTACCATATTCACCCACAAACGAATGACTTTATTGGAGCACATATAACGCTGATGGAAGCCTTTCATTTTTTGAATATGCACGTCAAAGTCAGTAATCGGTAAACTGGCATCTTCCACAATTGAAGCACCCATATCACCAGAAAACAGAATTTTTGCGGTTGGATCATAAAACTGGAAATTTCCCACCGAATGCAGAAAGTGGGCGGGAACTGCAACGATGGCAGATTCACCCAAAGCAATGATTTGTCCCGTATCTGCAAGCTCGATCAGACGCTCTTCCCAGTTGCCTTTCATACGATCACTCATAAAGGCAGAATTCAAATGTGGCAAGAAACGTGCCCATAGTTTTGATGCCACCACTTTGGCATCGGTATAGACCAACCAACGTGGCATCGAGGTAATGATGTCTGGGTCTTGATGAGAAGCCATCACATAATCCATATTTTTCAGTTTGGTATAGCGATTAAGCTCCATGGTGAGAGGCACATAGGTCAGATCTCCACCCGGATCTAAAACAGCCGCCCGATCATGATCAATAATTAAAAACTGATTGGCCTGAATGCCCTCTCCTTTAACCAAACTGGTAAAACTAATGCATTTATGTGTGCCATTATCAAACAAAATTTGTGATGTTGTCCGCTCAAAACTCATAACTTCCCCAGAAAAATTCTTTAAATATTAAATATTTTTAATTCCATAATAAAATAATGGGATTTAGTTCGTATTTCAATCAGATATTGGACTTTTATCATAATTTATAAGAAAAAAACCCATCACATTGGGATGGGTTCGTATAGATTTAAAATGTCAGCAGACTAAAAGAAATAATGTTGCACCAACGCTGAGACCCCAACGACCAAGAAAATCGCAGCCCCAATCTTATGAATCAAGGAAATCGGTAGCTTATCCGCCAGCTTATCACCAATAAACACTGCAGGTGCATTGGCGATCATCATCCCGAAAGTAGTACCAATCATGACCCAGAAAACACTGTCAAATCGTGCTGCCAAGGCCACGGTTGCAATTTGAGTTTTATCACCAATTTCAGCCAAGAAAAACAGGATGAACGTTGCACCAAACACCCCAAATTTTTGCCATTTATTGATATTTTCGGTTTCATCACCCAATTCATCTGGAATCAGCATCCAAATCGCCATCCCAATAAAACCAAGTGCAAGAATCCATAACAAGATTTCAGGACTGAGTACGGTGGTAATCCATTGCCCTAATACAGCGGAAATACCATGGTTAATGGTCGTGGCTAATAGAATAGCAATAAGAATCGGAATCGGTTTACGGAAGCGTGCAGCGAGTAATAATGCGAGCAATTGTGTTTTGTCACCCATTTCAGCAAGGGCAACAATCGATGTGGAGATGAGAAATTCATACATAGTTGAATGCTCTGGCTAGCAAAATATACCGATGACCTACCCCTCCTGCTAGCCAAAATCAAATAGATTGATGCAGAGTGGTAAATCAAAGGTCTTGCCAACAAAAGCTCAGCTAAACAGCTGCTCTTGGTTCTTTGCTATGATGACCATGCTCTGCTGAGCAATTATGTTGATCATCACCTCTTTACTTTGCGTAAAGAGCGGCTACTCCCCAATGAAGTGATTTCATTCTATCAAACAATAAAACGGTTTTAAATCGTTATGCCCAAAATTTTTGGTAACTCCAGATCAATATACGTGCAAGCCCCAGAAAAAAAGCCAAATAAGCACTTAAGCCAAGAAAACCAAAACTGCCCCAACCACTTGCACCACCGACATGTTGTGCCTGATACTCCATTGCCATGACCACTGTCGCTACCAGCACTTCGATGCCCATTACAGCATACATGACCCATTCCCAAGGGAAATGCAGGAAGCTCACCCACAATCCCATCAGCACAAAAACGATGAGTAATATGGGTAGCATCACCCGATAAATCACTAACATCCTTGCTCCTTGATTCAAAAAATCGTTATCAATACAAATTTATTTTAGGCAAAACTATTCTCAAATAAAGCCATTTTTTGTCATGCTAAAAATAGAAAACCCCGCTTAAGCGAGGTTTTCTAAATTCAAACTATCATTAGAGCAATAAGCTACGAATATCTTTAAGCAACTTGGTCAACTTATTGGTAAAGCGCGCGGCATCTGCACCATTAATCACACGATGGTCATAAGACAATGACAATGGCAACATCAGACGCGGATCAAAATCTTTGCCATTCCATACCGGTTGCATGGTTGCAGGAGATATACCCAAGATTGCGACTTGAGGCCAGTTCACCAATGGTGTAAATGCGGTTCCACCAATACTGCCTAGGCTGGTAATGGTAAAGTTGGCACCTTGTAAGTCTTTCGGTGACAACTTGCGATCACGCGCTTTTTGACTAAGTTCAGCCAATTCAGCTGCAATTTGCTTAATTGATTTCTGGTCTGGATTGCGCAATACAGGAACGGTTAATCCATCTGGCGTTGCGACTGCAATCCCCATATGAATCTCATTACGCAATAACACTGATTTTTGGTCATCCGCCAAATGCCCAGCAAAATAAGGCTCTTCTTTCAGCAGGTGTGCAACTGCTTTGGCAATAAAGGCCAAAATGGTTAAGCTGAGACCTTGCTTTTTAAAGCCATCTTTCAACTCACCACGCCACGCTTCGAGTTCAGTAATATCCGCCAAGTCAAACTGTGTTACTTGAGGAATGAAATTATTCAATGACAATTGCGGAACAGAGACCTGCTGCAAACGTGTCATCGCTTTCGCTTCACCACCACCAAATGCGCTAAAATCTGGCAACTTCGGCAAGCCTGAAGCCACTGGAGCTGCTTGAGAGCTAGCTGCTGCCTGTGGTGCAGTAAGGCGTGTTTTCACATAAGCAAATACATCTTCCTTAATGACACGATTATGCTCACCAGATGCTTTCACCTGTCCAAGCACCACACCCAATTCACGTGCTAATTTACGCACAGCTGGGCCTGCATAAACCTTGGCATTTTCTGCTTCTTGCGCTTTGGTCAGCTTCTCAGCGTGCGCTGGCGCACTTGGTGCTGCTGTCGTTGCTGCCTGTGGTTTTGCTGGTGCTGCTTGCGTAGCAGGCGCAGCGGCTGGTTGAGCTTTTGGTGCTGCTGGAGCAGCAGCCTGACCACTCACCTCAATCGTTGCCAAAGCCACGCCTTGACGAACTTCTTGATTAGCAGAGACATGGATTGCTTTCACAATCCCCGCTACCGAGCTTGGCACTTCAACAGAGGCCTTATCCGACTCAACCACGCATAGGCTTTGTTGAGCTTCAACGCGATCGCCTACATTGACCAGAATTTCTGAAACAAGTGCTTTTTCTACACCCAGATCAGGCACTTCAATTTCAACATTACCTGTTGAATTATTGCTTGTAGCTGGTGCTCCTGTCGTTGCGACTGGTGCTTCTGTTTGAGTAGGGGCTGCTTGCGGTTCAGATGACGCTGCAGCGCTCGCAGTCTTGACCTGAATCAGTACCACACCTTCTTTAATGCTGTCGCCTTCTTTAATCTGGATCGCTTCCACAATCCCTGCTACCGAGCTTGGTACTTCTACAGTCGCCTTGTCCGACTCAACCACCACAATACTTTGTTCAGGTTCAATCTGATCACCGACTTTGACCAGCACTTCTGCAACCAACGCTTTTTCTACACCAATATCTGGAACTTTTACATCCACAACCTGACTTGCTGTCGCTGTTGGAGCGGCAGCTGGTTGTGCTTTTGTTTCAGCTTCGACAGGTTTCGCTTCTGCTTTTGGCGCTTCCGCTTTCGATGCTTCGTTCACAAGTGCTTCAGCAGACTCAGACTCTAACTCAATCAATGCGACGCCTTCAGTGACTTCATCGCCCTGTTGAACCAGAATACTTTTTACAATACCTGCCGCAGTGCTTGGTACTTCTACCGTTGCCTTATCTGACTCTAAAACCAGAAGGCTATCGTCAACTGCAACATGGTCGCCTACTTTGACCAAGATTTCTGCAACAAGCGCTTTATCTACGCCAATATCAGGTGCTTGGATTTGCATAATTATTTCCCCTCACCTGTTTGTGTTTCGTGGTATTCAGCAACTCCCTGAACTTCTGGATGCGCTTGTGGTGCCCATGCAACTGGACGGTCAGTATCTAATTCAAAGTTAGAAATTGCATCTTTAACTAAACGTGCATCTACTTCGCCTTCGTCAGCTAATTTTTTCAAAGTCGCAACAACGATATGCGCAGCATCAACACCAAAGAAACTACGTAAGTTCGCACGTGTATCTGAACGGCCGTAACCATCTGTACCTAATGCAACAAATGGACGACCATCTGGTAAATATGCACGGATTTGTTCACTGTACGCACGCATATGGTCTGTCGCAGAAACGACGATACCTTCAGTGCCACGTAACTGTTTAGATACCCAAGATTCTTTCACTTCTTCAGTCAGCGGATGTAAGCGATTGTACTCTTCACATGCCATACCGTCACGTGACAACTCATTGAAGCTTGTTACGCTCCAAACGTTTGAGTGGATCTGGTATTCGTCACGTAAGATTTTCGCAGCTTTAATCACTTCACGCAGAATAACGCCTGAACCCAATAATTGAACCGTTGCTTTTTCATCTTTTTCGAATAAGTACATACCACGTTTAATGCCTTCCTCAGCGCCTTCTGGCATTGCAGGATGCTCGTAGTTTTCGTTCATTACGGTTAAGTAGTAGAACACACGCTCTTGGTTTACATACATACGTTGTAAACCGTCATGTACGATCACAGCCAATTCATAACCAAAACATGGATCATAAGATACGCAGTTTGGAATCGTGTTCGCCAAGATATGTGAATGACCATCTTGGTGCTGTAAACCTTCACCGTTCAGTGTGGTACGGCCAGCAGTCGCACCCAACAAGAAACCTTGTGCCTGTGCATCACCAGCAGCCCATGCAATGTCACCAATACGTTGGAAACCAAACATTGAGTAGTACATGTACATTGGAATCATTGGCAAGTTATTGGTTGAATAACTGGTCGCCAACGCAGCCCACGCACTCATCGCACCCGCTTCGTTAATTCCTTCTTGAAGCATGTGTCCATCACTTGCTTCACGGTAATGCATTAACTGTTCTTGGTCTTCTGGGGTATATTTTTGACCGTGAGCGGCATAAATACCAAGCTGACGGAACATCCCTTCCAAACCAAATGTACGTGCTTCATCTGGAACGATTGGAACTACGCGGTCTTTAATTGCTTTTTCTTTCAATAAAGCAGCAATTAAACGCACCATCACCATCGTGGTCGATTGCTCTTTACCACCTGAACCATTTAATACAGCATCAAATACAGAGAGTTCAGGAATCGCTAAAGTTTCACTCTCACGACGACGTGCAGGTAGGTAACCGCCTAATGCTTCACGACGCGCCTTCATATACTTCATTTCTGGAGAGTTTTCACTTGGGCGATAGAATGGAAGCTCTTCTAACTTATCATCTGTAAATGGCAGGTTAAAACGGTCACGTACATATTTCAAAGAGTCGATCTGCATTTTTTTGATTTGGTGAGTTTTGTTCACCGCTTCAATTTCTTCAGACAAACCATAACCTTTAACCGTTTTCGCAAGAATAACGGTTGGTTGACCTTTGGCTTTCATTGCTTCTGCATAGGCAGCAAAAACTTTGTACGGGTCATGACCACCACGGTTAAGATTATCGATGTCTTCATCGCTTAAATCTTTTACAAGTTCCGCAGCTTCTGGGTACTTGCCAAAGAATTTCTCGCGTGTATATGCACCGCCTTTCACTTGATAGCGTTGGTACTCACCATCAACTGTTTCGTCCATGACCGCTTTTAAAGCACCTGAAGTATCTTGAGCAAGGAGTGGATCCCAATGACGGCCCCACACCACTTTAATGACACGCCAGCCCGCACCACGGAATAAAGATTCTAATTCTTGAATAATTTTACCGTTACCACGTACAGGACCATCTAGGCGCTGTAAGTTACAGTTCACCACCCAAATCAGGTTATCAAGCTTTTCACGACCAGCAAGTGAAATTGCACCCGTACTTTCTGGCTCATCCATCTCGCCATCGCCCAGATAAGCCCAGACTTTACGATCTTCTTCTTTGATCAAGCCGCGATTCATCAAATATTTTTGAATGTGTGCCTGATAAATCGACATAATTGGACCAAGACCCATTGATACAGTTGGGAATTGCCAATAGTCCGGCATTAAATATGGATGTGGATAGCTTGGTAAACCATTACCGCCAACTTCACGGCGGAAATTACTTAACTGCTCTTCATTTAAACGGCCTTCGAGGAAAGAACGCGCATAAATACCAGGCGCACAGTGACCTTGGTAATAAATCATATCGCCGCCAAAGTTATTGCTGTTTGCGCGGAAGAAATGGTTAAAACCAACGTCATACAATGTTGCAGACGATGCGAAACTTGCAAGGTGACCACCGAGATCGTCACCCGTTTTATTGGCACGTAACACCATTGCCAAAGCATTCCAGCGGATCAAGGCACGGATACGGCGTTCCATATCCTGATCGCCAGGCATTGCTGGTTGTTCTTCAACTGAAATGGTGTTGAGGTAAGGTGTATTGATGCGTTGGATTGGAACGTGTTTTGCAATAGCCCGTTGATAAAGTTTTTCTAGCAAGAAGGCAGCACGTTCCGTGCCCATATGTTGTAATACTGAATCAAATGCTTCTTGCCATTCTTGGGTTTCTTGCGCGTCAGAGTCGCCATAAAACGCCATACAATTCACCTTTTCCCTTAAGTTATTTGTCGACCCTATTTTTATCATGTTTTGCTGTGATAGAACTATTGCCCCAGATGAATGCAAAACGCCTTATTATTTTCTGACAAAATAGTCATTGACCTAAATGAAACAAAACACATAAAAAATCGCCAATAAAGGCGATTTTTTTGAATATTGATATACAACTGTTAACAAATTACATTAAGGCAACATTGCTAAGTAAGTTGATGGATTTTTACGTTGACCATCTTTTACAACTTCAAAGTGTAAATGTGGTCCAGTACAACGACCTGTACAACCTACATTTGCAATATGTTCACCAGCACCTACACGATCACCAGCACTCACGATTAAGCGTGAAGCATGTGCATAACGGGTGATGTAACCATTGCCATGATCAATTTCAACATATTGACCATAACCGGTACCCCAACCTGACTTTGTCACCACACCAGGGCCTGTTGCATAGATTGGCGTACCAGACGGCGCAGCAAGGTCAACACCTGAATGGTGGCGAGTAGAACCGAGTAGTGTGCGATTGCCCCAAGAAGAACTTACACGACCTTCTTGTAGCGGATGGCTAACCAGCCAAGAATAACCTGTGTTTGCTGAAAATGACGGTGCGTTGTCTTGAGTTGAAATAGCTGAGCGGCCATATTTCTTCTCGATCGTCGCATTATTCAATTCAATGGTTTTTTCGCGTAGTTTAACTGACACATTCGATACAGCTGGCAAATCCATATCAGCTGAATGAGTATAAGAACCTTGAGCTAAGGTTTTTGATAATTGCTCTAAGCGGTCATCGCCTGTCGTCTGACCAATGTTCTGATAATCTGCAAAAGCAACCGAAGCAGCTGAAGCAGCTAATGAAAATGCGAGTAAAATACGACGCGTATGATGCATAAAAACCTCTTGAAACCGTCCTTCAAACGTTCCTTTATCATCTGTTCCTTGATAACAGCTGAACCAAACGCTTAAGATGGACACATTACCTCCGAGGAAGTCACATGTCTGAACCTAACAACGTTTTCCAACAGAAAGGACAACATATAAAAACTGGAAACTTAACGCTTCTGACGACGCAAGTGACACAATGGAAACAACTTACGAAAATTATTCAACCGTTATTGCCCCAACCAGAGCAATGGCAAGTTGTTTGTTATCAACACGGGGTTTTGATCATAACTGGTGAAAATCAAGCAATGATTAGTCAACTCAGCTATTTACAAAGCCACTATGTTGCGCAGTTAGCTCAGCTCGAAGGACTCAAGGAATTACGAAAAATCCAAGTTCGCTTAAGAAACAAAAATGTTGTCTCTCGTGAACCCTCTCCCCCAACAAAAACACTGACATCAGAGACCCAAGAGCTATTACGCAGCGCCGCTGAATATGTGAGCGACCCTAAGCTTAGCCAAGCTTTACTACGTTTGGCAAGCAATAAAAAGTAAACTTCATATATTAAGTGTTGGAATACACACTATTTTTATGTGATGGAAATCTCAGATTCAATTGTTATAACATAACATAGGCAATAAAAGACAATGACTTATGTCACACTTACATAAGGAATTGGACAATCACTCTCGTTATTAAATGTTACAATTTCATAGCTGCTTGGATCATTTTGAACATTGCGTAATAACTGATTATTCAGCGCATGCCCTGACTTATACCCATCAAACTTGGCAATAATTTGATGTCCAAGTAAATATAAGTCCCCCACTGCATCTAGAATTTTGTGACGCACAAACTCATCGGCAAAGCGTAAACCTTCTTCATTCACCACCCCTGTGTCATCGACACCAATCGCATTTTCCAGACTCGCACCTAATGCCAAATTATTGGCTTTCAAATAGTCCAAATCTTTCATAAAGCCAAAGGTTCTTGCTTCACTGACTTCATAGACGAAGGTTTCTGTAGAGAAATCGATGGTGGCTGACTGGTATTCTTTGGCAAATGCTGGATGGTCAAAATCGATGGTAAAGTTAAGTTGGAAGCCTGAATGTGGCGAGAAAATTGCTTTTTTGTCATCAATTAAAGCCTCAACTGGCTTTAAAATACGAATGAACTTCTTTGGCGCATCTTGCTCCGCCAGCTCACCTTGCATCAGCAAATAGATAAAAGGTCCCGCACTTCCATCCATAATCGGCACTTCAGAGGCAGACACTTCAACGATCAGATTGTCGATCCCTAATCCAGCAATCGCGCTCATGACATGTTCAATGGTACCGACCTTGATGTCTTCACGAACCAAGTTCGAGCACATAAAGGCTTCTTGGATCAATAAAGCGTTGGCAATAATGTCAACAGGGGGATTTAAGTCGATACGGCGAAAGACAATACCTCCATCAATATGATGTGGAACAAAATTAATCAGCACCTTCTGACCACTGTGCAGACCAATCCCGCTCGCTTTCACCACACGTTTGAGAGTACGTTGTTTCAACATGCCATACCAACTTCATTTGCAAAAACCGATATAACTTAGCATATTTTGCCATTTTAAAAAAATAAAAAAGGGGACAATTACTTGCCCCCTTTCTCTAAATATATGATTTTATTATTTACGCTGTTGATTTTTCAGATAGTCTTGAATGCTCATTGGCGATGAACGTGGCGTAGAACTTGCTGCTGCACTCGCTGGAGCATCAACATTTGCACGTTTGCTGATCGCTGGAACATCATCTTCATCCACAGATTGCTGAGCCGCTTGCGAAGCAGGTGCATGTGAAACCACCGCACGTCTCTTCTGATCAACTTCACTCGCATTACGCGTTAAACCTGTGGCAATCACAGTAACACGGAGTTCGTCACGTGCATCTGGATCAAATACGGTACCGTAGAAAATTTCGCCTTCATCCAAATCAACGATTTGGTTGACCACATCGGTAATAATTTCAGTTTCACGCAGGGTAATATCATCGCCACCCGTGATGTTGATCAATACACCTTTCGCATTGATAATATTTACATTATCAAGCAATGGACTACGAATAGCCTGTTCAGCGGCTTGACGAGCACGATCTTCACCACGACCCAAACCAGCACCCATCATCGCATAACCACGCGTACTCATTGCAGTTTTCAGATCGGCGAAGTCGAGGTTAATATGACCACGATTAACCACCAAATCAAAGATACTACGTACTGCATTCAGCAATACATCATCTGCCTTTTTATAGGCATCTTTCATTGAGATATCACCATACACGCTAAGTAAGCGTTGGTTTGGAATGATAATCAATGAATCAACGTGTGCTTCTAATGCATCAATACCTTTTTCAGCAGACTTTTGGCGACGACGACCTTCAAAATTGAATGGTGTAGTGACTACACCTACAGTCAAGATACCCATTTCTTTGGCAACTTCAGCAACCACTGGCGCAGCACCTGTACCTGTACCGCCACCCATGCCCGCAGTAACGAACACCATGTCAGTCCCTTCAAGGTGCTGACGGATCACGTCACGGCTTTCTTCAGCTGCGATTTGACCGACTTCTGGATTCGCTCCAGCGCCCAAACCACGTGTACTTTGTTCACCCAATTGAATTTTGAATGGAGCATTCATGCTATCCAATGCTTGTTTGTCCGTATTTGCACAGACAAATTTTACGCCTTGAATATCAGATTGCGCCATGTGCTGCACGGCATTACCACCGCCACCACCCACACCAAATACTGTGAAACGGGCTTGACCGTTGCCATTGTCTAGTTCATCTTCTATAAATTCAAATGAGGCCATGACCTTTAGATTTCCTAATATTAATGGCAGTTACTTCAGCCCGTTACTGCCCTGATTTTTAAACAACTGATGTGTAGGATGCTGTTCAATAATCGCTAGCTTGTCAAGTACAGTGGCGGATTTAGAACAACTTCCTAACAAATTTTCCCAAAAATAACTACAACTTAAAAGATGGCCTTTAATTTGCTATTTAATGCATTCCAACCATTGGCAACACGATCAACAAAACTACGATCACTTGTTTCTTCTGGTTCTTCAACCGTATCTTGCAAATCACTTTGGCTAAACATCAACAAGCCCGATACTGTGGCGTACATTGAACGACGCAAAGCAGGTAAATGTTGATCATCTGCATAGACTTGTAATGGCGGATTGCCCAAATGTGCAGACACGCCCAGCATACGACGCGCCAAATTCACCATACCTTCAATTTGACAAGAATCGCCTGTGAGTACCACACCATGGTAGAGACCATGGATTGCACCGCTATGTTCCAGTTCTTCACGAATTAAAGTGAAGATTTCTTCATAACGCGCAATGATGATTTCTGCAAGCTCAATACGACTGATGGTTTGTGTACCGTCAATCGCTTGCACTTGAATCATGTGATCTGGCTTCACCACACTTAAGTCAACACAACCATGCAAAATTTTGATGCGTTCAGCTTCTTCAGTCGTGGTCTGTAAAACAGCGGCAATATCACGGGTGACATTCTCACCACCACGTGGCAAGGTTCGTGCCAAAGCCAAACGGCCATCTAAATACACCGCAATATTGGTAATTCCTGCGCCAATATCAACTAAACATACACCATATTCTTTTTCGTCTTTGAGCAGACTGGCTTCAGCGGTTGCCAAGCAAGACACCACCATTTTTTCCACCCCGATATTGGCCCCTTTCATGGCACGATCAAGGTTTTGCATGGTGCTGATAGGCATCATCATCAACTGATAATGACCGGTCATGCTATGCGCAGACATATTCACCGGGTTTTGTACCCATTCAGCTGAATCACCAAGTTCAAAGCCCAATGGCACAGCACTGGCAAGATAATAGTCTGGTGATACATGACTCGCTTTGGCTAACTCTAGTGCACGAACCACTTCATTCGTCGTAATAATATGATCGTGGTTGGCGACTGGGGTACGGCCTGATGCATAAAAACTTTGTAATTCTGTACTTGGAATCGACACCCACGCACTATGAATACGACACTCCGCCATATCCTCAGCTTCGGATACCGCATTCTTAATCGCCGCGATCACCTTGTCTAAGCTAACAATCTTGCCTTTAACCATACCTCGGTTGCGAGCAGTTGCCATGCCAATGACTTGGATCTTATCTGGTGCATGGATCTTACCAATCAAAACTGAGACTTTATGGGTCCCAATATCAATCGCAACAACTGAGGGAACAGCTTCACTCATTACTTCAATACCATATCTTTAGTGTTGTTTAGGACAACTGTCCTTTATTTTAAGCCACGTATTATGGCTTTGCCTGAATTGCCCCTGCAAGGCTTGTGTCATCAATCGTTACAACTAACTGACCGTTAACAATCTTTGGCGGAGCTGCGTTTTTCCACTGAATAGCCAAGCCATTCCGATAACGCAAATCAATCGCCGTGATTTTTGACCATACAGGTTTTAAATCCGTTTGTGCCAAATGGCTTAAGCGTTGCAACTTATTCATGGTTTGATCTTGGTCCACAATAATCCGTAGGCCCGAATCAAACTGCATGAACCAAGTCATACGCTCGGTTAAATACAATTCTTTTAATCTCAAATTCGCTGGATGAAACAATTGATTAATTTCATTATAGCGACGCATCATCATTTTGGATTGGCTGGCTGGCCCATGTAAAAGCGGCAAGTTAGGATGTGCTGTTGGCACCGCCTCGCTAAATACATCACCATTGTCACTCAGCAAACGCCCTGTTCCCCAACGTGCAATCGCATGACGCGGCATTACCCGCACTCGAATTGCATTTGGCCAAGCCCGTGACACCACCACACGATCAACCCAAGACACTTTTAATGCTTGATCTCGAATCTGTTCTAAATCTGAAGTGAAGTAGTTATCTTTAACAATTGGATTGAGAAATTGAACCAACTGTTGATTTTCAACATCAGAATTGGTCCCAACCACCTGCAACTGCGCGACTCGTGCATCCGTCATGACTTTATACAAGCCAAACAGACCCAACGCCAATACAGCAAATGCAATCACCAGCAACACCCAACCGCCCGCATTCACCATTTTCTGTTTAGGCGAAGGCGGTTTCTCGTGAATCGAGCTAATGGCTGGCCGTGTTTTACGGCGCATAGAGGCAGGAAGCTGAGCCATAAATCGTTAAGCCGATGCTGCTAAGGTTTGCTCTAAAATAGCAACACAAAGCTGATCAAAACTATAACCGACAGCTTGTGCTGCTTTTGGCACCAAAGAATGGCTGGTCATACCCGGAACTGTATTCACTTCTAACAACCAGAAATTCCCCTGTTCATCCTGCATCGCATCAATACGGCCCCAACCTTCTGCACCCACGGCTTGGAAAGCACGTAAGCAGAGCGCTTGTAAGCTCTTCTCTTCTGCTTCGCTTAAACCGCAAGGAATGCCATATTCCACATCATTACGCTGATACTTTGCTTCATAGTCATAAAAAGCAACGTCTGCTGGTGGCTGTAAACGAATCACAGGCAATGGCTGACCATTCAAGAATGAGATCGTAAATTCACGACCTGTAATCCATTTTTCTGCCATCACCACGGCATCATGCTGAGTTGCTTTTTCAATTGCAGCAGCAAAATCCTCAGCTTTTTCAACCTTGCTCATCCCAACACTTGAACCTTCATGCACAGGCTTGATAATCACAGGTAAGCCCAATTCAGCAATCACAGGTTCAAGATCCGTATCTTTGGTGATAATGCGATAAGGTGCGGTTGGCAAGTCACTGCCCTGCCAGATTTGCTTGGTCTTAACTTTATCCATACCAATCGCAGAACCTTGCACGCCTGTGCCTGTATAAGGAAGGTTTAACCACTCCAATACACCTTGGATCTGACCATCTTCACCACCACGACCATGCAATACGATAAATGCGCGATCATAAGCAACTAACTCAATCACACTACGATCTTGCGGGTCAAATGCTTCTGCCTGAACGCCCGAACGCAATAACGCTTCTAAAACAGCTTGGCCGCTGTCCAATGACACAGCACGCTCAGCCGACTTCCCACCAAATAACACAGCAACTTTGCCGAATTTTGCAGCATTTGACACGTTTATATCCTTAAAACTTTTAATAATCACAAAACAAAATTATTTGGCATACAAGCGATGCTGAGCCAATTCTACCGAAATTGCACCAACGTTACCCGCGCCTTGTGTTAATAACAGGTCATCCGCTTGTAACACTTTTTGTAAAACGTTCGGTAAATTGCCTTCCACTGGGTCGACCAAGATCGGCTCAACCTCTCCACGTAGGCGAATACTACGTGCCAAAGCACGGCTATCTGCACCTACAATCGGTTTTTCACCCGCTGGATAAACCTCTAATAATAATAGTTGATCGACTTGCGATAACACATCAACAAAATCATCAAAACAATCACGAGTACGGCTAAAACGGTGTGGCTGGAATAACATCACCAAACGGCGGTCTGGATGGCTGGCACGTGCAGCTTTAATGGTGGCTTCAACTTCTTTTGGATGGTGACCATAGTCATCCACCAGTTTCACTAAGCCTTCGCCAACTTCATACTCACCCTGAACTTGGAAGCGACGTCCCACACCACTAAAGCCTTCTAAAGCACGGCAAATCGCACCATCAGAAACACCTTCGTCAGTTGCCACACCAATCGCAGCAAGTGCATTCAAAACGTTATGCAAACCTGGTTGATTAATGGTGACACGCAATGGCTCACGGTCTTTACGCAATACTGTAAAATGCGACTGCATGCCTTCTTGTACAACATCTACCGCACGGATGTCATTGTCTTCAGCAAAACCGTAGGTCAATACTGGACGACCAACACGTGGCAGAATCTCACGAATATTGGCATCATCGCCACAAACCACAGCCAAGCCATAGAATGGCAAGTTATGTAAGAATTGAATAAAGGTATCTTTTAACTTATCAAAGCTACCTTCATAAGTATCCATATGATCTGCATCGATATTGGTCACGATGGCAGCCATTGGCTGTAAATACAAGAAAGAAGCATCTGATTCATCCGCTTCTGCCACAATAAAACGGCTTTCACCAAGCGCAGCATTTACCCCAGTGCTATTCAGCAAACCACCAATCACATAGGTAGGATCAAGGTTTTCTTCTGCCAACATCGTCGTCAACAAACTGGTGGTGGTGGTTTTACCATGCGTTCCTGCAACCGCAATACCATGACGGTAACGCATCAATTCACCCAACATTTCCGCACGACGCACGATTGGCGTACGTTGTTCGATGGCTGCTTTAATCTCTGGGTTTTCAGGATCAATCGCCGTCGATACCACCAGCACATTGGCATTTTTAATATTGTCAGCCGAGTGACCAATAAATACCTTGATCCCATTCGCTTCAAGTTGAGCCGTGGTTTTCGACGCTTTGATATCTGAGCCTGAAATTTTATAACCTTGGTTACTCAATACTTCGGCAATACCGCACATCCCCGCACCACCAATACCAACAAAGTGGATATTTTTAATACGGCGCATTTCTGGCACTTTAATCAGCTTTTTGGCTTGGTTTGGATTTGTTGGAGACATAGATAAACTCGAATTACAATTTTTTAATCAGATCAACCACATGCTGCGTTGCATTCGGTTGTGCTTGTTGACGTGCTTTTACAGCCATTTCAGAAAGTAACTGGCGATTGAGTAAGCCAGCCAACATTTCATCTAAAACAGCAGGTGTCATGTCTGCTTGCTGGCAAATCTTTGCAGCGCCAACATTTGCCAAAAATTTAGCATTTGCTGTTTGGTGGTCATCCACCGCAATCGGTAAAGGAACAAAAATCGCCGCCAAACCTGCGGTTGCCACCTCGGTCACCGTCAATGCGCCTGCACGGCAAATAATCAAATCCGCTTCACTATAGGCTTTCGCCATATCATGAATAAAGGGCTCGACTTGAATATTTAAATGCTCTGGCGCACCTTGGTACAAAGCACGAGTTGCATCTTGCTTATTTTGACCACATTGATGGAACACCTTGAGCGGCACAGTGACCTTTTTCAAAGCTTCCGGCAAACGCTCATTCAATGCTTGCGCACCGAGCGAACCACCCACGATTAGAATATTGAGCGGCAGTTGTTCCTGCTCACGGGTTTGATAACGCCATGACGGATTCAAAATCGCAGTAATCTCCGCACGTACAGGATTACCTGTGGTCACGATCTTATCACTGCTAGCAAAAGTATTTGGAAAAGCCTGACACACGGTCTTGGCAATTCGTGCCAGTTGGGTATTGGTAAAACCTGCAATCGCATTTTGCTCATGGATCAGTACAGGAATCCCCAGTAAACGCGCAGCCAAACCACCCGGACCTGCTACATAACCACCAAAACCTGCCACAGCATCAATCTTGAGCTGTTTCATATAGCGCATTGCACTTAACGTTGCTTTTAAAATTTTAAACGGCGCACTGAGTTTACGGACTAAACCATTGCCCCGCACACCTTGAATATCAATTTGATAAATTGGAATATTTTGATCTTTGAGCAACCGATTTTCCATTCCCGTAGGCGTCGCTAGCCAAGAAACTTGGCAGCCTTCCTGTTGCAACTGTTTGGCAACAGCAAGTGCGGGAAAAACATGCCCACCAGTACCTGCGGCCATCATCATGACATGTTTGGGTTTGTTCTGTGGTGAATTGGTCACGGTCTAATTCTTCAACTCAAAAAAAGAAGGTTATCGTCTATTGTTTTCGGCAGTTATTTTAATCCTAAAGCTTCATTCACGAAAAGCGAATTTCACTTGTTTACAACAGAAAGCTGAGCTTTTTTCGATTCTTTGTTAAAAACAAGGTACTGCCGATATGCAAATGCCCGTTTGCATCTAAATTTTCATTCAATACAAACGGGCATTTTGGTCAAAAAGTGAAACTTTTTTAGTTTTGACGACCTGCTTCTAACACCGCAAAAAGATCATCGGCAATCGATGTCCCAAATTGTGCATCAATCTCACGAATACAGGTTGGACTCGTCACATTAATCTCGGTCACATAGTTGCCAATCACATCCAAACCAACAAAGACCAAACCTTTTTCACGCAGGAATGGGCCGACTTTCGCGGCAATCAATTTATCATTTTCACTGAGCGGACGCGCCTGCCCTAAACCACCTGCTGCCAAGTTACCACGCACTTCACCATTTTGTGGAATACGCGCCAAACAATATGGGATCGGTTCACCATTCACCATCAAGATACGCTTATCGCCTTCGACAATCTCAGGAATATAGCGCTGCGCCATGATTGGGCATGTCCCCATTTCTGTCAGCATTTCCAAAGTCGAACCGATATTCACCCCATCTTGGTATAAACGGAAAATCCCCATGCCGCCCATACCATCTAACGGTTTCACAATCACATCGCCATGTTCTTTGATAAATTCACGGATCAGGCTTTGTTGAGAGGTCACCAGAGTTGGCACTTGCAGCTCTGGGAATTGGGTGGCAAACAACTTTTCATTACAGTCACGTAATGATTGTGGTTTATTGATGATCCAAGCACCTTCACGCTCAGCCTGTTCCAAAATATAGGTGGTATAGACAAAGTTCATGTCAAACGGTGGGTCTTTACGCATCAAAACCACATCGTAATCTGCCAACGATTCTTTGCGCTTTTCGCCCAGCTCATAATAATGATTGTAATCCTCAAACACTTTTAAAGGTGAGATCAGACCAAAAGCTTTGCCTTGGTCGATATATAAATCGTGTTGTAATGCATAACCCAATTCATGTCCGCGACGACTGGCCGCCCATAACATTGCCATGGTTGAATCTTTTTTGAGATTCACGGTTTCAATCGGGTCCATCACTACCAGTACACGCATAATCTGACGCTCGTATTTTTAATCTTGGCAAAAAGTATAGCGAAGTTTACTGATGATGTTTAAACAAGTTATGTAATTATTAAATCTAAAAAATTCTAATTTATTCAAATCACTAGATTCAATTTATTTGAATAGACTATTTTGTTACGGATAAAAAATTTAAAATTACTGGCAAATGGATCCACCGCCAGTAATTTGAAAAGCATCGCATTTTAAATTCAAATCAAGCCAAAAGTTTTTGAATATCTTTGGCAATTTTTTCAGGTTTGGTGATTGGCGCATAACGCTTAACCACTTCACCGTTTTGATTGATCAGGAATTTGGTAAAGTTCCATTTAATGCTGCTGCCGAGGAGGCCTTTAGCTTCAGAAGTGAGGTATTGATACAAGGGATGTGCAGTTGGACCATTAACATCGACTTTGGCAAACATCGGGAAAGACACACCATAATTACGTTGACAGAAGCTGCCGATTTCTTCATTGCTGGATGGGTCTTGGTTGGCAAATTGGTTACATGGAAAACCAAGAATCACCAGACCTTGTTGTTGATAGTCCTGATATAACTTTTCCAAACCTTCAAATTGTGGCGTGAGACCACATTGGCTCGCGGTATTCACCACCAATAAAACTTTGCCTTGGTAGTCCGCGAGGTTCTTTTGTTCGCCTTCTAGCAGTTCAGCCTGAAAATCATAAATCTTGCTCATAAGTGTTCTCTCATCTATCCAATATGGAATTGCTCAAAATAGTTTGCTTAATAATTCAGCTTGCTTATTTAATATTGCATACAATTATCTTGTGTGCAAGTTTATTATGCGCAATGTACTTTTTGAGCAATCCAATTTATACTGAATGTTCAACAACTAAGTCGAGGAAAAAAGCATCATGGCTGACGTTTCATTTTTGGATAACCAAGTGTGTTTTGCCATGTATTCCGCGACCAATGCGATGATTCGCCAGTATCGCCCTTTGCTGCAGGAATATGATCTGACCTATCCGCAATTTATTGTATTGCTGGCTTTGTATGAACAAGACAATGTGATGTTGTCTGAGATTGGACAAAAGACTTTTTTTGATTCGGGAACGCTGACTCCAATTATTAAAAAACTCGAAGAAAAGCAGTTTTTAAAACGTGTTGCGGTCAAAGAAGATGAGCGGATGAAAAAAGTAATTTTGCTGGAAAAGGCGCTGGCGTCAAAAGATGAAATCACCCTGATTCCATTTAAACTGGCTTGCTCATTGGGTATGGACCCGAATGATCTGCTGGCGATTCATAACTTATGCCATCGTTTTTTAAAAGGTTTGGAACAATCTAAACTCGAAAGTCTGGAAAATTAAATGCAGCAAGCGATTGTCGGTTTTCATCTCGATGAGGAAGGACATTATGTTGCTGATCTCGCCTGTGGTCACGGGCAGCATATGCGCCATGACCCACCGTGGCAGAATCGCCCTTGGGTATTAACCGAACAAGGGCGCAATGAAAAATTAGGTATGGTGTTGGAATGTAAGAAGTGTGAAGAGATGAAATTTTCGTAAGAGGTTTTGTATTAAAAAGCATGTTTAAGTACAAAGTAATAGTATTGAAATCATAAAAGTGGTGTTTTTTATGAAATAATGATGTTTGAGTCGATTATGTTACTTTCATTCTCTTTGCAGAACTTCGCTTCTTATAAAGATTCTGAATATATTGATTTTCGTCCTTCTTCTATTAAAAAGTTAAGAGAAGGAAGCTTTCATACTATTGAAAATCCAAATGACGCTGCTAAAAAAGAATATGTTTACACTACAAATGCAATATTTGGAGCGAATGCATCTGGTAAATCTAATTTAATTTTTGCACTTAGAATGTTGATTTCCTTAACAGAAAAATCTGCTACATGGGATGAGGGGAAAAAAATATCTACGTATTTTCCTTATAAGCTGTGCTATGAGTCATCAACAGCACCTATACATTTTGAATTAGAGTTTATTATTAATAACATTAAATATTTATATGTTATTGAATATGATAGAGACACAATTATTTATGAGTCTTTGGACTTTTATCCAAATGGGTTAAAAGCCAATTTATTTAAAAGAGACGAAGGTAGTGATTGGAAAACCATAAGTTTTGGTAAATTTTATACGGGTGGAATTAAGCAAATTCCATTTTTTAATAATCAATCTTACTTATCTGTAGCTGGTCGTAGTGCAGGAACACCCAAAATAATTAAAGAAGTATATAACTTTTTAACTGTTAATATATTTTGTATTTCAACGCATGTATCTAATTCTTACTATAAAATTTCTAAAAGCTATGAGCAATTACCAGCATTACAGGAAATTGCATCACAATTTATCCCTAATATTGGTATTTCTGCTGATAAGCTATTTACCAAAACCATAAAAAGTGAGGATCCTGAAAAAGATGATAAGTATGAAATTTGTATTCAAAGGCAAGATGATTTAAATAATTTAATTGATTTTGACTATCATGATGAATCTGATGGAACAAAACATTTAATAGAATTGCTACCATTAATTACTGTGGCATTTTTACGACCATCTGTTCTTGTTATTGATGAGTTAGATAGTAGTCTACACTCAGAGTTAGCAATACTCTTAATTAAAATATTTAATGATCCAAAGTTAAATAAACAAGGATCTCAACTAATATTTACAAGTCATAATTTACAATTAATGGATAAAGATATATTTGACAAAGAGCAAATATGGTTTGCTGACAAAGTAGATAAAAAAACAAAAATTTATAGCCTTTCTGATTTTGACTCAAAGACTGTAACAAATGATTCCCCATTTAGAAAATGTTATATGAATGGTAAATTCGGTGCTTTGCCTGAAATAAACTATTCCAATATATCTGAACTAATTGAAAATATTCAAACTATTGTTTTAGAAAACCAAAAGCTCAAAATTGAGAATACAATGGCTCGAAAAAGTCCTAAATAATCGAAACCCGTAAAAAAGACCCTAGTTGTTTTTAGTGAGGGAGAGAAAACAGAACCTAATTATTTAAATGGTTATAAAGGAGACTTTGCAGTTGATCCCCGGTCAATCATTATTAAAAATAGTAAAAACACAGATCCTAAAGGAATTATTAATGATGCCAACAAGTATAAACAAGAAAACAGATTGTCAAATAATGATCAAATTTGGGTTATTTTCGATCGAGAAAGTGTAAGCAAATATAGTCATAATTATCACAAAGAGGCAACTCAACTCGCAGATTCGAAAGGAGTTAATATAGCCTTTTCTAATGTGTGTTTTGAACAGTGGCTTATTTATCATTTTTCGGATTCAACTAGAAATTATTCTAGTTATACCAATTTGATAAGCGAATCTGAATTAAAAACTAAATTAGCCGAAATTTCTATTACCTCTTATGAGAAGGGACAAAATATTTATTCCAAATTAAAAGATAGAGTAGATATAGCAAAAGAAAACTCTAAAAATATTAGAGAACAATTAAAACAAACTGATCCTAACAAACATCCTGCTGAAAAAGGCGGATACGTTGATATTGATTTACTCTTAGATGCTATTAGAGATATCAATAGATAAACTTTTAGTATTGATCAATAATTTATATAAAATAAAAGGTTAAGCATACGAAATATGATTTTCACACTTCATACTTATTTTCCAACCATCGATTAGATAAACCAAACAAAAAACTCTCTAAGGCTTTTTCATATATCTAAAATGCAGCTCTTGACCTCAAGCCAACTTGAGCTTTTATAGTTGCCCTCTAATCTAAAAAAACGGATAGGTGGATGAACAATTCAAGTAAAACATTTCTCATTTACGGTGTTAGCAAAGGCTTAGGAAAAGCGATTGTCCAAGCTGTACCAAGGCCAATAGATACTGTCTATGGCATCTCTCGAAGCCAACCACAAGAAATTCCGAATTTAAACTGGATTTGTACTAATCTTTCTAATCCTGAACAAGCGGTAAGCGATGTCAAAACAGCGATTGGACAACAAAAAATTGATGTGCTGATTTACAACGTTGGGATCTGGGAACAACATGCTTTTAGCGAAGACTATAATTTTGAAAAAATTTCCGCTGTTGAAATCACCCAAATCATTAACACCAATATCAGCACCTGTATCCAGTCGATTCAATCATTGATCGAAAATCTCAGACTCTCTGACAACGCCAAAATCATTCTGATTGGTTCGACTTGGGGCGTTGATAATCATAACGGTAAGGAACTTGTATTCTCCGCAACTAAATTTGCATTAAGGGGCATTGCGCAATCACTACGAGAAATCTTGCGTGAACACTTGATTGGAGTCAGTGTGCTGAACTTGGGCTATCTGGCCAGTGAATATGAAATCGACAAACCGATTCAAGACGTTTTAGAAGAAACCGAAAATTCGCTCATTCCCTTGACTGATGTGATTCAAGCAATTCATTTTATTATTTCAACCAGTAAGGCAACTTGTGTTAAAGAAATATTGATGCCTGCAATGTTGGATCAGAACGTTTAGCTCTTTATGAATACTCCAAATAACCAACATAAGAGGAGCCAACACTTTCAAAACCCATTTGGCGATAAAGTTCTATTGCTGGAAAATTATCGATGTCAACAATCAAATGTGCGATACGCCCACTCTCAACGATTTGATTGACTGCAAACGCCAGTACTTGCTCAGCATAGCCCTGCCGACGATATTCGGGGAATGTATAAGTCCCACCTATACTCACCAAACGATTAGTTTCAATCCCGAATCGAATGATAGAGACAATTTGACCATCAACTTCATGCACAGCAACCTTAGCTTGTTGAATAAGTGCATCCCAATCGGATACATCCTCAACTGAACGTTCTTGATTATATAAGTGCTGATATTCAATAAGACGAGGAATGTCTGATGCAATTGCTAAGCGTCCATTTGCCTTCAGGAAACCATGCATACAGACCATAATCCATTGATCGTATTCTCGCACCAAACTTGCTTCATGCCCGACTGAAGAGCGCAGTAAATCACGTCCAAAAGCACTCGTAACAATTCGACAAGGCTGAAGTTTTAAAATCTCTGAACAGAATAATCCAGCGGCATAATTCTGCTCGGGTAACCAAAAGCAAGTTCCGCCAACCAAGACCACTGCAACACCCAACAGGGCATTTGCTTCATTTGAATCATATAACCGCAACAATTGCCATTGTGTATCAATAGTTCGTGTCTGATCCAAAAAGGCAGTGATACCTAGAGAGTGATGAAATCGTGAATCAAGCCATTCAGAGATAAGCTGATACTCTCTCAGAGATGTTAAAGACCCTCTTATAATTTTCAGATTTGAACTCTCTGATTTCATCTTGTTCTTCATACCTCTTTTCTCTAACTGCAATTAAGATCAATCTGAAAACAAATAAAAAATACCTCTGGGTCCAAGCTAATTTGAGTCTTTAGAATAATCTAAATATTTTTAATTCTTTATCAAAATATTTTCGAGCTTTAACTAATCTAGAGATAAATCTAAATAAGATTGTGGTGGCTTCTTTCTTTCGTTCACATGGAAATGAGTTTAGCCAAGCGACACAAATATTAATAATGATGTTACATGGTTAAGAGGTAAATTAAGGTTTCGTTTTTAAGTCGAAAATTATGCAAATACCCAAGGAAATATAGATATGCAGAAGAAAAATATTGGCATTATATTTGGAGGAAAATCTACTGAGCATGAAGTTTCGCTCCAATCCGCAAGAAATATTGTCGATGCTATAGATAAAGAAAAATTTGATGTGACATTAATTGGTATCGATAAAGATGGAATATGGCACCTGAATGAAAGTACTCATTTTTTATTAAATTCAGACAATCCTTCTCTCATTTCACTGCATCAATCAGGACGAAATATTGCGTTTATTCCAGGCAAAAATGAAAAACAAATCATCGAGTTCCAAGACAAAACGCTATCACAATTGGATGTGATTTTTCCTATCGTTCATGGAACACTTGGAGAAGATGGCTCATTGCAAGGATTGTTAAGAATGGTGAACCTTCCATTTGTTGGCTCTCAAGTACTCAGTTCCGCCATGTGTATGGATAAGGATATAACAAAAAGATTATTAAGAGATGCTGGTTTAAATATTACACCGTTCATAAAGTTAACGAACAAAAATAGAAAAGATATAAGCTTCGAAATTGCAAGTTCTCAATAAGGCTGCCCATTATTCGTAAAACCCGCTAATCAAGGCTCATCAGTAGGTGTGAGTAAAGTAACCACTCCTGATGAATTTGAAACAGCCTTAGATACGGCTTTTAGCTACGACAATAAAATATTGATTGAGCAAGGGATTGATGGCAGAGAAATAGAATGTGCCGTTATCGGAAACAGTGAACCGTTAGCGAGTGTTTGCGGAGAAATTGAGCTTGAAGATAGCTTTTATTCCTATGACACAAAATATATTAATGATAAGGGTGCAACAGTAACCATCCCTGCAAATATATCGGATGAAATCAGTCAAAAAATTAGAGAGATCTCAATTAAAGCTTATGAAGTCTTGGAATGCACTGGTCTAGCAAGAGTTGATGTTTTTTTAACGAATAAAGGGGAAATTTTTATTAATGAAATAAATACTTTACCGGGCTTTACCAATATAAGTATGTTTCCAAAGCTGTGGGAAGCGAGTGGGCTAAATTACTCTGACCTCATTACGCGCTTGATAGAACTGGCAATTGAACATCATGAAAATAGTGCTCAACTACAAAATACAGTTTCTTTAAATGAGATAGATTAATCGTATTTTCCCGCTCAAAACCAAGGAATAAAAAAGGAAGCTAAAGCTTCCTTTTTCTTTACACCTAAAACTTAAATGCCATATTTTTCACGATATGCCTGCATATTGGCCAAAGCGTCTTTTTCGCCTTTTACATCCAAATAATCCATCAAATCTTTCATGGTAATCAATGCATGCACAGGAATTTCGAGTTCTTTTTGCACTTCCTGAATCGCAGAAAGCTGACCTTGTCCACGTTCCTGACGATCTAGCGCAACCAATACCCCAGCAATTTCAGCACCTGCATTTTTTAAGATGGTCACGACTTCACGAATCGCAGTCCCAGCAGTGATCACATCATCAATAATCCAGACTTTTTGACCCGCAACCGATGCACCCACCAAGACACCGCCTTCACCGTGATCTTTGGCTTCTTTACGGTTAAAGCCCCAAGGTACACTTTTGCCATGAACTTGAGACAATGCCACCGCTGTTGCTGCAACAAAAGGAATCCCTTTGTAAGCTGGGCCAAAAATCACACCGACATTGTCACACTGTACCAATTTATCGGCATAGCCTTGCGCTAACAAAGACAATGCTTCACCATCGTTTAACAAACCTGCGTTAAAGAAATAAGGACTGACACGGCCTGATTTTAAGGTAAACTCACCAAATTTAAGTACACCACGTGATAATGCGAGTTCGATAAAAGCTTGCGGATGAAATGACACAGGCGTTGTCATATAAGGTGCTCCAAATTCTTCAATTGAGGTTAAACAGACGTATGATACCAAAGGATAGCTATCCAAGTGATGTAAAAATTCTTCGAGTCGTTTCAATCAACGTAAATGGCTTGCGCTCATCAGTCACCAAAGGTCTACTCGAATGGTTAGAACAGTCGGGTGCCGATGTGGTGTGTATGCAGGAAAGCCGCATCACCCATGAACAATGGACCGATAAATTTAAACCTGAAGGTTGGTATACCCACCTGTTCCCAGCTGAACGTGCAGGCTATGCGGGTACGGCGATCTATAGTCGTCTGCCATTCGTGTCGGTAAAAGATGGCTTAGGTTTTGAACTGGCTGATTCTCAGGGACGTTTTGTCGCAGCCGAATTCGATTTGGGCTTGTCACAAACTGTTCATATTGCCTCGTTATACTTGCCATCAGGATCAAGCGGTGACGAAGCGCAAGCACGCAAAGACGTGTTTTTACAAGAATACGCTAAAATACTAAAACAGTGGCGAGATGAAAATAAATCCATCATTGTCTGTGGGGATTACAATATCGTGCATAAACGCATCGATATTAAAAACTGGTCAGGCAACCAGAAATCTTCTGGGGTTTTGCCACATGAGCGTGCTTGGCTTGATCATATGTATGATGAGTTGGGTTATGTGGATACTTTCCGCGAAGTTCGCCCTGAAGCAGAATTGTATTCATGGTGGTCAAATCGCGGTCAGGCGCGTGCAAAAAATGTTGGTTGGCGTATTGACTACCACGCCTGCTCTCCAGACTGGAAAGCACGCACAACCAACGCATGGGTGTATAAAGAACAATGGTTTAGCGACCATGCACCGGTCATTATCGACTATAAAATACACGAATAAGTGAACACTTGTTCACTTTGGTCGCTTCTTTGGCTTACATAACTTGTCGCTTTTGTATATTTTTATTTCACTTCTAGAACGGCATTATAGCTTCACGGCACAGGGAAGCGGTCAGGATGACCAAAAAGGGATAGGACGCCGTAGGAAGATAAAATAAACTTAGATTAAGTTTATTTGCAAGGATGAGACATTGGACGTTGAAATGAGACCCGCATAATCAGGAAGATTATATGCGGGTTTTCTCTTTTCTAGATCTTAGATTTTCTTGCTCTGATTTGTCTTTAGCAGGTTTGCTCAAACCATATGATCATTTTCGCCATTTAATTTTTTGCTTCACACATTCTACCAATCAACGTGATAAAAAATTTCAACTGGTACAGCACCCATCTTTTACGTTAGGCTTTGCCCATATCTTTTATTGTTTTCGATGGTTTTTCACATGTTTAAAATTTACGGCATTAAAAATTGTAATTCGATGAAAAAAGCCTTTGATGCGCTACAAGCCAAAGGGATCAATTACGACTTTCATGATTATAAAAAACAAGGCATTGATGCAGAGACTTTAGCGATCTGGCTAAAAGAGATCGGTGCAGACAAAATATTGAATAAAAAAGGTACCACCTGGCGCAAATTGACTGCCGATGAGCAAACACATGCCACCAGCAATGAACAGAACCTGATTGAAACCCTAATTGCGCAACCAAGCCTAATTAAGCGTCCTGTACTGCAAACACCGCAAGGTTTTGTGATTGGTTTTGACGAAGCGACATATCAGGACTTATCTGCTTAAGCATTTTAGATATACAGATACAAAAAAACCGAGTCAGAGCTCGGTTTTTTTCATTCACAGATGGCTTAGTTGGTACGAATCCAAGTTTGGTTACGACCTAAAGCAGCTACGCCAATATAACCTCGTAATTTCAGCTTTTTACCACCGTCGATGATTTCAGCTTTTAACTTGTAGGTTTTACCGTTCTTAGGATCGATAATTGAACCACCATCGTAATTCACACCACCCACATTTTTCAGGCTATGTACAATGGTTACGCCTTTGAGTGGTTTGTTGTGATAAGTCCCTTCACATTTAGAGCAAGCATTTTCTTGGCCAGCCACTAAATACTTTTGAATAGACGCAGTCAGAGTTCCATCCTTTTGCTCCGTGAATTTCACGATCGCCTTTGGCTGTTTTGTTTCATCATCAATGGTCTGCCAAACACTACCATTCAGCGCATCCGCTGCATTGGCAAAAGTTGTCAAACCGAGCAATCCAAATGCTAAAGCAATTTTCTTCATTTTTGTAATATCCTTAAGGGGTCTTTCAAACTGAAAGTATTGAGAACTTCAATCAATATTGCAATTCTTGATTATGACTATTTGGTATAACCTGAGTAAGAGTGTCGTAGTGCACATTTTTTCAGATTTTATCGTCGCGCTTCGACATAGCTTATTTTCAAGAGCTTTCTTATTGCTATACTGATCTAACAATATGGAAAAATTATGAAATTTGCTACTGTTTGGAAATATTATTTTACTGAATCCTTACTTAAAGCGACGATTCGAACACCCAGTCAGTTCAATTTGGCTCCCAATGCATTACGTCCCTTGCTCGACCAACTTTGTCGCCTGTTTCCTCAAGATTCAACAGTACAAGTTCGCCCAATACGTCTAGCAGGTGTACGCGGTGAAGAAATTAAAGCTCAAACAGCTGCCACACAGTTGATTTTTCACATTCACGGTGGTGCTTTTTTCTTGGGGAGTTTAAATACGCATCGGGCCTTGATGACTGATATTGCGGCACGTACTCAAATGCAAGTCATTCATGTCGATTATCCACTTGCCCCAGAACATCCGTTCCCTGAAGCCATTGATGCGATTTTCGATGTCTATCAAGCCCTATTAGTTCAAGGAATTAAACCCAAAGATATTATTATCTCTGGAGATTCCTGTGGTGCAAACCTTGCTTTGGCGTTGTGTTTACGTCTCAAACAGCAGCCAGAGTTCATGCCAAGTGGCTTGATTTTGATGTCGCCTTACCTCGACCTCACCTTGACCAGTGAATCGCTACGCTTCAACCAAAAGCATGATGCTTTATTGTCTATTGAGGCCTTACAGGCAGGCATCAACCATTATCTCACTGATAATATTCAAGCAGATGATCCACGTGTTTCTCCACTGTTCGATGATTTAGCTGGATTACCGCCAACACTTGTGCAAGTCGGTTCTAAAGAAATCTTACTAGATGATTCAAAACGCTTTAGAGAAAAAGCAGAACAGGCCGATGTCAAGGTTCAGTTCAAACTGTATACCGGCATGTGGCACAACTTCCAAATGTTTAATGCGTGGTTCCCAGAAGCCAGACAAGCCTTGGCAGACATCGCAGAATTTGCGCATGCACTCGATCGCGATTAAGCCCTTTACAATCGTGCAAAAAATGGTCAGCTATGTCTGACCATTGTCACTCTTAATTCACTTTTGTCATCATAAAATAAAACTGATTGGATATTTAGATAAGAGCTGATTTTTCAAAGAATTTTTCCCGTCTTATTTTGCACTAAAAAGCCCAGAGCTAGACTTTTTTCTCATTCTAAAGATGCTATTGTTATTTTAATTATCGTTCTTCAATATTTTGACGACAGATATACAGTTCCTAGGAATCTCATTGCATAAAAGGATGCATGCCAATGGTGAAGATTCGTTTCAATAGGTCAACTGACGCAACAGGATGGGGCCTTAGGCTTTCTTGGGAACATCACATTGTCGTCAATTGGACCATACTCAAAAAAAGTATTCTATTACTGATACTTGCTGCATTTATGAGTTTATTCTGGATCAGTTGGGATATTTTTATTCTCATGCATCCACAATATTCGGAATGGGTTCATTTGAGCATTGTACGCTCACACTTATGGACCAGCTTGATCACACTGCTGGTGATGCTCCTGCTTATCATTCCTTGTCATGTATTTAAAGATCGAGCTTGGGCACAAAATGTTTTGCCGATCCTAAGTGTCCAGATCTTTACCGCCATGCTCTGTCACAAAGGCTACTTAGTCGGTAGTTTCAGCCCTGCTACAATGGTCGGCTATGTCAGTGTGGTTGGTGTAGGCTTGGTCTTGTTCGATCGTCGAATGGTCTATTGTGCCCTCATTCCTGCCACGCTTGCGCTGCTGTTCTGCAACTATTTAAGTATGGTTGGGATACTGACTTACGCGCCGCTATTTAATATGCAGCGATTGAATGAGGTATCCATGCATCCCTTTTGGGTCGGTAGTATGGTGTTCTTTTTATTGCCAATCTTACTGGCCTGTTTATTTCTGTTTGAAATTTTGTTGACGCAATGGCGAACTCGGGAAATGACCATTCAAATTCTCAGTCGTCTTGATCCGCTCACCAATGTATTGAATCGACGCAGTATCGGGAGTTATTTAGAACGGTTACATCAACAACCAAACCCGCTCTATTCAATTGTTTTGCTCGACCTAGATCATTTTAAAAGTATTAATGATCATTTTGGACATAGCATGGGCGATCAAGTGTTGGTCACCGTGGCACAATGCCTAGCAAAAAATCTACGTGACCAAGACATTATTGGTCGTTTTGGCGGCGAAGAGTTTATTTTATTGCTACCCAATACCACCACTGCACAAGCACAGAATGTCGCTGAACGCTGCCGTCTTGCGGTCTCAAAATTGCGCTTTATTAATGAACAGAAGCAAGAATTTACGGTCAGTGCCAGTTTTGGGATCAGTAGCTCACTCAGTGCTGATGAACCCCATCTCATTATTAGCCAAGCAGATCAAGCCCTGTATGCCGTTAAAGCAGCAGGACGCAATCAGGTGAAAATCTTTACTGAACTGGCAATGAGTTAGTGTCGTGAAGGCCTCACCAGCCTTCATTCCCTCATGCTCAAGCTTTTAAAAATTCATCTCGATGCTGACGATAAGGCTCATCAAAAGGGACAAACATGTGTTCCTGCTTGGCCTCGGCAATCCATTGTTGCACCGAAGACAAAGCCAAGATTTTTTGCATATAGGCCTGACTGGAGTCAGAGAGTGGGAGTTGATAGCATTCGAAACGCATCACCACAGGTGCGTAAAATGCATCGGCAAGACTAAACTCACCACATAAAAAACTGTCCTCACTCGGACGTTGTGACCAGATTTGATCGATTCGGGCAACGTCCGCACGTAACTGAGCATGCTCTGTCCAAAGCTGTTGACCAACATGTGTCAGATCAGCTTCCACATTCATGGGGCATAGATTGCGTAAGCTTTGAAAACTACTGTGCATTTCGGCACTGATACAGCGTGCTCTGGCCCGTAACTTTCGATCCTGAGGCAGTAATACTTTTTCAGGATATTGCTCTGCCACATATTCACCAATCGCCAGACTGTCCCAAACAATCAGATCGCCATCAGCCAATGCAGGTACTTTCCCTGTGGGATTCAGTTTCAGAATTTCTGTTTTGAATTGACTATCTGCATCAAAGCTATCGAACTGAATCAGCTGTTCCTGAAATGGAATACCTGCTTGTTTCAATAAAATCCACGGACGCATTGACCAAGTCGAATAATTTTTATTACCAATAAAGAGTTGATACATACTTATTATTTTCCTTTAAATAAGGCGAGTTGTTGTAATAGCTCGGCTTTCTGGAATGCTCCAGTTAAACGTAGTGAGCGGATTTCTTGTTGTTGTGGATCTAAGAATAAATACGTCGGTGGTCCTAAAATATCCCACTGCGCTAACAGTGCTTGATGTGACGCATCATAATGGCTTAAATCCATTTTAATTAAATAAAAACCTGATAATGCTTGTTGTACCTCGGCATCTTTTAAAATGCGATGCTCAATCGGCTGACAAGCCACACACCAATCCGCATAGACATCAATCACAATGCCACGGTCTTTGGGTGCATTGGCTAAAATCTGCTGAAACTCATCTGCTGTTTTTGCCACATGCCATTCAGCGAGCTTCTCAGCCTGAGCCGAGCTGAGACTTTGAATGTGTTGGTATTGATTAAAAGCCAATGCTGGGATCACCAAAATCAGCAATATTGCATAGAGCCATTGCAGTTTGGATTTTTGTCCAAACAAGCGATACACGGCATAAATAATGAAAGCCAAACCTAAAATCAGGCTGAGAATTTGTAGGGCCAATTCAGGCAATAATGGACGAATAAAATAGAGGCTTAAAGCCAGCATTAAAAAGGCAAAAATGATCTTGATTTGATTCATCCACTCGCCAGCTTTAGGTAAGGCTTTTGCCCCTAAAACACTCGCGAGTAGCAATGGAATGCCCATACCAAAGCCGAGGGTAAAGAGTAACAATGCGCCTTGCCATTGATTCTGGGTTTGCGAAATAAACAACAATACCCCTGCCAAAGGTGCGGTCATGCATGGCCCAACCAGCAGTGCAGAAATCATGCCCATGACAGCAGCACCCACCAGCGTGCCGCCTTTTTGATTGGATTGCATCTGATCCAGTCGATTGACCCAACGCTGTGGCAATTTCAACTCAAATAGACCAAATAAGTTTAAAGCAAACGCCACAAACAATAAGCTAAATGCAATCAATGTCGCAGGTTGTTGTAACCAACGTTGAAAATTCAATCCTGCTGCTGAAGCAATCAACCCCAGTACCGCATAGACAAGAGCCATACTGACCACAAAAGTCAGCGCAATTGACCATGCTTTAACCCCTTTATTCTCACGCACAATCAACGAGGTCAGAATTGGTAACATCGGTAATGAACACGGCGTAAAAGCCAATAAAATACCAAGGCCTAAAAATAATAAAATGCTATATGCCAAGGAATGCTGTTCGAGTGCACTCGACCACTTTTGGTCTTGTGCCATCACAGCTGTATGATTTTGATTTGTCGTTTTTGTGGTCGGTTCTGCATCAACTTCATCATTTATTGCCGTTTGAGCATTTAAGGCATTGGATGAACGTGCAGCATCTAAAAAGCTTTTTTGCGAGTTTGCGCTGACATTCTGAACATTGACCAAACCATCGGCGTCAGTCTGAAATTCAATATTTTGCGGTGGGTAGCAAATACGGTCTTTGGCACAGCCCTGCCAAGTTACACGATAATGTTGAGAGGCTTGGGTGGGAATACTAAATTCAGCTTGTTGATAATAAACTTGGCTATGACCATAGTTTTCATCATATTGTTCAATCGCTTTTGGCAAATTCAAGGCAACGGGTTGATTGCCTTGCTGTACTTCAAATTTATGTTGATATAAATAGTAATTGGGCTGAATCGACCAATGCAAACGCGCCTGATGTGGCTGAGTTGATTCAACCGTAAATGCAAACGCCTGTTCAGGGCTTAACAACTGTGCTGATGAGTTCTGTTGAGCGTAAGTCATAGACCCGCATAACAACAATAAAGTTCCGAGGACGTAACTCATCAGTGGGAAATGCGTCCCACCCTGAACAGACATTTTCATGATTATCTCACTATCATTCTCCCGAACTCCCCAACTGCGATCGCAGCAGTTAATTTAAGAGAATTCAGGTGCATCATTATTAGAATAAAACAGATACGCCGAAGCCACCGTTATAGCTTTTCTGATCACCATTGAGATCAACCCCAATACTTGCATCGAGTTGTGTACGATTATTCAAGGCATACACTAGACCCGTGCCAAGACCATATTCATAATCCTGACTTTCTGCTTTGCGGTAAATAAATTCTGAGAAACCAGATAATTTACCCGCGATTTTATAATCAATAGTCGGTACAGCTGTGACTGCCCAATTGCTGTTTTGCGCTTCATAACGCATGGTAATGGACGTACCAATCAAATCGCTAAATTCATAAGCAACTGCAGACGTTAAGCTATAGATATCATCATGGTTGGTGAATTCATCATTCCCCGTTGCAATAATTGCTTCTGCCAGCAATGCCATCGATAAACGATCATCTTTTAAATCAATGGCTTTTTTCAAACCGATACTGACATCACCTAGGCCATTGCTTTCTTTTTTCATGCCAGCACGTTTATATTGCTGCCAAACAGGCCCCTGCCAACCCAATTGTAATTCCAGTCCATCAGCCAGACCGGTACGCAACAACATGTCTCCGTTAAGCGTTAAAGTTTTATCTTTTACCCCATCTACTTTATCTTCTTGGTAGCTGACGCTTGGTAAACTTTGTTCCCATGCCAAATGCCCAACAGGGGTAATCCCTGTACCCATACCCGCACCTGGGCGGTCAAAAGAAAAGTCGGCAGCAAAAGCAGTGCTTGCCATCATTGATGCTGCAATCAAGCTCAATGTTTGAAATGTTTTCATACGTATCCTCGTTCTATTCTGTTGGCTTGGCTTATGCACCGAGCTCTTTTGACATTTTTGCACCATGCTGACGTAACAATTCCAGTGTTGCACGTTCTTCTGGCAATGATTCTGACCAATCAATTTCATCAAATTCACAATCAAAGAAAAGCTGGCTAATAGATGATAAAACGGTTAGACCCTCTTCATCACGGGTATTTGGATCTACTTTTTCATCGAGTAAGCGTTGTACCACAGGTGCGCAAGCAGAACTTGCTGCGTCCCAAAGCGGACCATAAAACTCTTCTGCATCCCACAAATGTAAATTTGCTTTGGCTTGAATCAATGCATCTAAAATATCTAAATAAACTTTGAGTTGTTGTTGCTTTTCTTCGTCGCTGAAAGGCTTACCTGCTTCATAAGCTTCACAAATTCGTTCCCACCATGTGAACAAACCATCGCAAATCATAGACACAGGTGGTCCTTGTTCAGGATCAATAAAATTCGGGTCGAGTCCTTCAGCAAGTAAAGATTGCACTTGGTCCAAATCGAGTTGTTGTATGGCTTGCACCAAGGCCTGCTGTTGCTTATTTAACATGACCAGTTCTCACAATATTTTTTAATGGCTCTATTATGCCGAATATCCTGACAGGATTTTATAAAACCATCTAAAAAATCATGTATAAATTTGATACACACGTAAAAAAAGCCCAAGAACTGGGCTTTTTCTTTGCATTTGTGGCTATGCTTCATCATCCACTTTTACATCATCATCGACATCAACGTATTCGGGTAAACCACCACGATGGTGCTCTTTTTTCTCATAAAGATGCTCCAGACTACGCTTCAATTTATCAATTGCACCATGAATCGAGTTATCAATATTTGCTGCTTTATGTGTCACTGCGACAGGTTTCATTCCTGCTGGGCGAGCTTCAATCATACATCGTTTGTCATGATCGCCCGTTTTATCCCCGTTTTCATCACTAATATGAACCGAAAAATGTGTAATACGCTCGCTATAACGTTGAAATTCTTGTGTAAGTTCTGCACGAACATAACTGTTTAAGCGTTCACTACCTTGAATGTTTTTATCTGTACGGATTTCAATATTCATAAATATCTTCCTCTCTTTTCTGTGAGACGGTGCTACAAAACTTTCTTCTTTGCACGCTTTGAGCATGCAGTCATTCAGTGCAGTTGTATATTTTGATTATGTAAATGCTTGTTGTCTCCTCGCTTTGCATCTGTTGTTTTTCAGTATGTAAGAAGATCTTTTATAATTCCAATATCTGTCTTTCCTCCAAAATATGCAAGCTGATTTTTGACATTTTTATTAAAACTTAAAACAAAAATATTTTTAACTTTATAGGCCATTTTACTTTAGCTCGCTATATACAATTCTTTTGTTCATTTGGTCAAATTTGGCTTTATTTTTGCTTAATACCTTGTATCCTTTACACGCCTTTTGGGGGGAGATTTTTTAAATGCAATTGAAGCAACTTGCAGCAACATGTTTATTGGTATCTACAGCAGCTTTCGCTCAGGCGAAGCCAATTTGGCAAGATTTCAGCGTGACTGGTTTGTACGGTGAGAACTATGAAGTTGTTGATGAAAAACAAACAACGGTAACACTCGAATATGCGGCAAAAGTTAAATATGCCGATGTGTTTTTCTTTATGGATCGTATGCGTGGCAGCGATGATCATAAAAGCACATATTTCGAACTCTCTCCACGTTTAAGCTTGGGCGAGATTTCAGGACAAAAACTTGCGTTTGGTCCAATCAAAGATGTGCTGATCTCTACAACATGGGAAAGCAACAACGATGACTTTGCTAGTTTTGACAACTTCTTATATGGCATAGGTTTTGATCTTGCCATTCCATATTTCCAATATGCGAATGTGAATTTCTACCGTGCCAACAATGAAAATACTGCTGATGACTACCAAATGACCATCGCTTATGCGTTGCCATTTAAAGTATCAAACGAAGATTTCTTGGTTGATGGTTTCCTTGACTGGTCGACAGGTGAAAAAGATCACGCCAGTGAGCTCAACTGGACCACACAATACAAGTGGAATGTAGGTAAACACATTTCACCAGACACTCGCCTTTATTTAGGTGTTGAGCACTCTGTTTGGAATAACAAATTTGGTCTGAAAAACCGTGACGAAAACAACGTCAGTGCGTTAATCAAATACCACTTCTAAATCATTTAGAATGTAAAAAAAACAGCAAGGAATTCCTTGCTGTTTTTGTGTGTATCACCGAATATAAATTTGAGATGAACGATCGCTGTATTCAATATTCATCTCTTGTTTTTGTCTGATTTGATGACCTTTGCCCATGTCTGTGAATATTCCGCTTGCACCTTATGCCTTAGCACCCCATTTCCAAATTCGTTTTGCGACAGTGAATGATCTTGATGAGATTCTTGCTATTTACAATGCTGAAATTTTAAATGGAACCGCAAATTGGAATGATCACGCCGTTTCCCTGAAGGATTATCAGCAACGTTTTCAAAGCATGCAACAGCAACAATTCCCAATGATCGTGGTTGAAGACCTGAATACCCATCAAGTCGCAGGCTATGCGTATTACACTGCTTTTCGGACCATCAGTGGCTACCGCCAAAGTATTGAGCATTCTGTTTTTATTAATCCAAGCTATGCACGCCAAGGTCTGGGCAAAGCCCTCATGCAACAGCTCATTCATCTAGCCAAACAGCAAAACATGCATATTATGGTCGCTGCCATTGATAGTGAAAACCAAGGCTCAATTGTGTTGCATGAACAACTCGGTTTCGTTCAAACAGGGTATATGCCACAAGTGGGCCAAAAGTTTGGTACATGGCGTGATCTGGTCTGGATGCAACTGCAACTGCAACTCACAGAAACTCAATAAAAATCTCACTTTTAGCGTACTGTCATCGCACTGAATTGTGGCTTAAAATGAAGGAAATACTTCATTTCAAAAATAGCCAAAATGATTAAAACGTCTCAACTCGGCCTCTGCCTCAGCATGCTACTCGGTTCAAGTGCCAGCTTTGCCGAACTTTCCTTCGAGCAAGAACTGCAACAGGGCTGCGCCAAAGTGAAACAATATGCTCAAGCAGGTAAAAAGTTTTACGATCAAAAACAATATCTCAAAGCAGCCAAACAGTTTGAAGACCAAGCTGCATGGGCACATTTCTGCCAAGCCAATGCAGAAGAAAGCGGTGTTCAGATCAGTGATCGAGACATTGAAATCGCCAATAATAATGTAGGTTTGAGTTATGCAAAACTAGGCAAACCACAATGGGCCAGAGTCTGGTTTTTACGTGATAAAGACACTAAAACCAGCCAATACAACTTAAAACAACTCCCGAAGCCCAAAGTAACTTCTAACCTACAAGGAACGTATGTTCGAGCCAATGGTTTTGGGCAATGGGATTACATCAAGGTCAACAAAAAACAGAATAAATATGCGATTGCATTTGATGGCTATTACTTTGGACTACGTGGCCTAATCTATGGTCCAAATATGGGACAATTTGAAACCAGCATGCCAATCAAGTCAAAACAGGCTAACTATCGCAATGAAGACTGTCTGATTAAACTTCAATTTGCCAATGATGCAAATCTTGGACAAAAAATTGAAGTTGAACAAAACAACGGTGAGTCCTCATGTGGCTTTGGACATAACGTCTATGCAGGCGGAACGTTCTATAAAGTGGAAAACAAATGAGTGATCTTTACACCCAAACTCAACAAAAAATTTAAGAAAAAGTATGAGACTCGGAAACGTCATTCACAACCTGCATGATCTTTGAAAGATATTGTTTCTGCGAAACAATAGAAAAAATCCAAGAATTGAACAGGTTTTGTGAATGACAATGCCTTTGGTTACTTTGGGCGAAACCAAAGTAACTCCAGCCGAAGGCTTATTTAGACATTAGAAGACTTCTTGGTATGACTCCGTAAAAATAATCATTTTTTAATATCTACTTTTCTAAATAGTAAAATGAGATATGTAGAGATGGATATTAAATCGCCACCAACTCCCGAATCCCCTTCCCAGGCATATCCTCACCCCGCCCTTGCGCAATCACCTGCCCACGAGCCATCACCGTATAATTATCCGCAAGCTCTTCAGCAAAATCATAAAACTGCTCGACCAAGACAATCGCCATCTCGCCCTGATCAGCCAGTTTACGAATCACCCGACCAATATCTTTAATAATCGAAGGCTGAATGCCTTCGGTGGGTTCATCCAAAATCAATACGCTCGGCTCTGAAGCTAAAGCTCGAGCGATCGCAAGTTGCTGTTGTTGACCGCCAGATAAATCACCGCCACGGCGATGCTTCATTTCATCTAATACAGGAAAAATTTCATATAAATGACTCGGTACTTTACGGGTCTTAGCACCCGAAAACTTGGCCATCCCGATTAAAATATTTTCTTCCACGGTCAAGGTCGAAAAAATATCTCGCCCCTGTGGTACATAGGCCAAACCGGCACGCACCCGTTGCTCAGGAGACATTTTGGCAATGTCTTTACCATCGAGCAGGATTTGCCCTGATTTAATCGGCAGAATGCCCATCAAGCACTTCAGCAAGGTGGTTTTACCCACCCCATTACGCCCCAAAACTACACTACACTCACCTACAGGTGCATGAAAGGACACATCACGTAGAATATGACTGCCACCATAGAACTGATTAATTTGTTTCACTTCTAACATGTGCGTCTCCTAGCGTCCTAAATACTTTTCAATCACATCTTCATTGGCCTGAACTTCTGCCAATGTGCCTTCTGCCAAGATCGCACCTTGTGCCAAGACCGTGACTTTTTCACTGATGGTGTCAATAAAACTCATGTCATGCTCAACCACCACAAGGGTATGATTTTTTTTCAGTTCAAGGCAGAGTTCAGCAGTACGCTCAGTTTCAGCATCGGTCATACCGGCGACAGGCTCATCCAGTAAAATCAGCTTTGGTCGTTGCATCAACAGCATACCGATTTCCAGCCACTGCTTTTGTCCATGCGACAGCAAACCTGCTGGCTTCTGTACAAATTCCTTTAAACGAATTTGTTCCAATGTTTCATCCAAAGCCAACTGCGCTTCTGGATCTAAACGAGAAAATAAGCTTTTTTTCACTCGTTTATCTCTTGGCGCAGCCAGTAGCAGATTTTCCATCACAGTAAAATTTTCAAATACCGTTGGTTTTTGGAATTTGCGACCGATACCTGCCTCGGCAATTTGCTCGGTACTCATTTTGGCTAAATCATAGTTTTGCCCAAAAAATGCCGTGCCAGTGGTCGGACGGGTTTTACCTGTAATCACATCCATCAAGGTGGTTTTCCCTGCGCCATTCGGCCCGATAATGCAACGTAACTCACCCTCAGCAATATAGAGAGACAGATCATTCAAAGCCCGAAATGAATCAAACCAAACGCTGACTTTTTCCAGATATAAGGCAATGCCATGACTAAAGTCAGCCCCTTGTGGTTTGGCACGTCCATACCCTTCACCGAGTTGACCGCCATGTTGAGCTGAGTCAATTAATACATCACTCATTTAGTCGCGCTCCTTTTTAAAACGGTCAAATAGGCCAATCACACCTTTTGGCAGGAATAAAGTCACCACAATGAAGAGTGCCCCTAAGATCAACAACCATGCTTCTGGTGCAGCCACTGTAAAGTAGGTTTTCACTGCATTAATTAGACCTGCTCCAAGAATTGGCCCAATCAGAGTGCCACGTCCACCCGCAGCCACCCACACCGCCATTTCAATCGAGTTGACGGGATTCATTTCACTCGGATTAATGATGCCCGCCTGTGGCACATACAACGCGCCAGCAATACCCGCGATCACCGCAGACAAAACCCATGCCGACAGCTTGTACCACAGCGTGCGATAACCCAGATATTGCAAGCGATTTTCACTGTCGCGAATGGCTCCCAATACTCGACCATAAGGACGATTCATCAGTTGTCGCAAGCCAATAAAGCACAGCATCAACACCAGTGCGGTAACAAAACACAGCGTGGCACGCATTGATGCGGAGGTGATATCAAAACCCAAAATGGTTTTAAAGCCAGTAAAACCATTATTGCCCCCAAAGCCAGTTTCATTGCGGAAAAACAATAACGCTGCGGCAAAGGTCATGGCTTGGGTAATAATGGAGAAATACACGCCTTTGATTTTGGAGCGAAAGGCAAAAAATCCAAAAATAAACGCGATCAGACCAGGGACCAGCACCACCAAGGCTAAGGCCCAAGCAAAATGCTCCGTCCCGACCCAATACCACGGCAACTCGGTCCAGCTCAGGAAGCGCATAAAATCAGGGAGTCCATCGCCTGCAGATTGACGCACCAGATACATCCCAAACGCATAACCACCTAAGGCAAAATACAAACCATGCCCCAAACTCAGAATCCCTGCATAGCCCCACACCAAATCCAGAGCCAAGGCGACCAAAGCCAAACACATGATCTTGCCAATTAAGGTAATCCAATAAGCGGATAGGTAAAATGCAGAGTCTGGAGACAGCAAATGCAACCAAGGCAACAACAGCAACACTGCAAAACAGCAGGCAATTGCGACAGCGCTATACGGTTTATCTGCGAACACAGAAGTTATTTTCATTGGCTTACTCCACAAAACGGCCTTTGATGGCAAACAAACCTTGTGGACGCTTTTGGATAAACAAAATCACAAGAACCAAGAGAATAATTTTTGCTAAAACCGCACCTAAACCAATTTCCAGCACCGTTCCACTGATGCCCAGTCCGAGTGCTGCAAGTACGGCACCCCACACTTGACCAACACCACCGACAACGACGACAAGGAAGGCATCAATAATGTAATTCTGACCGAGATCAGGCCCGACATTACCCACTTGTGCCAAGGCACAGCCTGCTAAACCTGCCAAGCCAGAACCGAGGCCAAAAGCCATCATGTCAATACGCGCAGATCGAATGCCAACAGCACGCGCCATTTGACGGTTTTGCGTGACCGCACGAACAAATAAACCAAAGCGGGTTTTATTGAGTAAGAACACCAATAGCAATAACACAGCAACGGTAAACGCAATAATGGCAATACGGTTATATGGCAGCATCAGGCTTGGCGTAACCGCAATCCCGCCACTCAACCAGCTCACATTAGAGACTTCGACATTCTGTGCACCAAAGACCATGCGTACCAATTGCATCAGAATTAGACTCACCCCAAAAGTAGCGAGTAAGGTTTCTAATTGACGACCATATAACGGACGAATGACGGTGCGCTCAATCAACATCCCAATCAAGGCACTGACCAGAAAAGCAGCAGGAATCGCAGCCACCAAATACCAATCTACCAGTCCAGCAAAATAGGTTTTAAAGAAGCTTTGCATCACATAAGTGGTATAGGCACCGATCATGATGAGTTCGCCATGCGCCATATTAATCACGCCAAGCAGACCATAAGTGATTGCGAGTCCTAGCGCAGCAAGTAATAAAATGCTGGCAGTACTTAAACCTGAAAATACATGACCCGACCATTCACTGATTTGCAAACGGGTTTTAATTTTATTTTGTGCATCCAGCAGAGCTGCCTTCAATGCAGGATTGGTTTGGGGCTGCTCTAAAGTCTGCGTGATGAGCGCGAATACATCAGGACGATTTGAATCTGCCAATATTCTCACGGCTTCAAGCTTGGTGAACTCATCGGCACTGTTAAAATCCAACCGCGCTTTAAGTTGCGCCAACCGTGCTTTGACCTGATCATTTTTTTCATGCAGGTAGAGTTGTTTGATGGTGGCCAAATCTAACTCGGCCAAATTATTTTCTAAGATATCGACAGCGGCTAATCGCTGTGATGCATCATTGGAGCTGAGTTTAGCTTTGGCTTGCCCAAAATTCAGTGCCTTACGTAAAGTATTGACCAAAGTCACTTGGGATAAATCCGCAGGCCATTGCTCCAGTGCTTGCTGTGCAGGGTAGCTGAATAGTTTGTCATCATTTTTCAGCAAATAGGTATTGCCCGCACTATCGGTATACAGCTCATTGTCATCGATATACGCCACCAATTGATCCAATTGTTCAATACTGGCAGGCCATTGATTGAGCATGGCACGACGTGTGGCAAAATCAGCTTTTACGAAAGTTTGAATGGCATCTTGAGAAGCTGTAGACGTCACGGTTGCTGTGGATGTGGCCTCTGCCCATGCTGGACTAAACATCAGTTGTGCCATGATGCAGAGTAGTGCCAAAACATAGTGTTTCGCCATAGAACTCCCCTTATTTTGTGGTTTAAATTGATCAAACAAAAAACAGAATGAAAAGCCTGCTGCTGAAACAACAGGCTGAAGAAAAATTATTTAGGAATATATGGACTCCAAGGTTCCGCCTTGATGGTTTGCGGTGTTTTGTAGACCACATCAAATTGGCCATCACCACGGATTTGCCCAATCATCACTGGCTTATGCAAGTGGTGATTGGTTTCATCCATTTTGAGCGTGTAGCCAGATGGTGCAGCAAAGGTTTGACCTGCCATGGCATCACGAACTTTATCCACCTCAGTAGACCCTGCTTTTTCAACGGCTTGCTTCCACATATTGATGCCCACATAAGTCGCTTCCATTGGATCATTGGTCACCACTTTGTCAGCATTTGGCAGTTTGTATTCGACCGCATATTGTTTGAATTTATTCACAAACTCGGTGTTTTTAGGATTCTTCACCGACATGAAATAGTTCCATGACGCTAAATGACCGACCAAGGGTTTGGTATCTATACCACGCAACTCTTCCTCACCCACCGAGAAGGCCATGACTGGAATATCAGATGCCTTAATGCCTTGGTTGCCCAATTCACGATAGAACGGTACGTTAGAATCACCATTGATGGTCGAGATCACCGCAGTCTTTTTACCAGCAGAGAATTTTTTAATATTGGAAACAATGGTTTGATAATTGCTATGACCAAATGGCGTATATTCCTCCATGATGTCAGCATCAGCGATGCCTTTAGACTTCAAGAAGGCACGAAGAATTTTATTGGTGGTCCGTGGATAGACATAGTCCGTTCCAAGCAACACAAAGCGCTCAGCTTTACCACCTTCATCACCCATCAAATATTCAACCGCAGGAATCGCTTGTTGGTTGGGTGCAGCACCGGTATAGAAGATGTTTTTAGATTGCTCTTGGCCTTCATATTGCACCGGATAGAACAACAAGCCATTTAGTTCTTCGACCACAGGTAGAACAGATTTACGCGAAACAGATGTCCAGCAGCCAAAAATAACCGCTACTTTATCTTGGGTAATCAACTGACGTGCTTTTTCTGCAAACAGCGGCCAATCCGAAGCAGGATCGACAATCACAGGTTCTAATTTTTTACCCAATACCCCGCCATTGGCATTAATTTCATTGATAGTCATCAAGGCCGTGTCTTTCAGCGATGTTTCAGAAATCGCCATGGTGCCTGAAAGTGAATGCAGAATTCCGACTTTAATGGTGTCACCACTTGTTGCAGGTGCAGTCTTGGCTTCTGTTTTTGTTTGTTCTGTTTTTTCCGCTGGCTTTGAACAACCGACCAGACCGATCCCCATCATGGCTGCCATCAGTACAGACATCGACATCAATTTATTTTGCATCTTGTTTCTCCACCCATCGATATTGTGATTTTTACTGGGTGGAGTTATTCAATTTCTGTGCCAACACAACAAGCTATTGTTTTTAATTGATTTAAATAAAATTTAGGTCTTGATTATTAAATCTTGTATACAACATTGCATACAAAAAATACGTCCTGACCTAAAATGATGCAAATGTGTTCATTTCAGATAGACACACTTTGAGCAAAGAAAAAGCCAAGCTGACGCTTGGCTTTAATTCAATCAGGATATAAGGAACTTAAACGGTAATATCCGCTAAATTGCCTTTTTGCTCTAGCCAATGTTTACGATCAGCTGAACGCTTCTTCGCCAGCAATTTATCCAATAAACCTGCGGTTAAATGCGCATCATCCAAGTCTAATTGCACCAAACGACGTGTATTCGGATCCATCGTAGTTTCACGCAACTGACTGGCGTTCATCTCACCCAGCCCTTTGAATCGTGTGATTTGCGGGTTCTTATTGCCCTTCACCTTTTTCAAAATGCTTTCAAGCTCATCATCATCCAGTGCGTAATACACGTCTTTACCGATATCAATACGATAAAGCGGTGGCATAGCTACGAACAGATGACCTTCTTCAACTAAGGCTGGAAAATGTTTCACAAATAGTGCACATAACAAAGTCGCAATATGTAAACCATCCGAGTCCGCATCGGCCAAAATACAGACTTTACCGTAGCGTAATTCAGACAAATCATCACTGCCTGGGTCGACACCAATCGCAATGGCAATGTCATGTACTTCTTGTGAAGCCAATACTTCATCTGAAGATACTTCCCACGTATTTAAGATTTTTCCGCGAATCGGCATAATCGCTTGGAAATTCTTGTCGCGTGCTTGCTTGGCACTTCCCCCAGCAGAATCCCCTTCGACAATAAATAATTCACTGTCTTCACGGGTTAGACCGACACAATCGGCTAATTTGCCAGGTAATGCTGGACCTGCCACGATCTTCTTACGTTCTACTTTTTTCGCAGCTTTGAGACGACGTCCTGCTTTGGCAATTGCCATCTCAGCCAGCTGTGTCGCAATTTCAGCATGTTGGTTTAACCATAATGCAAAAGCATCTTTAGCAATATTCAACACGATATTAGAGGCTTCACGGCTTGATAACCGTTCTTTGGTTTGTCCTGAGAATTGAGGTTCTTGGAATTTCAGCGATAGAATGAAATTTACGCCATCCCAAACATCTTCCGCAGAAAGCTTTACATTACGTGGCAATAAGCTACGTAACTCACAGAACTCACGCAGTGCTTCGGTCACACCTGAACGTAAACCATTCACATGCGTTCCGCCTTGGGCGGTTGGAATCAGGTTGACATAACTTTCCTGAATCTGCTCGCCACCTTCAACATTCCAGCAAATCGCAAATTCACATGCCGCTCGGTCTGCTTGCCCACTGCTCACGAAAGCAGGATCAGGTAGAATTTCTCGGTCTTGCAGTTCATCCATCAAATAGTCGACTAGACCATTTTCAAACTGCCATTCAATTTTTTCGTTATTAATTTTATCTAGATAAATAATTTTTAAACCCGCAGCTAAAACAGCCTTGGCTTTTAAATTATGTTTGAGGGCTTTAAGCGCAAATTTAGGGCTATCAAAATATTTGGTTTCAGGCCAGAAACGAACGGTAGTCCCTGTAGCACGCTTTGCTACCTTTCCTTCCAAAACCGACAATGGCGCAACGGGCTCACCTTGTTCAAAGGCCATTTGATAAAGATTACCTTGACGCTGTACTGCCACTTCAACTCGGGTCGATAACGCATTGACGACTGAAATCCCAACCCCGTGCAAACCACCTGAGAACTGATAGTTATCGGTACTGAATTTGCCACCAGCATGTAGTTTGGTCAAAATAATTTCGATACCACTTTGCCCATATTCAGGGTGAATATCGACAGGCATCCCTCGCCCATTATCTTCGACTGACAACGAACCATCTTCATATACGGTGACACAAATTTGATTGGCGTGACCCGCAAGTGCTTCATCGACTGCATTATCAATGACTTCCTGTGCCAAATGGTTTGGCCGCGAGGTATCGGTATACATGCCTGGTCGACGGCGGACAGGATCTAAACCAGAAAGAACTTCAAGGGATTGTGCCGTGTATTGTGTCACTTGTTCTGACTTCCTTATTGGATAGCTGCCGATAAAAATTCGAGAATTAAAGGTAATTTTTCTTCAAAATCATCCATTGCATGATTACCATCTGCGTCAGTTAAAATCAATGATGATGGATGAACTGCACTATAATAGCGTTGAGCTTCGCGATAATCCAAGACTTCGTCGCCTTGTTGCAAAAGCACTAGAATTTTATCAGCATGATTGAGCTTCGTGTCAGCAATCGATTGTAATTGCTGCAATTGATCGGCATCAAGTGTCCATGATTCCGTGACTTTGAGCGGGATTTGCTCAATCCCGAATAAATCTTCGAATAACCGCCATGGTTGCATAGCAGGATTGATCAGTACAGCTGGACAAGCATATTTCGCGACAAGATACGTCGTATAAAAGCCACCTAAACTGCTCCCCACCAAAACAACATGATCATGTTGAAAATTTTCGATAAGCTGAGAAAGTTGTATAAGGACTTGATCGGGCGTACGATTTAAATCGGGTAAATGCACCTGAATATGATCATACTGTGCACAATATTGTTGCAACTGTTGCCCCTTTATTGACATCGGGCTGCTTCGAAAACCGTGTAAGTAGATAATTTGCATACGCACCAAAATAGGCAATGACTTGACATAAAGTGAAATAAATCACATTATTTTGATTAATAGTTAAACAAATAACAATATAAATTACATTTAAGCTCGATATTGTCGGACATAAAAAACGATACTGTACTCCGTTCATCAGTATTCTAAAAAAATTACGTATGAAAGACATAAGATGTAAGAGTTTGTTGTAGTTTATCTAAACAATATTCAGAAAAATCACTTCAAACCTTCGGTATATATCAAGGATGGGGAAATCAATATGCCAAGTTTAACGCCTCTGCATGAAACGTATTGTAAGTGGGATCGCACGCCACCGAGTCAGGCAGATGTTTTGGAAGGTTTGGCACAACTCGTCAGTACCAGCTTAAGTGGGGTACACGAATTGGTGCAAGTGGTACAAACAGAGGTGTTAAGGACAACGCTCGGTTTAAGTGCACAAAAAGCCAAACAATTACAAAAGCACCCGCAACTGCAAAAGTTCTATCAGTTTTCTTATGTCGCGCTACAGAAGTACGGCAGCCATTTTCTTGCGCCGAATTTGCGCCGCATTATTGAGAAATTTCCCGTCTTACATGACAAACCACTCACACCCACATTGCATTTCGTGGTGGGCGCGCTAAATGGGATCTTTGGTGATTTCTTTTTAAAGCAACACAATCCTATGGCCTTGCCAATGGTGCTTTATGATCACTATGGGTCATTACAACAAGGTGAACTCACAGGTCGTGTAGTGATTCTTGCGCATGGTTTATGTATGAATCATCTGACGTGGTCAAATCATCGTTATGGCGGGATTGGTGAGCGTCTGCTTGCGCAACGTGATAACAACACCATGTTGTATCTGAATTACAACACAGGGCGCCGAATCTCAGCCAATGGCCGTAGTTTTGCCAATACCCTAGAAGATTTGGTGCAACGCAATCCGCGGATCACCAGTATCGATCTGATCGGACACAGTATGGGTGGCCTGGTTTCTCGAAGCGCACTGTTCTATGGCAAACAAAATCTGTATCAATGGGTACATATGGTCGAAAATCTGGTGTGTATTGGTTCGCCACATCATGGTGCAGTGCTCGAACGCTTTGGTTTTGTATTGCAGGACAAACTCGGTGGATTTCCGTTTATCAACCTGCTTGGTCAATTGGTGAATGTTCGCAGTAACGGCATACTCGATCTACGCTATGGTAGTGTTCGTGATGATGACTGGGAACATAATGATGCACGTATTGGCTTCGCCGATGACAATCGTAAACCAGCTCCTCTGCCATCACATATCAATACCTTTCTGATTGCAGGAACTTTAGAGTTTGAAAAGTTACGCAATAAAGCACTTTCTGTGATTGGGGATTATCTAGTCAGTGTGAAAAGTGCTTTAGGCGAACACCAGAATCCACGTTTCCAACTGAAGTTACCTGATACGCATAAAGCGGTTTTCTATGGTCTCAATCACTTTGAAATTCAGTATCACTCGAGTGTCGCTGAGCAGATCACCCGCTGGTTGTATCCAGATGCGGGAGAGAAAGTTGAGGCAGGTGTACAAACGCATCTGATCAATGTCCCGAACAATTATACCTTTGATGATTTAGAAGGTATTGTTGAAACCTAAAATAAGTAAGCTCAGCTAAGTTCTAGCTGAGCTTTTTCAATTTATGAAAGCCTTTATTTAACAAAGTCACCTTGTTCATTTAGTTTCAGTTTTAAATCTTTCCCATTTTCTTTATATAAAATCTCATATTTTTGATTAATTACAATATTTTTAGATGCGTCTAAGGTAATGCTCTTAACTAAGCCTAATTTATTCACTGAGCTAAGATGTATTTCTGGACGTCCACTCTCGCTTGAAGAAGCTGAGGCGATGAATAGAACACCATCACTTGTTTGTGGAAAAACAACGGAATCGCCATAACTTGGGTTAATAAAGTTATAAACTTTGATTAGACGAACACTATCAATCAAATTGATTGAGCCGCAGTTCATTCTTTGTGCCGATAAAATACAGTTAAGATGTGCATTTGAGTTATAAGGAAGAGAAGTGATCAGGAAGCCATCATCATTTTTTAACTTTACAGGATTTGACGAGCCTTTTTTTATTTGGCTTTGATAGAAAATTTCATGTTTCTTTTCCGGCGCATTGCTACAGGAAGAAGCTAAGAGACTTAGGCTGACCAAACCTAGAATATAGGTATATTTTTTATAACAATAAGGCATCATCATTCCTTTCATAATCATTTTAAAAACTAAAAATCCATATATTTTAATTAATAATTTTTATCTAACCATTTTTTGATTTCAGCTATAGTCTTATAATTATAATGGACTCTACCTTCAACTTTACCATCAAAACCTTCTGCATTAGCACCCAAAATATTTGTTATATTTTTCAAAATCATACTATTAGGTAATCTCATTTGATAAAGGTTTACTTGATACATCCTACCTTCCATTTGGGGAGTACAACAATAAGATGCCGAATTAAGTGTAATCAACAACGGTGGCTTTTTTGTCTTTGCCTTATAAACACTAACAGCTAAAAGCTCAGGACTTTCTTTAGCAGCAAAATCAGAATACTCTCCAACAAATACTTTATTTTTTGGGCTTCCAATATAACTTTTTAAGTATAAACCACTATCAGACTCACAGGTATAATTATAAAATTTGTAATCATTTTTCTTTAAAATACTTAAATCTATGACTTCTTGTATATGACATTGATCTTTTGCAAGTACATTCGGAGAATATACTAATGATGAAACAATGAAGAGCATAATAAGAGGATTTTCTTTCATCTTAGTTCAACTCCAATATTCCTAGTCATAAACCTTCTTTCTTTAGCTCTTCTTTTATTATATTTATAGTTGTAAATTTGAACCGCTCAACTTCTCCATCTTCCCATTTTCCAACCTGCCCCTGTCGAACACCTTTCAATGACGTCTTATCTTCTTTTATCTGAATTTTTTTATTTTTATTTGCATATAAATCAGCTATATAAATTTCATAATTTTTCCCTTTAAATTCAGCTAATGATTTACCATAAATATCCTTTGATGTTATTACAACTATAATTTTTTTTGCACCGTCTAGAGATGTATATCCACCAACGGCCTCTATAATAGGATAAAAACTCCCATCTTGTAAAAATTTATGAATAGTGATTGGCCGTGCTTCTTTTTGAGTATCAATAAATGAAATTTTAATACTATTTAGACCATCTTTTGGACTATTAGAATGGGCATATATAATTTTTCCAATAATATTACCAATCTTGATTGGTGTGGGCGTAAAATCACACTCATTATAGCTATAACAAGATGTATATAAAATTTCTGCATTATTTGGTTCAGAGCCGTATGATACATTGCTCAAAAATAAAAGTGATAAAAACATGAGGGATAAAGAAAAACTTCTCATTGGCTATCTCTTACGCTGAGTAATTTATTTAATGAAATTACTATTTATAACCATATATTTATCAACTCTATATCTAAGATTTTGAGAGTCTGCAAAAATTTAAACACAATCATACTAAATGTAAAAAAATTATAAGCAATTAACACCTTTTAAAACCAATTCATGCTCTCTAAAAAAATTAGTTTTTTTATTATTTTTTTTATTTACATAAGTGGCCTTATAAATCAAATAACCTTGTGACATAAATGTATAATTACCAGTTATTTTATTACCAAAAACCTCATTCATAACTCTATAAACTTCAGGCTTAGCAGCCTCTCCCATATCAACATCATAGGTTTTTATAGGTTTAGATAGTTTTATATCTTTAAGATATGGGTAATATTGAACTTTAGCAATATTTGGATAGCTTGCAGGAACTAATAAAACTATTTTCTGACTGCTATTTACTAAACAAAAAAAATCATTATTTGCATACGTTGATATCGTTAATAATCCCAGACACATACCTAAATAGATTCTCATAGTTCTTTCACTCTTCTTGAAGCAAGATTTTTAGCACTATCAATAGAGTAACCATACCGTTTTCTACCTATTTTTTGTTTATTTTTGTATTCATATCCAAATGGGAAGTCTTTCCCTTCAACTAATTCAAGAAACCGTTTATATCCTTTTTTAGCCTCATTTGGATCCTTTGTCTTGCCCTCCTTATTTCCTTGAGGATCGTTCCAGAGTCCCCAACCAAAACACTCGCCAACTTTATTTCTATAAATATAACTGTCATTAAAATCAGTATAATTATCTAGTGTATTTTTAATGGTACTCTCTAAATTTTGACATTCTTTTATATTAAATGCCGAAACAGCTTTTTTATAATACTTTTCTCTTTCATTAAAACCATTATATCCACCATTAATTAGAGCACATGTTGTAATAAGATCATTCTTTAAAGCATGAGGTGTTAAGTTTCCAGCTTTGGAATGATGCCAATACCACACAGCTGAACCAACAGCATGCTGCCGATCTTTAGCAATTTTGTGTTTATTTTCATCAAGAAAGTTCTCCTTCACTGCATTACCATACCCTTCATAGTTCTTTTTATATGTAAGTTGCATTAAACCTCGACCTTTATAGCCATCATACACAGAACTTTCTGATTTCCCTCCCAGCCCTTCCTCCATTAATGAATAACCTGCAGTTTCATGTAACGTGTGAGCTATAAAATGTGCTTTTTCTAAACAATTATTCATCTCAAGTTTTTTAAACTGTTCATTTAAGTCTTTTAAAAAACTTAATGCTTTTGATGTATTGATTATTTTTTTAAACTCCTCAATAGTGATATCTCGGTTACAAGTACATAATTCACTTTCTATTACCCTATTAATCTCTGGATCATTAGGTGCCGTAGTCCCTTTAGTTACATCCACATCCAGATATAACTCAGCAGGATTATTTTTAATTCGTGTCGCCATGTACGGCTGTGGTTTCAATGGTTTGCCATCAGGTTTATACACAGTAAATTCAAGTTTTTGCCCTACCATGCTTTGTAGAGCTAACTTCCCATTGGAGATGCTATACAACTGCTTGTTGTCACTCTCTACGATTAACATTTCTACATTGGTTTTTTCTACAATGTAGTCGCTTCCATCTCGATCTAAGATTTTAATCATCGACTGACTTAAAAATTTTGCATAAGGTTCATCTAATTTAATCAGAATCGGTTGTGAACCTCCGCTACCAGAGTTTATTGAACTTTTTAAAACAAATTGATCATTCGATGTCAGCACCAAAACTTCGATATCTCGATGAGGTGAAGACTTCACCTCAACAATCCCCTGATCATCAGTGAGTTTATCTGGTGAATTGCCTTTACCTTTCGGTCTAGATTGGACAGGAAAATTCTTCATAATTTTCCCTTGACTATCCACCACCTTAAAAAAGGTACTCACAATCCCTTTCGTAGATGTAGGCTGTTTGATCTGTTGATATTCATCAATGGTTTTAGGCAGTTGGACTTTTATAGGATTTTCTTCTGATGAAGATGCCGAAGAATTTATAGTTTTAAATACGCTATATTCTTTTTGATTAGGCGGTTTTGCGAGTATCTCCACTGTTCTATTGGGTGAAGCCTGAAATACAAATAAGCCTTTAGAATCAGTCTTTTGAGTATTGGCTTTAGAAGAACCTTGATATCTAGACTGAACATCCAAATTACTAAAATGGTTTCCTGATTTATCATAGAATTTAGCTGTAATGGTAACTAAATTGCTCATTGCTCAGAATCCTCTTCCGTATACACCTCATCACTTTCTTCATCCAAAAGTGCCTCTTCTAACAGTTCATCAATATTTTCACTGTCAGGTACATCCTGCTTTAGCCATGGAATATCCGAATTAAAAATGAGTGCGGTAAAGTCTGTTGCTTGCGGTGTATGGAACCTTAATGAACTAATCTTATTTTCAGAATCAAGTTGATCCTTTTTTGTTTTTATTAAGCGATTACTCTTCTGATCTATAACAAAAATCTCTTTTTTTCCTTCAGATTTTAGATGCCAGTTATAGTTAATCTGATGGCTAAACAATGCTTTTACAGTCGGCAGACTTATTTTAGGGACAACAACATTCGCCCCACCTTGAAACACATGCTGCCCTGCCTTCACCTCAAACTTGCCCCCTGTGGTCGGAAAGATACCAGAGCCATTGAGCTTGAGTTGTGAATTGCCTGCAGTAAATAAAATTTCTTTCGGGCTGGTGATATAAATCGTATCTTCAGTCGAAGTAATCTGAATGTTGCCCTTTGCAAGTAAATCAATTCCATCGGAATGGGTCTGTACTTCAAATTTTCCTTTCGCTGCAACCTGCTTCATTCCACGTTGTGCGGCAAATAAGCTGATTCTATTCTGAGCATGGATAATCAAATTTTGTTGCGTACTAAAATTGACACTATCACCCGCAAACTGATTAATTTGTCCGTCCGCAGAAATCTGAATATCTTCATTACTGCTTAGACCAATACCGTTGGGTGAGCAGAGTAAAAGCATCGCCTTATTAAATTTAGCTATCTTTTCTTCAATCTGTGCAGCGAATTCTTTTAATTGTTCTAATGATTCAATTTCATCGCTCTGCTGATGTTGAGCAACTTTACTGAGTGCCTTGGCATTATTTTGATTAGCTTGTAACTGTTGCTTAGCCGCCTGTGCATCAAGCTGTTCTCCTTTCGCCTGATCCTGCTTTTGACTACTAACAAGCAAGCCTTTTCCTGCCCGCACTGCGCCCCAAGCATCGGTTCTCAGCTCAAAGCCTTCACCACGGCCCTGACTGGTTTCCTGTTCTTTCGGATGGCTTAAGATACCTAAATTCAGCTGTGTTGCGGCATGACTACTTTGTAACTGGGTACTGATTTGTCCTGTCGTATCATCAAAGCGTAACTGGTTAAAACCATTGCCATTAACTTCCTGACTGCGTATACCACTCAGTTTTTTGGTATCTGGGAGTTGTCCTTTGACATCAAACTTGGTGGGTGCACGTTGTGCTTCATGGATTCGCCCTAGCACAAGAGGGCGGTCAATATTGCCATCAAAAAAGTCGATGACCACCACCTCACCAATCCGTGGCAAGAAACGTGCGCCATAGCCTTCTCCTGCCCAAGGTGTGAGGACATCAACCCATGCGGAGTCGGTGTCATTGTCATTGCTACCTGCACCACCATCATGCCCATGATCATCACTACGGGTAAACAGAAAGCGCACCTTGATCCGTCCCCATTCATCTACATAAATGGTTTCCCCTTCAGGCCCAACCACTTTGGCGCGTTGCGGGTAAGCAATTGGACGATGCAGCTCTGGATCATATTCAGGGGTGATTTTGATCTGACGGCGGCTCAAAGTAAGTTCATTACGCTGACGCTCCGGGTCGTCATAGCCACGTTGATCCCAATGACTCTGACTTAACAGCTGACTCAGCTGTTGCTGTAGATCTTTTGGTAAATTATTTTGATTATAGAAATGCTTGGCAATAATCAGGAACTCTTGATCAGCCCCTTCATGCTGATCAATTTCAGGATGTTCCCTCAGATTAAACCAATAACCGACTTGGCTATCCCGCACCGTACTATAAGCTTTAAAATATTTGGCTTGACTGGCATACATGTCATTGAATTGCTGATTCAGTTTTTCTAACTGACGATTTCCAGAAGCCGATGCTTGGTCTTCACCCTTTAAGTCTTGCATCCATGCAGGACTGATATGCCATGCCTGCTCAAGACCTAAACTGGCAGAGTCGAAACCGTCCGAATGGTTATGGCTGGTGACGACTGAACCTAGGCCTTCCTCTTGTGCCAAGGTGTCGGGCTGCCAGCGTTGTAGATGCACCGCTGTGGGTTGCAGGCTTCGCACCGCCACAAAACCAGTAATGCTATCGTGAAATTCTGTCGCACTACTGCTGTGATAACGCATGCTACGTCGAGCCAGAGCCTGATACTGGCTATTATCATCAATTAATCTTAGCTTCTGAGCTTTTATAGGCGTACTCGAATGCGGTACAAAAAGTTCAGCTTCATCAATCAGCCAACTGATGCCTTCACTCCGCCATAAACGTGTCAAAAAAGCATAGTCAGATTCATTATGACCCATTACAAAGGGCCGTATATCATAATTCTGGCTTAAACCATTCAGATCCAGACTCAAACTTGCCGCAAAAAGTGGGCTTCTTTGCTGCCATTCCTTAAATAAAACTTCAGTGATTTCCAGGATGCTTTTATTCATAAACACACGGCTATTACGGCGTTTATGCCATAAATGAGTCGCATCTTTGAACGTCAGCTTATACAGAGTTAATGCGCCATCGCTTTGCCCATAACTGGCCTCAGTCACAATCCCCGTGGTGCGAAACAGTTGCCCTGAATCGGTGACCTGATCAACCGCAACCTGAGCCCCAATAAATTGTTTGAGAGGAATCTGGGCATTGGTCGACAGGCAGATGAGCTCAGCTTCCAAACCCACATTGAGTTGATGCTGACCTTGTATGCGTTGTAAGAAAATTTGCTTATTCAGTAATTCATTAGAAAATTGTACGTGGATAATACGTTTTTGTGCATTTAGCCCTATTTTTTCTAATACATTAAATATATTAAAAAGCATTTTTATAATCATTAAATAAAGGGATCGATTGCACTTTATATAAAAATAAATTTAACTGTCTATAATAATCGGTCTATTATTATAAAATTGTCCTATTATGTTTATTATTTTAAATTTTAATAAATAAAAACCCGAAATATAAATCCATATTTCGGGTTTCAACAGTTAACTCAAAAACTATTCTTTTATTTTTGAGTAAGGTTATAATTTCTAAAAAGTTGCCATAAGCAAATCAGCAAAATTAAACTGAAATAAAGCAAAGACCAAACAGGTAACGACTGACCTAAAAAAGTCCAATCCACAACCGCACACTCACCAGAACCCGAAAGCACTTCTTGCAGCACGGTTTTCATCGGTAATGCATCGACCAAATAATCTAAACCAGGTCCACAGCTTGGGACTTTATCTGGTGGTAAACTTTGCAACCAGACATGACGTGCCGCCACACCAACGGACCAGCCAATCGATAAAGTCGCCAACAAGGCATAAAAACGTTTAAATGCACTAGAAACTGGGTTATGGATAAATGCAATGAGCGCAATAAGCCCCATTCCAATTAAGCCCAAGCGTTGGAAAATACACAATGGACAAGGATCTAAACCTTGCACATGCTCTAAATACAACGCAAATGAGATACCAATGATGCTGGTCAGTACCAGTAATGCACTAACTAAGCGGTAATTCCATCGCATGGGAAGTCCTCTAAAATTTTAGCGATATTGTGCAAGATATTGTTCAAAACTCATGTCGTTATCTTGTTCAAGTTGCGCCTGTTTTTGCAACGAAGTATGCGCCAATTGTGCAAAATATTGTTTACGTTCTTCACTGAGTGGATGTTGATCATAGTGATCGACATGTTGCTGTGCCATCACACTACCAAAATTCCATGTACCACTGTGCTTTAACGTATCATCAATCACATGGGCAGACAGGGTGTCTTCCACATGATTTAAACGCTGTTGCATGATTTGAATCGCATCTTGGTATAGCTGCGTGCCGTCCATTTGATCCAACAACACAGCACAGTTCTGAATTGCATCTAAATGACCCTGCGCCCAATCTTGCAATGATACGGTATTTTGACCTACTGCAATTTTAGCATCTGCCGCACGGCCACGATTAACCACTTCCGTTTGGTTATGATCAATCTGCTCTTGTTCTTCTGCAAATAAATCTGGGCTGTCTTTGAGTAAACAGTACAAGGCCAAACTTTCGAGAAAGCCTGCCGAGATTTCATCAATACCGATCGCACTGTATGGATTCACATCGACTGCACGCAACTCTACATAACCCACACCACGATTCTTTAAGGCTTGTGAAGGTGTTTCACCTGCTTGCGGCACCTGTTTTGGGCGAACTAAGCTGTAGTATTCATTTTCAATCTGAAGTACATGATCATTAATCTGAATTGGCTCGCCCTGTTCATCATTCAGGCCTAAATCGGTAAATGCTGCATAAGGTGTGTGTACCGCTTTTTGCAGGCCATCTAAATAATCATGCAAATCGTTGTAATGAATGCCGAGTTCCTTTTGCGCTGAGTTTTGATAACCCAAACGCCCCATACGCAATGCAGTTGCTTCTGGCAGGTATAAGGTCCCTTTAACCAACGGCTGTAAATGATGTTCACGACCTGTTAAAAAACAGCGACATACCGAAGGACTTGCACCCAACATATACATGACTAAAGGAATTAAACGAATAAAGTTTCGGATCAAACCAAAATAACGATGGCTACGATAATCTTGCAAACTGAGCTGTTTTAATTCTTGATTGGTCTCATGTTGCTGTAATGCTGCAAATAATTGGTCAGGGAAAGATAAATTATAATGAACCCCTGAAATAGTCTGCATCCGGCGACCATAACGCACACCCAAACCACGGCGGTAAAGGGTTTTAAAACGACCGATATTAGAGCTACCGTACTGGGCAAGTTTAATATTTTCTTCGTTATCGTCCAGCATACAGGGCATAGACAACGGCCATAGGCGCTCACCCTCTTCCAACTGCTGATGCACGATACTGTGAATATCACTCAATTCATTCAGCGCAGCCGCAATGGTGCTTTGTGGGGTGGTGATAAACTCCATCAACGCTTCAGAATAGTCTGTAGTGATATGTGGATGTGTTAACGCTGAACCTAAAGCTTCTGGATGATTTTTTTGTGATAAAAATCCATTACTTTGCATGCGTAAGCTTTCACGCTCGATCCCGCGTAACATCCCCTTTAATAGCGAGGCATCTACCCAAGTTGGTATCACAGAGGAGGTAAGGCTGGGTTGATTCATATTATATGCTCGCTTGTTCAAGATCAGCCGACCAAATTCATGGTAGCGACTCCGTCGATTCTACAGACATGATGACATGCCAATCCCTTCGACTCAGCCAATTATAACGACAATTACGATCTAGTCATCTAGGGTCTGTTCACATTTCATAAATGCCTGTGACAGAAACCCCTGTTTAGTTTGGCAATTTTTATCACAATCTTGTTACATAAGACACGCTGAAATTGTGATTTTATTTAAAAATAAATCTTCCACTGGATACTCGCCCATGCAAGCGCAAGACATTCTTAATTTTTGGTTTGACCCTAATCATCATTCACTCTGGTTTGCCAAAAGTGATGAATTTGACGCAAAAATCCGCGAATCATTTGCAGATATTCATCATCAGGCAGCCCAAGCAGAGTTATGGTCGTGGCGTCAAACGCCTGAAGGTCGTTTAGCTGAAATTATTGTGCTTGATCAATTCTCTCGAAACTTATACCGAGACCAAGCACAGGCTTTTGCTTACGACAGTCTTGCACTGGCACTTTCACAAGAAGCGATTAGCTTACAGCTCGATGCGCAACTGAGCCCTGAACAGCGCTCATTCTTATATATGCCCTTTATGCACAGCGAATCTAAACAGATACATGAATTTGCACTAAAACTGTTTCAACGTTTGGGCAATGAAATTAACCTAAACTTTGAGAAAAAGCATAAAGTGATTATTGATCGCTTTGGACGTTATCCGCATCGTAACGCAATTTTAGGGCGTAACTCCACAGCGGATGAACTGGAATTTTTAACACAACCGAATAGTAGTTTTTAAGTCGATCTCCCTCGACACTGAACATAGGAAAAGCATATGAAATCTTTATTAATATGCACACCGCTCCTTGTCGCACTGACATTTGCAGGATGTGCAACGGTTCCGTCCAAACCCAGAACCTTTGACCAACTCGGTCAATTCACCGCTTATCCGTTAAATAACAAAACTTACCGTGTCGGTTTCCAAGCCGATAATAATTTGAGTTATGGTACAGCTGAAGAAATTACCCTGCTCAAAGCAGCACAAACAACAGTAAAAAATGGTTTCCGCTATTTTAGTGTGGTGGATGATCCAAGTAATGCCCGTCATAAAGCACCACGTCAGGCTGTGATTTATCCAACACCGTCGTATTACCCTTATGGCTATTACCGTCGTCATCCAGCCTTTTGGCCTGATCCATTCTACGATACCCCACAAGTGGTCAATATTGATCCAATCCAAGTGTCGTATACTATCGAATGTTTCAAGACCCAGCAGCAATCACCAGATGCCTTTGATGCGCAACTGATTTTGCAATCCTTAGGCCCTAAATATGGCCTGAGTCCGACAGGAGAAGTGTTGCAGCCACCTGCACCACCTCAAAACAAAAAGTAAATTAAAAGGATGGCTCAATGAGTTCAGTCGAAGAAATCCACGTCCCAAGCTTACAAAGAAGTAAATACTTCGCCACCATGGCACTGATTATTGCAGTGGTGTCATGGATTGCTTTAATGGTCGCGGCACATTTTCTTCCTGAATATAAATGGCTCATCCATATTTTCATGTTAGGCGCAGAAGCAGGTGTGGTCGGTGGTTTAGCCGATTGGTATGCAGTCACCGTATTATTTCGCAATCCTTTCGGCAGAATGCCACTCCCCAAACTATTGCGTGATCACACTGAAATTATCCCTCGCAATAAGGCACGTATTGCCGAATCGATGGGCCGCTTTGTACAGGAAAATTTTTTATCACCACAAGTGGTTGAACGTAGTTTAGAAAATGCCGATATCAGTTTGGCGGTGGGTCAATGGTTGGCCAATCCAAAAAACAATCAACATGTGGTGCAGATGATTCAGCACACCGTGCCAAGAATTTTTGAATTTGTTAGCCAAGATCAAATTGCACACTTTGTTCAAAATAACAGTGTGCAATGGGTCAGAAGTACCAAGGTCAATAAATTGGCCAGTGAAATGCTGCGTGCTGTGCTGGAAAACGATTTCCACCAAGATGTGTTACAACGTGGACTGGATTTAGCGCATGAATGGATGGTGTCTCATCCTGAAGAAGCACGCGATTTATCACGTAAACTGTTTCAAGAGCTTGGTGTCTGGAAACTTGCCAAGGGTGCAAGCTGGATCGGTATCGATGTACAGCAACGTACCATTGACTCCTTGATTGAAAAAGTTGAATCCATGCTGGCCAATCCTGAACATCCGTGGCGTCAAGACATCGAAGCAACCACGCATTCACTGATGCTCCAACTGGCAGAAACCGACAGTGAAGCCAGCCAACGTTTGAATCGTGGCAAAGATGCGTTACTCGATAGCCCGCAAGTGTTGAACTTTATTAGTGGTGCTGTGGCGATTCTATGTGATGCCATCAAGACCGATTTAATGCAGGAAGATTCAGGCATTGCCACAAATTTACAGGCGGCGATACAGCAACTGGGTGAAAGCCTGATTCAAAATGAAAAAGTACGTCATGTATTGAATGAAAAGATGGTCGGCTTAGCGACCAATTTCAGTGAGCAATACAGCGACAAGATTATTCGTTATATCAGTGAACGTATTCATGAATGGGATTCACGTGAAATGATCGCCAAAATTGAGAGCGAAGTCGGCGGTGATTTGCATATGATCCGCGTAAATGGGGTAATTGTCGGTGCCTTTATTGGTTTAGCACTGGGTGTAATTCGTGCCATTGTTGAAAATGTTTTGTAAATCAATCACGCATTAAGCGAATCTTACCCTAAATTTCTCTTGTTAAATTTAAGTCAGAATCAGCTATCGTGATGGCGGCATGGATGCCGCCCGTAGTGCTGCGGCCTCAGGGACGGGCCATCAGCACTACAAAGGATTTTTGTTACTTTTCATCCTTGAAAAGTAAAACATGCCTACGCAAATTACATATAATTCCTCACAGCATACGAGGCTGTGCAGAATCATCGTACAAAAGAAATGAGATATTAAAAAGGACATCCAATGTTGCAACTTCAGTCAAAACTCCCAAGCCAAGGCGTTACCATCTTTAGCGTGATGACTGAACTCGCACAACGACTGAATGCCCTGAACCTATCCCAAGGCTTCCCCGATTTCCCAGCCCCACCTGCGCTACTGGAAGCCCTCAGTCAAGCCACACTTTCAGGTTATAACCAATATCCTGCTGGCGATGGTGTACTGGCATTAAGACAGCAACTGGCCACACAATTTTTACAACGCGACCAGCTACAACTTGACCCTGTCACCGAAATCACCATTACCCCCGGCGCAACCATTGCGATTTTCTGTGCGATTCAAGCCTGTATCCATGCAGGTGATGAAGTGATTATCTTTGACCCAAGCTATGACAGCTATGCACCTGCGGTACAGCTGGCAGGTGGGAAATCAGTTCATATCCATTTGGAAGCACCCAGCTTTCAGGTGAATTGGCAAAAGGTAAAAGACAGCATCAATGCGAAAACCCGCATGATTATTGTCAACACACCACACAATCCTACAGGTGCCATTTGGTCTGAACAGGACTGGCGTCAACTGATTGAACTGATTCAAGATAAAAATATTGTGGTGTTGTCCGATGAAGTCTATGAACATCTGATTTTTGATGGACAAAAACACTATAGCGCGCTGCAATTCCCTGAATTACGTGAACGTAGTTTTGTGATTGGTTCTTTCGGCAAAACCTACCATGTCACAGGCTGGAAAACAGGCTATTGTGTTGCCTCACCGCAGCTCATGCGTCTATTCCGTCAGATTTATCAATTTGCCAATTTCTGTGGTACCACACCTTGTCAAATTGCACTTGCCAATTATATGCAGCAGCATCCTGAGCATATTCAGGAGCTACCGAACTTTTACCAAGCAAAACGTGACTTATTCAATGCCCAGATTCAAAACTCACGTTTTAACTTCATCCCCTCCCAAGGCACCTATTTCCAAAATCTGGATTACAGCAATATTCGTCCTGATTTGAATGATATCGATATGTGCCAATTCCTTGCGGAACAACACAAAATCGTAGCGATTCCAATTTCAGTGTTTTATCAACACGCGCCTGAGTCATTACGATTGATTCGATTCTGCTTTGCCAAGACTGATCAAACATTGCAACGTGCGGGTGAAATCCTCGTACAGTGTTGATCAACAAAAATAAACTGAACAATCATGACTTCAACACAACAGATACCGATAATGGTATGTTGAAGAAAACATAGACGTTTCAGGATGAAGCGTGAAGGAAATTGAATGACACCACGCCAACCTTTGGTGATGCAACCAAATCTCTGGAAAACCTTTTTTGTTTTTCTTGTTCCATTGATCGCAACCAATATTTTACAAAACCTGTCGGGCACCATTAATACCATCTTTGTCGGTCAAATGATGGGCGTCGATGCGATTGCTGCCGTTTCAGTATTCTTTCCTATCCTATTCTTTTTATTGGCCTTTGTGATTGGAATTTCTGCCGGCTCCACGGTGTTGATTGGACAGGCATGGGGTGCGCAAAATCTGGAAAAAGTCCGTGCTGTCATTGGTTCTACCGTATTTATGACCTTGATTGGCGGCAGCATTATTGCGGTATTGGGTTTGACCTTTGCCAAACATATTCTGGAATTGCTGGGTACAGACCCTAAAGTGATGCATCTGTCTTTGCCTTATGTGCAATGGATGCTGGCCGGTAGCCCCTTGCTATTCGTTTATATTATTTATACCTCGATCTTGCGTGGTGTTGGCGATAGTGTGACACCATTGATTGCACTAAGCCTTACCAGCTTGATCGGTCTAGGCGTGACGCCCGTGTTACTGAAAGGCTATTTTGGTTTTCCTGCTTTAGGCATTGTGGCACCTGCGATTGCAACTATTCTCGGTTATGCTGCCGTGCTGATTTTCTTAGCGATTTATCTGAACTATAAAAATCATCCGCTGAAAATTGACCGTCTATTGCTGCAACATGTTCGCCATGATGCAGAGCTCAGTAAATTAATTTTAAAACTCGGGATTCCGACTGGCATTCAGATGGTCACTACGTCATTGGCAGGTCTGGTGATTATCGGCTTGATTAACCATTATGGGGCGCATGCCACCGCAGCCTATGGTGCAGTCAATCAAGTGCTGAACTATATTCAGTTTCCAGCGCTGTCAATTTCGATTGCCGCTTCTATTTTTGCAGCGCAAGCCATTGGCGCAGGTAAGCCTGAGTTATTGGCAAAAGTAACGCGTACTGCTTTGGGGATGAATTTCTTATTTACAGGGAGTCTGATTACCTTAGCTTATTTGTTCTCAAAATATCTCATGGCACTGTTTATTACCGATCACAGTGTGATTGAATTGGGCCAACAACTGTTATTTATCGTGCTATGGTCGATTGTATTCTTTGGGGCAAGTGCCATTTTTGCATCAATCATGCGAGCCAGTGGTGCGGTCAATATTCCCATGGTGATCAATATTTTGACCATTCTTCTGATCGAAGTCCCTTGCGCCTACTGGTTTAGCTCACTTTGGGGCTTAACAGGCATCTGGATTGCTTACGCACTTTCCTTTGTGAGTCTATGTATCTTCCAAGCGTTTTATTATCAGTTCTTCTGGAAAAAAACCAAGATCAAAGTCCTTATTTAACATTTCTTTGATCATCCTCCAATAAAAAAGCCATTCTCAATCGAATGGCTTTTTTATTGTTGTTAGGTCTTACATCATTTTAGTTGCAATCGCTGCAATACGTTGATAACCCGTCGGGAATAAACGCTGGAACGAATCCACGATACGTGCATCTGTTCCAATCAATAAACGGCGTTTGTCTTTCAAAACTGCATTTAAAATCTGACGTGCTGCTTCTTCTGGTGGCGTACGCAAGAATTTATCGAATTGCTTGATCGATTTGTTTGGATCCATACCCAAGCTTTTCAAGCTATCATTCATTTTTGCTGCTTTGGCGATATTGGTACGAATCCCGCCTGGGTGAACACAGAGTGAGCTGACACCGCCCTTCTCAATATCCAACTCTTGACGCAATGATTCGGTAAAACCACGTACCGCAAATTTGGTTGCGTTATACGCGGATTGAGTTGGTTGTGACGTTAAACCAAAAATACTGGAGATGTTGATGATATGACCATCTTTGGTTTGTTTGATAAATGGCAGGAATTCTTTGGTGCCATACACCACACCCCAGAAGTTAATTCCAACGATCCACTCTAAATCTTCGTAGCTTGCACCTTCAACAGTTGAACCTAATGCTACACCTGCATTGTTGAAGATCAAATTGACTGAACCATGATCTTGTACAGTCTCCTGCGCCCACTGTTTCACCGCATCACGGTTTGAAACATCAAGTACTTTGGTGGTTACGGTGACTGGATACTGCTTCACTAATTCAACGGTTTGGTTCAAGCCTTTTTCATTGATATCACTCAATGACAAATGACAGCCTTGTTTAGCCAATAAAACAGCTAATTGTTGTCCAATCCCAGAACCTGCGCCGGTGATCGCTGCGACTTTATTTTTAAAATTTTTCATTGCCTATCCTTTGTATTACGAATGATCTGCACAGATTCGCCCCAATCATGTGCTGCTTAACCTGTAACCAATATAATTTTGACAATACAGGTTGTCAATATAGTACACTGGTAATTTAAGACAAATGGCAATAACCAACATCCGACATGTCATAATAGGCCTATTTACATTTATGACCGAAGATGTTTAAAAGAGACAAGGCATATTTTCAAAATATGGTTATGCTAAGTCAGTACAACATGGTTGAAATGCAAAGATTAAGCACACGATTTAAAGACTTTTAGGGAACGGTTTTCTCAATGGCAACTCAAGATCAAGCAACACAGAAGAAAAAGAAGACTGAAGTGAAAGAGCGACAGTTCAAAGGCCTCTCTTTGACTGAGCGTAAAGAAGCACGTCGTGAGAAATTGATTGAAGCAGGTATTGCAACCTACGGCACGCATGGCTTTTTCTCTGTGACGGTGAAAGACGTCTGTAATGAAGCCAAGCTGACTGAACGCTACTTTTATGAATCTTTTAAGAAAAGCGAGGAATTATTCCAAACTGTATTCTTAAAAATGATTGAAAAAATGCAAACCTGCTTAACCCAAGCCGTTCTGATGGCCGCGCCTGAACCCAAAAATATGGTGACCGCAGGTTTGTCGGCTTTGTTGAGTGCGATTAAAGACGATCCACGTATGGCGCGAATTATTTATATCGATGCAATGCTGGTTCAAGACCTGCATAATCAAGCCACCATTCAAGAAACCTTGACCCAATTTGATCGTATTATTCAAGGCTTTGTAATGATCACCATGCCCAATGCGCCACAAAGTACAGAAGAAGTTTCCCTGATGGCGACAGGCTTAAATGGCTATGTGACACATATTATTATCCGTTGGGTCTCAGAAGGCTTCAAACAGCCCTTAGAAGATGTTTTATCAGCCTGCTGTGCCGTCTTTTTGTCATTTATCCAAACGACATCGCAAAAAAATTAAAATCGTTTTACAGTTTTGTGACAAACAAAGCTGTTAAACTACAATTCAGTTAAGCAAATGAATTCATTTGCTTTCTTGATAAAAAATTTGTCATCATTTGGTCACTGCTCTGCCCCACAATTGTCACAATTTATTGCTAAATTCGACTTTATTAACTCTTTTGCAATGATATTGTCATAATTAATCTTTGTAATAAGCCTGTCATAACAACAAAACGGTTAAACCGTTACGGAATTTAAGGGTATTGCGCTGTGAAAGATGACTATATTTTAATTGTTGATGATGAGCTACCGATCCGCGAAATGATCCATACCTCTTTGGATATGGCAGGCTTCCAATGTTTACAAGCAGAGGATGCCAAACAAGCGCATCAGATTATTGTCGACCAGCGTCCTGCTCTTATTTTGCTGGATTGGATGCTTCCAGGTGGTGTGAGTGGTGTAGACTTATGCCGTCGCCTCAAACGTGATGAAAACTTGGCAGAAATTCCTGTCATTATGCTGACAGCCCGTGGCGAAGAAGACCATAAAGTACAGGGTCTTGATGCCGGTGCAGATGATTACATGACCAAGCCATTTTCAACCCGTGAACTGGTGTCTCGTATCAAAGCCGTTTTACGTCGTGCCAATGCACTTAGCGGTGAAAAAGTGATTGATGCCAATGGTTTAATGCTTGATCCTGTCAGTCAGCGTGTCAGCTTTGGCAACAGTATTTTAGAGATGGGTCCAACTGAATATCGTTTACTGGCCTTCTTTATGACTCACCCAGAACGTGCCTATACACGTGCTCAATTACTGGACCAAGTATGGGGTGGCAATGTCTATATCGAAGACCGTACCATTGACGTACACATCCGTCGTTTACGCAAAGTGTTAGAGCCATTTGGTGTCGATCGTTTTGTACAAACCGTTCGTGGCACAGGTTATCGTTTCTCGACACGAGCAGATTTAGCAGTAGGTTAAAAATCCTTTATGTATGAACCTTATCCCGTCCCTGAACTGGCACGTGAACACCAACGTTTTCGCTACAGCAGTTTATGGACCTTTGCAAAACAAGATTTAAGACTGTTACTTTTTTTCTTATTGATTGCAAGCTTAGTCGGATTTGGGGTTGGATACTTCTGGAGCTGTATATTTGTTGCCTTTGTGCTGTTTTTCTTGCTACAGCTCCGCTCGCTTTATCTGGTCAATGAATGGATTTCAAACCGCCCTTATGATGTCCCACCGAATTTAAACGGGATTTGGGGCGCGTTGCTGTTCAATGTCTACCGTGCGCAACGTCAGGAACGTATTGTTCAAGCCGAAATGGTTGGCTTGATTGACCGTGCACAATCCTCTTTGGTGGCGCTGGCGGAAGCCGTTGTTTTAATTGATGATCAACATCAAATCGAATGGTGGAATCCTGCAGCCGAGAAACTGTTAGGCATAAGCCCCTTGGATCGTGGCCGCAATTTACTTTCAATTTTGCGCCAACCCAGTTTTATCGAATATTTTAACCATAGCGATCAATCGCCAGATGGCATCCGTCTACAAGCCCAGATGGATGAAGAACGTTATGTACAAGTCAAACTTACCCGTTTTGGTGGTGAAAGCCGTTTGCTCGTAGCCTATGATACCACTCGCGTACATAACCTCGAACAAATGCGTAAAGACTTTGTCGATAATATTTCCCATGAGCTACGCACCCCACTCACCGTACTCAGCGGCTATATCGAAACCTTTATTGATCAAGATGATATTACCCCGCGTTGGAAACGTGCATTCACGCAAATGCAGTCACAAACCAAGCGTATGAATGCTTTGGTCAACGATCTATTGTTATTGTCCAATTTAGAAAATAATAAAAAAGTCGCAAAAAATCAGATCATTGATATGGCAAATTTGATGAATCAAATCTTTGACGATGCGCGAGCCTACAATCTGGATTATGGTCATACTTTAAACTTAGATATTGATAGTCATTGCGACCTGATTGGTTCCGACATCGAAATTGCCAGTGCATTCAGTAACTTAATTACCAATGCAATTAAGTACACCCCTGCTGGCGGCATCATTACCATTGGCTGGCATGAAGACGGTGACCATGCTTACTTTACCGTACAGGACAATGGTATCGGGATTAATCCTAAACATTTGCCACGCTTAACCGAGCGTTTCTACCGTGTCGATAGCGCACGTAGCCGTCAAACTGGCGGTACAGGACTAGGACTGGCCATTGTGAAGCATGTACTCATGCAACACGGCGCACATTTGGAAATCACCTCTAAAGAAAATGAAGGTTCAACCTTCACCGCAGTATTCCCGAAAGAACGCTTATATCGCATGATTTAAAAAAGATAGGGAACTGCCAAGTTCCCTAAAATATGATGTGATTATTCCACTAAAACAATAAAATAAGCTGTTGTTTAATTTCCATATTTTTGATGTACCTCTCATGACTCATACACCTTTTTTCCGCGCTTGTGTCCTATTACTTGGACTGAGCGCGCCTTTGGCTATTCACGCTGCACCGACTGATCCCCTGATTGGTACCTGGAAAGTGGTGGATGAACGCACTGGCACTTATCTCTCTGATATTGTGATTCGAAGACATTCTGCGACCGAACAATACAGTGCAGTGATTGTTAAAATGTATCCTTCAGCGAAGGAGGCCGCCCCGACCGTATGTACTGCATGCTCAGGGACGTTAAAGAATCAACCCATTATCGGAATGGAAGTATTAACAGGTCTGAAAATGCTAAGCCAAAATGAAGAATTTGGGCAAGGTGTATGGATCAATCCCTATGATGGCAATAAGTACAGCTTGAATGCGCGCTTAAGTAAGACTGGCAAAATGCTCAGCATCAATGCAAAAAATCCAAGTAATAATAGCTTTCGCAATATGACTTGGATTCGACTTTAAATAGGTCGATTTCATTGATAAAAATAAATTAAAAATCACGTAAAAAAGAGTGTATTCACATACACTCTTTTTTATCGATTCAATCAAGCTGTCCGCTATCAAACACTGTTTTTAGCATTCAGCGCTGTGGGTTCAAGCAAATGGCTCGGCAAACCAAAAATATGATCGAAAAAATAATTATAAACAAACGTATAACATGGGATCAGCACCATCAAACTGAAATCGAGTAAGAAGGCTTTAAGCAAACTAATCTGCATCCACCATGCAATCAAGGGAATCAAAATCGTCACCAAGACAATTTGAAAGCCAATGGCATGCGCTATACGTCTGAGTACAGTTCGTTTTTTGGAAACTTGGGTTTTTTCCCACATTTCGAATGCATAGTTATAAAAGAAATTTACAGTGACTGCGATGACTGCAATCAAAATCGATAAAGGCCCTGTATGGCTAATGGTTGTACCCGAAAGTACGGCTAATACCATCGCACAGATAAAAAAGCTTAAAACTTCATAGAAAAATACATACGTGACTCTTCTCTTGGTTCCTTGCATAACCACACCTTAAAATCAATAATGAGTGGATTTTACGCTCAAATTTTGATAAAAAAAGTCAATCGTCATCAGATTTACTGACAAGGGATTTCCCATGAAACTCAGTAGTGAACAGTTAGAACTGATTCTTGAAATTATTGATCGTGGTAATTTCTCTGCGGCAGCACGTGCCTTAAATCGGGTGCCTTCAGCCGTGAGTATGGCGATAGCAAACTTAGAAGCAGAATTGAATTTAAAATTATTTGAACGCAGCAAAAATCATCTCGCCCCAACCGAGGTGGCACTCTCGATCGAACCGCATGCTCGACTGATCGTAACGAAACTGCGTCAACTTGAAATGCATCTGACCGAGCTTTCAACAGGATTGGAGACCAGTCTCTCGATTGGTATCGCTGCCGATGTGAACCAGAAATTTCTATTCGCGGGCATTGAACAGTTAATTCAGCATTATCCACTACTCAATATTGAGATGGTCAGCGCCCCACAACAAGAACTCAAAACACGCTTGCACAATAACGAAATCGATCTGTATATCGCCTATAGCTCATCGCAACTGGATAGCAATGAACGCTTCCGCTTACTTCGGATGGAGCAATTTGTTGCAGCCGTTTCCCCCAAAGATGCACTGCAACTTAAAGCGCATAATAAAAATGAACTCACTATGCTGTCTGAACTCAGACAAATTATTGTGGCCAGTAAGCATTATCCACTGCCTGACAGTCGGGTACTGGTGTCGGATTCCTGCTGGTATAGCGATAGTTTATCAATGGCGATTGATATGGTTGAGCAAGGACTAGGCTGGGGTAATTTTCCCCTTTCAGTTGTACAAGAACATTTTGCTAAACAACGGCTGGTGCGCTTAGCTTTCCTCGATACCACCAACGGACTGGATATGCCGATTCATGTCATTTGGCCGAGCTATAAACCATTGAGCAAATCGATGCAGTTGTTGATTGAATTGTGGCAAAAGCAAATCGACATCAAATAAAAAAGCCCGACATCCAAGTCGGGCTTTTTCGTATTCCTTTCACTAGGTACAACTCCTGTCATACCTCACGTCCTGATGCTGAAACTTATCATTCTTGTTTTATGTTTTGGAACTTCCTGTTCCTGATAAGTCCATATTAGGCAATTCCACTGGGTCTGAAAATGGGACATTGCCTCTAATCCTTGTAAGAAAAATCGTACATGATTTATGTTTAAAAATCTGACAAGAAATATCTAAACCATTCATAAAGAATCTATCTTATTTTAAATCAATGGCTTTTGTAGTTTTCTTAATATGGTCTAAATAAGTAGTGAATTTAAATTTTTTAATTAATATTCCTTCGCATCACAGCTCTTCGCTTAAATAAGAGTATTGCAAAAACTAAATTTATCTATATTTTTAGAATAAATCTAAAGTTTTGGAACAGTATATGAATATTTTCCCTTTTCCATTTCAAGTGACTAACTGGGATAAAATAGAAACAGTAGAATACCGCGGAGAAACTGGAAATGCTTATTGGAAAACACAATACTTTGGTGAAGAAGAAAATAGAATTAGAGTAAGAATTGTAGAATACTCAGCTAATTACTTAGCTGACCATTGGTGCGAAAAAGGACATATTCTATTTTGTTTAGAAGGTGAACTTGAAAGCAGATTAAAAGATGGAAGGACGTTTATTTTAACTCAGGGAATGAGCTATCAAGTTGGTGATCATGCCGAACCACACCAATCCTTCAGCTTGAATGGAGCGAAATTACTCATTGTTGATTAAATTAACATTATGTGGCTAAAGTAAAATACATAATATTCAATCTTAAACCTCAGGTTTAGTGATACACCTATTCACTACAATCTGTTGGTTATAAAACAGCAAGCCAACGCACTCAGCCACTTATTAGATTTGCAATAAAAAAGCCCGACATTCGAGTCGAGCTTTTTCGTATTCCTTTCACTAGGTACAACTCCTATCATACCTCACGTCCTGATGCTGAAACTTATCATTCTTGTTTTATGTTTTGGAACTTCCTGTTCCTGATGAGTTCATATTAGGCAATTCCACTGGGTCTGAAAATGGGACATTACCTCTAATCCTTGTAAGAAAAATCGTACATTACCGAGCTTTATCACCCTTTAAAAAGTCAGTGATTATATGGAACTGGGTACGGAAAACTTATCAATCTCCCAATAAATCAATAGTCTGCTCTTTCATCATCACACCCATATACTGATCATAGCTTTGAGCCAGTAAACAAATCACTACAGCAGCAATCAAGGTCAAAATTTTGTTTTTCATCATCATCTTCAGTCACCTGAATCAAGAACCTATAAAAAAGGTATAAGATTTCTTCCATCTAATCTAATATAGAAAAAACAAGCACTGATCTAATTTTGAGATATGTGGACATTCAAACAATTCAATTATCTAATTACGATTGTGGAAACTGGGGGCTTTATTGCCGCTTCAGAAAAGCTATTTATTGCCCAATCAGCACTCAGCAGACAAATTAAAAATTTAGAAGAAGAAATAGGTTTTGAAATTTTTGATCGTTCAGAGAAGAAAATTAGACTAACACCTGCAGGTGAAGCACTGTATAAAAGTTTAAAAACCAATATTGATCATTTAAAAAGTTCCATTGTCAGTGCCCAAAGTATTAGTCGGGGTGAAGGTCGGATTATTAAGATTGCCCATTCCAGTAGTATTGTACTTGATCAAAACAAACTCGAAATCTTTGAGCAGTTATGTGATAGCCATACCATTGATATTGAAATGAATACCTTATCATCTGAGTTACAACTCGAATATTTATTGAATGGCACGATTGATCTGGGCTTTATCCGACCACCGATTTATCACAACTTAAATGACGTGAATGCCATCAGTTTATATACCGCCCCTTTATATGTTGCTGCACATATTTCAGACCCATTTTTAAGTGAAAAAGAAAGTATATCGATTCGTGAATTGGAGTCATTGAACTTTGTTTCTGTGCCGCATAAAGCACGTGGTGGTTTGAGCTATTTGGCCGCCAATTTATGTTTGGTCAACGGCTTTAGTCCAAAAAGAACCAGAATCTATTCAAGAAAAAGATCTCAACTTGAACTGGTTGCCAATGGTTTTGGAATTTGTATCGTGCCTGAAGAATTTAAGGTCATCCTCCCCAGTAATGTCCGACTCATTCCTCTTCAAGATGAAAATACACTCAGCGAAGTGAAACTCATCTGGAAAAAGGATGATGACCCCATTATCAACAGCTGCGCAGAGGCTATTCATGCCTATTACAGTGCCAAGCAGACGAACTTAAGAAATTACTGAGTTTTAGCTCAAAATGAAAAAAGCCCGACATCCAAGTCGGGCTTTTTCGTATTCCTTTCACTAGATACAACTCCTGTCATATCTCACATCCTGATGCATAAACTTATCATTTTTGTTTTATGTTCTGGAACTTCCTGTTCCTGATGAGTTCATATTAGGCAATTCCAATGAGCCTGAAAATGGGACATTACCCCTAATCGATGTAAGCAAAAACGTACATGGTTTTTTAGTTTATAAGTTAAATGAAAATTTCACCTTCTAGATATAAGCGGCACTCGCCTGAGATTTCAATTCTGTCATCTTCAAGTAATTTGCAATAAAGCACACCACCTCGTTTTGAGGCCTGATAAGCAACGATATTTTCTTTTTTAAGTCGAGGTTGCCAAAGTGGTATTAATGAGGTGTGCAGCGAACCTGTCACAGGATCTTCATCTATTCCCATTGAAGGCGTAAAGTAGCGAGAAATGATATCGAACTCGCTCATTCTTTCATCTGTGGCATCATTTAAACTAGTAATTGCGACACGTCGTCCACCGAGTTTTTTAATCAAATCAAAGTTCGGTTGCTCATCTAAAACCGCCGCTGTATTTGGATAGATCACAATATAGGCCTGAGGATTGATATATACCTCAGTAACTTCTTGAGACAAGCTCTCTTTTAATGCTTGAGGAATCACCTCTAATCGATGAGGAATCTGTACAGGAAAATTCATTTTAATCCTGCCTTTTTCACTGCGACTAATAAAAAACTCACCCAAGTTCGCCACATGAAATACTAACGATTCAATTTCAGGTTGATTTTTAAAAATAATAAAACTGGTCGCTAGCGTGCCGTAACCACAAAACTGTACTTCTTTGACAGGTGAAAACCATTTAATTTCATAATTTTGATCATCAATTTTTCTTGCAAAACTGGTCTCAGACAAATTATTTTCTAATGCAATATTCTGCATTACACGCTCATCTAGCCACTGCTCTAACAACACAACCGCAGCTGGATTTCCTTTAAAGAGTTGATCACTAAATGCATCGACTTGGTAAATTTTCATTTTCTGCTACGACTATAATTTTTCAATACGATACTCAATCAACAAAACTCATAATGTAAATTTTTGATAAATAAAATGCATTCCTTACTATCTTTTAGCTTTAACCCCTAAAAAATCAAAATCTGCTTTTGATAGAACCTGACTAATCTTATTTAAACTACACTGTATTATCTTATTTTAAGATTAATTTCAAAAAGACCAAAATAATGCAACTCTCGATTATTTTAAGTATGTTTATTTTCTCGTTCAGCATGTCCATTTCCCCTGGGCCAATCAACATCACCATTCTCTCATCAAGTTTAATTCATGGTTTTAGAAAAACATTTCCCTTTATCTCAGGAGCAACAATTGGCTTTACGCTGTTATTAATATTCTTAGGTTTTGGTTTTAACCAAATAATTAATCACTATCCTTTTTTCTTCACATTAATCGAATGTATCGGCATTTTATTTATTTTCTATATTGGTCAAAAGATTATCTTTTCAACACCAAGCGTTGATATCTCAAACAATATTTCTCTTACTAACTTTATGGATGGATTTCTCTTACAATGGCTTAATCCCAAAGCATGGATTGCCTGTCTCTCTGGTATCTCTTTATTTTCTTCGCCCCTAAGTTATCATCCATTGCTTCTATTTATTGTGATTTACTTTATTACTTGCTACATCTGTTTAATTCTGTGGGGGGTTTCTGGACAAACATTAGCCAAAGTATTAACTCACCCACGTCAGATAAAAGTCATGAATACTGTAATGGGAGGATCTTTAATTATGTTATCGATCTATATGCTGATTAAACTATTTTGGGGTTAAAGGATTCATATATTTTTTCAATTAAGTCATGCGCAATACCATTGATTGGAATATTGGCAGGCCAAACCGCATATACACTCAAAGGTTCAAGTTTCCACTCTGGTAAAACTTCCACAATATTCTGTTGCTCAATATCTTCTTGCATTAAATAATCAGGAGGTGCAGCCAATCCTGAACCCAATTTTACCAGTTGATAAGATGCTTCAACATTATTCACATAGATATATGGCTGATAAGAAATCTCCACTTCTTCTTTTGTTCCGACATGCCTCAAAATCCTATTGTTTTTTCTCATACTCAATCCTATCCACTTCATATCCACCAAATCTTTGGGATGAGTAATTTTTTTATATTGGCTTAAAAAATAGGGAGTTGCAACGATACTTCGAGCGAGAGAAAATAGATAGCGGGCTTTAAAAGAACTATCTGGAAGCTCGCCAATTCGAAAAGCAATATCGACATTTTCAGCAATGAGATCTGTCCGGCTATCATCGCAAGTAATATGTAAAGTCAGATCTTTATATTGATCACAGAATGCCGTGATACATTGCATAAACTCTCCATGAATAAAGACCGCAGGGATCGAGATATGAAGCTGTGTTTTTTTAATAATAGAACGTTGCTTAAAATCTAAAATTCCTGATTCATACGTTACTAACATGGCCTGAGCCGTATCTAGAAGCTTCTGACCATCGTGTGTTAAGGTCATTTTCCTTGTATTTCTATAAAATAAAGCACACTCTAAATTTTTTTCTAGTTTAGTTAGATGTAAACTCACAGTCGCAACAGATAATCCTAAGGCTTTAGCGCCTTTAGAAATTGATCCAAACTCGGCAATTTTCGCAAAAATAATTAAATATCTTATATCTTCAATCATATTTTTTGATCTATAAAAGAGAAATTCATAAACAAGGATCGAAGTTAATCGGAAATTACTACATTGCTTTTATAACGTAGATAAAAATTTAAACTTGATAATGCCCCAGCAAAAACACAATACATCATAAAAATAGTTATATTGATCAGTGGTCGATCTAAAAAGTAATTACTGACTATTGTTCCAAAAGTTAAAATCCCGATAATTCAAAAAAAGAAAATTGTGGTATTAAAAATTTCATTATTATCTACCTTTATCTTAAATTATCTAAAAATATTTTGAGCTAAACAAATATATAAGATTTTGTCTATAAATAAAAAGCCCCAACTTCGGGGCTTTTTAAGATCATTTTGTAAACTTAAACCGAGTGACCTAAACGCTCACCCATGACTACAGTTGAATTGGCTTTAAACTGTTCTTCCCAGATCATTTTATCTTTTTCAAATAAAACCACAGCAGTTGAACCTAAATAGAAGCGACCTAATTCTGCGCCTTTATCCAATTTCATTTGATGATGTTGTAATTCAACTTTGCCAGATGGTTTTACTTTGCCTGTAGCAACAGTTTCAATACCAGCCACAATCATTGCCCCAACTAAAACCACCGCCATACGACCGAGTTCAGTATCAAATAAACACACCATACGCTCATTACGTGCAAACAAACCTGGTACATTTTCAGCTGTGGTTTGATTAACTGAGAACAACTCACCCGGAATATATAAAGTTTCAGTCAAAGTACCTGCCAAAGGCATATGTACACGGTGATAATCTTTTGGTGATAAATAAACGGTCGCAAATTGGCCATCTTGGAATGGTTTTGCCAGTTGCGGATCTCCAATTAATTTTTCAACTGAAAAGCTTTGGCCTTTGGCTTGGAAAATATCACCTGCTTCAATTTTACCGAGCTGTGAAATCGCACCATCCGCAGGACACACGATACTATCCGCTTGCTCATCGATACCACGTACACCATCTTTTAATGCACGGGTAAAAAACTCATTAAATGATTTATATTGTTGTGCATTGCTTTGTTCAGCAATGCTCATATCAATTCCGTATTTTGCTTTGAACGCTTGAATAACAGCAGTTTTTACCAAAAGATTTTCACTTGCGGCAACCTTACCAACTACACGGCTCAATTGATGTTGCGGCACAAGATTCTGTGCTTTGATAAAGAGTTGTTTTTTTAAATCTGCTGCAAAACTCAAGACGGTGACTCCCCTGAAATAATAGGACTATCGAGGCGATTGCCCCATTCACTCCACGCACCATCGTAGGCCCTAACTTGCCAGTTGAGCAATCTTGCCAAAATATACGCCAAGCCAGAACGGTGATGAGACTGACAGTACACCACCACAGGTTGTTGTAAATTAAAGCCTAATTGTTCTAAACGTTGTTGTGTGCGTTCAAGCGGGTGTAATTTTAGATGATTTTCACGGTTTAGGGCAGTACTCCATTCAAAATGCAGTGCATTTGGGATGTGACCGCCGCGTCGCGCAGCCAAGCGTAAGCCCGTATATTCCTCATTGGTACGGCAATCCCAGAGCTGAATATTGTCTTGTTCGACATGTTGTAACAATTCATGATATTCAATACGATGCTGCTGCACAGTGTCTAAATCAATCTGAAAAAGATCAGCAACAGATTTTACTGGATCGACTTCAGCTGTAGTTGGCAAACCTGCGCCCAACCAACCATGTATCCCGCCATTAATCAAACTGGTGCGGTTAAAACCAAGACAATGTAAATTCCAGATTAAGCGTCCAGCCCACGCCCCACCTTCATCGTCATAAACCACGACATGATGTTGAGGTGAAATATTTAACTTCTCGATTAAAGTCTGTAAACCAGATAAATCCGGCAACACCCCATTGGCTTGTTCTTGTTGTGCAACCAAGTATTTAGGCTGTAAATGAATCGCATGGGGAATATGCAGTTGTTCATATACCGAAGCTCGGCTTAAATCGACAATACGAATCAACTCACTACCCAAATAAGGAACAAGTTGTTCAGGCTCAATCAGTAAACCCAGTTTAAAATCTACGTCAGTCATCGTTATGCTGTTTTATCATCCGCATTGGGGATGATATTAACATAGCCGACTTTTTATCTTTGTCTGATTTTTTGCATTCGTTTAGCAGAAAAGGAGATATAGCGTAAAGCTAAACTAGGAAGGATCAAAAATTAAGAACTTGCTGATCATCGCAGAAGTTAAGCCATATTGCTTTCTCTGAAAAAATTACTGGTGCTAAGGCGGCATGGATGCCGCCCGTTGAACTGCGGCATCAAGGATGTGCCGTCAGTTCAACAAAAGATTTTTGTTACTTTTGATCTTTCAAAAGTAAAGAGTGTCTATACAAACCGCTTGTGGGTTTTGAGCTATTTCACACCTGTGCGAGATTTTGAGTTATGCAAGAATCATTATGCTTCTTCAATATCAAACACCTGACGCAAATAAGCCAAGAACGTATCATTATCAGTCATGGTCTTACCCGGACTATCCGAAATCTTCGCCACGGATTGACGATTACACTCCACCAATTTCAACACAATATTCAATGGTTTCTGCCCCATATCATTGGTCAAATTGGTGCCAATCCCAAAACTCACTTGGAAACGATCTTTAAAATACTGATGCAATAACCATGCTTTTTCTAAATTCAGACCATCACTAAAGGTCAACATCTTGGTCTTGGTATCAATCTTGAGTTTGCGATAATGCGCATAAGCCTTATCACCCCACTCATATGGGTCACCACTGTCATGACGTAACCCATCGAATAATTTGGCAAAATACAAATCAAAGTCACGCAAGAAGGCATCCATACCGACCACATCGGTCAAAGCAATCCCTAAATCTCCCCGATACTCTTGAACCCATGCCTCAAGGGCTGCTTTTTGAAAATTACGCAAACGCACATCAAGTGCTTGAAAAGCCTGTAAGAATTCATGTGCCATGGTACCAATCGGGCTAATTCCCAATTGCTTCGCCAATAGCACATTACTGGTACCTCGAAATACTTTTGGCGCAGCGGCATGAAATGCTTGTACTACATGTTTTTGCCACTCAAAACTATAGCGACGGCGTGTACCAAAATCTGAAACCAAGAAAGGCGGATCATTTTTTAGTTGTTCTTGTTCATATTGTTGCAGTTGCACCAGCTTCTGTTGTAATCGGCACTCGCCTTCTACCCAGACATCATCATTACGGATACGGCGGAAATACAGTTCATTGACGATTGCCAAGACAAAAATCTCAAACATCATCGCCTGCACCATTGGGCCTTCAATGCGGATATCTAAACGTCCTGCCTCATCGATACTGGCTTGAATAAAACGACGCTTCAGCTGAAATAATTCAAGGTAATCAACAAAATCACTTTTGATAAAACGCAATGAACGTAAGTATTGTAATTCATCTTCCGCAAAGCGCAGTTCACACAGCAAATCCAGCTGCTGATTCAAATCATCCAAAATTTCAACCAACGGATAGACTGTATCTTCTAAATTACGACAGCGGAATAAATAAACACTATGCGTTTGCGGAAACTGATGTAACACCACCTGTAACATGGTGAATTTATATAAGTCGGTATCAAGTAATGATTGAATAATTGGTGTAGACATGACTGACTTGGATCTATTCTCGTTTAAGCATTAAAGCATACTTTTACGCAGAAATGAGTCTGTCTACGACGATGGATATTTCCTTCTCAATATTCTTTTTTAGAGTCTTTTTAAATTCAAACATTTAAACAGAGACAAGCTTATTTCGATGGCGAAGGTTGAATCTCTTTTAAACGTTGCTGTTGTCCAAACTGAATCGCGAATTGTTCTGCGGTGAGCTGTCCCGTTTTTTCCGCATAGATGTCGCAATCCACCTGACGCAACTGTTTGGCAATGCTCCACTCGGCTTTCACAATCGCCCCCATCAGTGCAGTATGCCCCCGTTTATCCCGAAGGCAACGATTCGCATGATGCTGTAGCAATATTTTTACGGCGTCTTTCTGCCCATAATAACTCGCCATCATCAATGCGCTATAACCAGAATGATCTTGAATATCAATCGGAAATCCATATTTTAAAAACTCTTGCAAGACCTCGACATTACCCACTTTAGCCGCGGAGAAAAACAGCTCAACTACTTCTTCAGAACCATTGCTCTGTTCAGATGGTGTTGTCGCATGAACCGAAACCAAGAAATTGCTACAGATCATACTGATGACAAAAAATACCGAGCGTAAATGGAGCATGGCAATATCCTTAAAAATCTGAAATGAGTGCCTGTAACACTCGCCCTAGTTGCAGGAAAGGCTATTGAGGTTACAGGACTTTCTGGGGGTAACATTCAGGCACCTGTTACCACATCAACAAAACGTTTTATTCGTCTTTCAGTTGAGCTGCTTTGCTTTGTACATTCCTCAGATTCACGCTTAGTACTTTAGCAAGACGCGTTCCATAATCAGCATCCGCCTTATAAAAGTAAGACACCATAATGGTTTTGGTTTCGATATCTTTGACTGCGCCTAAGTCAGCCGTAAGGTTACGAATCAGGTCATTCTTTTCCAATGCTGAATAACTACGATATAAACCACCAGCCTGTTTAAATGGCTGCTGTTTCTGAATCGCGTGCTGCATCACTGTACCCTGCAAAGGTGTTTGTACAGCTCTGGCAATCTCAGAAGATGGCTTTGGTTCAATCGTACTTGGCTCATAATTCACATGAGACTCCGTTTGTCCCATGTTCATAAAGCCTTCCTGATTATTGTTATTCACCGCAACACGAGGACGATTCACTGGAATCTGTTGATGGTTCGCTCCTAAACGATACAACTGTGTATCTGAATAAGAGAAAATACGACCTTGCAGCAGACGGTCTTCTGAGGGTTCAATCCCAGGAATTAAATTGCCAGGTGCAAAAGCAGATTGCTCGGTTTCCTGGAAGAAGTTTTTCGGCATACGATTGAGGGTCAACGTTCCGACCTTCGTTTCTGGCACCAGATCATTCGGCCAGATTTTGGTCGCATCTAATGGATTAAAATCAAATTTATCCAAGTCTTTTGGATCTAGTACCTGAATATACAAATCCCATTTTGGATAATTGCCTGCATAGACATTTTTATACATGTCATTGGTCAAATGATTCCAGTCACGCCCTTGTACTTCGCGAACCTGATCTAGATTTAGGCCTTTGACCCCTTGTTTCGAACGCCAGTTAAATTTGATGTACTTATACTCACCCTTGTCGTTATAGAGCTTGAAAGCATGGACACCAAAACCATCCAGAGTACGATAGCTTTCAGGTGTGCCCAAGTTTGAATAGACATAGGTCAACATATTGATTGACCAAGGCTGAGTCTTTAAAAAATCAAAAATTCGGTTTGGATCTTGAACATTGGTAACTGGATCCGGCTTCATCGCATGGACAAAATCAGGAAACTTGATTGCATCACGAATAAAGAACACGGGTAGATTATTCCCCACCAAGTCCCAATTGCCTTGCTGTGTATAGAACTTTACCGCAAAACCATGTGGATCACGTGCAGTTTCAGGTGAACCTTTAGGATGAATCACCGTTGAAAATCGAACAAAAACAGGTGTTGTGGTACCTGCTTTAAACATGGAAGCAACCGTTAAATCAGAGAGGTCTTTGGTGGCAACGAAGTCACCATATACCCCTGTACCACGGGCATGTACAACACGCTCTGGAATGCGTTCACGGCCAAAACGTTGTAATTTTTGAATCAACTGGACGTCTTGCAACAAGGTTGCACCGTTTGCCCCAGCCGTCATGGAGTTTTGGTTGTCACCAACTGGTGCACCATTGTCTTTTGTTAAAGGTGCTGCATACGCTGTGTTGAGCGTTGCTGCCATAATTGTAAATAAAAAAGTTCGCTTAAACATGCTGTTCAATCCAAAAATCAAAATACCTTTCCTGCACAGCGACTATACAAAGATTCTATAGATAGATAAAAAAGATAATTTTAATAAAATGAATCGAAAAATAAGATCAAAGCCAATCAACTTCCTTGCTGAGGTCGATGCTAAACGAGCAAATCTGTTAGACTGCTGCCCTGATTCAATACCGATCTTCATTTTTATGCGCGCATTAATTCAACGTGTCCTCGAAGCCAAAGTTGTGGTTGAGGGGCAAACCACTGGTAAAATTCAACAAGGCTTATTGGTCTTTCTAGGTCTCGGTAAGGAAGACACCTTAGAGAAAGGCCAAAAGCTGATTGATAAGATTTTGAAGTATCGTATTTTTGATGATGAACAAGGCAAAATGGGCTGGAATGTCAGCCAAGCCAAGGGTGGGATTTTATTGGTCTCTCAATTTACTTTAATGGCACACACCCAGAAAGGCTTACGTCCTGACTTTGGACCCGCCATGCCGCCTGCAGAAGCTAAAGAACTGTATGAACAATTGGTTGCCTACGCACAACAACAATTTGAGCATGTGCAAACTGGGATTTTTGCAGCGGACATGAAAGTCCATTTAATCAATGATGGACCCGTCACCTTTAATTTAGAGATCGAATAATTCTAAGCAATAAAAAACTCCCGATTTGGGAGTTTTTTATTGCCAGCTGATTATTTGCCAGTTTTTTCTTTAATAAACGCACGTGCTTGACGAATTTTTTCTTTGACCGGTTTTGGCACTTTAGGTGGAATCAACTTCGCTGCTTGGTTAAACCAAACTAACAGGCTAAAGTCGCCTTCCATTTTGATGCTGCCATCTTGCATACCTGTCATGAATGCTGTTGGGTCGCCTTTTACCAACGTTTTTACCCCTTGCTCACTCGAGGCAAATTGTAAAATAAAATCAGCTTTTTCTGGGCTACCCGCCACTGTCTCGATCTTGCCACGGTTCACAATGATCTGACGTGCCAAACCTAAATCTGTACCAATCTGAATACGGAATTCACGATCATGAACCAATTCAATAAACTTTGGGCTCGTACGTGCCAATTGCTTCATACGTAACGCCAAACCTGCCACCAATAAATCAAGTGGATCAGTGCTTACATCAACGATAGGTAACTTAACCACAGGTAAAGAAGAAAGCTTCATGACATTTATGCCTACAGTATTATGATGAAAATTAAGACAACCGTATCCTAGCACAATTGTATCTAGGTCTGTAAAAGCTTTGTTGCAGAAAATTAGTACAAAAAAGGCATGCTGAGCATGCCTTTGATGTTGTTCAAATTATTATCATTTATCTGCTAGAACATTGCTGCTGATCGTCCTTATATACAGGGGTATGTTCAATATACTGACGATTTGCCAGCTGTTTTTGTGCTTGTTTGTCTTCACGTAAAAGGATAAATGTAACCGTTATCATCGCAAGGCTTAACGCGGTCAAATAACTATAGGCGACGGACATCTCGAATATGGTTTGCGCACCAAAGCGCACCACTTCTAACAGTCCCCAGCACAGCATACCCGCCAACATAAAACCTAACCAACGACGATAAGGAGAAAAGAAAACAGCAATAACTGCGACAGCGATTAAGCCAAATCCAACCCACATGGTGAAATTCGCTGCTTCCATAGAAACCTCCGTCTTAAAAGGGGTGGCCTGTATTTATATTCAGACCTCTATATTGTTCTGTAATCTCTAACAGTACTTCGTGTTGCATTAACGTCTTTATGCATTATGGAGCGTTTTTTTTAGAAAAAAAGAGCCTGAAATTAACCTTACGACACAAGCTGTCGCAATATGCTTTTGTCATTACATTTTTAAAACATATAAAAGTCTTGAATGTCCATATAGCATCGATTACAGCGTGTCATTACAAAAAACTATGCCGCTTTTTTGCTGCAAAAAAACTTTTTTCAGAATTTTTTTATCGTTGTTTTTCTATACATTTAGACATAATTATGACGAATAAATGACGCTCAAAAAATGAATAAGGCCGCAGTAAAAGCGACCTTATTTAAATCCTATAAACTTTGGGCTAAGCGCGGTTTAAATCCTTATCGTGCATACCCAACAAGTACAGCACACCATCTAAACCAACACTTGAAATGGCTTGATTGGCATTTTGGCGGACCAACGGTTTGGCACGGAATGCAACACCTAAACCTGCAATTGAAAGCATCGGTAAGTCATTGGCACCATCACCAACAGCCATCGCCTGCTCTAGTGAAATTCCCATTTTTTCAGCCAATTGACGCAGTAATTCTGCTTTACGGGCACCATCAACAATGGCACCTTTCACTTCACCAGTGACAAAGCCATCTTCAACATCAAGAATATTGGCATGCACTTCATCAATCCCAAGTTTTGCTTGTAAGTACTCAGCAAAGTACTGGAAACCACCTGATAAAATTGCCGTTTTATAACCTAAAGCTTTCAAGGTTGAAATTAAACGCTCTGCCCCTTCGGTGACCGTCAAACGTTCTGCAATTTTCGGTAATACCGAAGCATCCAAACCTTTTAATAACGCCACACGTGCGCGAAAACTTTGTTGGAAATCAAGTTCACCCAACATGGCACGTTCCGTAATTTCAGCAACTTGAGCACCAACACCGGCTTCTAATGCCAGTTCGTCAATGACCTCTTGCTCAATCAAGGTAGAGTCCATATCAAAGCAAACCAGTCGACGATTACGACGGTAAGCATTGTCTTCTTGCACCGCCACATCAATATTGAGCTCACCCGACAAACTCAAACAAGCAGCACGCATCGCTTGCGCATCCAACATTTGCCCACTTAGACCAAACTGCACACAGGCACGACGTGGAAATTGGCTTTCTGCATCGAGATCTAAACGTCCCGATAAACGGGTAACTGTTTCAATATTAAAGCCCTGACTTGACACAATTTTAGTCACGGCTTGCAGGTGTGCAGCGGTAAGTTCAGGTGCAAGCGCAGTTACGATATAGCGAGTTCGGCCGCCTTCACTCACCCATTGATCATATTCTGCGTTGGAGATTGGTTTAAATCGCACAGTTAAGCCAATATCATGTGCTAAAATCAAAATCTCTTTCATTGCTAATGCAGTTGCAGTCTCATTATCCGATGCAACAACGATCCCAAGGGTCAGTTGATTATGGATAACTGCCTGCCCCACATCGAGTATTTGCAAAGAATGTACGGATAGTACCTGCATTAATCGAGTAAACTGATTCGGTTGATCTGGTCCTAGAAAGGATATAAGAATGATTTCTCGCATGAATTGACTCGTGGTTGAGCGACAACTATTGTAAGAATCATAACATAACCCATGAATCTATTTGCCTTGGAAATTTAACTTGAATGCGCCTCGCCAAGGGCTATTTGCTAGCCTACTGATCGTAAGTTTTGCATTGCATACCTTTTTATTGGTGATTGCAACGACACATCAACTCAATGAAAATCGCGCTAGCCAAGGACAACTGATGACCAGTCAGTTAGTGGCAGATAGTCTTGCTGAGTTGGAACCCGCCAATACCGTTTCGCTGGCATTGGTGGCGAATCGTTATGCAACCAATCCGAGTGTTGCATCCATTCGTATTCTCGATGCGAATAAACAAGTGCTTGCAACCAGTGGCATGGCCAAAACCCGCCAAGGTGAAGTGTTCGTTCGTGATGCACTACAAAATGAAAAGAAAGTCGGTACGGTTGAAATTACCCTTATCCAGCCGAGTATCGGTGAGATTTTGCGGACTCAGTGGTTAGCGATTTTAGTTTCACTGTTCATCCATGGGCTGATTTGGTTAGCCTATCGTGCCATCGCACGCCCAACACGCAGCGAATACTTGGCGCGTATCAATCAAGAAAATCATCTCAAGCATGAGATTCAACGTTTGACCCAAGCCCTTGCACTTGAAAAACAAAATGCCGTGACTTTGGTTGCTCAGGCACAACAGCAGGCAAAAGCGCAAGCCAAACCGCGTGTTGAAAAAAATCCCGTTGAATCCGTATCACTGGACGATCAAGCTCTGGCGCTCAATATTCAGTTTTATGATCCTAAACAATTATTGAGTAGCGTGAACCAATCTGTTTCCGTGCCTTATTTCAAACTATGCCAATTATTTTTAGATAAAAGTATTGCGCTCTGTGCCAAGCATTACCAGATTGATGCGGCTCAAATTCAGGTGGTTCAAGAATTCAATGCAGATGGTGCAAGCTTAGCAACGACATCTGAAAACAGTCATGCCCTTGAATGCTTAATGATGGTCGGTGCTGTTTTCCAGTTATTGGCCGATGTACTGTATAAACGTTATCGTGAAGATAAACGTTTTGCCTTACAAACCCGTGGTGCAGTTGCAAGTGCAGTCGACGCCATGCAGTTAGATGCAGTTGAAGCAGCAAAACGCTTGGCACAGCATTTACATGCCAAAGAAGCCGCTTTGCATTTAAATCATGAGCAGCTCAAAAGCATTCAAAACAGTTATGAATTAGTGGCTATGCCAAATCCAAGTAATATCATGACCCGTCATGCTTTTATGATTAATGGTATGAACGAACAATGTGCAACCGTTGCTCAAACGCTGCGTACTGAAATTTTAATGGGTAAAAAAGCCAAAGCATCGACAGAGCTTGAATAAATAGTACTTCGGCTGCGGTAACTCGGTCATCCTAAACACAAGGCTTTGTCTCCAACAAAGCCTTGTGTTTTTTTATTTAGCCCGCAGATAGAAAGCTGACAATAGCATCACACCGTCTTGTAAAGCAGCAAAGCTGGTCAGGATAAAGTGTGGTCTTATAATTTGCTGGTCCTCTCTTTTTTATTGATAAAGAAGCACAGGCGAAATTTTTTTAAATGCGGTAAACTATGCCAGATTTATCGAATACTAGTGCCTAACAAAGGCAAGATAAAAGGTGAAAGCGAATGCCGCTGAGTCATGTTGAAGAGCTTGTTGCAGATATTCGTGCAGGCAAAATGGTCATCCTAATGGATGATGAAGATCGTGAAAATGAAGGTGACTTAGTCATCGCTGCAACACATGTTCGCCCTGAAGATATTAACTTCATGATTACACATGCACGTGGCTTGGTCTGCCTGACACTCAGTCGCGACCGCTGTAAACAACTCAACCTTCCATTGATGGTTGATCAGAACGGCGCGCAGCACGCAACCAACTTCACGCTTTCGATTGAAGCGGCAGAAGGCATCAGTACAGGTATTTCAGCAGCTGAACGCGCACATACCATTCGTACTGCGGTTGCAGCACATGCCAAACCAAGTGATATCGTACAACCAGGTCATATTTTCCCGTTAATGGCACAACCAGGTGGTGTTTTACACCGTGCAGGTCATACCGAAGCAGGTTGTGACCTCACCCGCTTAGCAGGTCTAGAGCCAGCCTCAGTGATCTGTGAAATCATCAATGATGATGGCACCATGGCGCGTCGCCCTGATTTAGAAGTGTTTGCAGAAAAACACGGCTTAAAAATTGGTACGATTGCAGATCTGATCCATTACCGCATGACCAATGAGCAAACTGTTGAACGTTTGTCTCAAGAAACCATTGAGACCGAATACGGCACTTTTGAACTGTATAAGTATCGTGAAATCGGCAATCCTGATATTCATGTTGCCTTAGTTAAAGGTGAACCGAAACAAGGTATTACGACAGTACGTGTTCATGGTTTCAGCCCGATCCGCGATTTATTAAAACTCAATAAAGCTGACGGTTCTCCTGCGTGGAACTTAGACCTTGCCATGCAAACTATTGCTGCAAGTGATCGCGGTGTATTGGTATGGATTGGTCAAGGCCAATTGGAAGATCTTGGTCCTGCATTGCAGAGTCTAAATCAGCCAAAACCACTCAAATCCAATGCAGCACTGTCTCATCAATATCAAACCATTGGTGTGGGCGCACAGATTTTACGGGATTTAGGTGTTGAGAAAATGAAGTTGTTGAGTTCTCCACTTCGTTTCAATGCTTTATCTGGATTCAATTTAGAGGTAGTGGAATACATCACTGCCGATCAAATCACAGCAAAATAATCGAGGTTGCTATGGCAATTCGCCGAATTGAAGGTTTATTACATCTCGCAAGCGAAGGTCGTTATGCGATCTTAGTGGGTCGTTTCAACAGCTTCGTTGTTGAACATTTACTTGAAGGCGCAATCGACACTCTAAAACGCCATGGCGTTGCAGAAGAAGCGATTACTGTTATTCATGCACCAGGTGCATGGGAACTGCCAATTGTTGCGAAAAAATTAGCAGCTTCAAATAAATTTGATGCCATCATTGCATTAGGTGCAGTCATTCGTGGCAGCACACCTCACTTTGACTTTGTTGCAGGTGAATGTGCGAAAGGCTTAGGTGTGGTTGCTCTTGAAAGCACAATGCCTGTAATCAATGGTGTATTGACTACAGACAGCATTGAACAAGCAATCGAACGTTCGGGTACGAAAGCAGGAAATAAAGGTAGCGAAGCTGCATTGACTGCAATCGAAATGGTTAACTTATTAAAGGCAATTTAAAGCATGTCGCAAACACTTCAGGCCGCTTATGCAGCGAAACGCAAAGCACGTCGTTTTGCTGTACAAGGGATTTATGAATGGCAAATGAGTCAGAACCCAGTACATGAAATTGAAGCACGTACGCGTGTAGAAAATGCCATGCACAAAGTTGACCTTAACTATTACCATGAATTACTCACTCAAGTGATTGCTCAACATGAAGCTTTAGATGAGTTACTCATTCCTGTGCTTGATCGTGAATTAAGTGCACTTGATGGTGTCGAACTTGCAACCTTACGACTGGGTGCTTATGAATTACGAGATCATCTCGAAGTTCCGTACCGTGTTGTACTTGATGAAGCGATTGAGCTAGCTAAACACTTTGGTGGCGCAGATAGTCATAAATACATCAATGGTGTATTAGACCGTCTTTCATCAAAGCTTCGTGAAGCTGAAAAACAACAAGCAAAATAATAGGCTTGATGTTGCATGGCTGAGTTTTCCATTATTGAACGTTACTTTAAACGCGCATCAAAATCTGATGTCAGTTTAGGCATCGGTGATGACTCAGCCATCGTTACCCCCCCTCCTTCACAACAATTGGTGATCTGTGCAGATACACTGGTTGCTGGCCGTCATTTCCCCTTAGATACTCCTGCTCATGCCATCGGCTGGAAAAGTGTGGCTGTCAATTTATCGGACTTAGCGGCAATGGGAGCAAAACCGCATAGTATTTTACTCGCGCTTAGTCTCCCGAAGGTTGATCATGACTGGCTGGCTGGATTTAGTCAGGGCTTGTTTGATTGCTGCGATCAGTTCGGTGTCGGCCTGATTGGTGGTGATACCACGCAAAGTGCTCAATTGACCATCAGTGTGACGGCCTTAGGCTGGATTGAACACGGTCAGGCCATCACACGTGCAGGCGCTCAAATTGGCGACTATATTTGTGTGAGTGGGCAAGTGGGTGATGCAGCCTTTGGATTACAGCATCTCGGCCATGCCTTACAGCACCGCCTAGACTACCCAACCCCACGCTGCCAGCTCGGACAACAGCTCAAAGGGCTCGCCTCCAGTATGATTGATGTTTCAGATGGATTGGCCCAAGACTTGGGACATATTCTCAAAGCATCCAATGTGGGTGCCAAATTACAGCTTGATCAGCTTCCGATAGATCCATCACTCAAACAACTGGATTTGCAACAGGCTTGGCATTATGCACTTGCAGGTGGTGATGATTACGAATTATGCTTTACAATATCACCGCAAAACTTGAAAGAACTGTCGCGACAACAATTAGATGTTCCGCTTACAATAATCGGCGAAATTACCCAACAAACTGGATTGTTATTTGAGTATATGGGCAAAGCACACCCATTACATGTTCATGGATACCAACACTTTGCATAAACCTCCCATTCACTTTAGCCAAATGACTTGGTTTGACCGCTTCATCGTATTCTGCGGTGTCGGTTTTGGCTCTGGTTTAGCACCTAAAGCACCTGGAACTTTTGGTTCTGCCTTTGCGCTGTTATTTGTCCCCCTATGGTCGTACCTTGGCTTGTCAGCAAGCCTGATTGTGATCATATTGATGTCTTTGATTGGCATTTATATCTGTGGGCATACTGCAAAAGTCATCAATGTTCATGATGACGGGCGTATTGTTTGGGATGAGTTTGCTGGTCAATCAATTACCCTATTACCTTTGCTGTATTTACAGCAAATGAATTGGCTATGGGTCATTGTTGGATTCGTATTATTCCGTATATTTGATGTCTGGAAACCGTTTCCAATTAGTTGGGCAGATCAAAAAGTATCTGGCGGCTTCGGAATTATGCTAGATGACGTCATTGCGGGAATTTGGGCAGCACTCTGTCTTTTTATTTTTTATTTTTTATTTTGACTTAAGCCATTGAATTAGAGTTAGTTATGTCAACAACTGTTATTATTCTTGCAGCAGGGAAAGGAACGCGAATGCGTTCACAACTACCTAAAGTATTACAACCACTTGCAGGTCGTCCACTGCTTGGACATGTCATTCAAACGGCAAAAAAACTCCATGCCCAAAATATTATTACCATTTACGGGCACGGCGGTGAACTGGTTAAACAAAGCTTTGCTGCCGAACAAATCGAATGGGTTGAACAAGCAGAACAACTTGGAACAGGTCATGCCGTGCAAATGACTTTGCCCGTTTTACCGCAAGAAGGTGTTTCACTGATTTTATCAGGCGATGTACCCTGCATTCAGGCAGATACCCTACAAAAACTATTGGATGCATCAGCTCAAACAGGCATTGGCTTAGTGACGCTCACTGTAGATGATGCAACCGGTTATGGTCGTATTGTTCGCAAAGATGGTAAAATTCAAGCTATTGTTGAACATAAAGATGCCAACGAAGAACAACGCCAAATTAAAGAATTTAATACAGGCATTTATTGTGTCAGTAATGCAAAACTGCATGAATGGTTGCCTCAACTTTCAAATGAAAATGCGCAAGGTGAATACTACCTCACCGATATTGTCGCGATGGCAATTGCAGATGGCCTAGAAGTTGCCTCAGTTGAACCAGAGCTAGCGTTTGAGGTTGAGGGTGTGAATAACCGCTTGCAACTTGCTACCTTGGAACGTCAATTCCAGCAGCAGCAAGCTAAAGAATTGATGTTACAAGGTGTTCACCTGATTGATCCAAATCGCTTTGATTTACGTGGTAGTTTAAAATGCGGTCAAGACGTACAAATTGATGTCAATGTCATCATCGAAGGTGACTGTGAACTGGGCGATAACGTACAACTCGGCGCAGGATGTATTTTAAAAAATACCCGTATTGCTGCGGGCACCAAAGTTCAACCCTATAGCATTTTTGAAAATGCAGTGGTTGGTGAAAGTGCTCAAATTGGTCCTTTCGCGCGTTTACGTCCAGGTGCCAATCTTGCCAATGAAGTGCATATTGGCAACTTCGTTGAAGTGAAAAATTCAAATATCGGACTCGGTTCCAAAGCCAATCACTTCACCTATCTAGGTGATGCTGATATTGGTGCGGGCTGTAATATTGGTGCAGGCACCATTACTTGTAATTATGATGGTGCGAATAAACATCGTACCATTATCGAAGACAATGTATTTATTGGCACCAATAACGCATTGGTTGCACCAATCAGAATTGGTCAAGGCGCAACAACAGGTGCAGGATCAACACTCACCCGAGATGTGGCTGAGCATAGTTTAGCTGTCGAACGATCAAAACAGTTTGAAAAAGCAAATTATCAACGTCCCCAAAAGCTGAAAAAATAAGAGGATAAAATTATGTGTGGTATTGTTGGTGGCGTTGCTGAACGTTGTGTAACCGATATTCTTATTGAAGGACTCAAACGTCTTGAATACCGTGGCTATGACTCGGCAGGCTTAGCTTTATTAAATAATCAAAAAATCCTACGTGAACGTCGTGTTGGTAAAGTCGCCAACTTGGCTGAAGCGGTGTCAGAACAGCACTTAACTGGAAATGTCGGGATTGCACACACACGTTGGGCAACCCACGGTAAACCGACTGAAAATAATGCGCATCCGCACGTTTCAGGCAATGTAGCTGTGGTTCATAACGGGATTATTGAGAACTACCAAGAACTCAAAGATGAACTACAAGCTTTAGGCTATGTGTTTAGTTCACAAACCGATACCGAAGTTGTTGCACACCTTGTCAATGATGCGTTGAAGCAAACCGATAGCCTGTTGGAAGCTGTACAGAAAGTGATTCCTCAGCTGAAAGGTGCTTTTGCATTAGGGATTGTTCACACTGCACATCCAGATGAACTGATTACTGTTCGTGAAGGTTCACCATTAGTGATTGGTGTGGGTATTGGTGAAAACTTTATCAGCTCTGACCAATTGGCTTTATTACCCGTCACCAATCGCTTCGTGTATTTAGAAGAGGGTGATATCGCTCGCCTCACACGTACCAGCATCGAAGTTTTTGCAAAGGGTCAACGTGTTGAGCGTCCAGTCAAAGAGTTAGATGCAACTGTTAGCAATGTATCTAAGGGTGAATATAAGCACTTCATGCTCAAGGAAATTTACGAGCAACCAGAAGCAATTCAACAAACCATTTCTCAAGCATTGAATGGCAACAGCTTACGTGAAGATTTCCTCAGCCATGCCAATGCTGATTTTGCCAAAATTCAGCAAATCCAAATCATTGCCTGCGGTACCAGTTACCATGCAGGGATGATTGCCAAATATTGGTTTGAACAACTGATTGGTGTGCCTTGCCAAGTTGAGATTGCCAGTGAATTCCGTTATCGCACGCCTGTAATTGTTGCCAATACCTTGTATATCTGTATTTCACAATCTGGTGAAACAGCCGATACGTTAGCTGCGTTACGTGAAACCCAAAAACGTGCCAAGGCAAGCAACATTGACATCAGCACCATGACGATTTGTAACGTTGCAACCTCATCAATGGTGCGTGAAACAGATCATCATTTGCTTACCCTTGCTGGCCCTGAAATTGGGGTTGCTTCAACCAAAGCATTTACCACGCAACTTGCGGCATTGATGTTATTAATCCTGAAAGTTGGTCAAGTCAAAAATCGCTTGTCTGATGCCCAGCTGAATGAAATTACCACTGCCTTATGGCACTGCCCGAAAGTGATTTTAGATACCTTGCAAGGTGATACTGAAATTCTGCGTTTATCGGCATTGTTTGTTGAGAAGAATCACTGCTTATTCTTGGGTCGTGGAACACACTTCCCAATCGCACTTGAAGGCGCATTGAAACTGAAAGAAATTTCGTATATTCATGCCGAAGGTTATGCAGCGGGTGAGTTGAAGCATGGTCCACTTGCTTTGGTGGATAATGAAATGCCAGTGGTTATTTTGGCACCTCAAGATGACATGCTCGATAAACTCAAATCGAATATGGAAGAAGTACAGGCACGTGGTGGTGAACTATTTGTTTTTGCAGATGAGAACAGTGGTATTCATGGCAAAGACCGTCAACATGTTGTACATATCCCTGCGGTAAATGAGTGGTTAGCGCCGATTGTTTATAGCGTACCAGTACAGCTGTTGTCTTACCATGTTGCTGTTTTACGCGGCACTGATGTCGATCAGCCACGTAACCTCGCTAAGAGTGTAACGGTAGAATAATATTTTAACTCGAAGGAGGGTTCGCCCTTCTTCGAGTTTTTTATTATATTTTTAGTGAATTAGAATAAAAATCTTAGGTTTAAGCCATGTATCTTGAACTTTTATGATTCAGTAAAACAATCGAATTGAGAATAATCACACCTAAAATTGAAATTAGAATTAATTTCCAGTCCACAAAGAACAACGAAGCTAACAAGATGATCAGATCAATGCCCAACTGTACTTTTCCTGCTGCGATGTGAAAGCGCTCCTGCAAATACAAAGCCAGTAAATTAATACCTCCTAGACTAGAACGATGTCTAAACAGAATTAAAAAACTTACCCCCATCAACACATTGGCAAAAATGGTCGCATAAATTGGATTTACATCCGAAAGATGAAAAAATTGCGGAATAATTTCAGTAAAACCAGCCAATAATGCAACTGCGATAAAAGTTTTTACCACCAACGCAATACCCATTTTTTTATAGGCGAAATAGTAAAATGGGATATTGATCAGGAAAAACAAAACACCAAATTTAATGTCGGTAATATAGTGCAGCAATAAAGATAAGCCCGCTGTACCACCCGTCATAATCCCTGCTTGCTGGAGTAACGTCATGGCAAAAGAAAGAATAAATGTCCCGATCAACATTGCCAATGCATCTTCAATCTTGGAGTGTTGGTCGATTATAGGCACGACTGGACTGACCAAAGATACATTCTGATCGGTATTCATAACAGTACAACTCAATAGGAGAACAACAGAAGGGAGAGAATGCTTTCAAAGAAAGACATGGCATATTTGATCATTTTTATTAATATTTCGCAATTTATTCTTATATTTTTGCCATAAATGCAATTTATATTCAAAATACGCCAATTCGAATAATCTACCCCTTTTACTTGACCAGCCCTGTTATTTTAAATGTGATTTCAGCAGATCAAGCTTGTATTTATTTAATCGCAATCCCGTTTTCTTTTAACTTTTCAAGCACGATAGAGGTGTTCAGATTACTCACCCCAAAATTTTGTGAAGACAGAATCCCGATCAGCTTAACCATTTCATCCAAGTTTTTAACCGCGACTTTCAGTGCAAAATCATAACTCCCCGTCAGTTTATGAATATCTTTCACCGCAGGCTCATGCATCAGAAATTCAACAAAACGATCATGCGTTGCGTCATGGTAATTCTGCAATTTCACTTCAATAATGCCCATAATCGGCGCTGGGTCTGCACTCAATGCAATTTGTGCATAATAGCCTGTAATAATTTTTTTCTGCTCGAGATTAACTCGACGGCGTGAACATTGTGAGGTCGACAAACCTACCAATTCAGCGAGTTCCTGATTGGCCAAACGTCCATTCATTTGTAAATGATGAATAATTTTCTGATCAAAATCATCAAGTTCGACTGTCATAAAATGCTCAATTTTGCCTTAAGTCATGGTTTCACTGATGCTGCTACATCAGTTTTAGAAGTTTAACGTCTTTAGATCAAGCAGCTCAAGCTTATGGCAAAATTGCAGTCGATTGAATGCGCTGAATCCCTTGTTCTAACATGCTTTGCCATGCGCTTTGCAATGAACCATTTAAATCAATCGCTTTACAGGCATCTTCAATCACATAGGTTTTAAATCCCATTTGTGCGGCATCTAAGGCTGTCCATGCTACACAAAAGTCTGTGGCAATCCCTACGATATAGACCGTATCAATTTGATGTTCGGTTAAATAGCCTTTAAGACCCGTCGGTGTTCTGCGATCCGCTTCCATAAAGGCAGAATAACTATCAATCTCGGCATGAAAGCCTTTACGGATAATCAATTGTGCCGTTGGGATATCAAGATCAGGGTGAAATTCGGCATCGTGTGTGCCTTGTACGCAATGTCTTGGCCATAACACTTGAGTTCCGTACGGCAACTCAATGGTTTCAAATGGCTGTTTATTTTCATGATTATCAGCAAAGGAAATATGCTGATCAGGATGCCAGTCTTGCGTTAGTACAACTGTGTCAAACTGGCATGCCAGTTGATTAATGAGTGGGATAATCTGATCAGCCGCAGTGACTGCCAAGTTTCCACCAGGGGTAAATCCGTTTTGTACGTCGACGACAATTAGGGCGCTGCGTTTCGAGTCTGTCTGCATCTCATTATTCAATCTAGATCGCTTCTTGCTACACCATACGCTGCCTATTGTCGTCTGACTAGCCATCCGTCAACTTTTCATAAGATGAAAATCATTCAGGACAAAGATGAATGAAAGTTTTCGGCTGTTTGACTAAAGCATATTGTTCTTATGCCGCCGATCAGTCATAATTTGCATAATTGTCATTCAATCGAATTCATTATTGAACGGCGAATCAAAATACTGCAACCATCCAATATTTCGTTTCAACTAATTCAATCTCGGATGGGAAAATAGGATAGTTTTTTAAAATGACTCAGCTAGCACAGAATATTCAAGGTTCAATTGTCGCACTCGTCACCCCTATGTTTGAAGATGGTCGCGTAGATTGGAAGAGCCTTGAGAAGCTCGTTGAGTGGCACATCCAACAAGGTACACATAGTATTGTTGCTGTTGGCACAACGGGCGAAGCGTCTACATTAAGCATGGACGAGCACACACAGGTCATCAAAGAAGTGATTCGTGTAGCCAATAAACGCATCCCAATTATCGCGGGTACAGGTGCAAACTCAACTCACGAAGCAATCGAACTCACTAAAGCAGCCAAAGAGCTCGGTGCTGATGCGGCATTGCTCGTTACGCCATATTATAATAAACCAACACAAGAAGGCTTATATCAACACTACAAAGCTATCGCTGAAGCAGTTGATATTCCACAAATTCTTTATAATGTTCCAGGTCGTACTGGTGTCGACATGCAAAATGAGACCGTGATTCGTCTTGCTGATGTTAAAAACATTGTTGGGATTAAAGATGCAACAGGTGATGTACCACGTGGTCAAGCCCTCATCGAAGGTTTAAATGACAAAATCGCGGTTTACTCAGGCGATGACGAAACTGCTTGGGAACTGATTTTATTGGGTGCCAAAGGTAATATTTCGGTTACAGCCAATGTTGCACCAAAACAAATGAGCGACGTTTGTGAAGCTGCCTTGGCGGGTGATAAAGCAAAAGCGCAAAGTCTGAATCAACAAATTGCAAATCTACACAATATTTTGTTTTGCGAATCAAACCCAATTCCTGTGAAATGGGCGTTGCATGAGATGGGATACATTAGTACAGGTTTACGCCTGCCACTAACCGCTCTCGCAGAACAATATCGTGAACCGCTCCGCACAGATTTAAAAACTGCGGGCATTATTTAATACGAGCAATTTATGATGCAATTACGTCTTGGTGTTGTCCTAGTCATTTCAGCTTTAAGTTTGGCTGGTTGTGGTCGTTTTGCCCTCAATAATCATTCTTTAGATTATAAAAAAGCGCAAGCGCTTGAACCACTCAAGTTCCCTGAGAATGCAACGGTAAGACCATTCACGCCTTTGTATCCAGCACCAACGGTTGATCCACTTGCGATTCAGCATGCGCCAACATTTGAGAGCAAGACTGGCAACCGTTACGCATTACCTCGCCCAGAGTCAATGCAAGCCGCAACCAATACTACTGAAGCGACAGCAACCAGCTTGGGTCGTCCACAACTGGTGATGGATGGCAATAAAAATCCGTTACTTAAAGTGGAAGGTCCAACAGCAAGTGCTTGGCAATATACCTTTGCAACGGTCAGCAGCCTCAACTACAAAGTCATCTCTCAAGCAGATCATGGCTATGAGGCAACCATTCAGGTCGATAATCAAAGCTATGTATTGAAGCTTTCTGCTGTTGGCTCAAGCAATACCATTGCCCTCTTCAAACTCGACACGACCTTTGCCGATCCTAAAGTTGCAACTGAAGTGTTAGCCCAGATTTACCAAAATTGGCCAGCCTAGTCGTTTACTAGGCATATTTTTCAAAAGGTTCCTCCATGTTAAAACAAACCTTGCTCTATACTGGTAAAGCAAAATCTGTATACGAGACAGATAACGCTGATCACCTGATTTTGGTCTTTCGTGATGATGCCTCGGCATTTAATGGCGAAAAAATTGAGCAACTCGATCGTAAGGGCAAGGTCAACAACCGTTTTAACGCCTTCATCATGGAAAAACTGGCTGAAGCGGGTATCGAAACGCATTTTGAGAAGTTACTTTCTCCAACTGAAGTATTGGTTAAAAAACTTCAGATGATCCCAGTTGAATGTGTCATTCGTAACTATGCTGCTGGTTCACTTTGCCGTCGTTTAGGCGTTGAAGAAGGTAAAGAATTAACACCGCCAACATTTGAATTATTCTTTAAAGATGATGCACTTGGCGATCCAATGGTGAACGAATCTCAAGCGATAGCTTTAGGTTGGGCAACAGCGGAACAACTTGAAAAAATGAAAGAACTCACTTACCAAGTGAATGATGTGCTTAAAGCATTATTTGACGCAGGTAATATGATTCTGGTTGATTTTAAACTTGAATTCGGCGTATTCCATGACCGTATCGTACTGGGAGATGAATTCTCTCCAGATGGTTGCCGTTTATGGGACAAAGACACTAAGAAAAAACTTGATAAAGACCGTTTCCGCCAAGGTTTAGGTGGTGTGGTTGAAGCTTATGAAGAAGTTGCTGCACGTTTAGGCATTAACTTAGACAATATCTAAGTCTATCTAAGCATTTAGCACGCTTAAAAATACCAGCTCAATCGGGCTGGTTTTTTATTGCCTATTCAAAAATGAACAACTTCATTTTAAATATCAAAACCATATAAATCATCAACTTAAAATTCACAGCGATAGCTTTGCGAGTTTTATTCTAATCTTATGTTTTTATATTGTTTTTGAATTTTTTTTGATCCTCCTACCATGTTCACAAATGTTTACAGAATTTGAGTCAGAAGATCAAAATGAATACGCCTATTTTAAAAAATTTTCCTTTAAGTCTGGGTACTAGCCTGATTCTATTTGCCCTTTATAGCAATGCGCATGCAAATGAAAACCATCCGATAGAACCTGAACAGGTAAAAACACTCGCAACCATTGTCGTCACAGGAACCCGTGCTAACAATCGTTCCCAAACAGAATCCTTACAGCCGATTGACGTAATTAGCGCCAAAGAACTCACTGAACGTACTGGCTCCAATGAACTCGGCACAGCATTATCAAGGATTATTCCTTCGATTAACTTTCCGCGTCCTACAGTCGTCGATGGCACTGAATTGGTACGACCAGCACAGCTAAAAGGACTTGCACCGGATCAGGTGCTGGTTTTGGTCAACGGAAAACGTCGTCACACAGGTGCCTTTATTAATCTGGGCGGTACCATTGGTCGGGGCTCAGCGCCTACCGACTTAAATGCAATTCCCATTTCAGCAATTAGCCGTGTCGAAGTACTGCGTGAAGGCGCATCGGCACGTTATGGCTCCGATGCAATTGCAGGTGTGATTAATATTATTCTGAAATCCAATCCCAAACAGAATGAGGCAGGCATCAAATACGGGATTTATGACAAAGGTGATGGCGAACAAAAACAGTCTTTTGTTTCAGGTGGTACCAAACTGAATAATTACGGTTATGCAATCTTTAGTGGTGAATGGCAAGATAGCCAAGCCACCAATCGTGCAGGGCCTGACTTGCGTGATCCAACCTCAACGACCTATGGGCAAAAAACTTTCCGTTTTGGCGACCCAGATTCCGATGAAGTCAAAGCAGCCTTTAACTTAGGTTATGACCTCAGTGATAATGCTGAGCTATATTCTTTTGCGACCTATAGCCATCGCAATGCAGAAACTGCTGGATTCTACCGTTTAAGCAATGCCTCTAATAATGTGCCTGCCCTGTTTCCCAATGGCTATCTACCGATCATACAAGGTCAACTCGATGATTTTGGTGTGGTTGCCGGTTTAAAAGGTGATTGGTCAGAGTGGCATTATGACGCCTCGGTGAACTATGGCTTGAATCGTTATGATGTCGATACCAAGACCATCAACGTCGATCTCTATAAAGATACAGCCACAACACCTTTCGGCTTTCAAAATGGCACACTGAAGAATGCTCAAACTGTGGTGAATTTCGATGTTTCTCGAGAATTTAATCTTGCAGCACTCGCCAGCCCACTGAATGTTGCGTTTGGGACACAATATCTAAATCAGAAATATCAAATTCAAGCAGGTGATCCCGCGTCCTATTATAAAAGTGGTTCTTCAGGGCTCGCAGGTTATCGATCAGCCGATGCAGGTGAATGGTCAAGAGACAGTTATGCCGCCTATCTTGATTTAGAAACCAATTTAACCGAAAAACTCTCAGCATCTACCGCGTATCGTCATGAATATTACAATGATTTTGGCCGTACCAATAATGCATCACTATCGTTGCGTTATGCGATTCATCCCGCAATTGCGGTACGTGGTAGTGCCTCTACAGGTTTCCGCGCACCGAGTCTTGCCCAGCAATACTTTGCCCAAACCTCCTCACAACTGATCAATGGTCAATTTGCTGAAGCAGGCACCTTCCCAACGACGTCTCAAGTTGCTCAACTATTGGGTGCTGAAGAGCTTAGACCAGAGAAATCCAAAAACTACAGTGTTGGTTTTGTTTTTACCCCAACCGATCAACTATATGTGACTTTGGATGCTTATCAAATCGACATTGATAATCGAATTAGTCTGTCTTCCAATATCAGTGCCAGCAGTGCTGCCGTTCGCCAATACCTGAATTCAAAAGGCATTACTGACACCAACTTCAGCACCATTCGTTATTTCAACAATGCCAGCGATACCCGCACGCGTGGCGTTGACTTAGTTGCCACCTATAAATGGAATACATTGCCTTATGGGGAACTGAATACCTCACTGGCTTATAACTACAATAAAAATAAAGTGACCCATGTAGATGGAAACCCAGCTATCTTAGATGCGTTGGGTATTAACCTCACTCGTCTTGACCGTCGCGAGCAATACGGTTTATTGGCTGGTAGTACACCTGAACATAAATTGAGCTTGGCCAATGATTATAAGCTCGGAAATTTTAGCGTGAATACCAATGTCACGCGCTATGGCAGCTTTAAAACATTTAGCAATGCAGGCGAAGCCAAAGACCAGAAATTCTCGGCAAAATGGTTACTGGATTTAGCACTTTCTTACCAATATCAGAACTGGAACTTTACCGTCGGTGGCGACAATATTACCGATGTTTATCCTGATAAAGATGTCTACGATATTAACCAACCGACTGGCGGTAGTTTGCCTTATAGCCAGTTCTCGCCTTTTGGTTTTAATGGCGCGTTCTATTACGGCAAAATCAATTATCGTTGGTAATAATTAAAAAAACCGAGCAATCTAGCTCGGTTTTTTTATGCCTTTAATTGTTCGAATCCTGATAAATCAGTTTGCCTTCTTTATAGGTTGCCAACACCTTAATATTTTTAATTTGTCGACTTGGTATCGTCAGTGGATTCTGATCTAAAATCACCAAGTCAGCAAGCTTACCCTGCGTTAAAGTGCCCTTGGTCTGATCCTCAAAATATTGATACGCTGCCCAGTCTGTCATCGACTTTAATGCCTGATAAGGGCTTACTCGCTCCTCTGCACCTAAGACATAATTGCTACGTGTGACTCGATTTACCGTCGCATCCAGCATCATCATACTACTTGGTGGTACAACAGGCGCATCATGATGCTCCGTAAAGATCAGATTCTTTTTTAAAGCCGCCGCTGTTGGTGAAATATGTGCAGCTCTGCTTTCACCTAAGGTTTGCTGACGATGCCAGTCCCCCCAATAAAAAGTATGTAAGGAGAAAAATGACGGAATAATATCAAGTGCTTTGAGCTGATCCAGCTGATCATTACGAATGGTTTGCGAGTGTATCAACACACTGCGTCGATCTGCTTGGCCTTGTTTTGCTGTGGCATCTTTCACAGCCCCAATAAATTGATCAATCGCTGCATCACCATTGGCATGCGCAAGTACCTGCCAGCCTTGCTTAAACGCAACATTAATATAGTCCTTGACCTGCTGATCATTACTCATGGCAGGATAGCCCTTGTAGGTCTTATCTTTGCCTTCAGGTGGAACTAAATAAGGCTGAGTGAGCCAAGCGGTCTTGCCTTGAGGTGAACCATCCAAACTAATTTTGACGCCACCAATACGGAAATGATGATCATACTGGCGACTACTGCCCTGTTTCAGCATATAGTCTTGGCTGGTGGTGATATCGGGATAAGAAACAACATCGATTGGCAGCCGACTCTGCTTGGCTAAAGCATGCCACATTTCAGTGGTGCCTTGATCAGCGCGTCCTTCTTGTACCGTGGTAAACCCATTTCTCACGTAGGCATCAATACCTTTTTCTGCAATCTGGAACATCACCGCTGGCGGTACATCTTTAAAGATTGAGCCAATCGCTGTAAATAAAGCGGACTCTTCCAGCACACCATTGGGCACATTAGAATTGGCTTCACGGCGAATCACGCCACCCTCTGGATTTGGCGTATTTTGATTGATATTGAGCAGCTCAAGTGCTTTATGATTGACCGAAGCCAAATGCCCAGATTGATGCAAAATCATCACCGGTTGGTCTTTAGATACACGATCAAGATCCGTTGCCGTCGGATGACGTTGCTGTTTTAATTGTGCATCATCATAGCCATTGCCCAAGATCCAACCACCCATGGTTTTAATCACAGTTGGATTTTGCGTTTTCCATGTGCTTAATACTTTCACCAGCGAATCTATGTCAGACACTTGACCATCAGGCATCGGGTAAAGATTAGCCACCATTTGATGAAAACCAACCATATTTACATGGCTATGCGCATCAATAAAGCTCGGCAATAAAGTTTTATTTTTTAAATCAATAGATTGAACATTTTTATCCGCCAAGCGTTCAGCCTCCTGTTTAGAGCCGACAAAACGAATTTTGCCATCTTTCACTAAAAGTGCTTCTACGTATTCAGGTGCATTGCCCGACATGGTTAAAATTGAGCCGCCATAAAACAGCTGTTCAGTGGGTGCGATTGGCATTGATGTCGTCGCGCAGCCTGCGATCGCCACTGATATAGAAGTGAATAACGTCAATCGATTCAGATAAGTGCGGTTCATATATTGAAATCCATATTTTTATTATGTCTTTTTTGATTAGAACTGATTCCGCATGTGATAGAAAGCATTTATGAATTATTTTTGTAATGATTGGTCAATTTTTCCTTGCTTAACATCTGACATGCACAGATCTGGCAGATCGGTTAAAACATTTTTGCCAGTTTATTCGATGCTTTAATCGCAATATCATCAACATAACGACTATAAGGTTGAGCCAATGCAACACTCAGCAGCACAGTCAATACACTCGCCAACAGAGCTGCATTGAGATAAGACAACTGTAATTGCACATGGAATAGATTAAACAATGGAATACCCAAAGCATAAAGCACAGCAAGATGGAGCAGATAAATCGAAAATGAAATCTTGCCGAGAAACACTAGAAAACGCTGATCAAAAAATTGCGCTAACCACTTGCCTTTCAGCACAGCATAAACAATACAAAAACCACCAATGAAATTGAGGTAATCATAAGTTTGCTCACCCAAAAACTGGGTAAAAACCTGATAACTGGCGCTGCTGTTATGTGCACCACAAAAATATAGCCCGATTAGAAACAACAGGATTGAAATCGTCGTACTTAATTCTACCGCATAAAGAAATAGCCCCATCCCCAGAATAAAACTGAGCAGGCCCAACAAGACCGTTTGCGAGATCGTATAAGCCGTGATCACGCTGAACAGCAAAAAGATGCCACAAAGAATCGGCAATTTGCCATAAAAATAACAGGCCAGATAAATCACCAACGACCCAAGTAACTCAATTTGCATGGTCCACAGCACCCAGTTATAGCTGGAGTCTCCAAATAAGAATGCACCAATACTGCCTTCATACAATGCTGTACGCAGTTGTGGATGTGGGTTAGCCAATGCAGCCCCCCATTCTGAAACATGGGAGACATCAACGGGTACAAAACAAACCAGATAGGCAATCACACAGGAGATAAAAGCGGGAATTGCCAAACGCGGATAGCGCTTAATCAAGGAGGTTTTCAGTTGGGCCGCCGTATTTTGCTTTTTAAAACTGGATAAGGTCAGTACAAATCCACTTAAAACAAAGAATACAAAAACAGCACCTGTACCTGAATAGAAAAAAGCCAAAGGTGAATGATGTAACTGTGCAAAGAAATCATATTGCGGCACTGCACTGACATCAAAATTATGCAGTTGCGGAAAGAAAGTCAGTGATAGATGTGACAACACAACGGCGAGACATGCCAAACCTCGGATACTTTCCGCAGCATTAATTTTGTTTGTGGTCATGGTGGAGCTTGATCATCCTTGATAAGCGGGATGATGCGACCTTTTATCTACAGTGTCTAGTAGTCACTTACAAAAATACAGTGACTATTGAGGTGCATGCTTACTCCACACTCAGCTCAAACCAGACTTCGATTTAGTGCTTTACTCGTGTCGACATCCAACACAGAATTGAGCCCAAACACACCATAAATGCACCATACCAAAAGGAAATTGTCAGTGGTGTGCTAAGTAAAATGGCTGAGAAAAAGGCAGATAAAACTGGAATAAAATAAGATGCGCCTGCCAATAGAGTCACATTGCCATGCAGAATTCCAACATTCCATGCTGCATAACCAAAGCCCATCGCTGCTGCCGCACAAAACAATGAAATTGAAGATGGCCAATCGAAATGAAATGCTGCCCCACCCATCAAGAAATACTTGATCCAAAGTACCACCGACACCAGAATAAAGAACAAAGTGATGCCATTCACGCCCTTGGCGATTCTAGCAGTGAGCGTGCAATAAGCCGCCCATAACAAGGTTCCAATAAATGCCAGCCCATAACTGAGTGGATTGTGCTGTATGTTTTGCATCATTCCAGCGAGGTCAAAGCCCTGCTCACCACCAAGTACCCAGCAGATCCCCAATAACGACAATATAAAACCAGGAATAATGAGAAAATTGGCCTTTTGCTGATTAAACACAATCGCGGCCACCATGGTAAAGGTTGGCCATAAATAATTGACCATGCCCACTTCAATCGCCTGTCGATTATTACTGCTATAGCCAATCGACAGCGACAGGCAAACCTCATAGGCAACAAATAAAATGCTGCCCCAGATCAGATAGGTTTTGGGAAAACTTTTGAGACTGGTCCAACCGACCGAGAAAAACAGAAAAATTGAGGCCAGTGTGTAAATCAGTGCTGCACCGCCCACTGCGCCAAAATGACTGCTGACCTCCTTGATCAAAGCAACAATCAAACTCCATAACAAGATCGCAATCAATCCAACCAGTGTCGCTTTTTTTGTGTTCATTTTTATACAAATAGAAAGTTTAGACCAAAGCAAAATCCCCTCGTTTTAAAACAGAACTTCGCCTTGGAAAATTTAAAATGAGGGAATACCCAAGATTATCGCTTACTGCTGTTGTTGTTCCTGCTGCCAACGACGCTGTTGTAAACGTTCACCTTCAACTTCACGCTTATTTAAGGCTCGTTCATACAACTTGGTGCCGCGTAGTTCAGGCGGCAAATAGTCCTGCAACACAAAATGCTCTGGATAATTATGCGGATACAGATAATCCACCCCATAACCTTGCTGTTTCATCAACTTGGTCGGTGCATTACGCAGATGTAATGGCACAGGTAAATTTGCAGTTTTTTCTGCCAGCTCCAACGCTCGATTAATGGCTAAATAAGTACTGTTACTTTTCGGACTGGTCGCCAAGTAAACTGCACATTGCCCCAAAATAATTCGTGCTTCAGGCATCCCTACCGCTTGTACTGAACGGAAGCATTCTCCTGCCAGTAACAGGGCATTTGGATTTGAATTACCAATGTCTTCCGATGCAGCTATCAGCATACGACGCGCAATAAAGACTGGATCTTCGCCACCTTTCAGCATCCGAGCCATCCAGTACAGTGTCGCATCTGGATCACTGCCACGAATAGATTTGATAAATGCTGAAACCAGATCGTAATGCTGCTCACCTGATTTGTCATAGCGGGCAATATTTTGCTGCGCCACTTTGACCACAATCGCATTGGTCACGATATTTTCAATATCAGGCTCAAAGGTACTGGCAATCAGATCAATCAGATTGAGCGCCTTACGTGCGTCACCCGCAGCGAATTGAATCAGTGCATCGTATTCTTCAATCTGAATAAAACGCTCTTTCAAGAACTTATCGCTTTGAATGGCTTTATTCAGTAAGGTTTGAATGGCATCTGCATCCAGACTATTCAGGGTATACACCTGACAGCGGGACAGCAACGCACTATTGACCTCGAAAGATGGGTTTTCTGTGGTTGCGCCAATCAAGGTGATTTTGCCTTTCTCTACCGCATTGAGTAAGGCATCTTGTTGCGATTTATTGAAGCGATGAATCTCGTCAATAAATACCACAGGTGTCAACAAGTCACCACTTTCCGCAATCACTTCACGAAGCTCTTTTACGCCCGTATTCAACGCAGACAAGCTGATAAAAGGACGATCCACAGCTTGAGCCAGTAACAATGCAATCGTGGTCTTCCCGACGCCTGGCGGGCCCCAAAAGATGATTGAAGGCAAGTGCCCTTGATCAATCATCTGACGTAACGGGGCGTTTTCACCTAGCAAATGATCTTGTCCAATAATTTCGGACAAGTCTCGAGGGCGTAAACGTTCAGGTAAAGGAATATGCGTATCTGACATCATCACTGGCTTTATGATCTTTTGTCCTAGTCTATTGTGTCTGACGCAAATCTACAATTTGAATCTGTAGACATGCGACATTCTATTGCGCGCTGTTCACTTGAATCAATTGCTGCATCACGCCATAACTGGCTTTAATCCGTTCTTGATTCGGAAAATTGGTATTGGCTAACATGACAATCCCGATTTTTTGTTGTGGAATAAAGGCCGCATACGCACCAAAGCCATTGCTTGATCCCGTTTTATTAAAGAACGTTGTTGCTGAAGCAATTTTTGGCTGCTGGATTGGTGTAACTGTATGGCTTTCTAAGGCCATTTTACTTGAGTTGCCCTGTAACAGTGTTTCAAGCTTAACGGGATAAGCATATTGCTCCCATCCCAAGCCTTGTGTCATCGCACCGACTTTAAAATACCCCACATGGGTATTCTCTATTGCTTTGCGGAACGGCTGTTTTAACTGCTGCGGGTTGATCTGTGCATCCAAAAATTTCAGCATATCCGCACTGCTACTTTTCACGCCATAGGCTTCGGCATCCAACATACCAGGTGATACACGTATGGCTTGATCTGCTTTATAGCCCCATGCATAGTTCGGCATCTGTTGCTCAGGTACCTGAACAAAACTTTGTGTTAGTCCCAATTGGGGGAAAAGGGTTTGCTCCAATAATTCAGAATACGGTTTCTTCATCGCCAATGCCGTGACATAACCCATCAAACCAATACTCGGGTTGGAATACTGTCTTGCCGCACCGACTTTAGTCTTTGGCTGCCATGTTTGAAAATACTTGACCATATCCTGTGGCTGGATCACCTGATCAGGAAACTGCAAAGGAAAACCACCTGCGCTATAGGTACCGAGATTCAGTAAGGTGGCACGATTCACCGCAGTGTTCTTGAGTTCAGGAAAATATTTGGCAGGATGATCAGCAAATGAAAGCTGGCCTTGTGCTTGTGCATAACCTGCTAAAGTTGCATTAAAGGTCTTACTCACCGAGCCAAGTTCAAATAAGGTATGGTTACTAATGGGTTGCTGGCTTTGTTTCGACGCTACCCCATAATTCACGAAATAATGCTTGCCATTCAATGTGACTGCAACCGCCATACCAGGGATTTTATACTGTGCTAACAATGGTTTGAACTGCTGGTCTACAATTTTTTGAACTTGTTGCTCCGTCAAAGTTCCAGCCCAAAGTGCTGAACTGCTAGACACTAATCCTGTCAGTAAACATAGTTTTTTTAAAGTCATAGAAAAGGTATTCGGCTGATTCATGGATTGTTTCACTGGTAGTTAAAATTTAATTAGCACTGAGTTTCAGTAACTTGGCATGCGGACCATCTTCGATGACCCAAATCGAACCATCCGTGGCTTGCTGTAGCCCACGAATTCGCTGTTTCATATCGAGCCGTTGTACTTCGTGTACAGGTTCAGATTTCAAGTCCACCACCACAACGGCCTTCGAAGATAAACCACCGATGAGAGCCTTATGTTGCCATAAAGGGAACTGCTGACCTGAATAAATGATCATGCTGGAAGGTGAAATCACAGGCGTCCAATCAATTGCAGGAGCTTTAAATTCTGGACGGGTATGATGATCTGGAATGGGCAAACCCGAATAATGATCTCCATTTGAAACCACGGGATAGCCATAATTTTCACCTTTTACAATACGATTCAACTCATCGCCGCCTTGAGGGCCCATTTCAACCACCCACAGTTGGTCTTGCGCATCAAATGCCATACCCAGTGGATTACGATGACCTAAAGACCAAATTTCAGCAGTGACTCCACCCTGTTGATAAAATGGATTCCCCTCCGCAGCAGTTCCATCCTCATTCAAGCGCAAGACTTTGCCTAAATTACTTTTTAAATCCTGAGCAGGGTCAAATTTCTGCCGCTCGCCCGAGCTGACCCACAGTTTGCCATCTGGTCCAAATTGCATACGATGCCCATAATGCCCCTGTCCTGAGACCTTAGGCACTTGCTGCCAAATGGTTTTTAAATTGGTGAGTTTGGGTTGTGCAGGATTGGATAAATCCAGCGTGGCGCGTGCAATCTCCGCACCATATCCAGCTTGCCCTTTGCTGGCATAGCTCAAATACAGCTCGTGATTATGCTGAAAATCGGGGTGTAAAATAATATCGCCTAGGCCACCTTGCCCGCCATAACTCACGGTTGGAACACCAGCTACATCGATACTGGTTTTGCTTTTAGGATCGAATAATTTTAATTGTCCTTTGCGTTCCGTAATCAATAACCGTTGATCAGGCAACTTGGTGATCGCCCAAGGTTTATCGAATTCGGCCACAGACTCGGTTCGATACGTTTGCGCAATGCTCTGACTCGAAGCATGTTGCGCTATATTCTGCTCTGGCGTTTTGGAATTGCTTTCGTTGGAACCACAAGCGACCAAAAATAAAATGCCACTGTATAGCACAGGTGTCATCAACAGTTTATTCATGGCATATCTCCCTCTTTTTATTCTTATCTTAGGGAATTGCATTCATAAAAATACTGTAAAAGTGTTGTTATGATGACTGGGTTTTGTTGATTATTTAGGTCAAGATCAGCGTATCCAGCGCACAATATAGTCTTCAATCTGTTCCTCATCAATTTCAGTTTCTGAAATACAGCGCCCAGCTGCGGACTTCTTCGCCTTGATCACACTTTGACGCGAACCTGTATTGAGGTAATGCCAAGACGGTAAATTCTTGCCCTCACTTAAACGACGGTACGCACAGCTTGGCGGCAACCAAGAAATCGTACTGAGCCGCTCAGGTGTCAGTTGAATACAGTCAGGCACTTGTTGCTGACGGTTGGGGTAATCTGAACAACGTGCGGTTTTACAATCCAACAATTTGCACGACACTTTGGTATAAGCCACCTCTGTGGTTTCTTCGTCTTCTAACTTGACCAGACAACATAAACCACAACCATCACACAATGCTTCCCACTCCGCATTGCTGAGCTGATCAAGCGGATATTGTTTCCAAAAGTTGGGACGCAGTTCGACGGACATACCAATTGTTTCAATTTTAAAGGAGCTTTGCATTATAGCATTCATCCATGCTCAACTTGGTCCAATCTCTTTTAACTCATTTAACACTTCTTTAAGTATTAAACATTTAAACCACATAAACACCACATTTCGCTCAAAAAACACACGCTATAGTGGACTCATAACGAAAAAATTAGGAGAACACGACATGTTCCGTTGGGCCATTATTTTTGCTGTAATTGCACTCATTGCCAGTTTATTAGGTTTTGGTGGTGTGGCAGGTTTATCCAAAGATTTCGCAGTCATCTTATTGGTTGTTGCCGTCATCTTAGCAATCGTTGGGTTTATATCTAGAGGTAAAGTCTAGTTATCTGACTTACCCAAAAAATAAAAAAAGAAGAATCTTGGTATTCTTCTTTTTTTATTTTTAATCGCCGCTAAAACAAGCGTATTTATTCTGTTTTTACGCTGCCATCCATTTTCCTTTTTATGTTTTAATCAATGCATTCTAAAAATACAGATCAGGATTATAGAATGAGCTTCCCGATTAACACACGTGAAATTGAATATACCGCTCCCGATGGTCAACGCTTAATTGGTTATTTCGCTGCGCCTGCAATTGACATGCCTGTTGCAGGCGTGATTGTTGCACCTGAATGGTGGGGGCGTAATGCATACACTGAGCAACGCGCACGTGAGCTTGCCGAACATGGTTTTGCTGCTCTAGCAATTGATATGTATGGCGATAAAAAAGTGACCACGGCTGTACCACAAGCTTCAGAATGGATGAATCAAACTTTTGAGCATGCAGATACCATCGTCAATCGTGCTCAAGCAGGCTTAGAAACTTTAGCAGCTCAAGCAGAAGTCAATGCAGATAAACTTGCAGCAGTCGGTTTCTGTTATGGTGGTAAAGTGGTGTTGGATTTAGCTCGTTCAGGTGCAGATTTAAAAGCAGTTGCAACCTTTCATGCCATCTTGAGTCCTAAAGCCCCTGCTGAGAAAGGCAAAATTAAAGCCGAGATTTTAGTCCTGCATGGTGAGCTGGACAGCATGGTGACCTTAGACAATGTCGCAAGCTTCCGCCAGGAAATGCATGATGCAGGCGTTGATCACGACGTGATTATTTTTGAAGATGCAAAGCATGGTTTTAGTAACCCACTTGCTGATGAGCGTGCCAAAGCCAATAACGTGGACCTAGGCTATAACGCTGAAGCAGAACGTCAAAGTCTTGAAGCGATGTACGAGCTGTTAGATAAACATTTAAAGTGATTCAAAAGAACTATCTCTAAAGACCACCATAAATACGGAATTGAACAAATATCTAGTTTGTTTAAATCCTAGATACCTTTGCTGTTTGTAAGTCAAAATCTAGACTTTCGTAAACATTTAATGGTGCAAAGGCGGCATGAATGCCGCCCGTTTGGCTGCCTTGCGCTGCTTTCAAAGCTTTGCTTTGAAATTGCTCAGGATGTGCCGTCAGCCAAACAAAGGGGGTTTGTTACTTTTGCCCCGTCAAAAGCAAGACATCGCCTGCACGTAAATATATAAACTTTCAAAAAATGGGGTAGTGCAAACTTAACGGAGTCTTGCCAAGTTCTCATCGAATTTCAAACCATGTCTTTGACGACCTACATCTCATTTATTTTCCTGTAGAATTTTCACACCGCAAAAAGACCCATTTCCGCTATACTACACCCCAGCTTTTTACTGTTCTGATTCATGCCTGATTTTTCATTTTCTGATGCACTGCTTACCTGGTTCGACCAACACGGTCGCCATGACTTACCATGGCAAGTTGCCGATGATCCCTACAAAGTTTGGGTCTCAGAAATCATGCTACAACAGACGCAAGTCAAAACTGTACTGCAATATTTCGATCGTTTTATTGAACGTTTTCCGACTGTAGAAACCTTAGGCCAAGCCAGTTGGGATGATGTCGCCCCGTATTGGGCAGGACTCGGCTACTATGCTCGTGCACGCAATCTACATAAAGCGGCAGGGATCGTTAGCCAAAAAGGTGAATTTCCAGAAACCCTAGAACAATGGATTGAGCTGCCCGGCATTGGCCGCTCCACTGCTGGAGCATTGATGTCGCTTGGCTTACGCCAGTACGGCGTGATTATGGACGGTAACGTGAAACGTGTTTTAGCGCGTTTTCTTGCAATCGAAGATGATTTATCCAAGCCACAACATGAACGAGCGTTATGGAAAATTGCAGAAGATCTTTGTCCAGAAGAGCGCAATCATGATTATACCCAAGCGATCATGGATTTAGGGGCAACCGTGTGTACCCCAAAAAAACCGCTGTGTTTATATTGCCCGATGCAAGAGCACTGCCAAGCCTATCAACAAGGCATCGAACAGGAACTGCCCTTCAAAAAAGCCAAGAAACCCGTTCCAGTTAAAACAGCCAATGTGTTACTGATCCAATCTGGAGATGAATGGTTCTGGCAACAGCGTGAAGCGCATGGTCTGTGGGGAGGATTGTATTGTCTTCCTATTATTGAACAAGCAACCGAATTACAACAGATTGAGCAGCACTTTAAACTACAAGCTCAAGTATCATCATTGCAGATTAGCCATAGCTTTACTCACTTCACTTGGTTACTGCATGAAAAGCTGTTCCACGTGGAACATGATCAAAAAGAACAGTTGAGCATCGAATTAAATGGCATATGGCTAAGTCCAGAAAATGCGATTGCCAAAGGCATTCCAACAGCCATGAAAAAATTGATTACAGCCAAGCAAAACACTTAAAGCGTTTTATGCTGTCGATCAAAATGCAAGGAGTTTGTGTGCGTCGTTCGATTTCCTATACCATTGTTGGCGTGTTGATGGTCCTACTTTCAGCATGTACCACTGCCCCAAAAAAACCGACACCCTTGCCCAATGCACAGGTGAATAAACTAAAAAGTATGCGTTTAGACAGCCGCCTACCCGTTCCAGTCAAAGGTGTGAGTCGAAACGAATTACGTGATACTTGGGGTGCTGCACGTAGTCAAGGTCGTAGCCATGAAGGCATCGATATCATGGCAGAGCGTGGTACGAAAGTGTATAGTGCGACCGAAGGCTTAGTTGCTGATTTACGTAATAATAATTTAGGTGGCAAAGTGATCTGGATTATTGGGCCAGCAGGCTCTTGGCACTATTATGCGCATCTGGACGGTCATAAACGCGGTCTCAACGTTGGTGACTATGTGCGTAAAGGTGATCTGATCGGTTATGTGGGAAATACTGGTAATGCTCGTTATACTTCTCCACATTTACACTACGGAATTTATTTAAATGGCAAAGGGCGTGGTGCAGTCAATCCATACCCGTATTTACGTTAGGAATCTACAATGTCAGAAGCATTGATTGAACGTCTGGTTGAATTTGCAGAGTCTGGAAATCAGCAAAAAATCATTATTGGTGGTACCAGCTATCAAGGTTGGATCATGGAAATTACCGAAGATGCGTTGTTGATTAGCACAGGCTTTGCCGATAAATCAGGTAAAGACTTTTGGCTTAAATTTACTGATTTAAATAGCGCAGAACTGTATTATTGGGATACTCGCCCAAATGAATGGGTGACATTCCAACTTTAAATTATGCTGTTCAAATAACAACAAGGAGCATCAAATATGTCAACTCAACGCTGTGGCTGGTGCTCCGATGATCCCCTCTATATTGCCTACCATGATCAAGAATGGGGTAAGGCTCAACATGACGAAGCCCATTTGTTTGAGATGCTCTGTCTAGAAGGACAACAAGCCGGACTTTCATGGATTACGGTACTGAAAAAACGTGATCACTACCGCTCACATTTCTTTCAACATTCCATTTCGGAAGTCGCGGCACTGACGGATGATCAACTCGAACTCAAACTCAGTGATGCAGGCTTAATCCGTCACCTCGGTAAGCTGAAAGCAATCCGTGATAATGCAATTGCTTGGCTCAAACTCAAAGATGAGGTCAACGACGTCCCTGCTTGGTTATGGAGTTTTGTCGATCATCAAACCGAAAATAATGATGTGGCGAATTACCGCGAAGCACCTGCACAAACTGAACTTAGCCAGAAACTATCAAAAACCTTAAAAAAACGTGGCTTTAAATTCGTGGGCCCAACCACCTGTTATGCGTTTATGCAAGCGGTTGGTATGGTCAATGACCACGAAAATCATTGCCAATTTAAATAACAAATCATCATCGATTTTCCTTGAATGGGAGTTCCAATGAGCAATAATCAAATTCGCGCTTATGCTGCAATGCAAGCAGGTGAGCAAGTGGTGCCGTACCAATTTGATGCGGGAGACTTAAAAGCCCATCAAGTTGAAGTCAAAGTTGAATATTGTGGCCTGTGCCACTCCGATCTGTCTGTAATTAATAATGAATGGCAATCATCGGTTTACCCTGCGGTTGCTGGACATGAAATCATTGGTACCATCCTTGCATTGGGATCAGAAGCCAAAGGATTAAAAGTCGGTCAACGCGTCGGGATTGGTTGGACTGCTGAAACCTGCCAAGCCTGTGATCCTTGTATTGGTGGCAATCAGGTTTTATGTACAGGTGAAAAAACAGCAACCATCGTAGGCCATGCAGGCGGTTTTGCAGATAAAGTCCGTGCAGGTTGGCAATGGGTCATTCCCCTTCCAGACGATTTAGATCCCGAAAGTGCTGGCCCACTGCTCTGTGGTGGCATCACGGTATTTGATCCTTTGCTGAAACATAAAATCCAAGCCACGCATCATGTCGGGGTGATTGGTATTGGTGGTCTCGGTCATATCGCGATTAAGTTGCTTAAAGCATGGGGTTGTGAAATTACCGCTTTCAGCTCGAACCCAGATAAAACCGAAGAACTCAAAGCTATGGGTGCCGATCACGTGGTCAATAGCCGTGATGCTCAAGCCATTAAAGCACAACGTGGCAAGTTTGATTTATTGCTCAGTACAGTCAATGTAACGCTGAACTGGCAAGCCTATTTAAATACTTTGGCGCCAAAAGGTAGTCTACATTTCCTCGGAGTAACTTTAGAACCGATCCCTGTTTCTGTCGGTGCAATCATGGGAGGTGCTAAATCTGTCACCTCTTCGCCTACTGGTTCACCTTTGGCACTCCGTCAACTTTTACAGTTCGCTGCACGCAAAAATATCGCACCGCAGGTTGAGTTATTTGCAATGTCACAACTGAATGAAGCGATCGAACGACTGCACTCGGGCCAAGCGCGTTATCGTATCGTACTCAAAGCTGATTTCGATTAATTCATGCTTTTCTGTACCCAATCCGCCAACTGTTGAATCGCTTGGCGGATTTCACCTTAGTCTTTTATTCAACTCAGCCCCAGAGATATTCTCTGCAAAACAGTTAAAATGACCAGTTTCCGCAATCGAAGTGGCTGCTTGAATAAAAGCATGCCATCCGGTCCGTGCCAATGCACTCCCTACACTGATTCGTCGAACGCCTAAAGATGCTAGCTCTTGAACACTAAACTCACTGTCCCATGCAATCAGAACATTTACTGGCTTGGGTGCTACAGCTTGGACCACCGCAACAATCTGATCTGCTGTTTTTATACCAGGCGCATAAAGACAATCAGCACCCGCAGCAGAATAGGCTTTCAGTCGAGTAATGGTATCGTCTAAATCTGGAACACCAATAAAGAAATTTTCAGCACGTCCGATCAACATCACGTCTTCACCACTTTCATCAATCGCTTTACGTGCTGCGGCTATCCTCTTAACAGCCTCCTCAAGCTCTCGTAATGGCTTTTCCGTATTTCCAGTCGAATCCTCAATCGATATCCCTGCAACACCTGTTGCAATCGCCATTGTTACGCTTTCAAAAACGCCCTCGATCGTTTCTGCAAAACCACTTTCAAAATCTGCATTCACAGGTAGATCGGTTGATTGAACTATATAACCAAGATGAGCGAGTACCTCTGCACGTGACAACTGTCCATCCGTTTTACCGCAAGACCATGCATAACCCGCACTGGTGGTTGCTAAAACCTGATAACCGAGTTGCTGCAACATTTTTGCACTCCCTGCATCCCATGGATTAGGCAATACAAAACATCCTGCCTGATGCAGATCACGAAATATTTTTCTTTTTTCAGCAATCGTGCGTTGCATTTTTTGGTGCCTCTTTAATTCAGATTGTTGATTAGATCTTAATACTCTAATGAACTTAAACTCGCCCGTGTCCAATCTGCCAATTGTTGAATCGCTTGGCGGATTTCTGCTGTTAACGCATGACCGGCATTTAAACGCAAAAAGTGCTGATAACGCCGATCTTCGCCAAATACTTCTCCTGGCACAATATTAATTCCTTGACCTTGTGCAAAATAATACAACTCCAAACCTGTAATACTATTTGGTAGTTGCATCCATAAAGCATAGCCACCTTGTGATTGGCTTAATCCAATCGGAATCCCCTGAAACACCTCGAGAATATAAGCCCGATATTGTTCAACCTGCCGCATCAGTTTAGGTCTTAACTGGTCCAAATGTTCTCGATAACCACGGCTGTAAATAAAATCGGCTAAACCGAGTTGCAAAGGCGTATTCACTCCCACATTGTTGGCCAACAATTGCGGTCTTAAATATTGCAGCTGTTGACCCAAGCAAAACCAACCAACACGATAAGCTGTAGATAATGATTTAGAAACCGAACCGCACCAGATGACATAGCCCTCCTGATCCCAATAGCGAATGGGTAAAGGTCGTTCTTTTTGAAAGCTACATTCGCCATAAATATCATCTTCCAAAATAAAACATTGATACTGCTGGGCCAGTTGAGCAATCTGCTGTTTTTGCTCATTACTGAGACAATATCCCAATGGATTCTGAAAATTAGCGGTCAGTAAACAAAGCTTAGCACTGCCCTGTTTCATAAAAAACTCTAAGCGCTCCAGATCAATGCCACGATGATCTGCTGGAATCTCAATAATCTTACGTTTCAGGCTAGCCAACATTTGCAACTGACCATTAAAGGTCGGGGTCGGAACTAGAATACTATCGCCCTCTTTGCTGATCTGTTGGATCAACAGCGATAAGGCAGGCATACAACCATTGGTAATAAAAATATCATCTGTCGCAACATAGATGCCGTCTTCACGCCAATGATCAGATAAGGCTTTACGAAGTTGCTGATGTCCTTGTTTATTACAATATAAAAAATCTTCAGGCTGGCAATGTTTCAATGCACGTTGCAAAGAGCGACGCAAGCCATCAACAGGAATTAAATGTGGAGACAGTTGGATCGCACCCAATGGCGTTAAATGATGTTGAATCGATGCCGTCTGTATTTGATTTTGCAGATCTAAATTTGAAACCTGTCGAGCTTTGGACTCAAAATTCGGGCTGTCAGGTACTGCACTTTGATATTGTCTAGAATTCACAAAATAGCCCGATTTTGCTTTCACATAGATCAGCCCTTTGGCTTCCAACAATTCATAACACTGTTGTGCCGTACTCAAACTCACACTTTGCTGACGCGCAAATTCCCTTAAGGAACTTAATTTCTGTTGGGGTTGCAGCTCATGTTGATAAATCTTGTGAGCCAATTGTTCTGCCAAGCGCTGATAGTGAAAAGTCATCTCTGTACTGCTTTTTTATAAATTTCTGTATCTGTATTGGTTTATACAACACCTTTAAGCTATAAAAATCAACAGCCAAAGGATAAGACCATGAAAAATAATATCTTATTTATATTAAGCACTGTTTTATTTACAGGCTGCAACCTCACTGACCAAGCGACTTATCAGCAACAACAGGTGTGTAAGTCTCTTTCAGAAGGATACTTACGACTTCAAAATCAACCGACCTATGAATTATGGAAAATGGAAAAAGCTGAAGCTCCGCAGCAAACTCGCATCATCAAAATGACCTATAAAAAGCCCAATGAAAATGGTCTGATGCTCTCAAGCAACTTTCTGCCAACGGTCGAACTTGAATGTAAATTACAGCAGCAACATATTGTGGTTTCAGTGATACAGAAAACGGGGCCATCAATTCCAGTGCTGAATGTACAACTTCAAAATGAGGCTATTGGCAAACCGAGAAGCCCTGACTTAGTTGCTCAGTCAAGAACTCAATAAATAAACGGACCCGTTTTGGCAAGTGCTCTTGTTGATAATAAACAGCATGGATGCTTTGATAAGAATGTTCAATTTGATCTTCAAACAGTGCTTCTAGACGCCCTTCTCGCATGTCCTGCCAGATTTCAAACTCGGAGAGTCTAGCAATGCCTTGCCCGCGCAAACATAATTGGCGTACTGTTTCACCACTCGATGCTTTTACTTTGGGCTGGGCCTGAAAATATTCAGCTCCAATTTTAATTGGCCATGTATTGATATAGGTAGGACGGGTAAAACCAATCACATCATGCTCAGTTAATGCCTTGGGGTGTAAGGGTTTACCTTTGCGTTGTAAATAGTCTGGACTAGCAACAATATAAATACGACTTTTACACACCAATTTGGCATGTAAGCTGGAATCATGTAATTCACCAAAACGGAAAGCAACATCCGTCTTATGTTCCAAAAGATCAATCACCAGATCATTGCTGTTCAACTCGATTTCAATATTGGGATAACACTTTCTAAACTTATGTACCAATGGTGTGATCACATGCAAGATAAATGGTGTCGCGGAATCTATTCGTATTACCCCCGACGTATCCTGATCTGATTTTTGTAGAGCCTCTTCGGCTGCATTCAGATCACTTAAAATTTTACGGGCCTGTTGCAGGAATTGCTGCCCTTCCTGTGTCAGTTTTAATTTGCGAGTAGTGCGTTCTAACAACGTCACTTCAAGTTTAGATTCTAAGCGACTAAGCGAACGACTCAATCCAGATGCGGTCTGCCCCAGCCGCTCAGCCGCAGCAATAAAGGAACCTGTATCGACAATGGTCATAAAAGCCAGCAGTTCTTCTACGGTTGATTTCATTGTCACCCTTCAATTATTGATATTTAGTCAACTGTATTTTGCAAATTCATCTATTTTTTAGCAACAATAATCATCGCAAAATAACAGCCATCAAATAGCTCTGCCGAGCATGAAAAAAGATTAGGTGAAAAATATGCGTATCCCCCAATTTGGTTTAGGTACTTTCCGTCTTAAAGAACAAGCGGTAATTGATTCCGTCAAAACAGCCCTAGAAGTGGGCTATCGTGCAATTGATACCGCACAGGTTTATGAAAATGAAACGGCAGTTGGTCAAGCAATTGCTGAAAGTGGTGTCGCACGTCAAGACTTGTTCCTCACCACAAAAATCTGGGTCGACAATTTTGCTGAAGACCAATTCATTCCCAGCTTAAAAGACAGCTTACAAAAGCTTCGTACGGATGCTGTCGATCTCACCTTGATCCACTGGCCTGCTCCACAACTCGGTGTGTCCATCCCAAGTGTGATGCAATTGTTATTAGAGGCAAAGCAACAAGGTTTGACCAAGCAAATTGGTATCTCAAATTTTAATATTGCTTTGACTCAGCAAGCAATTGACAGCATTGGTGTAGAACACATTGCAACTAACCAGATTGAGTTAAGTCCTTATTTGCAGAACCGCACATTGGTCAATTTTTTACGTGAACAGAATATTGATGTGACCTCATACATGACCTTAGCTTATGGCAAAGTGCTGCACGATCCAACTTTATTGGAGATTGCAGCACAGCATCAAGCAACGACTGCGCAGGTAGCCTTGGCTTGGGCATTACAAAATGGTTTTGCTGTGATTCCATCATCAACCAAACGCGAAAATCTGATCAGCAACTTAAAAGCTCAAGACTTAACCCTAAGTGCAGAGGAAATGCAACTGATTGCCCAACTTGAACGCAATGGTCGTGAAGTGAGTCCGAAACCATTTGCGCCTGAATGGGACAAATAACATGAGCAGCCGCATTAATCTGCCGTTATTGGCACTGGCGATTGGTGCCTTTGCCATCGGAACCACCGAATTTTCACCCATGGGCCTGTTACCCAATATTGCCAATGATCTCGGTGTATCCATCCCAAGTGCCGGTATGCTCATTACAGGCTATGCGCTGGGCGTAATGTTGGGTGCGCCGATCATGACCTTATGGTTTGGTGGCTTTGCCCGTCGTAATGCCCTGATTCTACTGATGGCAATCTTTACCATTGGCAACCTGATCGCAGCCTTTGCACCCAACTACATGAGCTTAATGGGTGCTCGGTTGATTACCAGCTTGAATCATGGCGCTTTCTTCGGGATCGGCTCTGTGGTCGCAGCCAGTGTGGTGCCTGCAAATAAACAGGCCAGTGCAGTGGCCACCATGTTTATGGGCCTGACCATCGCCAATATTGGTGGTGTCCCGCTGGCAACTTGGGTGGGGCAAAATATTGGTTGGAGAATGTCTTTCCTTGCGATTTCAGCCCTCGGTGTGATCACCATGCTGTCGCTCTGGAAAGCGCTTCCTGTCGGATCGGTTGGACAAAAGCCGAATGTCAAAATGGAGTTAAGCGTCCTTACTCGCTTACCCGTGGTCTTGGCCTTGCTCACGACGGTGTTTGGTGCTTCCGCGATGTTTACCTTATACACCTATATCGCGCCAAGTCTGGTTGAGTTCACCCATGCGTCACCGACCTTTATCACCCTCATGCTGGTTTTGATCGGGATTGGTTTCTCGATTGGTAATCACTTTGGTGGTAAGTTCGCAGACTTATCGATTGATAAGACCCTGATTGGTTTCTTGATCTTGCTGATCACATTGATGGTTGTTTTCCCAATCCTTGCCCAAACACAATTAGGTGCAGCGATCGGATTGGTGATCTGGGGTGCAGCGGCCTTTGCCATCGTTCCGCCATTGCAAATGCGCGTGATGTCAGTTGCACATGAAGCCTCTGGACTTGCTTCTTCTGTGAATATTGGTGCGTTTAACTTAGGCAATGCGATTGGTGCGGCAGCAGGCGGTGCAGTATTAAGTCTCGGTTTAAACTACGCAGCTGTTTCCATGATCGGTGCGGTACTGGCAGGTATTGGTTTAATCTTGGTTTTCATTCAAATGAAATTAGCAGCCAAACCAGACACGCCATTACAACAATGCCCGCAAGCTTAAGCTCACATAAAAAAGCCTGATTTCAATCAGGCTTTTTTATTATTTCAATAAATCTGGCAACTTTGGTTGCGCATATAACGGATTATTCACTTCTTTTTTCATTTTCATGAGCATTTGATAGGGTTGCTGCTGCACAAACATATTCACAAAGCTCAGTGGAATCGCTCCTGCTGGATCTGCATAGCCACTGGTGGTCACTTTAACTTTGTTATTTGCCAAGCGTTGGAAGGTCCAATCACCCGCATATTTGCTTAAACGCACCACATCAGGCTGCTCAGGATAATTATTTTGAATGGCATTGTTTTTAATACTAATGCTGCCATCTGCATTCTTACTCATTTTCCCTTTAATCACCACATCACGGTCTTTTAAAGGAAATGGAAAATCCAAAACCATATACAGGGTGAATTCGCCTTTCTTATCATCTCGAGACAACATTTGAGCCTTACCCACATACGGCACCCATTGTGGCGTACGTTCTACATCCAGCACCACAGCCACAGCACGTTCTAAAGGTACATCAAAGGTTGTTTCAGCTTTATATTGAATAATCGGATTGCTTTCTGTTTGGTAGGTCCAAACTTTAATATTATTGCGATTTAAACTCAGTTTAGCGGTATCGGTTGCAGCAGTTACAGCCAAGCTGCTGATACTTAGCAGTGTGGCAAGAACAATGTGTTTTTTATTCATGTCATGCTCAATTGTTGTAATGGTCAGGAGAGCTTGCGTGACTTCAAAGGGAAGAAAGCGCAGCAAGCTCTTTTATAGTACAAAAAAGGAACGTTTTATACTTCAATATCGTTAAAGCCTAAAACATCTTTCATATCATATTTACGCGCTTCACGACCAACCACCCACGCCGCTGCACGAACTGCACCTGAGGCAAAATTCATACGGTTGGTTGCTTTATGCGTCACTTCTACACGTTCACCTTCACCGATAAACATCACCGTATGTTCGCCCACGATATCGCCACCGCGAATAGTTTCAAAACCAATGGTTTGACGATCACGCGGACCGGTATAACCTTCACGACCATAGACCGCAACTTCTTTCAAGTTACGACCTAGGGTATCTGCAATTGCCTCACCCATCATAAATGCCGTGCCTGATGGCGCATCCACTTTATGACGATGGTGCGCTTCAATGATTTCGATATCAACCGTATCGCCAAACACTTTTGCAGCCAGTTCTAATAATTTAATCGAAACGTTCACACCTACTGAATAATTGGCAGCGTACACGACAGGTGTCTGTGTGGCTGTTTCATCCAGAAAGGCCTTTTGCTCATCTGACATCCCTGTGGTACCAATCACCATTGCCACGCCCGCTTCACGGCATAACTTTAAGTGCTGTTCAGTCGCGACAGGCGCGGTGAAATCAATCACCACATCACAGTCTTTCAACACTTCACTCAAACTTCCCACGATCTTGACGCCGATGCTGCCAATACCAGCAAGCTCGCCTGCATCTGCACCGACCAAACTGCTTTCTGGACGCTCAACAGCCGCTGCAAGTTGATAGCCTGCTTGTTGTACCGCTTGAATCAGAATACGCCCCATGCGTCCGCCTGCACCCAAGATTCCAATGCGTGGAGAAGATGACATAATTTTTCCCAGTCTTTTATTTAAACAATTCAGCTACTATAGCAAAACTCTGTGCCTGCGCTAAAAAATTCCAATAAAAAACCTGCCGCAGCAGGTTTTTTATGGAGGTTTAATTAGTCAAATAGACGATCAAAGAACGATTTTTTCTTTGGTGATGAAGCATGACCATCACCTTCGAAAGAGGCTTGTAACTCTTTCATCAATTCACGTTGACGGCCGGTCAAATTCACTGGTGTTTCAACCACAATACGGCAAAGTAAATCACCCACCATGCTGCTACGTACTGGGCGAACACCCTTACCACGTAAACGGAACAATTTACCTGTTTGTGTACCTTCAGGAATTTTTAAGCTGACACGACCATCAAGGGTCGGGATTTCAATTTCTTTACCTAAAGCAGCATCGGCAATGCTGATTGGTACATCCATATATAGGTCAGCGCCATCACGTTGGAAAATTTCGTGTTCACGAACAACAACTTCAACGTATAAATCGCCTGCCTGACCATCACGGATGGCTTCGCCTTTACCCGTTAAGCGTACACGATCGCCATTGTCCACACCGGCTGGAATGGTAACTTCAAGTGTTTGTTGACGGTCTGCAACGCCTGAACCATGACAGGTATTACACGGGTTTTTAATAATTTGGCCTTGACCACGACAGGTACTACAGGTTTGCTGAACCGAGAAGAAACCTTGTTGCATACGCACTTGACCAGCACCATGACAGGTACGGCAAGTTTCGACATCTTTCGGATTTTTAGATCCTTTCCCATCACAGGTTTCACATGGCGCTGGCGCAGTGAAAGTAATGGTTTTTTTCACGCCTTTTACAGCTTCTTCAAGTGTGAGTTCCATGACATAACGAAGGTCTGAACCACGGCGTTGACGTTGTTGACGACCACCGCCACCAAACGCACCACCAAAGATATCGCCAAACTGACTGAAAATATCTTCTGCGCTAAAACCACCGAAGCCGCCACCCGCACCACCATAGCCGCCTTCAAAGGCACTGTGTCCTGCGCGGTCATACATGCTGCGCTTTTCATCATCAGAAAGCACTTCATATGCTTCTGCAGCTTCTTTGAACTTTTCTTCAGCTTCTGCGTTGTCAGGGTTACGGTCTGGATGATACTTCATCGCCAACTTACGATAGGCTTTTTTGATCTCATCATCACTTGCGGTTTTCGAAACGCCTAAAACCTCATAATAATCACGTTTAGCCATGGTTGGCGGTGCTCCTCACGGAATTTACTTAAATCTAAAAAACAAATAGGCTCTGCTGACTTTAGAAATAAAAAATCAACAGAGCCTTAATAGGGGCTGTACAATAAATTTACAAGGTCTATTGCAATAAAAAAACGATAAATTTAGAAAACGGCTTTATTCTTAAAGTACTTCGCAATACCTTTCAGCCAAGCATTCAATAAAAATAACCATGCAATTGAACCAAATACCACTCCAGCAACCGTCATTGCGGTCACCCAAAGTGCGCTGTTCCAAACAAAAAAGAACAGTGGAATAAACCAGAGCGCTGCAAAGAAGGCCATCAGCAAAAACAACATCACATTACGCATAATCCAAAGTGCATGCGCATGTATCCATACTTCGGCATTATCCACAGTCGCAACTTTTCGTGCTAATAGGTACGCAAATGCAGCAAACACTATCGTAAATAATGCAAGAAACATGAACACATAAGAAATCGCCACATAGCGGCGATGCTGCTCAATACCGTCTTGCCCCATGCTCTCTATCACCTCATTCACAGCATTATGCAAAATTTGTCATGCTATGAAATTCAATTATTTTTTGGTCTTAAAATATAGGTGCTACTATATTGAAATTTTCAATCTTTCGCACCTTTATTCACAAAATAATTACGATAGTTGTGTTGTTTTCTTAACCTTAAACCATGCCGCATACAGTGCAGGCAGGAAAAATAAGGTCAATAAGGTGGCAACAATCAAACCGCCCATAATCGCAACAGCCATCGGACCAAAGAAAATACTGCGCGATAAAGGAATCATCGCTAACACCGCAGCCAATGCCGTCAACACAATTGGACGGAAACGACGCATAGTTGCACCAATCACCGCATCCCATGGCGCATGCCCAGCCTGAATATCTTGCTCAATCTGATCAATCAGAATCAGCGAGTTACGCATAATCATCCCAGACAATGCAATCGTACCGAGCATCGCGACGAAACCGAAAGGCTTGTTGAACAACAATAGGAACGCAACCACACCAATCAAACCCAGTGGTGCTGTCAGCAACACAATGGTTGCCCGCGACATGCTACGCAGCTGAATCATTAACAAAGTCATCACCACCGCCAAGAACAATGGCATACCCGCATTAACCGAATTTTGCCCCTTAGCCGACTCTTCAACCGTACCCCCCACTTCCAGTAGATAACCACTTGGCAGATCTGCACGTAAGCTCTGCATCTGATCAGCCAACTGTTGCACTACGGTTGCAGGTTGTAAGTGGGTGCGGATATCAGCACGAACGGTAATGGTTGGCAGGCGATTACGATGCCAAATTAAACCTTCTTCAAAACGGGATTCAATGTTGGCAATTTGCGCCAACGGGACTGTTGTGCCTTTGCTGGTCGGTACTGCCAAGCTTGCCAAAGATGCCACTTCAACGCGTTCAGATTTATCACCACGTAAGCGGATTTCGATCAATTCACGTTTTTCACGATATTGATTCATCACCGCACCCGTCACCGATGCATTGAGGAAATTGGCGAGATCAACACTGGAAACGCCCATTTGACGTGCACGATCCTGATCAATTTCAATCGCAATGATTTTGCTTGGCTCGCCCCAATCCAAATGCACGTTGGTGGTATTTGGATCTTCGCTCAGAACTTTGGCAACTTTTTGCGCCCATTGACGTACGGTTCCAAGGTCTTCACCCGACACACGATACTGCAATGGATAACCGACTGGTGGGCCATTTTCCAGTAACGACACCCGTGTTCTTACTTGAGGCAATAACTGTTTAATCTGCTTGTCCAAAGAGCGACGGATTTCATCACGATCATCTAAAGACGAAGCCAACACGACAAATTGAGCAAAACTGGCTTGTGGTAATTGCTGATCTAACGGTAAGTAGAAACGCGGTGAACCTGTTCCCACATAGGCCACATAGTTATCAATCCCCTTTTGCTTGGACAGGAACTGCTCCACCTTATGTACCGCTTGTTCTGTAGCGGTCAGTGATGCCCCCTCTTCAAGTTTTAAATCCACCAAAATTTCAGCACGGTTCGATGGCGGGAAGAATTGTTGCGGCACCAATTTAAACATCGCGACCGACAGCACAAAGATCCCGACCGTCACTGCAATCACGGTTTTACGGTAGGTAATACAAATTTCAACCACCCGACCAAAGGACTGATAGAACTTGGATTGATATGGATCGTGATGCTGCCCATGTGCTTGCACCACAGGGGCAGGCTGCTTACGCAGTCGTGCCCATAAACGGAGATACCATGCTGCCTGCTGATTCTGTTTAGTAAAATCGGGTAATAGCTTTTCACCTAAATAAGGGACAAACAAAACTGCCGCAATCCATGACACCATCAGGGCAATGGTCACCACTTGGAAAATAGAACGGGTGTATTCACCTGTACCCGATTGGGCTGTCGCAATCGGCAAAAAGCCTGCTGCGGTAATCAGCGTTCCCGTCAACATCGGAAAAGCGGTAGTTTGCCATGCAAAGCCAGCCGCTTTGAGCCTGCTATAACCCTGCTCCATTTTAATCGCCATCATTTCAACAGCGATAATGGCATCATCCACCAGCAACCCGAGGGCCAGAATTAATGCCCCCAAGGAAATCTTATGTAGCCCCACATCAAATAGATTCATGCCTGCAAAGGTCATGGCCAATACCAGTGGAATAGACAATGCCACCACCAGACCAGTACGGAAACCCAGTGAGAAGAAGCTCACCAATAAAACAATAATGACTGCTTCTGCAAGAACCTTTAAAAACTCTTGAATACTGCGTTGTACCGCGACAGGCTGATCAGACACCTTTTGCAATTTCATACCCAAAGGTAAGGTTTTTTGTAGACGATTGAATTCGGTTTCAAGGTTTTTACCCAATGCAATGATGTCACCGCCTTTACGCATCGAAACGGAAATACCAATACCGTTTTCGCCCATAAAACGCATACGTGGCTGAGCAGGTTCACTAAAGCCCCGATAGACTTCAGCAACATCACCGAGCTGAATGGTTTTATCCCCTACCAATAACGGCATTTTTTTCAGGTCATCAACACTATGTAAGTGCCCACTCACTCGGATTTGAATACGATCGGTACCCGTTTCAAAGAAACCAGCGCCCGCCATGTCATTTTGTTTTTGAATGGCTTCCTGAATCGCAGTGACAGGCACACCCAGCTGTACTGCTTTGGTATTGGACAGTTCAATCCAGATTTTCTGATCTTGCAGACCTACCAGATTGACCTTGTTGACATCTTTGACCCGTTGCAATTGCAGTTGTAAACGGTCGGCATATTCTTTCATTACCGCATAGTCAAAGTCTTTGCCTGTCAGTACATAAATATTACCGAAGGTGTCACCAAACTCATCATTGAAAAAAGGCCCTTGTACACCACTCGGCAATTGCGAGCGGATATCATTGACCTTCTTGCGTACGTTATACCAAACGTCAGGAATAGCACTGGATGGCAAACTGTCTTTGGCCACAAAGGTCACCAAAGACTCCCCTGGTCGTGAATAGGCCATGATGCGGTCGTACTGCCCCGTGGTCATCAATTCTTTTTCAATTCGATCCGTGACCAAGGTCGACACTTCTTTGGCAGTTGCGCCTGGCCAATAGGTCTGTACCACCATCACTTTAAAAGTAAACGGCGGATCTTCACTTTGTGAAAGTTTGGAATAAGACATGATGCCGACGATGCCGAGCAACAGCATAAAATAAAGGATAATCCCCTTATTCTTGAGTGCCCATTCTGAAAGGTTAAATTTCATGTTTAACCTCCCGCTTTTACGGTGACTTCACGATTATCACGATCAACTGGATGAATTTTTTGCTGGTCACGCAGTAAATGAACGCCACCGACCACAACCCAATCCGTTGCTTTTAATCCAGACACCACAGGCACACTATCTCGCCCATAAGTTCCTAAAGTAACAGGCACTTTGCGTATACTTTGATTGGCATTAACCACCCAAACATAAGCTTGTTGATCATTGGCAGTGACACTGGAGAGCGGTACGCTCAACACGTTATTTTCATTTGCGACAAAGAACACCCGTGCGCTTTGTCCTAACTGAATACTGGATTGCCCTTCAAGCAAAGAGACTTTTACCGTGAAAGTGCGCGACTGATCTGCTGCGGGTGAAACCTCACGTACTTTCGCCGCAAACCGTGCATCTGGCTGTGACCATAAAGTGACCCATACAGGTTGCCCGACCTTGATCGTACTGACCGCCTGTTCAGGTACACCAAAGACCACTTCACGTTCACCATCAATCGCCAATTGATAAACTGCTTGCCCTGCTGCAATGACCTGTCCAATCTCGATTTGACGTTGAGTAATCACACCATTTTTATTGGAAACCAACTGGTTATAACCCGTTTGGTTAGACGACACTTCATAGTTTGAACGTGCTTGTTGCAGGCTTGCCTGCGCCGATTCATATTGATTTTTGACTGCATCAAATTGCGAACGGCTCACTGCATTGACAGGTAAAAGTTGCTGATAACGCTGATATTCTTCAGCAGCAATCTTTGCGGCAGCCTGCGCACTGTCTAATTGGGCTTTGGCTGCATTCATCTGCAATTGTGCATCTTTTACATCTAATTTCGCCAGCACTTGTCCCACTTTGACCCGATCACCAACATCGACATAACGTTCAGTAATCTGTCCCCCGACACGGAAGGCCAAAGCAGTTTGCTGTCTCGCCTGCACATCACCGGCATAGCTTTTTTGATCAACATGATTGCTACTCGGTTGTGTCACCATGACATAGGGAATTTCCTCAGTCTTGGGCACCTCTTTTTGACATGCGCTGAGGAGTACACTACTGACAATGAGTAACCCCAATATGATACGATTAATCTGATTCATCTCTTTGCGCTCTTATTCAAATTGATTTTTAAGGCGTGATATGAGCATTATCATAGATTGTTTATTTTTTAATTAATATACCCATGAGTACACTAATTAAAAATTAAACCTAGAAATTTGATTTTTAAATCAATTAAAAGAGAACGATAACGTGCAAATCAGTAGTGGCCGTCCTAAAGATTTAGAAAAAAGAGCCAAGATTTTACAGGCCGCAAAATCTATTTTTTTAAAAATGGGCTATCACGCCACCAGTATGAACCAGATTGCCAAAGATGCAGGGGTCACCAAACTCACGGTGTATAACCACTTCCAAGATAAAGGCAATCTATTTATCTGTGCCATCGAAGAAAGTTGTGAAGAATCGATTCGGACCAAACAGTTTGAACTGACCGCTGAATCCAATTTTGAACAGGCACTGAGCTTAATGTGTCAACGTGCTTTAGGGATTATTTATCTACCTGAAGCCTTGAAACTGGACTGTTTGCTGTTTGAATTGGCAGCTGAACAAAGCCCTTTGGCCAAACAGTTTTTTGATGCCTCACATACCCGTATGTGTCATGTCTGGTGTGATTTTTTTGAGCAAGCTATCGCATTTAAATTTATTCAAGCCGATGAGCCGCTCAAGCAAACTGAACTCATTATTTCCTTGATGTTGGGGATTCGTCATCAACAGGTACTACTGGGTTTAGCACCTGTGCCAACCCCGACTGAAATCGATCAGATGATTCAACACGCCATCGAGATTTTTTTGCTTAAATATCAAGCTAAAACTTAGAGAAAATTCACATTTTTTTACGTTCTGCTCTTGGATTGTCTCTCAATCGCGCTATAGTCGAATGAGAACAACAGGAGAATTAGAATGATTCAGCAAATCACTGCTCCATTACGTGAAGATGTCCGCTTACTGGGCAATTTACTTGGAGAGACCTTAAAGCAACATGCTGGGCAAGATTTGTTTAATCAGATTGAGCAAATTCGCGCATTAGCCAAAGGCGCACGTGACGGCCAGATTGAAGCTGAAAAACAGCTAGAACAACTTTTCCTCGGTTTGAAAGACGAAGAGATTCTGCCACTGACTCGCGCATTCTCACATTTTCTCAACTTCGCCAATATTGCTGAACAATATCATGTGGTTCGTAGCCGTCGTCAGGCCGAATTTGATGAACAGGCGCCTAGTCCAAATCCTATGCCACATTTATTTGAAAAATTTAAAAGCCAACAGATCAATACACAGCAACTGTTTCAGCAGATCTGTGATTTAAAAATTGAACTGGTACTGACTGCACATCCGACTGAAGTCAGCCGTCGTACCTTGATTCAAAAATATGATGATATTACCGACTGTCTCTCACAGCTGGATCAACAGAAACTCACGCCTAGAGAACGTCAACAGACCATTGCTACCCTTAAGCAATTGGTCAGTTCAGCATGGCAAACCGATGAGATCCGTCAGCATCGCCCGACTCCAGTGGATGAAGCCAAATGGGGCTTTGCAACGATTGAGCAATCGCTTTGGAATGCTGTGCCTAAGTTCATACGTGAATTGAATGAACTGACGCAGCAACATTGTGAGCAAACCTTACCCTTAAGTATTGCTCCGATTCGTTTTGCCTCATGGATGGGCGGTGACCGTGACGGCAACCCGAATGTGACCCATCAAGTGACCCAAGAAGTGCTGTGGTTATCCCGTTGGCAGGCAGCAGATTTGTATCTGCGTGATATTGAAAATTTACGTTGGGAATTGTCAATTCAAAGCTGTTCGGAAGAACTGACCCAAGCTTTAGGTTATGAACATCCAGAACCGTATCGTGAATATTTACGTGAGACTCGCGAACGTCTTAAAGCGACACGCTCATGGCTGGCACACCGTCTGCAAGGAACTGAAGCCGATGACAGCAATATCATCAGAAACAAAGATGAACTGTTAGCGCCTTTACTACTTTGCTATCGCTCATTGATTGATAGCAATCTGGCGGAGATTGCCAATGGACAATTGCTCGATTTCATTTATCGAGTCAACTGTTTTGGTATTGAGCTGCTCAAACTCGATATTCGCCAAGAATCAGGTCGTCATCGCCAAGCGATTTCAGCCATTACTGAATATCTGGGTCTAGGCAATTTTGAATCGTGGACTGAACAAGCACGTCAAAATTTCCTGATTCAGGAACTCCAAAGCAAGCGTCCACTATTACCGAAGTTTTTTAATGAGCCTGAAGGCAGCTTGATTCAGCATCCAGATGTACTTGAAGTGTTTGCCACCATGCGTACATTGGCGGAACAACCGACTGAGAGTTTAGGTGCCTATATTATTTCGATGGCAGAATATCCAAGTGATGTGCTTGCGGTGCTGTTGCTACAAAAGGAAGCAGGGATTCAGCATCCGCTTCGCGTGGTCCCATTATTTGAAACATTAAAGGATCTGGACGGCGCAGCCAAAACCATGAACACCTTGTTCAATATGCATTGGTACAAACAGCATATTCAGGGTAAACATGAGGTGATGATTGGTTATTCCGACTCCGCCAAAGATGCAGGCTTTATGTCAGCCAACTGGGCCCAATATCGTGCTCAGGAAGAGTTGACTGCCATCGCGCAAAAGCATGATGTGCAATTGACCTTGTTCCATGGTCGTGGCGGTTCAATCAGCCGCGGTGGCGCGCCAACGCAACAAGCACTGTTCTCGCAGCCACCAGGTTCAATCTCAGGTGCGATCCGTGTCACTGAACAAGGTGAGATGATTCGCTTCAAATTTGGTTTAGAAGGCATTGCGCTGCAAAATCTGGAAATCTATACCGCAGCGACCTTAGAAGCGACCTTGCTCCCACCGCCTGAACCGAAAAAAGAATGGTGTGACCTGATGACTCAAATGACTGATTTATCAGTTAAAGTCTATCGTCAAACCGTACGCGAAAATCCGAACTTTGTCAGTTACCTGCGTACGGTTACACCTGAACTGGAATTGCAAATGTTGCCACTTGGTTCCCGTCCAGCCAAACGCAAAGTCAGTGGTGGTATTGAATCACTGCGCGCCATTCCGTGGGTGTTTGCATGGACCCAGATCCGTTTGATGCTGCCTGCTTGGTTAGGTACAGGTACGGCGATTAATCAGGTGCATGAACAGCATAAAAACACCTTGAATGAGATGCTGGAACAATGGCCTTATTTCCAGACGCTGATTGATATGCTGGAAATGGTGTTGTCTAAATCTGATGCCGATATTGCCCTGTATTATGAATCGCATTTGACTCAAGATCAGGACTTAAAGATTCTAGGTGTTGAGCTACGCCAACGTCTACAAAATGCAGTGGATACCCTGCTCCGTTTGAAAGGCGAATCGAAACTGCTGAGCAACAATGAGGTCTTGGATCAATCCATGCAAGTACGCAAACCTTACTTATTGCCATTGCATTTATTGCAAGCAGAGTTGATGAAACGTCGTCGTCTGTATTTACAGGAACACCAAACCGAACACAGTCCTGTCGATCATGCCTTGATGGTCAGTATCGCAGGGATTGCTGCGGGTCTACGCAACACGGGTTAACTCAAAAGTCAGCCTTGCCATCAATAGAAATCACAGCGATTGATGGCGAGATTGGCAAAATATGCCATCAGAATTTAAAAAAGAGAAAAAAATCAAAAAATATTTTGAAAATAAGAGAGTTAACTTTTCAAACCATCAGCACGAAAATAAATAATAAAACCGCTAGCTTATTTTGAAACAAATTTTACCAAAAGGTAAAAATACAAACTCGCCATGCCTGTTCTGGCAATATTCTCAATGGCTTATAGGTGAAAGCTCGTTTTAAGACAGGGTATCATACGCGCTGATATCACATAATGAGTCTAATTTATGTCAAGTTGGTTTCCAAAATGGCAGCCGTATCAGGGGAAGATCGATCATCGCCCTGTTGCGACAAATGAATATTTACCGCCCTTACAAAGTGCGGTACTCGGGGTTCAACACGCATTTGCAATGTTTGGTGCAACAGTTCTTGCGCCATTATTGATGGGCTTTAGTCCTAACCTTGCCATCTTAATGTCAGGGATCTGTACCATCATTTTCTTCCTGATCACGGGTGGACGTGTACCGAGTTACTTAGGCTCAAGTTTTGCCTTTATCGGTGTGGTTGCTGCAGCGACAGGCCATATCACTGGCTCAGGTGCCAACCCCAACCTTTCTGTTGCCTTAGGCGGTATCGTGGCCTGCGGTATTTTTTATGCCTTGATCGGTTTTGCGGTCATGCTCACTGGCACACGTTGGATCGAAAAACTGATGCCACCGGTGGTCACAGGCGCGATCGTAATGATCATTGGGCTTAACCTTGCACCTGTCACCATCAAAGGCGTTGCAGGACAGCCTTTTGAAATGTGGATGGCACTCATGACCGTACTCAGTATGGGGATCATTGCAGTGTTTACCAAAGGCCTATTACAACGTTTATTGCTACTGGTTGGCCTGCTGATCGCCTATGCGATTTATGCCATTGCAACCAATGTTTTAGGCTATGGCAAACCGATCGATTTCTCCCAAATCGCAGCAGCGCCATGGTTCGGTATTCCAAGCTTTTCACATCCAACTTTTGATTTAAATGCGATTCTGATCATTGCGCCAGTCGCACTGATTTTAGTGGCAGAGAATCTGGGTCATATCAAAGCAGTGGGTGCAATGACTGGTGAAAATCTTACGCCGCAATTGGGCAAAGCTTTTGTTGCCGATGGTTTGGCCACAACTTTATCGGGTAGTGTTGGCGCGCCTGGCATGACCACCTATGGTGAAAACATTGGTGTGATGGCAGTGACCCGTGTTTATTCCACAATTGTGTTTGTGATCGCGGGTGTCTTTGCGATTTTCTTGGGTCTGTCTCCTAAATTTGGCGCAGTGATTAGTACTATCCCGACAGCAGTCCTTACAGGTGCTTCGATCGTGGTATTTGGCTTAATTACCATTGCAGGTGCGAAGATCTGGATCGAAAACAAAGTCGATTTCTCAAATAATAAAAATCTCATCATCGCCTCTGTCACCATTATTTTAGGGGCAGGTAACTTTGAATTACTGTTTGGTAACTTCAATTTAGGTGGTATTGGTACCGCCACTTTTGCTGCGATTTTCCTCAATCTGTTGTTTAGTTTAAAAGATAAAAATTAGAAGATTGAAGGCAGCTGAGGCTGCCTTTTTTTGCACCACAATAATACCCTATCTTTATTTAGCACCTTTTTAGTATGATGGCTTTTTTATATTTCAATACGTTGCCATCATGCGTTTTGATTTTTTTGATTTACAATTATTTCTGCATATCGTCAGCACTGGTAGTCTCACCAAAGGTGCCGAACGTTCTGCAATTTCGTTGCAAGCGGCCAGTGAACGGATTAAAAAACTCGAACACTACTTCGATACCGCCTTATTTATTCGACAGACCTCTGGGGTCGAGCTCACGACGGCGGGACATGCTTTGGCTGAACATGCACAGCGTTTGATTGGGCAAAAAAATCAACTCGAACATGAGATGCAACGCTTTCGGCAACAACCGCCCGAATCATTAACCTTGTGGTGTAACTCTTCTGCACAAAGTGAATATCTGCCACCGCTGTTACCACAATTTCTAATGCGCCATGCAGAAATGAATATCGACCTACATGAAGCAGAAAGTTCTGAAATCGTCGCGGCACTGAGCAAAGGCATTGCCAAACTCGGATTGGTTTCCAGTTTTTTTGATACTCAACATTTACAGACGCAGCAATTTGCCAGCGATCCTCTGGTACTGATCTGCCCTGCTGTTCATGCCTTAGCTCAGCATACGTCGTTAAATCTGGTCGAGGCACTGAGTTTTGGTTTTATTGGATTGATGCCGCATCATTCTTTGCAGCAATCGATTGAAACCCAAGCCAAATTGCTCGGCTTTAATATCCAATACCGTTTGCGCTTACCTAATTTTGCTGCGATTGCAGAGGTGGTCGCCAAAGGCGTTGGTATCGCCATTATGCCTGCCCGCGCTGCACAACGTTTACAACCCGATTATCATTTCCACATGGTTCAATTATTAGGTGCGTGGGCCAATCGCAAGCTGCTATTGGCAACACAAGATTTCAGTCAACTACCCGAAAATTATCAGCAATTTTCTGAGTTTCTGTTACAGCATCGTCCTTAGTTCACAGCAAGATTAATGCGATAGCATATATCCGCCTAACGCCACCAAGCCGATAAAAAATAAACGGCGGAAACGTTGTTCATTCAGTTGATAGCGAATTTTTTTACCCAACCACATCCCAACCAAAGCTGCCACCAAGGCCACAACCGACAGACGATAATCCAGTGTGATTCCCTGCATCGGGTTATGGTGTAGAAATACGGCCAAGCAAATGGTGGACACGGTAAAGGTCAATCCTAAAGCCTGAACCAGCTCATCACGTTTCAGATGCAAAGACTGCAAATAAGGTACGACTGGAATGATGACCACACCTGTTGCGACAGTCACCGCACCACCGATATACCCCACCAAAGGGGATAACCAACGTTCATGCGCTGCCAAATGAGGTAGATTTTTGACACATAGACCATACAGGCCATAGAGCACCAACATGCTGCCCAATAAAATTTCACTGGTCTTGCCATGACTTTGGCTTAAAGTCGGTAAGAAACTCCAGATCGAACCTATCACAATCCCCAGCAGCAACGACCAGAAACGACGGACAAAGGTCCAAACCCGACCTTCTGCAAACAACTGCCAAATATTGGTAATCATCGAAGGAACAATAAGTAGGGATGCTGCCTGAAACGGACTCATGGCAATCGTGAGCAACCCCATCGAGACCGCAGGTAAACCCAAGCCGATCATGCCTTTAATCATGCCAGCAAAGACAAATACCATCACAATGATTGCTAAAAAAGTCACGCCCGAATCTCCGATATTGCGTCGGAGTTATGCTACGAAAAAAATGGACGCTTGCCCTATTCTTATTTTTAGGAGTAGGCCTCAGGCAGAGCTTGAGGCTGTTTTATATTTATCTTCCAAAACATTACTAATAATGCTTTCAATCATCCAGACTCGATACAGGCTATTAAACACATAGCTCTGCCCATCAATACGTAATTCTAGTACTGGAAAATCTGGCTGATGCTTTTGCTGACACAATTCATCATTCTGTTTCAGCAAAATTTCAACATCTTGTTCGGTGATGCTTTCAATCTCTAAGCGTTTTTGCATGCGTTGGAAATGCGCTTTAAATGACAAGTCTTTGCCACGCGTCCACACCCCTTCAAAAATCTGATGAATACAATCCACCTGTTGTTCTTCTGGCACACTATAAAACAGTCGTGCCATTTCATAGGTTGCTTCTTTGGTTGGGCGACAGAATGGCGTAAATGCCACTTGAGTACGCTTGGAGACACGAGTCGCAAGACTCCAGTCAAACCAGTCGCGCCCGTGATAACTCAGAGGATAGACCTTCAACTGGATATTATAATAATTGGCCAACTCTTCTTTGATATAGGCCAATAACAACCAGCTCATTGGGTCTTCAAGCGCAATATACAGATCCAATTCAGGATGCAAAGCTTGGACTTCTGCCAAAGCTTCACCATCGTTAATCAAATGCTCACGCCATTCGATATGATTGATCAGGAAAATTGGATTTCCTGTCAGTAATTTTTGTTGTTTCAAACGGCGAGTCAGACGCAATAGATCATCGACCGCTTGGTATTTACGCTCACCAAATTCAAAATAACTGGCCGCAACAGGTACATCTTTAAAAATACGTTCAGGGTAATCTTGAGGGCTTTGATGCTGACTTGCCATTGCGTATAAGGTACGCAATTTTCCATATTGTTGCTGCCATAGCATATGGAACACATCTTCAAGCAAATGTAAGAAGTTTTGTTCTCGTAACGGGGTATTTCGAAGAATGGTTTCAGCTTGTTGTAATGCTTCTGCGCTGGGGATTTCTGGGGTGTCATCGAAGCCAAAACGGTGTTGTTTGGCCAGAATTTTGGCATCATTTAGACAATAGCTTTGCCAATCCTGCTTGGACATCTCGTTCGGAGGTTCAGCGTCTTGCCTTGAAATAATCACTTTTAAAGGTTTCAACTCATCACTCAAAATTTCATTGAGCTGATCCAGTTGTTGTACCGCAAGATAGCTATAAACATCGTCCAGACGCAGGTAAATACTCAAACCCTGTTCCGTGGGTAACACCGCCTGACGCGAAGGTTTCTGATAGAACCAACTCGATCGAATGGGGTCAAACCAACGACGTAACAAAGACATGTCGATAGCCTCTAATGGTCATAAATTTATAAATGGAAAAGTTTTTTCAAACTTGTGCTCTAACAAGTGAGCCAATAAGTGTATTCAGTATCTTATAAAATGAGAAAAAAGTCCCCCTTAATTGAAAGAGGGACTAAATGGGATTACAAAACTCGTACTGCACCTTTGGCTGCGCTGGTCGAATGCATTGCGTAAATCTTCAATGACTTAGACACTTTACGTTTACGCTCTTCGGCAGGATGCCAGCCTTTTGCTTCCTGAACAGTACGGCGATGAGCCATCGTTGCATCATCTACATTCAAATGAATGGTACGGTTTGGAATATCAATTTCAATGGTATCGCCATCTTCAACCAAGCCAATCGCACCACCTTCTGCTGCTTCTGGAGACACATGACCGATCGACAAACCTGATGAACCGCCCGAGAAACGACCATCGGTAATCAAGGCACAGTCTTTACCTAAACCTTTTGATTTGAGGTAACTGGTTGGATACAACATTTCCTGCATCCCTGGTCCACCACGTGGCCCTTCGTAGCGAATCACCACAATATCGCCTGCAACAATTTTATGATCCAAAATCGCTTCTACCGCGGCATCTTGGCTTTCAAAAACGCGTGCTGTACCCGTAAATTTAAGAATTGACTCATCCACACCCGCTGTTTTTACGATACAGCCATCTAATGCGATGTTACCGTAGAGAACCGCCAAACCACCGTCTTTAGAGAAAGCATGTTCAGCATTACGAATCACACCATTTTCACGGTCACCATCTAAAGTTGAATAATAACGGTTTTGCGAGAACGCCACTTGCGTTGGAATGCCACCCGGCGATGAACGATAGAATTCATAAACATCCGCATCTTCAGTACGGATAATATCCCACTTGTCTAATGCATCTTTTAGGGTTGGTTCATGTACTGTCGGGCATGAGGTCTTTAATAGCTGTGCACGATCAAGTTCACCCAAGATTGCCATGATGCCACCCGCACGGTGTACATCTTCCATGTGCACGTCTTGTTTTGCTGGTGCAACTTTTGACAATACAGGCACTTGGCGAGACAAACGGTCGATATCATCCATGGTGAAATCAACTTCTGCTTCATGTGCAGCTGCGAGTAAATGCAACACCGTATTGGTAGAGCCACCCATTGCAATATCAAGCGTCATGGCATTTTCAAACGCATCTTTAGTTGCGATTGAACGTGGCAAGATGCTGTCATCATTTTGTTCATAATAGCGTTTCGCCAATTCCACAACCAAACGACCTGCTCTTAGGAACAGTTTTTCACGATTGGCATGCGTCGCAACGATTGAACCATTACCCGGTAAAGATAAACCTAGGGCTTCAGTTAAACAGTTCATTGAGTTTGCCGTGAACATCCCTGAACATGAACCACAGGTTGGACATGCTGAACGTTCAAATGCAGCAACTTCTTCATCGGTATAGCTTTCGTCTGCTGCGACCACCATGGCATCAACAAGGTCAATCGCCTTCTCATCACCACGGAATTTGACTTTACCTGCTTCCATCGGACCGCCAGACACGAAAACCACTGGGATGTTCAGGCGCATCGCTGCCATCAACATTCCCGGAGTGATCTTGTCACAGTTCGAGATACATACCATTGCATCAGCACAGTGTGCATTGACCATGTATTCTACAGAATCGGCAATCAAATCACGTGATGGCAGTGAATACAGCATCCCGTCATGACCCATGGCAATGCCGTCATCTACGGCAATGGTATTAAATTCTTTCGCGACACCACCAGAAGCTTCAATTTCTCTCGCAACAAGTTGACCTAAATCTTTAAGATGCACGTGACCTGGAACAAATTGGGTAAATGAGTTGACCACCGCAATAATTGGCTTGCCAAAATCTTCATCTTTCATACCAGTCGCACGCCATAAACCGCGTGCGCCAGCCATATTTCTTCCATGTGTTGATGTTTTCGAACGATAATCAGGCATTTTGTATTCCCAACAAGTGTGTGCTCGAGAAAAATAGGACTTTCTCTCTGGCGAAATGATACTGAGCTCTTTGCATCATACTACAAGTTATCGTTTAACAGATGACCAACAGGCCTATCTTTTTTTGCTCAAAAGCAATTCATGCCCTGAATTAGGGGCTCGTCGCTTTTTCGCTTATAATTTGAGATAAGTTTTATTTGGATTCCATTTGTGAAAATCATTTTTGCTGGTACGCCTGAATTTGCGGCAACCGCATTGGCGGCATTATTAAAAACATCCCACCAGATCATTGCGGTTTATACCCAACCTGACCGTAAATCAGGGCGTGGGCAAAAATTAACGCCATCTCCTGTTAAACAATTAGCACTCGAACACGGTTTACCTGTTTATCAACCTTTGAATTTTAAAGCGTCTACGGAAGACGGCTTGGCAGCGCGACAAGAACTTGCCGCACTAGGCGCAGATGTGATGGTGGTCGCAGCTTATGGCTTGATTTTACCGCAAGCTGTTTTAGATACACCGAAATACGGTTGTTTAAATATTCATGGTTCATTGCTACCACGCTGGCGTGGTGCTGCCCCAATTCAACGTGCTATTGCCACAGGCGATGCTGAAACAGGCATTACCATTATGCAAATGGCGGCAGGTTTAGATACGGGCGATATGATGTATAAAACTTATTGCCCAATTACTGCGGAAGATACCTCTGCCAGCTTGCATGACAAATTGGCTGCTCAAGGTGCAGAAGCGATTTGTGCTGTGCTTGAATCAGAACAAAGCTTGCAAAGCTTCATCGAGAAACGTGAAGTGCAAGATGAAGCACTCACCGTCTATGCACACAAATTGGTGAAAGCAGAAGCACGGATTGATTGGAGTATGAATGCGATTCAAATTGATCGTAATATTCGTGCTTTTAATCCTTGGCCCGTGGCATTTATCCAGCTGGATGAAAATAATGCCTTGCGTGTATGGGGGTCTGCACTTTCACAGCATAGTAAAATCGATGCACAAGCTGGTGAGATCCTTGCCATTGATAAACAAGGCGTTCACGTTGCCTGTGGCGACACTACCGCAGTGTGCTTAACTAGCTTGCAATGGCCAGGTGCTAAAGCCCTCAATCCAGTTCAAATTGCCCAAACCCAGAAATTACATATTGGACAAATTCTCCCATGAGCCAATCGAATCAATCATCTGCAAAAAATTTGAATCTTCGTGCCCAAGTGGTCAAAACACTTTTGGCGGTTCAAAATGGGCAATCTTTGACTTCCGTTTTGAATCAACATATCAATATTGTTGCTGAGCGTGACCGTGGTTTATATCACGAGCTTACGTTAGGTTGTTTGCGCCAATGGTATTCGTTAAAAGCCATTACCTTACCATTGCTCACAAAACCATTAGACAATGAAGCACTAGAAAGTTGCTTATATCTGGGTTTATATCAAATTTTATGTACGCGTATTCCTGTACATGCTGCGATTTCAGAAACTGTAAATGCGGCTAAGCAACTCGGTTTCGAGCCAATGAGTGGTTTGGTCAATGCGATTCTGCGTCGTGTTTCACGTGAAACAGCTGAATTTGAAACAGCGTTGAATAATACGCATGGTTTACCAAGTTGGTTATTCAAACGCCTCAAAAAAGATTGGCCTGAGCAAGCAGAGTCTCTATGTCAAGCCTTAAAACAAGTCGCGCCACTGACCCTGCGCGTCAATGAACGTCAAGTCAGTCGTAACGAATATTTAGAGATTTTGGACGAAGAGCAAATTGATGCTCGTCCTTGCATGCTTTCAGATGTTGGTATTGTTTTGGAGCAAACGGGCAATATTACCCATTTACCAGGTTTCGAAGAAGGTGGCTTTTCTGTTCAGGATGAACATGCACAACTGTGCGCGATGCTTTTACCCAACTTAGATGACCAAGTGGTTGTCGATGCATGTGCTGCACCAGGGGGTAAAACTGCACATATTCTTGAGCGCTTTAACCCGAAAAAACTGATTGCACTCGATCATGATGCAAAACGTTTATTACGTGTTTCTGAAAATTTAGAACGTCTTGCCCTAGATCAACCTAATGTTGAGATTATTACCGCAGATGCCACTACTTGGCAGGCACAGGAACTAATTGATTGTATCGTGTTGGATGCGCCTTGTTCTGCAACAGGTGTGATTCGTCGCCATCCTGATATTCGTCTGCTCAGACAATCAACAGATATCGCGCAGACTGTGGCCTTACAACAACAGATTTTGCAGCAGATGTGGCAACAACTTAAAGTCGGTGGCACTTTACTGTATATCACCTGCTCGATTCTCAAAGCTGAAAATGAGCAGCAAATGGCGGCATTCTTTGCAGAACATGCTGATGCAGAAGAAATCAAAATCAATGCAGATTGGGGTATTGAACAGACTTATGGTCGTCAATTATTACCTTCTGCTCAATCTGGTGATGGTTTCTATTATTGCCGAATTAAAAAATTGGCTTAATCAAAATAAAAAAGCAGGCTTTGAAGCCTGCTTTTTTATTCATTCAATTTAGAGCGTATGCTGATCTTTGACTTCTTCCAGAACATCATCGAGTTCTTCTGGATGTTTGGATAAGTGCAGAATAGACAATGCTAATCCGCCCCATAAAAACACCATTGAAATCACCATCATTACGATTGCTGAAGTATTCATATTTGTTCTCCTAGCGATCTTTGATTCGGCTGAGTACAATTGCAACGACTGCACAGAAAATCACGCTACCCCATCCAAAGATGCCTTGTAAGCTCATGCTATAACTATCGTAACCGTTTTTCACCAAGTTAAATACGGTCATGCTTAAGGTGGTTAACAAGATCAACGAGGTGATCACCGTCAAAGTGAAATCCCACCCTTTGCCCAATTGAATGGTCGAAATACGGTTGACGTGATCACGCAGTTCACGCAAAGCAGAACGTTTAAACCAAGCAATACTGATAATCGAGATCAATGCACCACCAATAATACCGATGTTATTGATGAAGTGATCGACGATATCTACCAGTTTAATCGCATTCACACTTGAGAATAAGATAACTGAAACAAGCGCACTACCACCACCAATAATGGTTACAGCTTTGGTACGGCCCCATTTCAACTTGTCCTGCATTGCCGCAATCGGCACTTCCAAGATACTGACCATGGAAGAGATACCTGCAACAAACAACGAAGAGAAGAATAAGAAACCAAATAAATCTGCACCCGCACCTAAACTTGAAATGATTTTAGGGAATGCGATGAATGCCAGACCAATACCACCACTCACAACATCGTGTACTTCTTTACCTGCCGCATGTGCCATAAAGCCCAACGCAGCAAAAATACCAATACCTGCCAAAATCTCGGTTGAAGCATTGGCAAAACCAACAATCAAGCCTGAACCCGTTAAGTTGGTTTTTGGTTTTAAGTAAGAGGCATACGTCACCATGATCCCGAAGCCAACAGACAACGAGAAGAAAGTATGACCATACGCAGCTAACCAAACTTTATAGTTCATCATGGCTGACCAGTTCGGGGTAAAGAATGCATTTAAGCCTTCTACCGCACCTGGTAAACGTAATGATTGAATAACAAGAACCGTAAACAAGACAAATAACAACGGCATGAAAATCTTATTGGATAATTCAACGCCCTTCTTAACCCCACCATACAAAATAATTAAGGTGAGTGCCCAAATCCCAACGATTGGCCAGAACAAATGACTCACAAACTGTAGATCGAAACCAGTCGCTTTCGAGGTTTGCAAATACGTATTGAAGAAGAAGCTTTCTGGGTCACTGCCCCATGCCTGACCAATTGAGAAGTAGACATAGCTACCCGCCCAAGTCAGTACGCTCGCATAGTACAAGCCGATGATGATACACACACAGACTTGCCACCAACCGAGGGTCTCACCGCCTTTAAATAGCGCACGATATGCCTTTGGAGGTGAATTACGCGCACGATGTCCTGTTGCATAATCTAAAAATAAAAGAGGTAAACCAGCAGTAATCAATGCCAGTAAATAAGGGATAAGAAATGCCCCACCGCCATTTTCATAAGCAACATAAGGAAAACGCCAAATGTTACCTAAACCTACAGCTGAACCAACAGCTGCAATAATAAAACCAGATCGTGATGTCCAGTTTTCACGAGAATCTGCCATAAAACACCTAAGTATGTATTGCTGGCATTCCATGCTGCGTTAGGTTTTTATTATCCAACAGACATGAAAAGTGCCATAAAAAATCTTGTTTTGTTTGCATGAAAGTTCAACCTTGTGGGTCTCCGTTTGCATGAACAAACAAAGCAAAAACCAAACCATCTTCCTTAAAGATTGGGCTTTGTTTTTCTGCTTTTAATAGCCGAACAATACCTGTTTTTATTCATTTTTACTGTAAATTCTGAAAGAAAAAGTCATCTTTTTTGAACAACTGATTATTTTTCAACAGACTGTAATTTTGACCTTGCAGTCAACTTATAAAAATCAAGTACATAAAACAATCAAGCGAAGCTAAAACTTCGCTTGGGCCACAATCTTTTTTATTGTTTGATGGCTAATAATCTTTCCTCTTGCATATCCCGAATCGCAGAATGAATCCCTTCGCGGCCTAGGCCAGAATCCTTCACACCACCATAGGGCATATTATCGACACGGAACGTCGGGACATCGTTAATAATCACGCCTCCAACATGTAAATGATCCCATGCATACAGCATTTTATTGAGATTTTGCGTATACACACCTGCCTGCAAACCAAAACGACTTTGGTTAATGGTGGCAATGCCCTCCTCGAACGCTTTAAACTTTTCTAAAATTGCAACGGGACCAAAAGCTTCGTCCTTATACACTTCAAGTTTGGCATCTACATTCTCCAGTAAAGTTGGCTCAAATAGGACACCTTGTAAACTTCCTCCTATCAGTACTTTTGCTCCTTTCTTCTCAGCTTTATCCACCCATTTTTTCAGGCGAACAGCTTCAGCTTCCTTAATCATCGGCCCAACCACAGTGCTGCTTAAGCTTGGGTCATCTGCCTTGATTTTTTTCAATTTTGCGATGAGTTTCTTTTTCAGATCAGCATAGATATCGGCATGTGCTAAAATCCGCTGCACACTGATACATACTTGCCCCGCATGACCATAAGCCGCAGCAATTAAACGATCAATTAAAGCATCATCAATTACGGTATCCCCATCAATCAACACTGCGGCATTGCCACCAAGTTCCAAAGTCACTTTCTTGCGACCCGCACGCGCTTTCATGTCCCAACCGACCTGATCCGACCCCGTAAAGCTCAATAATTTAAAGCGATCATCCGTCACCAGAATATCTGCTGCTTGGCGATCACACGGCAATACTGACCATGAACCTTTAGGTAACTCTGTTTCCGCCAAAACCTGAGCAATCATCAATGCACTGATCGGGGTCAAACTTGCAGGTTTCAACACAAATGGACAACCTGCTGCAATCGCAGGGGCAATCTTATGAGCGACCAGATTTAAAGGGAAATTAAACGGGCTGATTAAAGAAATCGCACCAATTGGCACCTGTTTGACCATGCCACGGAACCGTGCGGCAGCAGGCGTGACAGCTAAAGGCAGCATGCGACCGTCATCGAGCTGCGTGACTGCATCTGCGGCCAATTGAAAGGTATTAATTAAGCGTTCTACTTCGGCACTCGCTGCACCACGAGGCTTGCCCCCTTCGGCAATCAGAATTTCAGTGAGTTGCTCACGTAATTCATTAAAGCGTTTTACACAATGCAGCAAGATTTGCTGCTTTTGAAAAGGCTTGAGTGCTGCCATTTCCGTTTCTGCTTTTACCGAAGCCGAAATCGCTTTTTCAAGCACTTTAGCATCAGCCAATGCCACCCGTGCGTACACGGTATTTCGATACTTATCATGCACTTCTAACCATTGCCCCGTGGTCACAGCCTTTCCTGCCACATACAGCGGATAATCCAGCACGCTTGGTGTATCTGTCATTATTATCGATTCCTTTATAAAAATTTAAAATTAGACTACTGCATATTTCCCAAGATCACTATATGATTCGCCCATTCACTGATGAATTCACAACAATTCATTACGGTTTTCGATATTTATTAGGACAATGCAATGAAAATATTAAAAATATCAATGCTTGCTTTAGGGACAAGCTTTTGTGGCGTCGCACAAGCGGATTTGATTGGTGTAAAAGGTGATCTCAGCTATTGGAATTACAATGGTGAAGCCAATATGGCTGCGCAAACATCAGCGCCAGATCAAGACCTTGATCGCAAAGGTTCTGCACAAGTTTCACTGGCATTTGAACACCCAATTCCACTGATTCCAAATGCAAAAATTCGTTATGTGAATTTAAAATCACAAACTGACAATGAAGTCGCAGGTCAGCCTGTGTATGACCTCAACATCGACCATACCGATTTCATTTTATATTATGAAATCTTGGATACCATCGTAAATGCAGATGTCGGTCTAGGCGCAACCAATCTCAATGGTGATGTAAAAACACTGGGCCTAAGCAAAACCGACATCGATAAAACAGTCCCTGTGATCTACGGCTCTGCTGGTGTGAAACTGCCATTCACCGGCCTAAGTGCTAAAGCAGAGTTGTTATATAGCAACTTTAATGATGCCAAAATCACCGATGCTCAAGCCGAATTACAATACAACTTTATTGATAATCTTTTGGTCGATGTCGGCTTAAAAGCAGGCTACCGCATCTTAGATATCAAATTAGATGATTACGAAAAAAATGACCTTAAATTTAACTTTAAAGGCCCTTATATCGGTTTAGATATTCATTTCTAAAACCAGAATTAAACAGAAACGGAATCAATAGATTCCGTTTTTTTATAGCTAATCGGTCCCCACGCTCTATTGCTGTACGCCAAAGCCTACAAAGATCGCAGTAATTGACGAATATCCGAATGCAAACTTTTCACCTATCATACAAATCATAGAGAGACAGGAAGTCTCATTGAGAATAATAAAACACACAGGACGTGGTCGTTAATAGGATATCAACGACATAAACTGAATATGAAGAAGCCCCGTCAGGATGATGGGGCTTCTTTTTATCTATCATTTTTATGCGTGATTTAAAGACTTTTAAGATATGCAACTACTTCGTCATGATTCGCCATTTCAGCAAGCTGTAGGGCCGTATATTCGCCTTTATAAGCCACGTTTGCACCTTTACCCACAAGTAACTTCACCACAGCTAAATGATCATTCTCTGCAGCAGCCTGTAATGCACTATAACCGTCATCATCGGTCTGATTTGGATCTGTACCCTCTGCCAATAATTGCTCTACTTGTTCCACATCACCAAGAGATGCCCAATACACCAGCTCAGGAAGATGCAGTTCGTCATCATCTTCAAGGAGTGGAGAGAAAGAATTGAGTTTCATAAGGTATGACTCAGTTTTTAGTATCAACCACAATTAAAACTTAAATTTAGTGATGCATCTATATTAAATTTGATGCTAACTCAATATCAGTTTTATATATGATGTGGTTCCATTTCAAAATCAACAACTTCTGACAGATAAGAGAAACCCTCCTCTCCTTTATAAACCTTTTCACAGTCTTCTGATTTTGCAGTAGCTATTAAATATTTATCTCTTAACTTAGTATTGTACTTAACTACTAAAATATCTGATCTAGTAGCTATCCAAAGCTGATAAACAAATTGCACAGCATGAATGGCTCTCTCGAAAGAATTCTCATCGGTTACATCATAAAACTCTGCATATGCTTTATTAATCTCTACCTTTAGATCAATTACTTCAAAACCCTGAGATGCTGCGCCAACACAAAACTGAAATTGCTTATCGGCATCTTTCCTTTTAAAAACCGTTACAATGAGATATCAATGAGTCAGCACTATCTAAGAAGAATATTGTTTGAGACGTCCTAATTGCTGAATACAAAGTAAAAATAGATCTTGCTATTTCCATTAATTCTTCTCTTTTCAGTTTAATAATATGCTGATTCTTCGCTCCATATCTGCAATTAATTGAAAAGTTATCCGTATCTATAGAGAAGTGTTGAGCAATATTTCTCCACTGATTTAGGGGAACCATCCATGGGCTTAATGTAAAAATATCAGAATTTCCAAATTTTTCAGATAGTTTACTAATAACATTACCTAAGCTTAAAGATGAAACTTCTGAATAAGAACTACTTTCACCATTTGCACAAAGTGTAATGTGCAGCAGTTCTTTTAAGTAAATTTGAAGTGTGCCTTCGATCAACCCACCAATATTCCTAAATAATTCATAAGCATATTCATCAATTGGCAAATCATCTTTAGAATGCTCAAATTTAATAGAGCTCCAATAAAAAGTCAGCGCCTTACCAATATCTGCTTCCCATTTTGAGCACACTTCAGCGCATATATTTTTATCATTAGCTAAAAGGCTTCTACGAGCCTCCATACTTTTATCATATAATTGAGAAGACCAATCATTAGCTCGTACCTTGGTAACATTTATTGTTTCTACTGCCAATAAATCAATCCCATATCTTACAAGGATTTCTGGGTTATCAAACTCAGGCTCGAGGGTTGTTAAAATATGAGCTTTAATCTCCTCTTTTGAATACCCAGCCTCAAAAGCTTGTAATAATGGACTAAAAGCTCTTACCCCTCTCAGCAGCCTATTATTTCTATTTTCCAAATTAGTCACCTCATTTATAAAGTTATATCAAGATAAAATAATACAAAAACTTATAAATAATATTTTTTATTCCATTATAAACGTCTTAGTTTGACGCTTTTCTTATTTATAAAAATTGCTCCAATAAAAAACACCCCCTCTGCGTTAGCGGAGGGGGTGTTAGTATTTAAAAGCTGGCGATGACTTACTCTCACATGGCAAGTGCCACACTACCAT